>JAJEDD010000025.1 GCA_022821685.1 Acidimicrobiia bacterium
GGGGGGTTGTGGTCGCTGCTGTCTCAGGCGGGGTTGTGGTTGTGCCCTGCGTGGTCGCGGCGGCTGACACAATGGGCTGCTGCGGGCCCCCGGCGTCACGGGCGGCGCAACCCGCCAGGGCAACGGCCGCGACGGCGAGCAAGGCCGGGCCGCAAACTGCCACAACACTGCGTCCTCGCATCATGCCTCTGCTGTCGACGTGCTAGCCGGCGACCTCGCGCAGCGCGGCCGCCACTTCGGAGTCGTCGTCGGGGTGGACTGTGCGCAGGTCTGCGACGGTGGCGCCCTCGAGCACCCGGGCGATGATCGGGCGGGGCCGGGCTCTCAGCCGGTGCGAGTGGTCGCCGGGCACGGCCACGCCCACCGACTCGATCTCGACGCCGGGCAGGGTGCCCCCGCCGGGGGTGGCCGCGGTGGCCGCCTCCCGCAGGCCGTCGTAGGCGCCGAGCCGGCCGCGGAGCTGCTCGGTGCTGAGCGCGGCCATGCGCCAGAAGTCGATGGCTTCGCCGTCGTGGCGCAGATAGGCCAGCGCGGTGTGCTGCAGCGCGGCCAGCACCAGCGAGCCGGGCCGCAGTGCCCGAGCCAGTCGGTGCCGGCGGCAGGACTCGACCAGATCGGCCCGACCGGCGATGATGCCGGCCTGAGGCCCGCCCAGGAGCTTGTCGCCGGAAAACGTCACTAGGGCCGCGCCGGCATCCAAACTCTGGCGGGCGGCCGGCTCGGAGTCCAGCCACGGGGGCGGACCGCCGTCGAGCCACGGGCAGCGGCTGTCGAGCAGTCCCGAGCCGATGTCGGCCACCAGCGGCGGCCCGAGGTCGGCCAACTCGGCGGTGCGGGGGGCCTCGGTGTATCCCACCAGCCGGAAGTTCGACTGGTGGACCTGCACCACGGCGGCCACGTCGTTGCCGGGGTCGGCCACCGCCTCGGCGAAGTCTCGGCGGCGGGTGCGGTTGGTGGTGCCGACCTCCACCAGCCTCGCCCCCGACCAGGCCATCACGTCGGGCACTCTGAAACCGCCGCCGATCTCCACCAGCTCGCCTCGCGACACCACCACGTCGCGGCCCTCGGCCAGCGCGGCCAGCACCAGCATCACCGCGGCGGCGCAGTTGTTGACCACCATCGCAGCCTCGGCACCACAGGCCCGGGCCAGCAGCGCGGCTGCGCCGGCCTGGCGGTCGCCCCGCTCGCCGGTGTCGAGATCCATCTCCAGATTCGAGTAGTCGGCGCTCTGCGTCCACGCCAGCGGGGCCCGGCCCAGGTTGGTGTGCAGCAGCACGCCGGTTCCGTTGATCACCGGTGTCAGCAGCCGCCGCCGGATGGCGCGGGCCCGATCGGGGGCCGAGTCGGGGTCGCTGGCCGCGATCGCGGCCCGGGCCGCGTCCACCAGTAGCGGCGGGGGCAGGTCGATGCCGACCAGCGAGCGGGCTAGCCGGTCTACAGACGGCGGTCGATCCTGGGTCGGCACAGCGAACACAAGGCTACGTTCCCGCTCCGGTGTGCTGCGCTCGCTCGGGAGCCTGGCCTGCCGTTCTCGCTCGCACGCCCACTGAACTGTCTGGGACGTGTTCCGCTCGGAGCGTTCGGCGGGGCCGGCCGCTCGGGGTCGTCCTCGAATCGCTTGCTCCCGTACGCTGGCGGCGTGTTCGCCGTGCTGCTCCTGCTGCTGCTCTGTGTGCCGCTGCTGGAGCTCTATGTGATCGTTCAGGTGGCCGGCGGCATGGGGATCGGCTGGACCATCCTGCTGCTCATCGGCGTGTCGGTGGCCGGGGCGTGGATGGTGCGCCGCTCGGGGCTGGGCGTGCTCAACCAGATCCGCAACCGCCTGAACCGCGGCGAGCTTCCCGCCGCCGAACTGGTGGACGGGCTGCTGATCCTGCTGGCGGGGGCACTGATGCTCACGCCCGGATTCCTCACCGACGCGGTGGGGCTGCTGTTGCTGTTCCTGCCCACCCGGATGCTGGTCAGGTCGCTGCTGATGCGCCACTTCGCCAAGAGGGTCACCGTCGGCCGCTGGTCGGCGGGTCCCGGTTTCGGGTTCGGCTACAGCGCGGGCGCCTCGGGCGGAACGGATGTCCGCGGCGCTGATGTCCGCGACGTGAACGAGGTGCGAGAGGTCCGCAACGGCCGGCAAGCAAGCGAGGACCCAAATGGAGATTGACCCCGGCACAACCGCAGCGGTGGACGGGGTGCTCACCACCACCCGCTCTGTGCGTCGCCGTCTCGACCTCGAACGGGACGTGGATGGACACGCCCGCACCTATGAGCGGGGCCCCAGCGATCCGGTGCGCCTCGCTGACGGTCCCGGCACTGTTGCCGAGGCCGACATCCGGGCCGACCGGGCTGATGTGTGGGCCGCGGTGACCGACATCAACTTGCCGGCGCGGTTCTCCGAGGAGTTTCAGGGAGCCGAATGGGCCGAAGGCTGCGACGGTGCTGCTCTGGGTGCCCGCTTCGTGGGCCGCAATCATCATCCGGGCCGGGGCGACTGGGAGGCGCAGTGCTTCGTGGACGTGTTCGACGAGCAGGCTGCGTTTGGCTGGTGCACCAACAACATGGACAATCCCGGCGCCCGATGGCGTTTCGAGCTCGAGCCCATAGTGGGCGGCACCCGGCTGTGCTTCCGGGGCATCCTCGGTCCGGGACCGTCGGGGCTCGATGACATCATCGCCGCTCGCCCCGATCTGGAGACCCGAATCATCGACCGCCGGATAGCCGAGCACCGAGTCAACATGCAGCGAGTGGTGCAGGGCATCAAGGCCCACGTAGAGGGGGCCGCGGCGGGCGCTTGATCGGGGCCGAGGCGCGGGGGTTCGACACGGCCTCTCCGCTCGTGCGGCGGCGATGACGCTGGGGGCGTCCGTTGTGGGTATCACCGCTGCGGGTTCAGTGCCCTGAAATACTTGAATTCAATGGGAGCTGGCCGATGACCCCGCCGCGGGCGCCCTCGCTGTCGTTGGGTGTGGCGAGGCGGGCCCTGGTAGTGGCCGTCGCGGCGGTGCTGGTGGCGGTGGCCGCCCTGGTGGCCGCGCTGTTGAGCGGCTCCGACAGCGACCCGCCCGAGAGCGCCGACACGTCGCAGGCACAGGCGCAGGTCGATGTCGAGGCCGCCCTTGAAGCGGTGGCCATGGCCCAAGCCGCGGCGGCCAGGGCAGAGGACGCCGTTGCCGCGGTCGGAGCTGCGGTGGCCAGCGCCGAAGCGGCGGCCATAGAGGCCAGGGAGGCAGCCACCGGGGCCCAGGAGGCCGCGGGCATGGCCATGGAGGCCTATGTGATGGCCGACATGGCTGCGACCGCCGACGACACCGGCGCTGCTGTAACCGACGATGCCGCGGCCACCGAAGCGTCAGACGACGAGTCCGACGAGTCCGGTGAGTCGGTCGCGTCTGGCGGGTCCAGCGAGTCTGTCGAGTCTGCTGAAGAGCCGGCCGCCGAGATCGAGGACCCCACGCCAGCGGCCGAGGACCCGCCCGTGCCCGAGGACGATGAGGGCGATCCGTCTGAGACCCTGCGCGGCGAGCCCTACGAGTTCGGCCCGCAGTCCGATGCGGCGCTGTTTGTTGTGGGTGTGTCCCACGACGAGGTGCTCAACGTGCGCGACACTCCCGCGGGTACCGTGGTCGCAACGCTCGACCCGCTCAACCTCGCTGGTGGGCGGGCACCCTTCGTAACCGTGCGTGACGCCGCCGGCACAACTGTCGCCGAGTCTGAACTGCGCACCGCGATCACAGCCACGGGCCAGGCCCGCCAGCTGCCGACCACCGTGTGGTACCAGTTCCGGGCGGCCGGGATCACCGGCTGGTCCAGCGCGGCCTACCTCGCGGAGATGGGCGCTCCCGACGATTTCACCGCCGAGGCTCGGGCCGGGCTCGGAGACGACCTTGCCACCGACACGATGGAGGAACTCGGGCGGCGGGTTGCGGAACTCCTGGCGTCGGAGGAGCCGCAGTCCCGCATCGTGGTGACGGCGCGGGCAGGCGTAGCCGAAGGCGTCGCCGATATCGGCTTAGACATCATTGGTCTCGCCGACGACTCCCTGCTCGGCTACCGGATCGCGGTCTCAGCCGATCCAGCCGGCAACTGGCTGACCGACGACGATCCAGGCCCCTACACGCTGAGCTTCGTGGAGCGCACCGCCATATGTCGACGAGGAGTCAGCCCAGGAGGCCTCTGCAACTAGCTGGCCCAGAGGCCGAGCGAGTGGGCGAGCGAGTTCGGTTCATACGGGCGGGACCGTGGGCTGTGTTGTTGGTGGTTTGGGCGGCCCGTGAGCGCAGCGAACAAGAGCGGGAAAGACGCCGCTGCGACGTGAGAGGGTTGCCATCAATCCACGCACTCTCTTGGCGCAGAGTCTCGGCGAGTTTGCCGGCCAGCGGCTATTCGGCGTCGGCGGCGTCGAGGGCGGCTGCGGCGGCGTCGAGCATCCGGGCGCTGCAGCCCGCCATCTCCACCGGCGGCACATGCTCTTCCGACAGAGCCAGCGCCACCGACTTCAGTTCCTTCGCGGCCGCACCGGCGCCGAGCACGGCGGGCTCGCCCAGATCGGAGCCTTCAGCCACCGCAGGATCGAGCGGGACGCAGCCCAGCAGGGGCGCTCCGATCTCCGTGGCCAGCGCCTTGCCTCCGCCCGAGCCGAACACGGGCTGCTGCTCGCCGTCGGTGGTCACCAGATAGCTCATGTTCTCGACCACCCCCACGATGCGCAGATAGTTCTTGCGGCCCATGTCGGCCACCCGGGCCGCCACCTTCTGCGCGGCCACCGCGGGCGTGGTGACGATGATCATCTCCGCTCTGGGCAGCATCTTGGCCAGGCCCATCTGCACGTCACCGGTGCCCGGCGGCATGTCGATCAGCAGATAGTCGAGGTCGTCGCTCCATGCGACGTCCTCGCAGAAGTGCTGCACCGCCCGGTTGAGCATCAGGCCCCGCCACATCAGCGCCGAGTCCTCCCGGTCCACCAGAAAGCCCATCGACACCACGTCGAGGCGACCCTCGCCGACGGGGCGGGTGAGCGGCACGATCTTGCCGTCGAGCGACCGCAGATCGCCGTCCACCCCCAGCATCCGGGGCACCGAGTACCCCCAGATGTCGGCATCCATCACCCCGACGTTGAATCCCTCCTCAGCCAGGGCGGCGGCCAGGTTGGTGGTGACCGTGGACTTGCCCACGCCCCCCTTGCCGCTGGCCACCATCAGAACCTTGGTGGTGGGCGGGATGGCGTTGTCGGGGGCTCGCTGCGACACGTTGAAACGGGCTTTGGCCATGGCCGCGGCCTTCTCGGTGGCGGTGAGCTCGGCCCACACGATGCGCACCTTGGCCACACCGGGGAGGGACTCCAGCCGGGCTTTGACGTCGCGCTGGATCTGGGCCCTCAGCGGGCAGCCCGAGGTGGTCAAGGCGATTTCGATCCGCACCTCGCCGTCGTCGGACACCTGCGCCGCCCGGGCCATGCCCAACTCCACCAGGTTGCTGCCCAGCTCGGGATCGACCACGCCCCTCATCAGATCCATCACGGCCTCGGCGGTCGGCAGGGTCGTGGTCACCGACCCGATGCTACCGGCGACGGTTGTAGCGCCGATTCGAGGGCCGGCGGTGGGGTCAGTAGCCTCGGGCGGGGCTGGGCGCTAGCTTTGGGCCGACGCAGCCGGCATCCCCTCGACCATGGGAGAAGTTGTCGTGATCACGCTCACCGACCAAGCATCCGACAAGGTTTCCGAACTCATCCGGGCCGAGAACGAGGACGGGCTGTCGCTGCGGGTGGCTGTGCGGCCCGGTGGCTGCTCGGGCTTCTCCTATGAGATGTACTTCGACTCCGACGTGGCCGACAGCGACACCACCGCCACCTTTGGCGAAGTGCAGGTGGTGGTGGACCCGTCATCGGCGATGCTGCTCGTGGGGGCCACTCTCGACTATTCCGACAGCCTGCAGTCGGCCGGGTTCTCGATCGACAATCCCAACGCCCAGCGAACCTGCGGCTGCGGCCAGAGCTTCAGCTAGAGGCTTAGCGGCTTCCCTTGCCGCCTTGAGGGCCGAGTTGGCGGCCCGATGCCTGCATCGACTTGAGCACTGAGATCATTGTCGACGGCTCTGCGGTGCTCGTTGCCGACGAGCATCTGAATTTGCTGGACGTGCTGCGCGAGCAACTCGGCGTGCGCTCGGTGAAGGACGGGTGCAGCCCCCAGGGTCAGTGTGGCTGCTGCACGGTGCTGGTGGACGGCCAGCCACGGGTGGCCTGCGTCACCCCGGTCCGGCGGGTGGCGGGCCGGGCCGTCACCACACTTGAAGGACTCGACGCCGAGGTGCGCGACGGCTGGGCCCGCGCCTTCGCGGCCACCGGCGGCAGCCAGTGCGGGTTCTGCACGCCGGGGATCATCTGCCGCTTCGCGGGCCTGCAAGCCAAGGGCATCGTCCATGCCGACCGGGCCGCGGCGGCTCGCGCCCTGGCTGCCCACCTGTGTCGGTGCACCGGCTGGCAGCCCATACTCGACGCTTGGGAGATCTACCCCAGCGTGGTCGATACCGACCAACCAGCTGACCCGGATCGGCGGGCCGCCGCCGACTTGCGGGCCGGCATCGAGGGCGGCACGCCGCAGTCCACCGGACCCCATGTGGCCCTCGGCACCGGGGGCTTCGCCGACGACACCGCGCCCGAGGGCGCCCTGGTGGCGGTGCGGGGCGGCGAGGGCTGCGACTCAGCCGATGAGGACGGCTGGGTGGTGGCCGAGACGCCCGCTGAAGCCCGCCGGCTGGCCGGGCGGGTGCCCGGTCGGCGCACCACCGCCACCTGGACGCCGCCGCTGGAAGCGCCGACGGGCGACTGGGCCGTCACCCTGCGCACCAGCTGGACCGAGCCCGGCTACCTGGAGACCGACGCGGCCTGGTGCCAACCCGGCGGCGAGCCGGCCTCGCCGCTGGGCAACGGCGGGGCCTTCGGGGGCAAGCTCCACTCGCCGGTGGCCGAGGCCGCCCGCCGCCTGGCCGACCGCCACGGCCGGCCGCTGCGGGTGCTGTGGTCGCGCCCCGACACGGTCGAGCTCGGTCCCAAGCGTCCACCGGTGGCGGCGGGGGTGCGGTCCGACGGAACCGGTGAGATCGTGGTGGCCCGCACGCCGGGCATCCGCGAGGCGATCCAATCTCACGCGCCCGGCCTGGCCGTCACCGAGGTCGACGTGGCCGGCCCGCCCACCTCGTCGCAGATTCGAGGGGCGGGCTGGGCCGAGGCTGCGGTGCTGCTGGCCGCGGTCCGGGATGAGCCGGGCTGGATCACCAGCCCCGGCGGGGGATCGGCCGCCGCCGAGATCACCTCCGACGGCACGATCAGCGTACGGGTGCGGGCCGGCGCAGTCCTCGACGAGACCGTGCTGCGGTCCTACTGCGCCGGCGCGGCCCACATGGCCTATTCGTGGGTGACCAGCGAGTCGCTCGGCGTCGATCCCGCCGGGGTGGTACACGACCTGACCGTGCGCTCCTTCGGCATCGTCGGCGCGGCCAGCATGCCGGCGGTGAGGATCGAGGTGCTCGACGACGGCGCCGAGCCCGTCAACGGCAGCGACGCCGTGTTCGCGGCAGTGGCCGCCGCGGTGTGGATCGACCGGGGCTGCCCGCCGACCTGGCCCACCGACCGGTGAGCCCGCCGACTTGCTCGCCTACTCGCTCGGCCTCTTAGGACTGCGGGTAGCCGGTCTCGGCCTCTTTGCGGGACAGTTCCAGGTACTCGTTGGGGCCCTCGTCAGTGCGGTTGGCTGCGTCGGAGTCGGCCTTCAAGAAGCTGCCCAGCGCTGCGGCCAGGATCCCGCCGCCGATCATCACCGCCATCGGGAACAGCACCACCAGCACTATCACCATCACCACCGCTCCGGCCATGGCACGAGCATACGCGCCCGCGACTGGGCGCCGCCACGACGCCGGCCGGCCCGATCCGCCTCGTCAGGGCCCAAGGGGCCGCGCGAGCCAGCAGCGGTCTAGCCGGAGGGCGGCGCGACCGTGTCGGCGATCAGCGTGTCGACGACGGATTTGAGCGCCTCGTCGGTGTCGGCGCCGTCTGCGAGCGCTGCGCCGTAGGCGGCGAGCTGGCGGTCGGCGGAGGTGCCGCGCTGGCAGATGGTGCGGGTGTGCTCAACTTCGGCCACGCAGTCCAGCGCCTCGGCGTCGGGCCTCACCAGCTCGATGAGCTCCTCCAGCAGATCGGCGAATGGCACCAGCTCGCCCCGGCCGAAGTCCATCAGCTCGCCGCTCACGCCGTAGCGCTCGGCCCGCCACAGGTTCTCCGACAGCAGGAAGTTGGCGTAGCTGCGCCACCGGCGGTTCTGGAGCTTGAGCCGCCACAGCATCCTCAGCAGGCAGACGTACATGGCCGCGACGGCGATCGTGTCCTCCATCCTGGTGGGCAGGTCGGCCACCCGCATCTCCAGGGTGGGGTAGCGCTCCGACGGGCGGATGTGCCACCACACCATGCTGGAGTCCTCGATGATCCCGGCCCGCACCAGCACGTCGACGTGGCGCTTGAAGTCGGACCACGATTCGAACTTCTCGGGCAGGCCGGTGCGGGGCAGGGTCTCGATCACCGACATGCGGTAGCTCTTGAGGCCGGTGTCGCGCCCCTCCCAGAACGGCGACGAGGTCGACAGGGCCAGCAGATGGGGCAGGAAGTAGGCGGCCTGGTCCATCAGATCGATCCGCAGGTCGGGGTCCTCGATGCCGACATGGACATGCATGCCGGAGATCACCAGCCGCCGGGTCACGCCCTGAAGGTCGGCGGCGAGGGCCTGGTAGCGCTCGCCCTCGGTGTACTGCTGCTGCTGCCAGCGCGCCACCGGATGTGACGAGGCGGCGATGGGCGCCATCCCGTACTCGGCGGCAGCCTCGGTCACCGCCAGGCGCAGCAGCCCGAGGTCGGCCCGCAGGTACTTCACGTCGCTGCAGACGCCGGTGCCGATCTCGATCTGCGAGCTGAACAGCTCGCGGGCCACCAGACCGTGGCGCAGGTCGGCCACCTTCTCCAGCAGGCCGGGGGGCTGCTTCGTGATGAGGGCCCCGGTGTCGCGCTCGACGAGCAGGTACTCCTCCTCGACGCCCATAGTCCAGGTTGGCTCGTCCGCCACCGCCGCTCCTCTCGGTGAATCGCCCAGAGGCTAATCGCGCGCCCCGCTCCAGTCAGCCTGCGAACACCGCCTCGGTGGTGAAGGTGATGCCCCGGGCCAGGGTCTTGTGCACCGGGCAGCGGCGGGCGATGTCGGCCAGCCGGGAGCGCTGGTCGTCGTCGAAGTCGCCCTCGATGAAGATCTGGCTGCGCACCCGGTCGATGTAGCCCGCCGCTTCGTCCTCGCAGTCGTTGCAATCGTTGGCGTGGACCCGGTCGTGGGTGTAGCTGGCCGACACCGAATGCAGATCCCAACCCTTGCGCCGACAGTAGATCGACACGGTTATGCAGGTGCAGGCCGCCACCGACGACAGCAGCAGCTCGTAGGGGTTGGGGCCGGTGTCGGCGCCGCCCACGTCGGCGGGCTCGTCGGCGTGCCACAGATGGGACCCGGCTCGCAGCTCCACCGAGAGCTCGGCGCCGGGCTCGATCTTGATATCGGCAGTGATGGTGGTCATGGCGCCAGGCTAGAGCGGGCGCGCCGGTCGGGGCGCCCCGGATTGGAGCGCCCCGACCGAATCGAGTTGGGCGTCAGCTCTTGGCTTGGGTGTGCATGTCCTGGATCATCAGGGCCAGGTCGCCCGCATGGGGGATCAGCTCGAGCCGGGCCATGACTTCCGACGGCGGGTAGATGCCCGGATCGTCCAGGATCTCATCGAGGATGAAGGGTGTGGAGGCCGAATTGGGGCTGCCGTAATAGGTCCAGTTGGTCAGCGTGGCCCCGTTCTGGGCGTCGGTCAGGAAGTTGATCATGGCGTGCGCCGAGCAGATGTTGTCGGCGTTGTGGGGGATGGCCATGTTGTCGACCCAGCGGACCCCGCCCTCTGCGGGGATGGTGTAGACGTAGTCGTCGTAGGCGTCGGCCTCGGCGAAAGACAGGAAGAACCCGCCGCTCCAGCCGTGGGCCACGTCCACCTCGCCGTTCACCAGGTCGTCGCCGAAGGTGACCGAGTCGTACTTGAGGAGCCGGTCGTTGGTGGCCCGCAGCAGGTCACCGGCCTCCTGAATGGCGGCCTCGTTCTGGTTGTTGATCACGTCTTGGATGCTGTAGCCGAGGTACTTGAGCGCGGCCGCCACCGTCTCGGGGGCGTCGTCGAGCATGGAGATGCTGCCGGGCACCAGCGCGGCGGTGGCGGGATCGAAGATCACCGCCCAGGACGGCTCGCCACCCAGCAGGTCGAGCACCTCGTAGCTCATGCCGATGCCGGTTGTTCCCCACTGGTAGGCGACGTGGTATTTGTGCTCGGGATCGAACGGCGGGTTGTCCCACTCCGAGCCGATGTTGGCCGCGTTGGGGATGGCGTCGAAGTTCAGCTCCAGCAGCAGCCCGTCGCGGCGCATGGTGTCGACCATGTAGTCCGAGGGCACGACGAGGTCGTAGATGGCCGCACCCGACTCGACCTTGGTGAGCATCTCCTCGTTGGACTCGTAGGTCGTGTACTCGACGTTGATGCCGGTTTCGGCCTCGAACGCGGCGAGCAGCTCGTCGTCGATGTACTCGGCCCAGTTGTAGAAGGCCAGGTCGCCGTCGGTCTCGCCGGGGGCGCAGGCCGCCGCGCCGGTCGGGGCCGCGGTGGTGGCGGGCGCCTCGGTCGCGGCTGGCGCCTCGGCTGTCGCGGGCGCCTCGGTCGCGGCCGGATCGTCGTCGCCGCAGGCTGCGGCCAGCAGGCCAGCGAGGCCCACCATTGCCGCCACCCAGATGAGGCGGCACCGACGGGGGGCGGCGTTTGTCGCTGTGGTCATGGGTTCCTCCCTCCAAGGCTCGGTTGCGAGCCAACGAAACAGCAAGGGAACTATAGAGGCCGAGCGGATGGGTGAGCTAGGGTGCGGCGTCGCCTACAGCACCTGGGTTTGCTGCGATGCGCTGGCTCGGCGTCGCTGCAGCGCGAGCGAGCCCAGCACCAGCACTATCGACGCTGTGAGCATCAGCGTGGAGATGGCGTTGAGCTCGGGGGTGACGCCCCGGCGGATGCTGCTGAACACGTACACCGGCAGGGTGGTGGAGCCCGGACCGGCCACGAAGGCCGAGATCACCACGTCGTCGAGCGACAGGGTCAGCGCCAGCAGCCCCCCGGCCGCGATGCCGGGCATGATCAGCGGCAGGGTGATCCGCCGGAACGTCTGCCACCCGGTGGCGTAGAGGTCGCGGGCGGCCTCCTCCAGCGTCCGGTCGAACTGGTCGAGCCGGGCCCGCACCACCACGCACACGAACGAGATGTTGAAGGCGATGTGCGACAGGGCCACGGTGGAGATGCCGAGGGTGAGCCGCGGCCCGAACGAGTCGATGAACTTGAACGCCTCAGCAAAAAACACCAGCAGCATCACCGCCATGGTGATGTCGGGGATCACGATGGGCAGGTACACCGTGCCGTCGAGGGCCCGGCGCCCCCGGAATCGGTAGCGGTCGAGGGCCAGGGCCACTGCGGTGCCCAGCACCACCGACACCACTGTCGACACCAGCGCCACGATGAGCGACACCCGGATGGCCGAGGTGATCACCTCGTTGCGCAGCGCCTCGCCGTACCACTGCAACGAGAATCCGCCCCAGATGTTCACCCGGGCCGACGCATTGAACGAGAACACCACCAGCACCACGATGGGCACGTACAGGAAGGCGAACACCACCCAGGCCCAGGCGGCCAACCCGCGCCGGGTCCTCGGCCCCAGACCCACCTCGACGTTGCCGCTCATGGCGCCGCCGCGGCTGGCTCGGCCTCGCGCCGGGCCCGCCCCCGCCGCCGGGTGCGGGGCCGCTGCGTGCTCTCGGCGCCGCTGCCGGTGCGCTGGTTGAGCGCCACCGCCACCAGCATGGCCACGATCAGCAGCACGCTCAGCGCGGCCCCGAGCGGCCAGTTGCGGGCGTCGCGGAACTGGCGGGCGATGTAGGAGCCGATGAGCAGGGTCTTGGCGCCGCCGAGGATGTCGGGCACCACGTAGGAGCCGAAGCTGGGGACGAACACCAGCACGCAGCCGGCCACGATCCCTGAGCGGGTCAGCGGCAGCGTGACCTTCCAGAAGGCCCGGGCGCCGCTGGCGTAGAGGTCCCGCGCCGCCTCGGTGAGGCTCCAGTCCATCCGCTCCAGCGCCACGTACAGGGGCAGCACCATCAGCGTGAGGAAGCTGTAGACCATCCCGATGGTCACTGCGGTGGGGGTGAACAGGATCCGGAACGTCCCGAATCCCAGGCTCTCGCTGAGGGCGGAGGCGGGGCCGTTCGATCCCAGCAGGAAGCGGATGGCGAACACCCGCACCAGGCCGTTGGTCCAGAAAGGGATCATCACCAGCACCAGCAGGATGGCCCGCAGGTGCCGCGG
This sequence comes from Acidimicrobiia bacterium, assembly GCA_022821685.1. Classification (GTDB taxonomy): domain Bacteria; phylum Actinomycetota; class Acidimicrobiia; order Acidimicrobiales; family Aldehydirespiratoraceae; genus Aldehydirespirator. The sequence goes on from JAJEDD010000025.1 coordinate 12,451, forward strand.
CCGGGTGGCGATGTAGTAGGCGAACGGATAGCCGACTGCCAGGCACAGCGCGGTGGTGAGGATGGCGAGCCAGGCCGAGCGCCCGATGATCCCCACGATGATCTCGTCGCCGATGGCCCGGTACGACTCGACGTTCCAGTCGCTCAGCGAGGTGCGGCCGGTGGAGGTGCGGGTGGCGAAGGAGTAGACCGAGATCAGCGCCAGCGGAACAACGAAGAAGATCAGCAGATAGAAGGCGCCGGGCGAGGCCAGCAGCATGCCCTGGCGCCGCTGGGCCCGCACCGCGGCCAACTCCCCCGTGGCTTGACTGCCGCCCATCTGCTGCACCCCTGAGGCTCGACCGCCGCTCGTGCGCCGTGCCCCCGCGGCTGGCTCGCCCGCCGTGTCGGCGGTGTCGGGGGCGCCAGAGCCTTCAGACGACCGGCCGCCGACCCGCATCGGCGCTCACTCCTCGATGACCGCGGCTGCGCCGTGGTCCCAGCTCACGGTCACCTCGTCGCCGGGGGCGAAGGGCCGGCCGATCTCGCCCTCGCGGCGCACCTCGATGGCTGTGGGGCCGGCGGCCACGGAGTACACCACGGCATGGCCGAGATAGGTGACCTCGCCCACCGTGCCGTCGAGGCCGGCGCCGTCAGCGGCCGCTCGGCCCCGCGCCTGCACCCGGATGCGCTCGGGCCGCAGGCTCACCGCAACATCGGATCCGGGCGGGGCTGAAGTCTCCGCCTCGATGAGCACGCCGCTGGCGAGACGCACTGTGCCCGGCGACTCCACGGTGGCGTCGATGAGGTTGGTCCGGCCGATGAAGTCGGCCACGAAGCGGCTGGTGGGCCGCTCGTAGATCTCGCGGGGGGTGCCGACCTGCAGCAGGCGGCCCTCCGACATCACCCCGATCCGCTCGCTCATGGCGAGGGCCTCCTCCTGGTCGTGGGTGACGAACACGAAGGTGATGCCGACTGTGCGCTGCAGGTCCTTCAGCTCTTGTTGCATCTCTTGGCGGAGCTTGAGGTCGAGCGCTCCGAGCGGCTCGTCGAGCAGCAGCACCTTGGGCTGGTTGACCAGTGCCCGGGCCAGCGCCACCCGCTGCTGCTGGCCGCCGGAGAGCTGGTCGGGCCTGCGGTCCTCCATCCCGGCGAGGCGCACCATGGCGATGGCCTCGTCCACCCGCTCGGCAAGCTGCGGACCCTTCACCCGCCGCATGCGCAGCCCGAACTCGATGTTCTGGCGGACCGTCATGTGGGGGAACAGGGCGTAGGCCTGGAACACGGTGTTGACCGGCCGCCGGTCGGGGGGCGCCATCCCGACCTCGGCGCCGAAGATGCGCAGGCTGCCCTCGCTGGGCAGGTCGAGCCCGGCGATCATGCGCAGAGTGGTGGTCTTGCCGCAGCCCGACGGGCCGAGCAGGGCGAAGAACTCCCCGTCGTCGATGGCAAGGTCGACGCTGTCGACCGCGACCACATCGCCGAACCGCTTGGTGACGCCGTCGATCTCAACGGCCGCTGCCGGATCAGTCATACGCTCCTCCTGCGGCGGAGATTATTGCCCACACCGCACCCATCCCGCCGCCAGCAATCGGTCCAACCTTGAAAATCAACCATCACATGCACGATTTTCAAGGTAATGCCCCGGCCTGGTCTCGCCCTGTAGTGTGCGCGGCCATGGGCCAGACAGTCGCTCTCATATCGGTGAGGCGCTGTAGGAGCCCGCAGGACAGTCAGTCGGGGGGACCGTGAGTTGGGCTGATCAGTTTCTCGCGGCGCGTGATCCCGACGGCTGGTCTGCTCCGGAGGGGTTTCCGGCTGCGTTGACGCCCGAAGAGGCGTTCTTCCAGCGTTGCGCCGGCAGGGTCGTGCCCAACGGCCTGGAAGTGGTGCTGGCATCGTCGAATCAGCGCCCGCAGGCGCAACGGATGCGCGACGGCTACCTCAAGCGCCGGGGCGGGCGGGCCAGCCCCGTGCTGCTGGTGGTGGGTTACCCGTCGCCGACATCGGGCACACCCGCGCCCGGGTCTGGGGCTAGCGGCCAGGTGCGCCTGGCAGCTTGTGGCCCGGTGGGTGAGAACCCGGCGGTGCTGATGGACTTGGATGCCGGTGCGGTGGAGCGGGTGGCCGACTGCGCGCTGAGCGAGCCCGACGCCCACGCCGCGGTCCGCATGCTGCAGAAGGTTCTGGCCGGGCTCGACGCGCCCGACCATGCCCGCCTCGGTGCGGGCTTGCGCAATGTCGGCCTGCTCGCCACCCAGGAGCTCCGGGCCGGTCTGCCCAAGCGCAAGGACTGGGCTGAGGCGAGCCGGGCGGGCAGCCGGGTGCTGAGTCTGCGGGGCCGCCGTCTGGTGGAGGGCCTCGGCTTCCGGTTGGAGCAGCACGCCAACCATGTGCACCTGCTGAAGGTGAACGGCCACAGCCGGGCCGCGGCGGTGTTCTGCTCCGACGACGAGCCCTTCGACGCCCCGGCGCGGCGTTTCGACGGCATCACGCCGGTCTCGCTGGCGCTGGCCCACGCCGACGCCCACGCCGCGGACTGGGTGCTGCTGACCCGCGGCAGCGAGATCCGGCTGTATGCGGCCCGTCCCGACACCGGCGTGGGCCGCAAGGGCCGAGCCGAGACCTATGCGGAGGCCAACCTGGCGCTGCTCAGCGCCGAGCAGGCCGGGTACCTGCATCTGCTGTTCTCGTCGGAGGCGCTCGATTCCGACGGCACCATCGAGGAGATCCTCGAGGCGTCGGACCGTTTCGCGGCCGACCTGGCCGTGCGGCTGCGCGACCGGGTGTACGACGAGACGGTCCCGGCACTGGCTGCGGCGGTGGCGAGGCGCATCGGTGCGGAACCGAGCCCGACAGAGCTGCGGGCCGCCTACGAGCAGGTGATGGTGATCCTGTTCCGGGTGTTGTTCGTGGCCTATGCCGAGGCCAAGGACCTGTTCCCCTACAGCACCAACGGTCGCTATGCCGACCATTCGCTCACTCGGGTGGTGGCGCAGTTCACCGAGGACCGCCATCGCGGCAAGGCCGTCTACGACGAGCACGCCACTTCGAGGTGGCGGGCCATCAAGGCGCTGTGGAGCGCGATCGACACCGGCAACGTCGATTGGGGACTGCCCGCCTACGACGGCGGGCTGTTCTCGATCGATCCCGACGTGAGTCCAGCGGGCGCGGCCATCGAGGCGATGCAGCCGCTGACCGACGCCGAACTCGCTCCCGCCCTGGCGTCGATGCTCATCGACCGCAGCCCCGAGGGCGAGGGTCCGGTGGACTTCCGGTCGTTGTCGGTGCGCACGTTCGGCACGATCTACGAGGGTCTGCTGGAGTCGCAGCTGTCGCTCGCCGAGCAGGACCTCACCGTGAAGGAGCTCAAGGGCGCCGCCACCTTCGTGCCCGCTGCCGCCGATGACGAGGTGTGGGTGGCCGCAGGCAGCGTCTACTTCCACAACCGCTCGGGGGTGCGCAAGAGCACCGGCAGCTACTTCACCAAGGAGTTCGCGGTGGAGCACCTGCTCGTCCATGCGCTCGAGCCGGCATTGGACGACCATCTGGCACGCCTCGACGCGCTCGCGGCGGCGGGCGACACCGCCGGCGTGGAGCAGGCGTTCTTCGACTTCCGCTGCGCCGACATTGCCATGGGCTCGGGCCATTTCCTGGTGGCCGCAGTGGACCGCATCGAGCGGCGCCTGACCGGCTGGCTCAGCCGCAACCGGACTGCGGCGGCCCGAGTCCACGCCGAGCTTGAGAGGCTGCGCAAGGCTGCGATCAAGGCGCTGGGAGAGCTGGGCGACGACGCCGAGATCGAGACCAGTTCGCTGCTGCGCCGCCAGGTGGCCCGCTACTGCATCTACGGGGTGGACCTCAACCGGGTGGCGGTGGAGCTGGCGCGGCTCTCGATCTGGGTCCACACGTTCGTGCCGGGCCTGCCCTTGAGCTTCTTGGACCACAATCTGGTCGAGGGCAACAGCCTCACCGGGGTGGGCACCCTCGACGATGTGCTGCGGGTGTTCGAGCCCGACGCTGATCCGGCTGCGCCGAGCATGCGCCGCCATCAGCTCGTCGAGATGCTCGACGCGGCCGGCGAGGCGTTGAACCGCCTGGCTCGCACCGCGGACGCCACCAAGGCCGAGATCGAACAGGCCCGCGAAGCCCACCTCGAAGCGCAGGAGGCGGTCGCTCCGGCACGGACGATCTTCGATGTGGTCGCGGCGCACCGCGCCGGCGCCTGCGACCTTCCCGAGAACTTCGAACCGGCGGTGATCGAGCGGGTGGCCGCCGCCGCCGAAGTGCGCGCCGCTCTGGAGGACCTGAATCCGGTGCACTTCCCCGCGGCCTTCCCCGAAGTGTTCCGCAGGGAGGGCCGCGAAGGTTTCGACTGCCTCATCGGCAACCCCCCGTGGGAGAAGGTGGTAGTCGACCGAGAGGTCTGGTGGGGCATGCACCTGCCCGGAGTCAGGGCTCTGCCGGTCGCGAAACGCAGAGCCCGAATCGATGCCCTGGAGCGCAGTCGCCCCGACCTTGAGGAGGCGTTTCGTGCCGAGAAGGCGGCTGCGGAGGCGTTCAAGCAAGTCCTCAAGGCAGCCTTCACCAATCTGGGTTCGGGTCAGACCGACCTGTACAAGGCCTTCGCTTGGGCGAACCTCGAACTCGCCCGACCCGGCGGCCGCATGGGGCTTGTGCTGCCCCGCACCGGCGTGTCGGACGCGGGGATGACGAAGTGGCGGCTGCGGGTCACCGACGCGCAGAGCGAAACTGCTCTCTCTCTCTCTCTCTGCAAGCAGCTCCGGCGATCTCGGTCCTCACGCTCATCAACCACAAGGGCTGGGTGTTCGACGGGGTACACAACTCCTACACGGTGGCCCTCACCACGGTCAGGAAGTCATCTCTGTCGCTACCTGCCTCAACACCGGCCAGTGGGCCTTCGACGGTGTCGACGGGCGCTACACGTTCGCTCTCGTCGCCGTCCGCAAGCACAACCCGGGCTCCGAGCCCTGGGGGTGGCCTTGAGGCCGCACCGGCAAGCCAACAAGACACAGTGGGCGGCGATCTCATCGGCGACCGGACTGGGGGCGGCCTTGAAGCTGCGCCAGCACGTTCGCGGCCGGCGATCGGGGAGCCGAGCCTCGGGGAGGATGCAGCAGCGGCACTGACCGAGCCGTACGTGGAGATCTACCCCGGGCCTGCGTCATCGCAGGTGCACTATCGCGAGCTGTTGAACGAGGGGCCGGAGCGGGTTCCGGTGTCGGAGTTCCGCCGCTGGTCGAAGTCAGCAGCGTTCCCTCAGGTGCCGAGCCGGGCTGCGTTCCGGGTGTGGCGCAAGATGAAGCAGCACCCGCGCTTCGACGGAAGCGACTTCACCGGCGACGGCACGCCATCCGAGAGAGAGAGAGAGAGAGAGAGAGAGAGAGATCTCGGCGGAGATGGAGGTTCCGGCCGGTACAGGGCGACTTCAACGCCACGACAGACCGCCATCGGTTCTTCCGAGACGACGGGCGTGGCGCTTCCGAGCAGTGGCGGAGTTCCACGCAACCCACGACAGGAGCCTCTTCGTGAACGACGATGGCGCTTCCGCCCGGTCCGCGAGTTCGACGCCACCAACGACAGGAGCCTCTTCGTGAACGACGATGGCGCTTCCGCCCGGTCCGCGAGTTCGACGCCACCAACGACAGGGGCCTCTTCGTGAACGACGATGGCGCTTCCGCCCGGTCCGCGAGTTCGACGCCACCAACGACAGGGGCCTCTTCGTGAACGACGATGGCGCTTCCGCCCGGTCCGCAAAGCCGCCAGGCGACCAGGCCCGGGTTGCGAAGGATCTCAGCGCCGCGGCGCGCCGGTCGGGAAGCGACGGATCGTGAGCGACGTGTGGCCCGTCTACAAGGGTGCGTCGTTCAACCTGTGGGAGCCCGACACTCGTGTGTACTACGACAGCGTTGATGCAGACAAGATCACCGCTCAGCTTCAGCAGAAGCGCATTGTGCAGGGGCGTACCGCATCGTCGGCGTTCGCGGAACTGCCCAAAGCTGTGCTCGACGACCAGGCGACGTTGCCGTGTCGTCGTGCTCGTATCGCGTTCAGAGACGTTACGCGGGCCACAGATTCTCGCACTCTGGTGGCGGCGCTTATTCCGCCAAATCGAGTGATCGTGAATCAGGCGCCCTACCTGTTGCAGACGGCCGGTTCGGCTCGGGACGAAGCCTTTCTGCTCGGGGTGCTTTGCTCGATGCCGTGCGACTGGCAGGCCCGCCGGACGGTGGAACTGCACATGACCTTCGAGCAGCTCAACCAGCTTGCGATTCCTGATCCCGGTGAAGGCGATCCCGTCCGCGACCGGGTGACGGAACTGGCCGTGTGCCTGGCAGCCCGCGACGAGCGATTCGATGCGTGGGCCGCCGAGGTAGACGTCTCGGCCGCGGCGCGCGCCGAAATCGCTGCCGGGGGGGGGGCGCAGGAGCGGGCACTGTGCGAACTAGACGCCTGTGTCGCCCACCTGTACGGCCTCGACCCCGACGATATAGCTGTCGTCTACGACACCTTCGGCAAACCGGGGCAGTGGGATGAGCGACGCGACGCCGTCCTCGCCTGCTACCACCGAATCGAGGCAACGCAGGGCTGACAGCAACCCGGCCCATCCGTCGGAAGGTGATATCTGGCCCGTCTACAAGGGGACTTCATTCAACCTCTGGCAGCCCGACACTGGCATCTACTACGACAGCGCGGACCCGGTGGCCGTCACGACGCACTTGCACAAGAAGCGCTGGTCGCAGAGCCGGACTGCTTCGTCGGCCTTTGCTGAACTCTCGGAGGCTGCCCTGAGCGATCCGGGGACGCTTCCGTGTCGAAGTGCCCGCATCGCATTTCGAAACGTCACGCGGGCCACCGATTCTCGCACACTTGTGACGACGCTCGTCCCTCCAGACCGGGTCATCGTACACCATGCCCCGTTCCTCCTGCGAACCGCAGGCACACCCCGAGACGAGGCCCTCCTGTTGGGTGTTCTGTCGTCGATGCCGTGCGATTGGCAGGCGCGTAGGACGGTCGAGTTGAACCTCACGTTCGAGCAACTGAATTCGTTGACGATCCCGGATCCAGGGGTGGGAGATCCGGTGCGGGATCGGGTGGCGCAGATCGCGGGGCGGCTCGCCGCGGTGGATGAGCGGTTCACCGAGTGGGCCGTCGAGGTCGGCGTGCCGGTCGGGTCGGCCCACGACCCGGAGGTCAAGTCCGACCTGATCTGCGAGCTCGACGCCTGCGTCGCCATCCTCTACGGGATCGACGAAGACGACCTGGCCGTGCTCTACGGCACCTTCGACGCCAAACGCCCGGACCGCTACGCCGACCACCACGCCAACGTCCTCACCCACTTCCGCCACTGGACCGCGAGCAGCACGAGCTGAGCGCCGCGATCGACCCGCACCTCAGCGAAACGTCCTCATCCATTTCCGCCACTGGACCGCGAGCAGCACCCCGTAGGGTGCACGGCAGTGAGACCACCGGACGGAGCGATGACGATGGTTGAGGAGGGGTATATGGACTCTCACAAGGATCCCTACGCCGATGTCGAGGTCGTCATGCTTGACGACGAGGGAGTCCGCGAGATCACCGACAACGCTCTGGCCCTCGCGGGCTGCACTTGGAAGGAACTACAGGCTCAAGCGAAGGCTGGCCGCTTCACAAGCCATATTGCGCACGATGCCTGGTTCGTCGTCTCGACCTTCCTCGAGCCGTCAGACCCCATCACGTCCCGGTGCCGTGGTAGTTGAAGGAATGAGCCCCGACAGATGTCACACCGCGTAGCATGCTGAGCGTTGACCACGATGCCGGGCCGATGGCTTACCGGCCCCATCGAGCGAGGAGGATCTAATGGATGCCAACGAGGATCTCTACGACGACATCGAGTACGAGATATTGGACGAGGAGGGAGTCCGCGAGGCCGTTGACAACGCTCTGGCCCTCGCGGGCTGCACCTGGGAGGAACTACAGGCTCAAGCGAAGGCCGGCCGCTTCACAAGCGAGATCGCACGCTCGGTGTGGTTCGCGGTGTCGTCCCTTGTCGAGCCGTCGCCGACCTGATCTCGCTCGCGAAGCCCGGAGGTTCGCCAGAGAACTCTCAGCTACGTTGAATGGAACCGTTACCAACGGGCTGCGGCTCTCCTTCTCCATGGAGTCGAGCGGCCGTGCCGTCATCGGCAATCGAGTAAGCCGAAGCAGAATCGTTGGTGACCCCATCGCGCTGACGCCTTCGCAGCTACGCCCCCGGCTCGAGTTGAGAGTTCTTCACACGCTCGCGCTTGATGACTCGGGACAGTTCCTGACAACCAACATGAGCCACTATGTGCTCCAGTTCGCTGGCACCGGTGAGTCAATCGCCAGCTACGACTACACGCGGGACCCGCCCAATGACTACCCGGCAGCTCACATGCATATTCATGGCCGCGCAGAAAATCTTGAGCAAATGCTGGAGCGTTGCGGGCGGCCAAAGGACAAGCCCGACGATCTGCATCTCCCGGTCGGTGGGCGGCGCTTCCGGCCGTGTTTGGAGGATTTGATCGAGTTCTGCATTCTGGAGCGGCTCGTGACGCCGCGTCCCCGCTGGGAGAGCGTCTTGAATGTGTCGCGGCAGCGATTTCGCGACGACCAACTTCGAGCAGCTGTGCGGCGGTCGCCGGAGATCGCCGCTGGAGTGCTCAAAGAGCGGGGCTGGAAGCTGACCGAGCCGGATGGGTAGCGGAGCGCTGAGACTGCAATCTGGGGATCGCCTCGCGAGTCAGCGAGCAACCAGAGTGACCGAACACGACAGACCGGGGGTGGCTGCGAGATGGCTGTCGGCGGTCACGAGCGTGCAGTCCAACGCTTGGGCCAGCGCCACATAGCAGGCATCGTAGGCTGTGATGTTCTTGCGCATCGCCCACACCTGATCAACCAGTCCACTCATGGCGAAACGCTGGACGTGCAGGTGCCGCCATCGCTGAACTAGTGCATCGGCGTGTGCCTCGGTCAACACCGAGCGTGCCGCGAGCCTGCGCAGTGTGTGCAGCACCTCAGCGTCGATCAGGTGAGGGGCGGTCAGCCATTCTTGTCCGAGCAGCCGCCGCGGCTCATCGTCACCGAGCAAGGCCTGCACCGCGGCCGAGGCATCTACGACGATCACCGCTCCGCTCGACCGGCATGCAATGCCTCGAGCACTGCGTCGATCGGCACTTCGAGATCGGGCAGGCCCTCCAAGAGGCTCGCATTGTCGGCTCGGCGTGTGGACTCATCGAGTTCCCGCACCGCCATCGCGGACACCGACAGCCGCTCACGAGCGGCGAGCAGCTTCAGTCTGCGAACCACGTCATCGGGAACGTTGCGAAGATACAGTGTCGCCATGTCGCAGAATGCTAGCAATCCGCTTGCAGCATCGTCACCGTCATTGTTGCCGGGCATTCGATGAGTAGCGGCGAGCCCAAGCCGGAGCTTGTGGTCAACCAGCACGGCGGCACGGTCGCGGATGCGCTCAACTCGTTCATCGGCCATGCGGCCGACGGGTACGTGGCCGATGTGCGCCTCGACATCGCGACGGCCTACTTCAACGCGGGTGGGTACGCGCTACTCGCTGACTCGCTCGAACGGCTCAACCGCGTGCGGCTGTTGATCGGCGCCGAGCCCTCGCCACCCGAGCGCCGCACCAGAGCGCTCGCCCGCGAAGCCGTCAACCCTCGGCGCGCCGCACTGCGCCGCGTCGGCGACGCGCTCGGCGCCCACGAAGAGGCCCTGGCGGTCGACCGCGACCTGCTCGGCTTCACCCGAGAGGCGGACGGCACAGCCCGGCGGCTCGTCGAATGGCTGCGCTCGCCCGCCGTGCAGGTGCGCCGCCTCGAAGACCGCTTCCTGCACGGCAAAGCCTTCCTGGTGGCCACCCACTCCCACGGCGTCGTCTCGGGATCGTCGAACTTCACCCGGGCCGGACTCAGCACCAACCTCGAACTCAACCTCGGCAACTACTCCACCCACACCGTCGCCGAGGTGGAGCGGTGGTTCGACGAACTGTGGCACAGCGCGGCCGACTACGACCTCGCAGCCCTGTTCGAACCCCGCTTCGAGCCACATCTGCCCCACCTCATCTACCTGCGCATGCTCTGGGAGCGCTACCAGCGCGATCTGGCCGACGAGGACGACGCCAAGGCCCCGCGTTCGAGCATCGAGCTCACCTCGTTCCAGAAGGACGGCCTGTGGCGCGCCCGCAAACTCCTCGAGAAGTTCAACGGAGTGCTGATCGCCGACGAGGTCGGCCTCGGCAAGACCTACTTCGCCGGCAAGCTCATCGAAGAAGCCGCCATCGAGCGCCGACAGAGCGTGCTGGTGGTGTGCCCGGCCACCCTGCGAGACGGCCCCTGGGACGCCTTCAGAGCCCAGCACAACCTGGCCATGGAGCTGGTCTCCTTTGAGGAGCTCACCGCAGACCCGCGACTCAACCGAGAAAGAGCGCGCCGAGCCGAGGAAGCCGGGAGTCCGCTGCCACCCACACTCAAGCTCGACACCAGCAGCTACGCGCTCGTCGTCGTCGACGAAGCACACAACCTGCGCAACCCCTCCACCCAGCGCGCCGAGGCTCTGCGCCGCCTCCTCGCTGATCGCCCGCCCAAGCGGCTCGTGCTGCTCACCGCCACGCCGGTCAACAACAGCCTGATGGACCTCTACCACCTGCTCGGCTACTTCCTAAGAAACGACGGCATCTTCGCCGCCGACGGGATCCGCTCGCTGCGCGACCACTTCACAGAAGCGATGCGACAAGACCCCAACGACCTGTCGCCCCAGCACCTCTTCGATGTGCTCGACTCGGTAGCGGTGCGGCGCACCCGCTCGTTCGTCAAGAAGCACTACACCAACGACACCGTTCGCATCGACGGCACCGAGCAGCCCATCGTGTTTCCCACCCCTCGGGTCCACAAGGTCACCTACAACTTGGACGGCGTGCTGCCGGGCTTCTTCGACCGGCTCGCGGCGGCGCTCAACCCCGATGCCAGCCCGGACACAGACGAGAGCGTGCTGACGCTCGCCCGCTACGTGCCCTCCAACTATCGAACCAGCAAGGAGAACCCCGACGCCTACGAGCTCCAGTTGGCCGGACTGCTGCGCTCAGGTCTCCTGAAGCGGTTCGAGTCGTCGCCCTGGGCCTTCGCCCAGTCGTGTCGACGGATGGCAGCCGGCTGCGAGGCCTTCGCCGAGTTGGCCGAGCACCAGGGCAAGGTCCCCACCGGCGGCGCCGTTGCCGACTGGGCGAGCACCGACTCCGACGACCTCGACGAGATCGACAAGTATCTCGACGCCCATGTCGAAGACCTCGAAGATGCCGCCGGGTTCGACACCGAGCGCATGGTGGCCCACGCCCGGCGCGACCATCGCCTGCTCAACGACTTCGCCGAACAGGCCCTGTCGGTGACCCGCGACCAGGATCCGACGCTGGCCGCGCTGGCCGAAGAGCTGGCCGAGATAGTGCGCCAAGCCGGTGCCGAGGGCATCGGCGCCGAAGACTCCCGTGACCGCCGCAAGGTGCTGGTGTTCACCTACTACGCCGACACCGTGGAGTGGATCCTCGACTTCCTCACCGACGCAGTTCACAGAGACGACCGTCTCGCCGTCTACCGGGACCGGATCGCGTCGCACACCGGCAGCAGCGGCGGCCCCAAGGGTTCCGACCCGGCGCTGGGCTTCGCTCCCGTCACGGCCGCGCCCGGCTCGGGCCACCCGGACCTCTACGACATCCTCATAACCACCGACGTGCTGGCCGAGGGAGTCAACCTCCAGCAGGCCCGCCACATCATCAACTACGACCTGCCGTGGAACCCGATGCGGCTGGTGCAGCGCCACGGTCGCATCGACCGGATCGGATCGAAGCATCGGGAGGTGCATATCCGCTGCGTGTTCCCCGACTCCCGCCTCGACGAACTGTTGGGCCTCGAAGAGCGCCTCAACCACAAGATCGCCCATGCCGCGGCCTCGATCGGGGTGGGTGAGGTGATTCCTGACCAGCAGCACCGCCTCGACCGCAGCTTCAGCCTGACCCGCCAAGAGATCGACCGGCTCCGAGCCGAGGACGCCGCCATCTTCGAGCGGGGCGGCACCGAACTCGGTGCGCAGTCCGGCGAGGAGTTCAGGGCCGAACTTCGCCGCGCCCTTGAAGACCCTGACACGGCTGCACGCCTGAAGTGGCTGCCCTGGGGGACAGGCTCCGGGATGGCTGTGCGTGCGGGCGGTGAGGCTGGCTATGTGTTCTGCGCCAAGGTTGGCGACGACGATCATCCACAGTTCCGGTTCGTCGCCAACTCCGGCGAAGTGCGCAGCGACACGCTCGAATGCCTGTGGCTCGCCCGACCCGCCGACGACTTCGAGACGCCTCGAGTGCTCGACGATGCAAGCGCCGCGGCGGCCTTCGACGCCTGGGAGGTTGCTCAGGCCGACATCGTGGCGCGCTGGAACCACTTCTCGGACAAGGCCAACCTCGAACCCAAGATTCCTGCGGCGTTGCGTCAGGCGGCCGAGATCGTGCGAGCGAATCCGCCGCCACAGATGACCGACGAGGAGGTCGGCACCGCCATCGACGCCCTGCAAGCGCCCTACACCGAGCGGGTCACCCGCTTGGTTCGCAAGGCGCTGCGAAACTCACCGACACCCGCTGAGCAGGCTGAGGCGATACTGACCGTGGTCGAAGAGCAGGGCCTTCAGCCGCAGCCGGCGCCTGAGCCCCTGCCGGAGATCACCGCCGACGACGTTCATCTGGTCTGCTGGCAGGCCCTCGTCTAGCTGTGAGAGTCGAGTCAGGTTATACTCTTTGGTATGACTCACAGGGTTGGGGTGAAGGGGCAGGTCGTGATTCCCAAGGAGTTGCGCGACCGCTTCGGTATCGAGCCAGGCGACCGAGTGGCCTTTTGGGACTGCGACGACCATTTGGCTTTGCGGCCGGTTCGGGAGCCGCAGACACTTCGAGGCAGATTCCGCGGTGTGGGCCTCAGCGAGGAGCTGGAAGCCGAGCGCCGGGCTGAGCGCCAGCGTGAGGCGTCGCGTTGACAGTGGTGCTCGACTCGTGGGCGCTGCTGCGCTACTTGGAGGACAGCGACCCGGCCGCCGCTCTGGTCGCCGAGTTGTTCGCCGCGCAGAAACCCGTGGTCAGCTGGATCAACCTGGGCGAGGTGTTCTACATCGTGCGCCGACGGGTAGGAGAGTCTGAGGCTCTGGCCGCGACGCGAGACCTGCAAGAAGTAGTGGCGGCAGAGTTGCCGACCACCAGTCGAGTGCTGGAGGCGGCGCGCATCAAGGCCGACCACCCGATGGCCTACGCAGACGCGTTCGCGGCGGCTGCTGCGGCGGCACACGGCGCGACGCTCTGGACAGGCGACCCCGAATTGCTGGTCGAAGGAGCGTCCTGGTCGTGGCGCGACTTACGGCGCTGCGCGTGAGCCAGCAGAGCCTCGCCGCCTTGCAAGCCGAAGAGGACACAAATTCGTGTATTGCTATGATGATGTGACATTTGCCATAAGGGCAGCGGTTGCGGTTAGGAGGGCTGCTACTTGCTGGCGGGCCTCTGCTTGGACGGCTTGCAGTTGGCTGTTGTCTTCGGTTCCGGTGGTTTCGGTTACGGCTTCGGCGTAGATCTTGATTTTGGGCTCTGTTCCGCTTGGTCTGACTATCACCCTGGCCTCGGCGCCGTACAGCTCCAGGATCACTGCGTCGGCCGGCGGCAGGTGCTCCGATCCGCCGGCTAGGTCGTGAACCGCGGTCACCGCTGCTCCGGCCAGCTCGGTTGGCGGGGTTCGGCGCAGGGCTTCGGTGGCCTTGCGCATCGAGCCGGCGGTACCCGTGGGCGACTCGAAGCGGATCGAGCGCTGGCCGGTGGCGTGGGCGCCATGGCGGCGGTGCAGGTCGTCGAGCAGGTCGAGCAGCGTCAGGCCCTCGGTCTTCAGGCCGGCGACGAGCTCGGCCACGGCCAGGGCGGCCCCGATGCCGTCCTTGTCGCCTACCGCCTCGCCCACCGCGTAGCCGAGAGCGTCCTCGTAGCCCAGCACCAGCTCGTGTCCGGGTCGCTGCGAGCGGGCCTTCATGATCCACTTGAAGCCGGTGAGCGTCTCGGCCCAGTCGGCGCGGTGATGGGCCGCGATGCGCGGCAGCAGGCGTGACGACACCACCGTGTTGATCACCAGTCTCGGCCTCCCCGACACATTCGGCCGGCTGAGCAGATGCTCGGCCAGCAGGCAGCCCGTCTCGTCGCCGGTCAGCACCCTCCACCGCCCCCGGTCGGGCACAGCCACCGCCAACCGGTCGGCGTCGGGATCGTGGGCCAGGGCCACATCGGCGCCGGTGTCGGCGGCCAGCCGCAGCAGCCGGTCGAGCACGCCGGGCTCCTCGGGGTTGGGGAACGGCGCGGTCGGGAAGTCGGGGTCGGGCTCGGCCTGATCGGCCACCACCGCGGGTAGGTCGAACCCGGCTCGGGCCAAGGCCCGCCCGAAGATGTCGGCCCCCACCCCGTGAAGGGGCGTGTAGGCCATCCGAACCGAGCGTGAGGTGCCAGAGGCCGAGCTTGCGAGGCCGTGGCCCGAGCGGCCCGTGAGCGCAGCGAACAAGAGCGGGAATGACCCCGCTGCGCCGCGATGGGCTCTCACCGATCCGCGCTCAGCCGCCAGCAGGCCCGCCACCGCGTCCAGGTAGGCCTCCACCACCTCACCTCCCACAGGCGTGATGCGGGGGTCGTCGGCGGGTGCCAGGTCGCCAGGGTCCGGCGGGGCGGTGTTGTCGATGATGCGGCTGATCTCGCCGTCTATCGGCGCGGCCAGCAGGCTGCCGCCCCGCCAGTAGAGCTTGTAGCCGTTGTCGGAGCGCGGGTTGTGGCTGGCGGTCACCATCACCCCGGCTGCCGCTTCGAGGTGCTTGACGGCGAAGGCCAGCACCGGGGTGGGGGCAGGCTCCGGCAGCATCTGAACCTCGATGCCGTGGGAGGCCAGCACCCGGGCGGCATCGAGGGCGAAGTCCCGGCTGCGGTGGCGGGCGTCGCAACCCACGATCACGCCGCCGTCGGGCGGTCCGTCCTGCAGCAGCCGCCGGGCCAGTGCCGTGGTCACGATTCTCACCAGCACTCGGTTCATGCGGGCCGGCCCCGCCCCCATCGGCCCCCGGATGCCGGCCGTGCCGAAGGCGAGCCGCGGCGAGAAGCGACGCTCCAGTTCGGCCGGGTCGCGGTCGAGCAGGCGCTGCAGTTCGGCTCGGGTGTCGGGATCGGGGTCGGCGGCCAGCCACCGCCCCGCCTCTTCGCGGAGCTGGGCTGCGGTCAACTAGGGGTCAAGAGGCCGAGCTTGCGAGGCCGTGGCCCGAGCGGCCCGTGAGCGCAGCGAACAAGAGCGGGAAGGACACCGCTGCCACCCGAGAGGCTTGCCATCCATCCGCGCATGCTCTATGTCGAGGCGGGCTCGACGGCCATCTCGAACGACTCCAGCGCGTTCACGATGTGGCGGCGGCTCATCTCGCGGGCCCGGGGGGCGTCGCCGGCGGCAATGGCGTCGTAGATGGCCTCGTGCTCCTCCCAGGTGATGTCGCCCCGGCTGTCGGTCACCACCGAGAAGACCAACTCGGTCTGCTGGCGCAGCGGGTCGAGCACCTGCTGAAGGAACGGGATCCCGGCCGCCTTCTCCACCGCGATGTGGAACTCCCGGTGGCATAGGGCGGCGGTTACCGCATCCCCCCGCTCGGTGGCGCCGCGTCCTTCGTCCATGCACTGGCGGATCTTCTCGATGGCGTCGGGATCCTGCAACTCGGCGGCCTGCTCGACCGCGTACCCCTCCACCAGGATCCGGATCTGCTGGATGTGGTGAACCTCCAACCGGTCGATTGCGCACACATGGGCACCCCGCCTGGGCACCACCTCGATCAGCCCCGTCGCCTCCAGCGAACGCATCGCCTCACGGACCGGATTGCGGCTCACCCCCAGCCGCTCGGCGAGATGGCCCTCCACCAGCCGCTGGCCCGGACTCAGCTCGCCGTCAAGGATCATCAGGCGAATCTGGCTCGCCACCACCTCTCGCAGCGGCTGTCCGCCGTCGATTTCAGCCAAGGTCGAGTCCTCCATTCTGGCGGGGCGACGTTACAGGGTAGAGGCCGAGCGAATAGGCGAGCGAATCCGGCCCATACGGGCGAGGCCGTGGGCTGTGTTGCTGTGGTTTGGGCGGCCCGTGAGCGCCGCGAAGGTGGGCGGGAATGACCCCGTTGCGGCGCGAAGGGTTCTCACCCCATTTGCGCGCCCTCTTCGCCGATCCCGATAGGAAGCCGAGCAACCGGGCCAGCTAGACAGTCGGGTGGCCCCGCCTCCACACGGCGCCGAAAGGAACTGACGATGACCACGCTTATCACCGGGGCGGGGATGATCGGATCGCTGGCCGCGGCCCGCATCGCCGCCGAGCACGGCGAGCGGCCCGTCCTCTACGACATCGCCTTCAGCGAGCGGAACCTGGCCGAGCGGCTCGACCCCGGCTCGGTGGAGCTGGTCAAGGGCGACATAGGCGACATCGGCGACCTGCTGCGCGCCGTCGAGTCCCACGGCGTCGAGCGGATCATCCACACCGCCTCGCTGCTGACCCGGGACCTGATCCCCCGCCCGGTGGCCGGGGTGAGGGTGAACGTGATGGGCACCATGAACGTGTTGGAGGCGGCCCGAATGGCGGGGCTGCGCCGGGTGGTGTTCTGCAGCTCCACCGTGGTCACCATGGGCCGGCGCCGGGTGGCCCCCGAAGACGACACGCTGGAGGACTTCACCCTCGGCGTGGTGAGCGAGTATCCGCCGTCGCTGTACGCCTCGATGAAGCTGGCCTCGGAGTGGCTGTGCCACAACTACACCGACTCCTACGGGCTCGACACCGCGGTGGTCCGCTTCGGCGGGGTGTTCGGCCCCTGGCACGGCGTGCCCGGCGGCGGTCCCAGCAAGCTCCTCAAACAGCTCATCGAGTGCGCCCACTTCGAGCGCCCCTACCGCATCGCCGAGCCCGACCTGCACCGCCAGGGCATGGACTACACCTACTCCCACGACGGGGCCCAGGGCCTGGTCAAGGCCGCCTTCGCGCCCGGAGTGCCCAACAGGGTCTACAACGCCACCATGGGCGAGCTCCACACCATCTCGGCCGTGATCTCGCTCATCGAGCAGGCCGCGGGCCGCTCCATCGCCCTGGAGGTCACCCAAGAAGACTCCATGACCAAGTACGGCAACCCCACCAGCCCCATGGACTTGACCGCCTCTCGGCGCGACCTCGCCTACGAGGTTGAGTACCCCATGGGCGCGGCGGTGGCCGACTATCTGGAGTGGCTGGCCGGCACCACAGCGTGATCGCGTCCGGCTTCGTGCCGGCGCGAGGTCAAGCCAGCGAGCCTCGGTTGCTGGTGACAGCCTCCGCCGCGGCCAACGCCCCCGCGGCCAGGAAGTAGCCGGAGCTGTGGCCCAGTGCCAACAGCTTCTGCATCACTCTCTCAGGGTTGTGGCCGGAGGCGAGCGACTTCACGAGCTTTCGCAGCGCTGGGGCCGCCCGGCCCTGGGCCGCGGCTCGCAACAGCGCGCCCGACAGCGGCGCGGTGTGCGTTGAGCGGTCTTCGATCACCGCTCGCAGGATCTCAAGGCGCCCCTTGGCAGCAGCCCCGGAGCGGGCCGCCCACAAGGTCGCTGTAGCGGCTGCCACCAAGTCGTCGCCGGCCGGTGTCGAGCCGAAGCCGAGCCCAATCAGCGCCTCGGCCCCCTGCTGCAGCGTCGGGCCCGTCCCAGCGGCGAGCGCGGCGCAGAAAGACTCGGCCCGCTCCATCACGGCAGCGGGCTCGGGCGGCTTGGCTGCCTGCGACAGCAGCTCCCTCGTCAGCGCCACACTTCGAGGGTCGAAACCGGCGGAGGCCGTGCCCACCCGGTCGTCGCGCCAGTCCGCCACCTCGATCCGCCGCCGGCGAGTCCTGACCGCGCCCTCGCCCACAACCACCGCCCACGGTGCGTCAAGAGCGTCGTCGATCACCCCGGGGCCGACCACCACCGAGACCGGCAACTCGACGCCTCCCGGACCCTCCAGGCACACCAAGGGGGTGCGCGGATAGGTGAGAGTCTCTCGCGTCGCAAAGGGGCCTTTCCCGCTCTTGTTCGCTGCGCTCACGGGCCGCTCGGGCCACGGCCTCGTCCGTATGGGCCGGAATCGCTCACCTATTCGCTCGGCCTCTAAGTCCCCTCCGTCACCCCCGGCCAGCATCACGTACCGTCCAGCCACCCCCCCGAGCACCGTCATCGGTCGAGTCGGCCCGGTCACCGAAGCCTGCGCCCCGGCGCTACCCCATCCAGCCTCGAGCACGGCCTCAACTCCGGCTGCCGGGCGGGCGCGGGGTGTGCTCGCTCCCTCCGACCGCCCCGGCCTCGGGGCGGGGACCAGTTGCGAGAGCCCGCGGTTCGCGGTCACTGCTCAGCGATGCCTGCCACCTCGGCCATGTGGGCTTGGTCTACCAGCCGGCCGTGGCTGATCACCGCAGCGGGCGCTTCATGGAATCGCAGAACGTCGGTTATGCTGTCGCAGCGGTGCACCACCAAGTTGGCGGGGTGTCCGGGCTCGAGGCTGTGATCTGTCACGCCGACCGCCCGTGCCGCGTTGACGGTCACGGCGTCGTAGAGGCGGTCTTGGCCCTCCCGGTGCATCATCCACAGCAGGTGGCAGCCCAAGAAGGCCACCTCGGCCATGTTGGCGCGCCCCAGCGCGTAGTACGCGTCGGACACGTCGTCTTGGCCCAGCGCCACGTTGACGCCCCGGTCGATCAGGTCGCTCACCCGGGCGTGGAGGGGCCCGGTGTGGGGATCCGACACCACCGACACCTCCGCCGAGCGCAGCAGCGCCGTCAGGCGCTCGAAATAGGGGTCCGGGTACAGCTGCATGGCCCGGCAGTGGTGGGCCAGAGCCCGGCCGGGCCGTCCCCGCCGCAGGGCCTCCGAGGCCATTGTCTCCAGGGTGCGCAAGCCGGGGTCGCCGGCATCGTCGAGCAGCATCGACACGTCGGCGTCGAAGGCTTCGGCCAGGTCGAAGGAGCAGTTGATGTGCTCGGCCATGTCGGCCTCGGTGTGCTCGATCCAGGGGATGCCGCCCACCACGTCGGCGCCCGCCTCCATGGCCCTGCGCATCAGATCGGCCGCTCCCGGCTCGCGCACGATCCCGTCCTGGGGGAAGGCCACCACTTGAACATCGATCACCCCGGCGAACTCGTCTCGGGCCGCGCACAGCACCTCCACGCCGCGGGTGGCCGCCTTGGAGTCCACATCGGCGAAGGCCCGCACTGCGGTGGTGCCGTAGTGGGCGGCCATAGCCAGGGTGCGCCGGGCCAGTTCCAGCATTCGCTCGGCGTCCTGGGATCGCTTCACCTCCGAGGCCGTCTCGATCGCTCTCATGGCGGCGCCCATCTCGCCGGCCTGGTATTCGTGGAGGGCCTGCTCGCCGAGCGAGGCGAGGGTGAACACCTTGTCGAGGTGGAGGTGGGCGTCGACGAAGGACTCGGTGACCAGCCCTCCGGCGGCGTCGAGTGCGGCTCCCGAAGGCTCCGGCGCGGATGTCTGCTCAGCGACCGACGCTATCGCGCCTCGGTCCACCGAGATGGCGAACAATCCGGACCGGTCTCGCAGCCTTGCGTTCTGGATGGTGATCGAGTCGTGCGGCGCCATAGTCGGCCTCCTTGTCGGGATGGGGAGCAGTCCAGCGGATTGTGGAGCGGGCCGGTGCCAATAGGGATCGGTCGGTCAGCGGCGCCGCATGAAGGGAATGGCCAGCGCGGCGGGCGGATCGGTCGCACCCCGCTGCGCCGACAGGAACACGAGGGCGAGCGCGTAGGGGAACAGCAGCAGCAGCGACGACGGGATGTCGGGAGCCCATGCCCAGGTGGGCGCCTGAACGGTGACCGCCAGCGCCAGACCCAGCAGGAAGGTGGCGCCCACCGATCCCAGCGCGCTCCAGCGGCCGATGATGACCGCGGCGAGGGCCAGGAATCCCCGTCCGTCGGTGGTGTTCTCGGAGAACCCGGTGAGCTGGCCGATCGACAGCGCCGCTCCCCCGAAGCCGACCAGCGCGCCGCACAGCGTCATCGCCTGGAGCCGTACCGCCACCACCGACACGCCGGCTGCGTCCACCGCCGCGGGCGTCTCGCCGACCGCTCGGGCCCGCAGCCCCCAGCGGGTTCTCGCCATCACGAAAGCGATGGCCCCCGTCACCGGAATCAGCAGGTAGGTGGTTACGGAGTGGTTGAACAGGGCCTGCCCGATCCCGGCGATGTCGGCCAGTCCGGGCAACTCGATGCGGCCGAAGCTCGGCGTCAGCCGCACCCGGTCGGTGAGATCGCTGAACAGCACCGTGGTCGCGCCGAGGCCGATGAGGTTGACGCCGATGCCCACCACGATGTGATCGGCGTCGAACAGCAGTTCCACCACCGCGATCACCGCCATGAGCACTGCGCCGAGCAGCATGGCCACCAGCAGGCCGGCCACTGCCGAGCCGGTGGCGCCCGCGGTAAGGGCCGCCGCGAAAGCGGTCATCAGCATCACGCCCTCCAGCCCGATGTTGAGCATTCCGGCTCGCTCGGCCACCACCTCGCCCAGGCTGACGTAGGAGATCGGGGTCATGAGCCGAACGCCGGCCGCGATGAGCGCGGTCATGGCCGGGATCCGGCTGCGTCTTCGGTGAGTTCCTCCGCCCGGCGCCGGTCGAGCCGCAGCGTTGTGACTGCCTGCTTGAGGATGGAGCGCGACTCGCCCCTCATGGATATCGCGCCGGCCGCGACCAGCACGATCACGATGCCCTGGATGACCAGCACTATGAAGGCGTTCACGTCGGCGCGGATCTCCATCAGGTTCCCGCCCGCCTTGAGTCCGCCCAAGAACAGAGACGACACCGCTGCGCCCACCGGCGTGCCCGACCCCATCAGCGCCGCGGCGATGCCGTTGAAGCCGATGCCGTCGGAAATGTCGGCCCGGAGCCGGAACTGCTCGCCCAGCACCAGCGACGGGCCGGCCAGCCCGGCCAGTGCGCCGGAGATGGCCATGATCTTGATGGTGAGCCAGTCGGGCTGGGCGCCGGTGCGGGCCGCCATCGTCGGATTCCCGCCCAGCTGGCGGATGCGGAAGCCGAGCACAGTGCGGCCCAGGATGAACGCCACCACCACCACCATGGCCAGCGCGATCAGGACCCCGGCATGGGCCTGGGAGGCGCCGTCGGGGTCGAACTGGGGCAGGCGCAGCGGCTCGGGAACAGCCCGACTCTGAGGCTCGGTGGCGATGTTGGTGATCTCCTGGCGCAGCAGGGCCTCGACCTGCACCGAGTATCCGACCAGGTAGATGGCCACGAAGTTCAACAGCAGGGTCGAGATGGTCTCATTGACACCGAACCGCACCTTGAGCAGGCCCGCCAGCGCGCCCCACAGTGCTCCGCCGGCCCCGCCGGCCGCCACCGCGAGCGGCACGGCCAACGCCGCCGGGACGACGCCGTCGAACGCCAGCACGGTCGCGGTCGAGGCCATGGCGCCCACGTAGAGCTGGCCCTCTTGACCCACCGACACGAGGCGCGCCCGGAAACACACCACGAAGCTGAGGGCACAGAAGGCCAGCGCCGCGCCCTTGTTGAGCGTGTTGCCCCAGGCGAAGGCGCTGCCCACCGATCCGTCCCACAGGGCGCCGTACGCGTCCGGCAGCGACTTGCCCAACGCCAACAGCAGCACCGCGCTGAGAATCAGGCCGCTGAGCGCGCCGGCCACCGGCACGAGGATGCGGGCGGCCGGAATCCTGGCCGCGATCTTGCCGGCCGTGGAGCCGTCGCTCACTGCGAGGCCCCCGTCACTCCCGACATGGCGGCCCCCAGCCACTGCGAGGTGGCCTCAACGGTGGGACGCGCCTCGGTCAGCCTCCCGGCGTTGAGGACCGCCACCCGGTCGCACAGTGCCCTCAGCTCGGCCAGGTCCGACGACACGTACAGCACCGCCGCGCCGCTGTCGCGGGCCTGCAGGATCCTCTCCACCACATCGGCGGTGGCGCCGATGTCGAGACCCCGGGTGGGCTGGGCCGCGATCAGCACCGCGGTGGGCGCGCTCAGCTCTCGGGCCAGCACGGCCCGCTGCTGGTTGCCCCCGCTGAGGTTGCGCATCGGCGTGTGGCAGTGCGGCGCCTTGATCTCGTACTCGGCGGTGAGCCTGTCCGCGAGCCGGGCGGCCTCGCGTCGGCGGATCACCCTGCGCCGGACGATCTGCCGGTCGCTGAGCCGGTCGCAGATCAGGTTCTCGAGCAGGGTCATGTCGAGGACCACGCCGGATTGGTGGCGGTCCTCCGTTATGACTCGAATCCCGGCGCTTCTCAGCCCCTGCGAGTCGAGGCGCACCGTCTCTGTGTCGACGACGACCGTGCCCGCGGCCGCGGCCACGATGCCGGCCAGCACTCCCACCAGCTCGCGCTGGCCGTTGCCCTCCACTCCGGCGATGCCGACGATCTCACCCGCGCCGACATCGACGCTGGCCTCGTCGACCCGCAGCACTCCGTGGCGGTCGCGCACGCTGATGCCGCGCACGCTCAGCCTCGGCGCAAGCACCTCCCGGCGGCGCTCGGCCGAGTCGCTGCGGGCTTCCGATACGCCCAGAGTGGCGGCCAGCCACGGCACCGAAACCTCCCGGCCCACCATCTCGGTTGCCAGCTCGGCCGCGGAGGTATCGCCCACCCGGTGGGTGGCCAGCGTCCGTCCGGCCCGCATCACGGTGATGTCGTCGCAGACGGCGAGCAGCTCGTCGAGCTTGTGGGTGATGATCACCACGCCGCTGCCGTGGTGGGCGATCTCGCGCAGAGTCTCGAACAGCTGCTCAACCTCCGACTGGGTGAGCACGGTGGTCGGCTCGTCGAGCACCAGCAATCGCCTGCTGCGGATCAGGGTCTTGGCCAGCTCGACCCGCTGGCGCTGGCCCACGGACAGGTCGCTGACGGTGGCCGAGGCGTCGAGGTCGAGCCGGTAGCGCGAGCAGAGCTGCCGCACCCGGTCGAGGATCTGGCGGGGGCGCAGCACGGCCGAGCCCTCCACGCCCAAGATGACGTTCTCGGCCACGGTCAGGTTGGGCACCAGCGCGAAGTGCTGCTGCACGATTCCCAGTCCCAGCGCGGCGGCGTCGCGTGGCGAGCGGATGGTGGCCGGGCGCCCGTCCACCAGCACCGACCCGCCGTCGGGCTGGTACAGGCCGCACAGGATCGACATCAGCGTGGACTTGCCCGCGCCATTCTCTCCCAGCAGCCCGTGGATCGAGCCGGACGTCACCCGGAAGTCGGCACCGTCGTTGGCGAGCACGCCCGGGAACCGCTTGGTGATCCCGCGCAGCTCGGCGAGGGGCGCGCCAGCGCCGGAGGCTGTGTCGTCGGTCACCTCCGAGATGGCCGACGGGTCGGGCGGGGTCAGCTCAGCGCCGTGATGTCGATCGTTATGGACCCGTCGATCAGGCCCTGGCGGGCGGCGTCGATGCGTGACTGAACCTCCGCTGATATCTCCCCGTCGCAGAGCCTCACCACGAAGCCCTCCGGTTCCTCGAGATTCTGGCGGAAGAAGCCGGGCTGGAGCGAGCCGTCGCTGACGCCGGTGACGATGGCCCGGACCGCGAAGATCACATCCGCGCTGGTGGCTGCGTAGTAGAGGTCGCCCACGTCGGGGTCGTCACACTTGTCGATCACGTCGCTCACCAGCAGCTCGCCCTGCTCCGACGCGGCCTGCTCCATCCCCGAAAGGCCGTTGTTCATGCCGGTGAGCACGATGTCGGCGCCGGCCTCGAAGGCGGCGGTGGTGGCCTCGTAGGCCAGGGCGGCATCGTCCTGGTCGCCGGTGAAGGTGGCGATGAACTCGATGTCGGGGGTGACCGTGCGCGCTCCCGCGTTGAACCCGGCCGCGGAGAGCTGCAGCGGGGGGATCTCCAGCCCTGAGATCTTGGCCAGGACCTCGACATTGTCGACGGTCGATGCCACCAGGACGCCGCCGAGATAGGCCACCTCGCCCTCGCTCAGCGACCACGCCGACAGGTTGTCGCCGACCTCGAACCCGTTGACCACCACGAAATGGGTGTCGGGGAACCTGGGCGCCACCTCGATGCCGGCCTGCCCGAACTGCCCGCCCAGCGCGATCACCACGTCGGCGCCCTCGTTGGCGAGATTGGCCATCACCTCGGAGGCGTCGGCCGGGTCGACGTTCTGCACCACCCCGGCGTCGTTGGCGCCGGAGGCCTCCAGGCCCTGGGTGTAGCCGATGTGGCCGACCTGGGAGAAGGCCTGGTCGTTGATCGAGCTGGGAACCACGAAACCGAACGACAGCGCGTCGTCGGGCTCAGGCTCCGGCTCCTCGGCGGGAGCGGCCGCGGCCGTGACCGGCGCGGCCGTGGTGGCCGGCGCCGACTCGGTCTCGTCGTCCCCGCAGCCGGCTGCGAGCAGCGCGATGACAGCGACGGATATGAGGAGTCTGCGCATTGATGTTGTCCCCCTTGTTGGACCGGGCTGGGCAAAACAGACGTTGGTGCTAAAGAATGATTGTCGCCCCGGCCCCGAGGTGCCTTAGCGAAACTAGCCAGTATTGACGCGATCCAGTTATCAGAATGCGCTAGGAGCTTCTTGCCTGCCATGTCGCGGCTGCGCCGACAATGTCCGGGTTCTTCGCCGCGTAGGAGCGCAGCGCCGCCTCGAAGCATGACAGCGGCGGCTCGACGAGGCCCGCCCCGATTTGGCCGGTGCCCGGCTCCTTGCCCGCGATGCCGGTGTTCACCACCGGCCAGATGCCGCTCCGACAGACCCGGGCCGCATCTATGCCGACGGGCGTGCCCCGGTTGTCGAGAGCGGCCACGCGGAAGCTGGGGTGCTCGCCGACGGTGATGTCGTACATCGCCAGCGTGCTGTTCAACGCGGTGTCGGCCGTGCCGCCCACGAAGCCGACAATGGCCGGCGCGGCCGCCATGGCGAAGGCCCCGAGCCCCACCGTCTCGGTGATGGTCGAATCGCCGATGTCGGGGTTGGCGTCCTGGGGGGTGAAGCCCGCGAACAGCAGGCCCTTGGGAACGCCGCTGGGTCCGGTGAACCAGTCGTCGCCAGTCCCGGCGAGCTGAATCCCGAACTCGGTGCCGTTGCGGGCCATGGCCACCACCACGGTGGAGCCGGTCACGCCCCTGGCGCGGTCGGCGGTCAGCTTGGCCGCTCCCATAGTGACGTTCAAGAAGAAATGGTCGTTGCGGGCGATGAATCTGAAGCACTCGGCCGCCTGGGCCGCGGGGCAATCGAGCTCCATCAGGGCCGCGCCCACGGCCCGCAGGAACAGCGAGGTGGCGGCCCGGTTGCGGTTGTGGCACTCGTCGCCCATCAGCAGCGCCTCCGACACCAGCGCCCACACGTCGATGGACTCCAGACGCTTGAGCACCGCATCGATGACCGGAGCGAGAACGTCTCGCATCCATCGCAGCCGTTCGATCACCTCGTCGGAGTAGGCGCCGAAGCGCAGCACCTTGCCCAAGCCCTCGTTCAGGGTGCAGTACGCCTGCTGGCCGCCCGTGCCGTCGGCGAGGACCAGCATCGGCATGGCGGCACTGACCACTCCGGCCATGGGACCCACCGCCCCCCGCCCGTGGCACGGCTCGATGCTGAAGTCGCCCGTCTCGAAGCTGGCCGCCGCCGCCTGGGGGCTGTCGGCCAGCCCCTCGAAGACGGCGGCGCCGGCCAACGCGCCCCGCAGGGGGCCGCTGGCGTCTTGCCATTCGATGGGCGGACCGGCATGCAGGAACGTGCCCCGCTCGAGCCCGACCGCGCTCTGCGCCGGCTCGATCCTCACCAGGTGGGGGCGGCACGACACGATCCTGCTGACCGCGGCGCGGTTGGCTTGATGGGCGGGCTCGCTCAAGGCGACCGCCGCGGCCACAGCCGCGGCTGCCCCGTCTGCCGGCGGATGCCATCGCACCGATTCGGGCTGCAGCCCCTGCCGGCGCAGTTCGTGCTCGAACAGGTCCAGTCCGGCGCAGGCCGGCCGCAGGTCACCGCCGAGCATCTCGGCCAGCGACGCCGCGGCGGTCATGCGGGCTCTGCCGCGAGCCGGCCGGCAATCTCGGTCGCCGCCTCCGCGTTCGACTCGAACACGTCGCAGCCCGCGTCGATCAAACTTCGCCGCTGGCGATCGCGGCCCTGGGGATCCCGGCTCGTTCCGATCACCGCCGCCACCGCGCTGCGGCCCCGGTCACCCCGCAGGAACGTTTGGATGGAAGGGGCCAGAGCGCCCGCGGGGTCGGGGTGCGCGCTGTGGCCCAGCACCACATCGATGAGCAGGTGGCGTCCCTCGGGCCGCGCCGCCAACTCGCCGATCACGGCCCTGCGAATGTAGGGATCGATCATCGGGTGGGGGCGACCCGCGGTGAACCGGTCGTCGCCCAGATCCACGATGAAGTCGGTCTGACAGGCGGCGACTGCCTGCGGCGTCGGGGCGGGCCCGAATGCGTCGACCGAGGCGATCCGATGGCCCTGGGCCGACAGGATCGCGGTCGCCTCGCCCGCTAGGGCGCCGCCGCTGAAGAGGCCTGCCAGCGGAGCGGCACTCACAGCCCGCTCATGTCGGTGGCGGAAGAGCTCGCCCGGCGCGCCGGCGACCCTGGCCGCCAGCGAGGTCAGCGTCACCGCTCCCGAGTCGGGCAGACCGAGGGTCACCGGCGTGTGGAGCTCGGCGGCGAGGGCGCGGATGCGCTCGCAGCTTCGGCGGCCTGCCTGCTTGGCCACCACCGCGATGTGGGCGGTGGCCGGGTCCTCGTCGAGGATCTTGAGCGCTCGGGCGGTGGACACGCCGCCGATCTCGTCGCACAGGTCGCGTCCGCCGACGCCGATCACATGGCTCACGCCCACATCCCAAGCGTCGAGCAGGCACATCAGATGCTGCGCGCCGGTCCCCGACGCGGCCACCACGCCGACGTTGCCCCGGCTCACCTCGTTCACGAATCCCAAGCCGATGCCCGCCACCGCTGCGGTGCCGCAGTCGGGTCCCATGACCAGCAGCCCGCGGTCGTCGGCCAGTTCCTTGAGCCGCCTCTCCTCGGCGAGGGCGACGCCGTCGCTGAAGATCATGACGCTTGCACCGGCCCGGATCGCGTCGGCGGCCTCGGCCGCGGCATGGGGGCCGGGCACCGAAATAACGGCGAGGTTCGCGCCGGACGCTGCCACCGCGCCGTGCATCGTGGCGTAGCCGCCGCGGCCCGGGCTGCCGCGGCCCGCTGTGGGCCTTGAGCCGGCGAGTTGGCTGTCGATGAGCGCCCACGCCGATCGGAGGCTGTCTTCGTCGGCGCCCCGCACCGCCACGATCGTGTCGGAGGGGGCCGCGTCCTGCACGCCGCTGAGGGAGAACCCGAGATCGGTCAGCAGCGCCAGGTTGAGCTCGGTGGCCATGGCGACGACGCATTCGCTGACGCCGTCGACCCCTCTGGCCTGTTCGGCGATCTGCATGAGCACCACGGAGTCCGTGTAGCCCGAGGACCGGACACCGACGGTCTCAGGCATGCCGAGAGGCCGAGCGAATAGACGAGCGAGTCCAGTCCATACGGGCGAGGCCGTGGCCCGAGCGGCCCGTGAGCGCAGCGAACAAGAGCGGGAATGACACCTCTGCGGCGCTATGGACTGTCACCAATTCGCCCTCGCTCTCAGTTGCGGGGTTCGACGATGGCGATTACGGGACCGCCGCCATGGGGTCCCTGATGCATCGCGTCCACGGACACGAACACGGCCGGGTCGCCGATGGCGGTGGCGGCCACCGCTCCGACCGCTCCCTTGATGTGGCGGTGGTGGTGGACGTCGGAGTCGTCGAGCATGATCTGGCGGCGTCCTCGCAACGTGGCCCGCCGGTCCGCCTCGCACTTGATGAAGCAGTTCACCAGCCGGCCGTCCAAGTCCTCGGCCGCCGGTCGGTCACCCAGCTCCAGCCCCGCGTTGCGGATGGCCTCGTAGATGCCGCCGATGTCGAGGGCGTCACTCATGACCGAATGGCCGATCCGGTAGCGGCCGCCCGCGCCGGCCCGGTTGCCGAACAGCACGATCTGGGCCTGGTCCAACTCCACGCCCGACGAGCACGACGCCACCGACGAGTACAGGTCGAGATTCCTGCAGATGGCGGCCGCGTCGGGCATCTCGACCTCGCCGAGCGCCACCGCGATGCCCAGGCCGGTCGTGCCGTTGGAGATGCCCATGGACTCCAGCGTGTCCTCGGTGAAGGTGCTGTGGCCGCGGCTGCGGGCCTCCGCGATGGTCTCGGTGGTGAGCAGCGGCGTCTTGGTCTGCACATAGTGAACGTCGGCTGGATCGGTGATGCCGGCGTCGCGCATGGCTCGCCGGACGCCCTCGGCCACGGTGGACACCATGGCGGGTCGTCCGATGTCCTCGGGAGCGATGGTGTCGCTCATGGCGGCGCCGATCACCAGCCTGGGCTCATCGGTGGCCCCGCCTTGGTCGGCGGTGCGGGCGAACACGGTGGCGTGGGGAGTGATCACCCCGTCGCAGCCTCCCGACCAGACCATGGGAATCTGGGCGATGTCGGCGTCGGCTCGGCTGCCGTGGGAGGCCAGCACTTCCCGGAAGGCCTGGTCGGCGAGGATCCGGGTGAAGTCGTTGACCCCGCCGTTGCCCTCGGTCTTGCCGATCACGGCCACGACCTCGTCGGCGTCGAAGGCCCCGGAGGCGATCACGGCCGCCAGTGGTGAGGCGTCCCTCACGCTCTTCAGCTCTACTTTGGCGACCTCTATAGGCATGGTCGTTGCTCCTCGGATGGTCGACGGGACTTGGGTGGGTCGAAGCGAGCTTAGGATTTCGTGAGCATCGCGATTCATATAACATGTTGCCGTGTCTGAGGACTTTGTGTTGTCACATTCTGATCAGACGGCCGAGTGCACGGTTCAAGACATTCTGGAACTGCCCCACCTGCGGGGCACCGAGGTGCTGGCCGGAGCCGTCGGAATGGGCCGGGTGATCTCCTCGGTGAACGTGATGGAGAACCCCGACATCCTGCCCTGGGTCAAGTCCAACGAGCTTCTCGTCACGGTCGGCTACTCGCTGCGCGGCGCGGGAATCGATCTGGCGGTGCTGTTGGAACAGCTCGCCGACCGGCAGTTGGCGGCCTTCGCCATCAAGCTCGGACGCTACGTAACCGAACTGGCGCCCGCGGTGCTGGAGACAGCCGACCGTCTCGGTTTCCCCGTGCTGGGACTGCCCGCGTCGGTTTCCTTCGACGATGTGATCGGCGACGTATACGCCAAGCTCAACTCCCGGCTGGTCGGGGATCTGCACGGCGGCGACCTGAGCCAGAGGCTCATCCAGGCTGCGCTGGCCGGCGGGAGTCCGGGCGACATCGCCGCGCGGTTCGCGGATGCCGTCGAGTGCGAGCTGGTGTACCGCGACAACCTGAGCGACGCCCACCTGCACCTCAGGCCCAGTGCGGACCGCTCGGTGGAGCCGGGAGCGCATTTCGAGGGCGCCGTCAGAGCGCCGGTGGTGGCCGGCTCGAGCTTCGTCGGGCAGCTTCAGGTGTTTCCCCCCGCCGGAGTCGACGCCCAGCGATTGCAAAGTCTGGTCTCGACGTGTGCCCAGGTGATGGCCCTGGCCGCGTCGCGCGAGATCGCCGTGGCCGCCGTCGACCGCCAGTTCCACACCGAGTTGATGACCAACGTGCTCTACGGCCGGATCGGACCCGGCGAGGTGGAGCGGCGCTTCAGCGGCATCGACTGGGATCTGCGGTTCCCGTGTGCAGTGCTCACCGTTCTCGGTGTGGACGAGACTGTGGCCCACTTCGGCGCCGAGGTAGAGCGGGTCGAGTCGGCGGTCGCCTACTGGCTGCGGGGTCTGCAGACCCGTCCCCCGGTGGCGATCATCGCGGGGGCTGTGGTCGCACTGGTCGACTGCGCCAGTACCACAGCGGCCAGCCTGGCCGCGCTGCTCGGCGAGCAGGTCTTGGCGCTGCCCCGCTGGAACGGCCAATGGTCCGCAGGAGTGTCGGCGCCGGTGGAGGGCCTGGAGGGTCTGGGCAAGGCCTGGGCTCAAGCCAGGCTGGCGGCCCGGGTCGGCACGGCCGTGAACGGCGGCGGCACCGCCACCGCGTTCGCCGATGTCGGCGCCTACCGCCTGCTCAGTGAGATCGACGCCCCCGTGTTGAGCGCCTATGCCCGCGACACGCTGGGTGAGGTGCTGGCGCCCGAGAACGCGGAGCTGATGCAGACGCTGGCCGTGTTGATCAGCAACAACCTCAACATCGCCGAGACGGCCCGGCAGCTTCACTGCCACTACAACACCGTCCGCTACCGGGTGGCCCAGCTCGAGCGGATGCTGGGCTCCTTCCAGCACGAAGCGGCCCGCTGCCTCGAACTGCACCTGGCGAAGCTCATCTGGGAGATGCCCGCGGTGGGTCTTGGGGGGCGCGGTGGGCCCACTTATGGATGACCGAGATCGCGGATGGTCAGGTGTTGGCGGGCCAGTGATCTGATGGCGGCACGCCGTCTCAGCAGGCGCTCCTCGGCGGGCAGTGCGCCCACCGTCCGCAGTGCGTCGGCGATGGCCTCGGTGAGCCACCTCGAGGTGTAAGCCACCGTCGGACCCTCGGGAACCACCCGATTGATCAGACCCTCGTCGCGCAGCGCCGCAGTGTCGGCCGCCTGGCCACGGGCCATCTGCTCGGACTCGCCGGTGTGGCGAAAGAGGATCGCAGAGGCTGCCTCAGGCGCGATCGGCGCCAGCCAGCTGTGCTCCACCGCGACCATGGAGTCGGCGGGGAGCAGGGCAATGGCGCCGGCGCCGGAGCCCTCGCCCAGCAGCACGGCCACGGTGGGGATGCGCACCCTCAACAGGTCGCGAATGAGCGCGCCGACGATGTGGGCTAGGCCCTCGGACTCCGCCTCCACGCCCACCGGTGCGCCGCGGGTGTCGATGAGGGTCACCAGCGCCAGCCCCAACTCCTCGGCGATAGCGAGCGCCCGCAGCGCTTTGTGATAACCGCCGGGACTCACTTCGGCGCCCCGCCCGTCGGGCCGGCGGAAGCCGATGGCCATGGCAGGCTCGGTGCCGAACCTGGCGAATCCGGCCACGAGGCCCTGGTCGTCGCGGCCCCGCCGGTCGCCGCGCAGCTCGATCAACCCATGGCCGGAGGCTTCGACCACGGTCTCGATGGACGGCCGGTCCGCCGACCTCGACCGCGCCACTGACTGCCAGGGATCGGTGTGGCGCAGGTCGTGGGCCTCGGCGGATTGGGGCATAGCCGGGCTCGGAGTGCCGGTGCCCGCGTCGGTCACGATGTCGAGCCACTCGATGATCCGCGGCCTCAGGGTCTCAGGGGGCACGATGTCGTCGATCAGGCCCCGCCCCAGAGCCGACTCGGCGCTGAATTCCTCGATGTCGACGGGCGTGTTGGTCACCGCCTCCACCACCCGCGGGCCGGTAATGGCGATCGAGGCTCCGGGTTCGGCCCATACCAGATGGCCCTGCATGCCCCACGCGGCCAGCGCTCCGCCCATGGCGGGGTCCATCAGGTAGCAGAGGTAGGGCAGGCCGGCCTCACGGTGTTCCGAAATGGCCGCGCCGATGGACAGCATCTTGACGAAGGCCGGGGTGCCCTCCTGCATCCGTGTGCCACCGGACCGGCAGACGGCGATGACCGGCTTGCGAGCTGCGGTGGCCATCACGAACACCCGAGCGACCCGCTCGCCCGCGGCGATGCCGAGCGTGCCGGCCATGAACTCGTACTCGCTGCAAACCACCGCCACCTCGTGGCCGCCGACGGTGGCGAAGCCAGCCCGCACCGCCTCGGCCGACGGATCGTCGGCTTGCAGGCGGGCCAGGCGCTCGGTGTAGGCGAGGCGGTCGCTGAACCGCAGCGGGTCGGTGGTCAGCACCTCCCGAGACAGCTCCACGAAACTGCCGCCGGTCAGCGTCTCAAGGAGTTCTTCCGCCTCGGTCATTTCCTCCAAGCTCTCACTGTTGCCCCGGCCTGCGGTCCGCGAATCTCGCCAAGACAAACCGCAAGCCTTGTCGATGAACCATAAGAGGGCGCGTGAGCGGGCGGGTCGAGCGGACCATGGCAGGTCACGATGCGGCGTGGCGGCGGGCGACCAATGCCATTCCCGCAGCGGCTGCCGCCGACGTGACGGCGGCAAAGCCCCAGGCCCAGTCGTAACCGGTCGTCTCCACCAGCACGCCGAACAGCAGCGGACCGCAGACCGCGCCGGTGAAGTTGCCGGTCATGGTGATGCCGGTAGCCGCTCCCGGCGCCGACGGGTTGGCGCGCACCGTGGCCAGATGGAACAGGCCCGGCCACGCGAACGAGGTGGCGAAGGAGAACGGCATGGCTGCGTACAGCATTGCGGTGGACCCGGTCGACAGGGCCACGAAGGCCAGCGCGGCCACCGCGAACATGGCGGCCAGCATCCAGAACGGGCTGAGGGCGGCCCGGTCGGCACTGGCGCCCATCACCAGCCTCGAAACGATCCCCACCACGCTTCCCGCCATCAGCAGGATCCCGGCCGCGGCCTCGTTTATGCCGATCTCCACGCTCGACAGCACGAAGAAGGAGCTGAGCGCCATCGAGCCCATGGCGGCCAGGCAGGTGGAGCCGGTGGCGGCCACCAGCAGCCCTATGGCCATGTCGGGGCGGGTGCCGGCGGCACGGCGCAGGTCCGGCGGCGTGCCGGCGACGGCGGGCACCCACAGCGACACCCCGAAGGCGAACAGCCCGCCCAGCACGAAGGCCCAACTCCAGCCGATGGTGAGCCCCACCGTGGGGATGGCCAGCCCGCCCAGCAGCGACGCGGCCGGTATCCCCGACTTCTGGATGCCCAGGGCGAGTCCCTGGCGCCGGCTGGCGACGCCCCTGGCCACGTACAGGTTGGCCGCGGGCTGGCCCCATGAGTTGGCCAGCCCGGCCAAGCCCACCAGGATCAGCAGCGCCGCCCACGACCGGCCCAGCCCGCCGGTGACGAGCAGGACCGCGCCGGCGGCCGCGGTGGAGAGGCGCAGTCCCGCGGTCGGTCCGATGCGCTCCACCATCCGCCCCGATAGCGCCGAAGTCAGCGCGCCCACGAAGAAGAAGGCGCTCACCGTCATCCCGATCTGGGCCTCGCCGACGCCGAGGTCGTCCTGGATCTGCACGGCCAGCGCGCTCACCAGGGTGGGGCTGAGGTTGGCGGCCGTGGTCACCAGCAGCGAAGCGGTCACCAGAGCGGCGAACCCCGCGGTCTTCCCCGAGCCCTCCAAGAGCCTCGCTCGGTTCGGACCGCGGCGTTGCACCTCTCGCAGATCCTCTCGTTGGCAAGTCTCGAACCGGTCGGCCTAGGGTATACAGCGACCTGTATACAAGACGCGGCTGTGCGGGGCGCCGCCCGCCTCGCGGCTGGTGGAGGCACACCATGACGCTGATCCCCGCTCGCATCACGGTGGACGGCAGCGGCGACGCCGACGAGGTGGGAATCCTCATCGACGGCGCTGTCAGGCCCGGTTCGGGCCCCGAGCAGAAGCAGGTCAGCCGCAGCGATGGGCGGGTGCTGGCCGCGATGCGCAGTGCCGGCCCCTCCGACGTGCGCGCCGCCTATGCGTCGGCCGCCTCGGCCGCGCCGGACTGGGCCGGGCTGGGTCCCGCTGCCAGGGCCGAGGTGCTGCACCGCGCCGCCGGACTGTTCCGGGACCGGGCCGACGAGCTGGCCCCGATCATCTCTGCCGACATGGGCAAGCCCGCGTCGGAGGCACGAGTGGAGGTGGCCAAGGGCGCTGCCGTGCTCGACTACTACGCCGAGCTCGGCTACCGGAGCCTGGGCACCACCTACTCCACCGACTTCGACGAGGACATCTTCACCCTCGTTGAGCCGCTGGGAGTGGTGGCCCTCATCACCCCCTGGAACTTCCCGTTCACCATCCCGATCCGCAAACTCTCGGCTGCGCTGGCCGCGGGCAACGCGGTGGTGTTCAAGCCGTCCACCAACGCCGGCATCACCGGCCTGATGATCGCCGCCACCCTGCTCGACGCCGGACTGCCCCCTGGCCTGCTGCACGCCACCATCGGTCGCAGCTCGGTGATTGAGGAGGCCCTGCTGTCGGCCCCCGAGCTCGACGGGGTGAGCCTCACCGGCTCCTATGAGGCCGCGGTGGCCATCCGGCGCCGGCTGCCGATGGAGGTGCCGTTCCAGGCCGAGCTGGGCGGCAAGAACACCATCGTGGTGTGGGCCGACGCCGACCTCGACAAGGCGGCCGACATCATCGTGGCCTCCAGCTTCCGCAACAACGGCCAGATCTGCACCGCGGCGGGACGGCTGCTGGTACACACCGACATATACGACGACCTGCTGGCCCGTCTCACCGCCCGCCTGGTGGCCATGACCGACACCTCCGGCCGCGACGAGTTGGGGATCCTGGTCAGCGACGGCGAGGCCGGGCGGGTCGAGGACTACGTGTCGCTGGCCGACCAGCAGGCCCGCCATGTGGTGCGCCCCGAGCCCGGCGGCTGGCGCGACGGCAGGGTGGCGCCCGCGGTGCTGGTCGATCCCGAGCAGGGCCCGCTCACCACCGAGGAGATCTTCGGCCCGGTGGTCACCTTCGAGCCGGTCGACGACATCGACGAGGCCGTCGTCATGGCCAACTCCACCGCCTACGGCCTCACCTCCGGCATCGTCACCGGCGACATCGCGGTGGCCCGCCGCTTCTGGAAGGGCTCCCATGCCGGCACGGTGAAGGTCAACTCGCCGCTCACCGGCGTCCCCTTCCACGTGCCCTTCGAGGGCTACGGGCACTCCGGCGCGGGCTGGGCCGAGGGCGGCGAGTCGTCGCTCGAGTTCTTCACCCGCACCAAGACCGTGTACGTGCGCTCCTAGCGGCCACCGTCACCCAATCGACAACAGAAAGAGGCTTCCGATGCTCGGACCCGTCGAATACCGCCAAGCCCTCGAGGCGGCCCGCAACGAGTGGCACTCCAAGAACCACCCGTTCTTCAAGACCTGGGCCGCGGGCGAGCTGTCCAACGGCGCCATGCGGGCCTACTGCCAGCAGCACTACAACTTCGTGAGCAACGCGTCGCGCTACTCGGGGATCATGTACGGGCTGTGCGACTGGCACGACGCCCGCACGCTGCTGCTGGAGAACCTCAACGAGGAGGAGGACCCCGACGAGCGCCACGTCGACATGCTCTCCCGGTTCGGGATGGCGCTGGGCATGACCTTCGAGGAGGGCCGCTCCGCCCCCGACCTGCCCACCACCGCCGCCCTCAAGGACTTCATCATCAACACGCTGATGATGCGCAGCGTGCTGGAGGGCATCGCCACCCTCACCATCGGGCTGGAGTCGCAGGTGCCCGAGCTGTACGCGCCGCTGATCGATCCGCTGCGCAACGTCTACGGGTTCAGCGACACCGACATCGAGTTCTTCACCCTGCACGTGGTGGCCGACGTGGAGCACGGCGACGCCGGCTTCGAGATCATCATCAACCACTCCGAAGACGAGCGCGAGCAGCAGATGGTGATCGAGCAGGTGCGCCAGGCCGCCATGAAGCGCTGGTTCTACATGGACGGGCTGTGGCTGCAATACGTGGAGGGCCGCGAGTGGTATCCCGCGGCCGCCCCCGTCGCTGCCTGAGGCCGAGCGGCCGGGCCTGAGGGCTCGCCTCCATGACGTTCAGCGATCTGCTTGACCTGCCCGCCGACGCAGCGGGTGCCGAGGTTCCGATGTGGATCGACGGCCGGCCTACCGCGTCCTCGGACGGGGCTGTCGCCGTGCGCGACGACGTGAACCCGGCGAACGGCTCGATGCTGGCCCGAGTTCACCAGGCCTCGACCGCCGACATCGACCGGGCGGTGGCCGCGGCGGCTCGCTCGCAGCCGGAGTGGGCCGCGCTGGGCGTCCACGAGCGGGCGGCCCGCCTGGCCGAATGGGGCCGCCGGGTGGCCGCGGCCGCGCCCCGGCTCGGCCTGCTCGACGCCCGCGACAGCGGCACCGCGGTGGCCTCGATGGCGGCCAGCGCGGCCAAGGGCGGCAAGTTCCTGCAGACCATCGCTGGAGTGGCCCCCGAGTTGCACGGGCGGACCATCCCGGCCACCCCCGGCGGGCTGCACTTCACCGAGCCTGCCCCCTGGGGGGTGGTGGCCGCACTGTGCGCCTACAACCACCCCACCCTGTTCACCTGCATGAAGGCCGCCCCCGCGCTCGCCGCGGGCAACTCGGTGGTGCTCAAA
Source organism: Acidimicrobiia bacterium (assembly GCA_022821685.1). Classification (GTDB taxonomy): domain Bacteria; phylum Actinomycetota; class Acidimicrobiia; order Acidimicrobiales; family Aldehydirespiratoraceae; genus Aldehydirespirator. The sequence goes on from JAJEDD010000025.1 coordinate 48,645, forward strand.
CCGGCCGAGCAGACCCCGCTGTCGCCGCTGGTGATCGCCTCGCTGGCCGCCGATCTGCTGCCCGACGGCGTGCTCAACGTGGTGCCCGGCGCGGCGGCCGCGGGCGAGGCGCTGGTCGCCCATCCCGACGTGCCCAGAGTGTCGTTCACCGGCTCGCTGCGCACCGGCCTGGCCGTGCAGGCCGCCGCCGGCGCGTCGGGGGTGCTCAAGAGCCTCACCCTGGAGCTGGGCGGCAAGAACCCCATCGTGATATTCGACGACGTCGATCCCGACACCGCCGCCGCCGCGGTGGTGAAGGGCTCGAACTTCGCCCGGGTCGGCGGCCAGAGCTGCGGCGCCACCAGCCGGTTGCTGATCCATGAGGACCTTCAGGAGGCAGTGCTGGAGCGGGTGGTCGAATCGACCGAGCAGATCCGCATCGGCATGCCCGACGATCCGTCGTCCGACATGGGCTGCATGGTGTCGCACGCCCACCGCGACCGGATTCTCGGTTTCGTTGCGGCGGGCGCCGCCGACGGCGGATGCCTGCTGACCGGCGGCACCGCCCCCGACGATCCCGAACTGGCCCAGGGAGCGTTCATCCGCCCCGCCGTGTTCGACAAAGTGGACCACGGTTCGACCATCGCCCGCACCGAGATCTTCGGACCCGTGCTGGCCGTCACATCGTTCACCGACGCGGCGGCTGCGGTGGCCATGGCCAACGACACCGAATACGGGCTCACCGCCAGCATCTGGAGCAACGACGTCAACCGGGCGCTGGGCGCGGCCCGGGCCATCGATGCCGGCTACGTGTGGGTCAACGACGTGGAGGTGCGCTATCCGGGCCTTCCCTTCGGCGGCTGGAAACAGTCGGGCATCGGCAAAGAGCTCGGCCTAGTGGACGACATCTTGAGCCACACCCGCTCCAAGGCGATCAGCGTCGCCATCTCGCCCGCACGCCTGGCGTGAGCGAGCCGCCGGCTCTGCTGCTGGGGCTGGGGTGACCGGCCCCGGCATGGACGCCGACCCTGTCCAAGCTGTCGGCGCTCGCCGCGAGGCCGTCGGGCAGTACGCGGGGGCGCTGCTCTTCTCGCTGAGCCTCGGCGTGACCCTGGTCGCCTTCCCGCTGTTCGTGATCGACCTGGGCCGGTCGTCGACGGCGGCGGGGGTGCTGATCGGGCTGTCGGCCGCGGTGCAGGTGGTCACCCGCTGGGGGCTCGGCTCGGTGATGAGGGTCGTGTCCAACTCCGACATCATCACCGCCGCGGCGGTGCTGATGGGTCTCGGTGTCGGGGTGCTGGTCTTCGAGTCGACGCTGGCCGTGCTGGTGGCCTCGGCCGTGCTGCAGGGTGTGGCTCGAGCCTTCTTTTGGACCGGCAACCAGGTGCAGATCGTCCGCTCGGCCCGTTCCACTGCCAGGTCCATCGCCACTTTGAACATGGTCGCCACCGTCGGAATGCTGATCGGCCCGGCGCTAGGCGGCGTCATCGCCCAGACCTCGTATCGGGCCGCGTTCGCAGTGTCGGCGGTGGTGGCGCTGATCGGCGTGATCCCCACCGTGACGCTGTCGCGCCCGCCTCCGTTCGCCCGGGTGGGCGGGCACAGCTACCTGCGGCTGCTGCGCCATCGGGGCGTGCGGGTGGGGGTGTGGGCCAGCGTCGCCATCGGCGCCTGGCGCGGGCTGCTGGGGTCCTACGTTCCCATCGGGCTCGACGCGGCCGGCTCCAGCGAGACCCTCATCGGCGCGGTGGTGGCCATCGCCAACGGGGCGGCTGCGGTGAGCGGCTACCTCGCGGTCGATATGGAGGGGTCCAAAGTGGCCCCCGGCGTGGCCCGGTGGGGAGCGGTCACGCTCGTCGCCACTGTGTTTGTGGGCTTCGACTTGCCCGTCGCGGCAATCACGGCTGCCCTCGTGGCCGGCGGCGTCGCCATCGGCCTGCTGCAGGTGCTGGCCATCACCGCGGTCAGCGAGGCGGTGCAGACCGAACTGCAGGGCGACGCGGTCACCATCGCGGGCGTCGCCCGGGGGCTGACCCTGTCGGGCGCGCCCCTCGGGGTGGCCGCCCTGCTGGTGATGGGGCTGGGCCCGGCCGTGCTGGTGGTGACGACGGTGCTGGTGGGACCGGCCGCGGCGTTCTGCTGGACCCGTCCCGCCCGGCGCGAAGCAGGAGCGTGAGAGCGGGGCAAGGGCCGCTGTATACAACAATTTGCAGGGTTGCCGGAGGCGGTATACGTTGAGCGGTCCGGCTGTGGATCCGAATGCCGCAGTCGTCCTCGACCACGGATTCCCTTGGGGGGTATCGCCAGATGCTTAAGAAGCTCACGTTCATGCGGCTCCTAGCCGCCCTGTTCGTCCTTGCCCTCGTTGCCGCCGCGTGCGGCGACGACGAGCCTGCGGCGCCCGACACGAGCGCGGCCGACGCTGCTGCTCTTGCCGCGGCAGAGTCCGCAGCCGCCGACGCCAAGGCTGCTGAAGCCGCCGCGGCCGCCGAAGAGGCCATGATGGCCGCCGAGGCGCCCGAGTCGATCACGATCGCCATCCTCGAGGGTCCCGGCCGGATCGACCCGCACTTCCAGGACGGCGAGATGCGCCGCACCATGGAGAACGTCTACGAGCGGCTCATCGAGCGCGATCTCGTCGATCCGTCGATCTTCGTGCCCAGGCTGGCCGCCTCGCTGCCGAGGCTGGTCGACGACACCACCTGGGAGCTCAAGCTGCGCCGGGGCATCAGCTTCCACAACGGCGCCCCGTTCAACGCGGACGCGGCCAAGTACTCGATCGAGCGGGTGCTCAGCGAAGATCTCGACTCCGACCTCAAGGAGCAGATCGAGAAGATCACCAGCGTGGACGTGGTCGATGACTACACCATCCGCATCAACACCGACGGACCCGACCCGGTGCTTCCGGCCCGGCTCTACATGGTGCAGATGGTCGAGCCCGGCGCGGCCGCCGACGGCCTCGAGGACGAGGCAGTGGGCACCGGTCCCTACAAGTTCGTCGAGTGGGTTGCCGGCGACTCTCTGACGCTCACCCGCAACACCGACTACTGGGGCCCCGAGCCGCAGATCGACGACGTGAGGTTCGTGTTCCTGCCCGACGAGCAGTCCCGGGTGGCGGCCGTGCAGGCCGGCGACGTGCATCTGGCCGTGGGCCTGTCGGCTGACTCGGCCGACCAGATGCCCAAGCTGTTCGTGCGCGACGAGGGCATCGAGTATCCGTACCTGAGGATGAAGAACTACGAGGGTCCGCTGGGTGACTATCCCGAGCTGCGGGTGGCCATCGCCCACGCTCTCAACACCGATGACTACATCGAGTTCATCTACCAGGGCCAGGCTGGCAAGGCGAACTGCCACATCTTCGGATCGGGCGTGTTCGGCCACAATCCCGACATCACCGACCGGGCCTACGACCCGGAGATGGCCCAGCAGATCATCGCCGACTCCGGCTATGCGGGCGAGGAGATCTCGTTCGTGGCGAACGGCACCCGCTGGACCAAGTTCGACGAGCTGTCCGAGGCCATCGCGGCCGACATGTCCGCCGTCGGGCTCAACGTCGACTTCCAGCTGCTGGCTTGGGAGGTCTGGCTGTTCGACGAGTTCCTCAAGCCGATCGGCGAGGTCGGCGGCGACATCTTCTTGTCGTCGTCCTCCAACGAGCTCCAGGACGGTGCCCGGCTCGGCTCCTACATCGGCCGCGACAACGTGACATCGTCCTACGACGATCCCGTGCTCGTCGGCATGCTGGGCGAGGCGGCCAGCGAGCTCGATCCCGTGGCGCGCGAGGCACAGTACCACGAGATCATGAAGTACAACTGCGACAACGTCGGCATCCTGCCGCTGCTCACCTATCTGAGCGTGAACGGCGGAGCCGACAACCTGTCGTGGATCCCGCGCTACGACGATACGGCTCGCGTGGAGGACATGACGCTGAGCTGATAGCTGCGACCTGACAATTCCCCTCCACCTGCGAGGGAGCACGACCCGATGAGGACCGGTCGTGCTCCCTCGTGGGCTTTCTCGGCCCAGAGGCCGAGCTTGCGAGGCCGTGGCCCGAGCGGCCCGTGAGCGAAGCGAACAGGAGCGGGGGTGACACTGTGATGACGACGGCTTATCCTTGGCGCGACGCCATCCCGGCCGACGACATCGCCCGCTACCTGGCCGCCGGCTACGGCGACACGTTCAGCGGCGACGAGTTCCGGGCCATCAGCGCGGGCACCTCACCGGCGCTGATCGTGGTGGACATGACGCTGGCCTTCGTGGACGGCCGCTGGCCCACCGGCTGCGGCGACACCGGCGGACCCGCGGTCGAGGCCAATGCCCGGCTGCTGGCCGAGATGCGCCGGCTGGGCCGCCCGGTGTACTTCACCAAGATGTACGAGGATCCGGCCCATGTCCCGGCTCCGGCCCAGAAGGGGCGCTGGAAGACGGTGGGCCGTCGCCTGCCCGATGCGGACCTGCCGCCCGGCGACGTGATCGTTGACGAGTTGGCCCCCGAGCCCGACGAGCTGGTAATCTGCAAGAGCCACAAGCCGAGCGGGTTCTTCGGCACCGAGCTAGCCGCCCTGCTCGTCTACGACAAGGTCGACACCGTGGTGGTCACCGGGCTCACCACCAGCGGCTGCGTGCGGGCCACGGCAGTGGACGCCTTCCAGTACAACTTCGACGTGGTGATCCCCTTCGAGTGCGTGGCCGACCGCAGCCAGATCTCCCACAAGGTCAACTTGTTGGACCTGCACATGAAGTACGCCGACGTGGCCCCCCTAGACCACGTAATCGACTGGCTCAACAGCCTCGATGGGTAGCCGCGCATTGCATATGATCGAGCGGCGCCGTCGCAGGCTTGTCGGCTTGGCCATTGCTGATGGCTATCGGCGAGTCCCTGAGACCGCTGAAGAACTGCGGTGGGCCGATGAGAACGCTCGGGCAATGATCGCCGAGGAACCGTGGGAGCGGTCGTGAGGCGGGCCTCAGAGGCTGATCTCGGCTGAGGTTCCGTCGCGGCGGGGGTCGCTGGTTGCGGTGAGGGTGTTGCCCTCTCGTAGGACAGCTTGGGCGCCGCCGAAGCCGCCGATCACTTCGGCTGCGTCGACTAACTCGTAGCCGGCCCGGCCGATGGCGGATCGCCATTGCGGCTCGAGGGTGGCTTCTGTGGTGACTTGGCCTTCGCCGAGTAGGCGGAACCGGCCGGCCTCGATGGCTGTGGCCAGACTTGCGCCGCCGAGCACTCGGTGCAGGATCTGCAGCTGTCCCTGGGGCTGCATGATTCCGCCTACCACTCCCATGCCCAGCCACGGCTGCCCGGCACTCAGCACCAGCGTGGGCACGATGGTGTGGTAGGGGCGCTTGCCGGGCGCCACCGCGTTGGGATGGCTGAGGTCGGTGGTGAAGCCCCGGCCCCGGCTCTGTAACACGAATCCGCCCTCGGGCACCGTCACCCCCGAGCCGAACCGGTCGCACACGCTGGAGGTGAGCACCACGGCCTGTTCTTGGGTGAACACCACGGTGAACACCGTGCCCGGCCCCAGCGGCATCGGACCATGCCGCCGGGCTGTGGCCATCTGGCCGCGCATCTCGTCGTAGCTGGGAACCTCGGAAGCGGCTGGGTCGCCCACGCAGTCCAGAGCCATCGCGAAGGCTCGGTCCAGCGCCTCCACCATGGCCGCGGCCGCCTCGCCGCCCCAGGTGGATCGCCGCCCGCCGTCCACCGTGACCCGCGCACTCTCGCCGGCCTCGGCAATCTCGGCGCCCGCCACCATGTCAAAGGTGGACCCGTCCTTGGGGTCGGTCGCGCCTAAGAGGCCCTGTGCGTGCACGGCTTCGGCTGCCAGGGCCACCACCACGCCCTGGCAGGGTGGAGGCACGGTCACAAGTTCGTGTTCGCCCAGGCTGGCTCGCAGCGGCGCCACCCACTCACTGCGGTGGTTGGCCAGGTCGTCGGTGTGAACCCGCTCGCCCGTTGCTTGCGAGACGGCTAGGGCCAGCGGGCCGCGGTACAGCGCATCGTGCCCGTCGGCGGAAATCCGCGCCAAGACTTCGCCGAGGGCGGGGTTGCGCCAGCGCTCACCCGGCCCGGGCGCCGAACCGCCGGGGAAGTAGAGAGCCTCGCCCGCCGGGTCGAGCCGGATGCGGGCCCCCTCCCAGAGCCGGCTGCCGGTTGCGCCCACTGCCGCGCCGTCGGTAGCGGCCTTGATGGCGGGCTCGAACAGCGCTCGCCACGGCAGCCGGCCGAACCGGCGGTGCAGATCGTGCCAGGCCGCTACCGCCCCCGGCACTGTCACCGCATACGCCCCGACCGAGGGCACGAATCCGTGGCCGTTGTCGGGCACGGTGGCCGGTTCGGTCCGCCGACCGGAGCGCCCGCTGCCGTTGAGCACCGCCACCCCGTCACGATCGGCAACAACCGCCATCAGATCGCCGCCGACTCCGGTGCCGGTGGGCTCCACCACCCCCATAACCGCATCGGCTGCAATGGCAGCGTCGACCGCCGTCCCGCCGGCCCGCAGCACAGCCACCGCCGCGTCGGTCGCTACCGCATGCCCCGCCGCCACCGCCGCTTTGGTGCAACTCTCGCCCGTGGACTGTTCGGTTCGGGGCATTTCCAATGATCGCGCCTGGGGACTCTGGTGCGACCGATGGAGGTAGGCGGTGGCTATCCCCGAACCGACGACGGCACCAGCGTGCCCTCTGTCGGGTCGACGGCGAGTCGGAGCCCTTCGAGGGTGTAGGCACCCAGCAGAGGATCAGAGCCGTCCTCGCCGAAGGCCACCCAAGTGTTGGTGCTGCGGCCGTCGATGGTGGCCCGGGCCTCGCCGATGTCGCAAGTGACGCGCCGGCCGTCGGCCAGCACGAGCCTGGCCTTGTCGGTTGGCTCGACGCCCACCTGCGCCAACTGGCTCGAGGGCACGATCGTGAAGAAGCTGCCGGTGTCCACCAGAGCATCAAGTTGAATGGTTTGTTCGCCGTTCAGGCTCTCGATCTGAATCGGCCAGTTGAATGTGCCCATGGGATGCGACCTCCTCGTAGAAGTTGTAGGTGAAAGTAGTGCGGCTGCAGCTCAGGCCGTGGCGTAGGGCAATGGAACCAATGTCAGATTCGCTGGATCGACCACAAGGCGGAGGCCTTCCAGCGTGTATGCACCTAAGAGGGGCTTGGCGTGGTTCTCGCCGAATACCACGATGGTCGGAATGCTCCGGCCATCGATCGTGGCCCGAGCCTCGCCCATTGCATAGACGGCACGGTGTCCGTCGGCTAGCACCAGTTCGACCTCTCCGGTCGCCTCGACTCCCAACTCGTGCAGGAGTTCGCTCGGCACGATTGTGTATCCGGCGCCGGTGTCCACCAACGCCTCAAGGTGCAAGGTCTTCGTGCCGTTCATGCTGTCCAGCTGAATCGGCCAATCAAATGTGCCCACTGGCCCCTCCCAATCCTCAAACGGCTGCCAGAGCGTCGCCTTGCCTCCCACGGCCGTGACAGGCGGGCTGGCAGAGTGTTGCAGCGATGCAAGTTTCATTGTGTTTCACTATAAGACACTTGCGAGTCCTGTCAAGTGCAGGTTTCAGCGAACCTGTGTCCCTGATGAGATGCCGACAGCGCCGCTTGTATACAGTCGGTTGCCGTGGCTGCACGGCTCCGACATCTGGCCATCTCTGTGCCCGATGTGGCCGAGGCCCAGGCATTTTTCGAGCGGGCCTTCGGGATGACCAAGGCCGGTGACGCCGGACGGGGCGTCTACATGACCGACGGAGTCATGAACGTCGCCCTCTTGGATTTTGGCGACGATCCGGTTGTAGGGATAACCGAGGCGGGCTCGGAGCCCTTCCACGGGCTCTACCACTTCGGCATGTGGGTGGACGATCTCGAAGAAGCCGCCGAGCAGGCGCAGCAGGCCGGCGCCGAGCATGTGCGGGGTCGGCGGCCCGACGAGCCCAACCGCTACTACGAGGTGAAGTACCGCTCGCCCCACGGCTTGATCTTCGACCTCACCACCTCGGGCTGGATCGGGGCGCTGCGGGATCCTCAACCAGCCGACGGCGACGCTTCGCCAGGCGGCCCTGGACGCGGCCCCGAACTCGATTCCGAGAATCCCGGTGGCACCGGCTGACGACCGGGTGCTCATCGCCGGGGCCGGGCCGGTGGGCCTGGTGCTGGCCCTGTCGCTGGCCGGGCGCGGCCACCGGGTGCTGCTGGTGGAGGCGCTGGTGGACCTGCTCGATCAGGTCCGCCGGGCCGGAACCATCCACGCCGCCACTCTGGAGATGCTCGACGACATCGGCCTCTACGAGCGCCTCGAGCCCCTAGGCATCGTCGCCCCGCTGGTGCATTACTGGGACCGGGGCGACCCCGAACCCATCGCGGTGTTCGACCACGCGGTGCTGTCCGGCGACACCCGCTTCCCCCACGCCCTGCAGTGTGACCGCCTCAAGTTGGTGGAAGAAGCTCTCAAGATGGCCTCCGGCCGCGAGCTGATCGAGATCCGCACCGGCACCGAGCTCGTCGGCTTCCGCCAGGGCGCCGATTCGGTGACCGCGGTGGTGGAGACCGCCGACGGGGCGCGGCAAGAGCTGCGGGGCTCGCACCTGGTGGGCTGCGAGGGCGCCCACAGCGTGGTGCGCAAGCAGCTCGGCATCGACTTCGAGGGCTTCGCCTTCCCGGATCGCACCATGACCCTCAGCGTGCTGTTCGACTTCGACTCGCCCAGAGGCCGAGCGGGCGGGCGCACGAGTCCGGCCCATACGGGCGAGGCCGTGGGCTGTGACGCGGGGGTTTGGGCGGCCCGTGAGCGCAGCGAACAAGAGCGGGAAACGCACCGCCGCGGCGCGACGGGCTTGCACCCGCCTGCGCCCCTTCGCAGATCCTACGGCTACCGCAACTACATCCTCGATCCCACCGAGTGGGCCAACCTCTTCAAATGGACCGACCTTTGGCGGGTGGTGCTGCCCGCCGACGTGGACGCCGCCGAGGAGGCGCTGCTCGACGACGACGCCATTCAGGCCGGGCTGCAGCGATTCCATCCCACCGGGACGCCCTATGAGGTGGTGTCCAAGTCGCTCTACACCGTGCATCAGCGGGTGGCCGAGACGTTCCGGGCGGGGCGGGTGCTGCTGGCCGGCGACGCGGCCCACGTCAACAGCCCCATCGGGGCCATGGGAATGAACAGCGGCATCCACGACGCGGTGAACCTGGCCGCCAAGCTGTCGTCGGTGCTGGCCGGCGACGCCGGTGACGAGGTGCTCGACCGCTACGTCCGCCAGCGCCGCCATGTGGCCGTGGCCCATGTGCAGGCCATCACCATCCGCAACAAGAAGCTGATGGCTGAGGCCGACCCCCAGACTCGCCGCCGCAACCGTGACGAGCTGCGCCGCGCCGCCGACGACCCCGCCCTGGCCCGGGAGTTCCTGCTAAGAGCGTCGCTGATCGCCAGCGTGAGAGAAGCCGAGGAGATCGCCTGACATGGATCTCGGCGCGACGCGTGAACCGACGCTTTGGCGAACGTGGTCCACCGGGTTGCGGAAGTCGCCCGACAGGGGTCCAAGCGGATGCGCGGATCGGCGGCGGTCATGAGCCTCAGCGTGGTGGAGGTCCGTCTGGCCGAGATGGGACTTGTGCTGCCCGAGCCCCGCCAGTTTCCCAGCGACAATCGGCAGGGCTGTGTGCAGGTCGGTGCTGTCATGTACGTGTCGGGTCACGGCCCGCACCACCCCGGCATGGACATCGTGCGTCGGGGCAAGCTCGGCGCCGAGCTGTCGGTCGAGCAGGGTTACGAAGTCGCCAAGGCCTGCGCGCTGTCGATCCTGGCCACCCTGCGGGCCGAGCTGGGCGACCTCACCAAGGTGCGCAGGGTGGTGCGCCTGCTGGGCATGGTGAACTGCACCCCCGACTTCGAGGCGATGCCGAAGGTGGTCGACGGCGCCTCCGACCTGTTCTACGAGCTGTTCGGACCGCGGCGGGGATGCCACGCCCGGGCCGCGGTCGGCATGGCCAGCCTGCCCCGCCAGCAGCCCGTCGAGATCAGCGGCGAGTTTGAGGTGACATGACGCCATGACCACATTGGTGACGGGGATCGGGCTGGTGGGCTCGGCCTTCGCCCGCTGCGCCCTCCAGCGGGGCGAGCCGGTGGTGTTCCTCGACCTGCAGGAGCGCCCCGACTATCTGCACGAGCGCCTCGGCCCGGCCGCGGCCGACATTGTGACGGTGAGGGCCGACATCCGCGACCAGTCGGCCGTGCTGGCCACCATGCGCGATCACAAGGCGGAGACGGTGGTGCACACCGCCGGGCTGATCGGCGACAGCGTCTCTCGCCAGCTCTACACCGGGTTGCAGGTGAACGTCGCCGGCACCATCAACGTGCTGGAGGCGGTGCGGCTGGCCCGAGTGCGCCGGCTGGTGCACATCAGCAGCTTCGCGGTGTACGACCGGCGCCGGGCCCGGGGCGCGCCCATCACCGAAGGCGCCCCCCGGGGGCCGGGACGGGCCTACGGCAACTCCAAAGTGATGAAGGAGCTGGCCGCCGAGAGCTACCAGAAGGAGTTCGGCTTCGAGCTGGCCATCCTGCGGCCCGCCAACGCCTACGGGTACGGGCACTTCTCGGGCGGATCGTTCGGCTCCAAGATCCAGGCCCTGCTGGAGGCCGGCATCAAGGGCCAGACCGCCTTCGTCGACCAGCGCCACACCATGGACTTCGAGTACGTCTACGACCTCGACGTGGGCCGGGCGGTGGATCTGGCCGCCACCGCCGATCTGCCCGAGCAAGCCGTGTTCAACATCGGAACCGGGACTGTCACCACCTTCGACGACCTGGTGGCCGCGGCCCGCCGCATCTTCAGCGACCTGAAGGTGCAGATCATTCCGGGCCAGCCCCCGGCGGTGTCGGCCGGCGATCCCCTAGACCTTTCCCACACCGAGGCCGCATTGGGCTGGAAGCCCACCTTCGACATCGAGGCCGGACTGAGCCACTACGCCTACGAGTTGAGGAGGCTCGCGACGTGACCGGTTTCTGGACTCGGGAGGCCGTGCTGGGTGTGTCGGGCCGCGCGGCTCGCGAATGGATCGACATTCGAGGAGACTGACGACATGATCGACTTGCTGGTGCGCAACGCCGACTGGCTCATCACCATGGATCCCGAGCGCCGCATGGCGCGAGACGGCGCGCTGGCCGCACACGGCGGCGAGATTCTGGCGGTGGGTCCCACCGCCGAGCTGGAGGCCGCCGGCTACCGGGAGGCGGTCCGCACCATCGACGCCCGCGGCCGGTTGATCACCCCCGGCTTCGTCGACAACCATCAGCATCTGGCCCCGTTCTTCGTGCGAGGCCTCGGCGATGATGTGCCCCTGAAGGTGTTCCTCCACGACCGCTGCTACCCGATGGAGGCCGGCGTCACCGACGAGGAGGCCTACCTGGCCGCGATGTGCGCCCTGCTGGAATCGGTACGCCACGGAACCACCACGGTGTGCGATCCGGGCTCGCAGAACCCCGAGAACTCGGTGCGGGCCGCGGCCGAGATCGGCTGCCGGGCGGCGCTGGCCCGCTCGCTCACCGACATGGCCGGGGGTCGGGCCATGCCGGGCACGTTCGACTCCACCACCGACGAGGCCATCGCCGACGGCCTGGCCTTTGTGGAGGCCTATGCGGGTGCGGCCGGCGGGCGGGTGCGGCCCTGGTTCTCGCTGCGCACCGAGCGCATGGTGTCGGACCGGCTGTGCCGCGCCGTGGCCGAGCTGGCCGCCGAGCACGGCACCGGCATCGTGTCGCACATGATCTCCAACCGCGACTCGGTCGAGCATCACCAGCGGGTGTTCGACGGCGAGCGGCCCATCGCCCGCTACGAGCGCAACGAGGTGCTCGGCCCCAACGTGCAGTTGGTGCACTGCCACTTCCTCACCGACGACGAGTGCGACCTGCTGGCCGAGCGCGACGTGAAGGTGTCGATGTGCCCCACCGCCAGCGCGGTGTTCGGCTGGGGCGGGCTGCAGCGGGCCACCCACCTCAAGCTGTTGCAGCGGGGCGTGACCGTGGGGGTGGGCACCGACATCGGCGCCTGCTCGCACACCACCGACATCTTGCGCATCGCCCAGTACTTCCGCGTCTACCGAGACATCTTCGAGGATGCCTCGCTGATGCCGGCCGAGACGATCCTGGAGCATCTCACCGTGGACGGTGCCCGCTCGGTGCTGTGGGACGACCAGGTCGGTTCGCTGGAGGCGGGCAAGCGGGCCGACTTCCTGCTGTTCGACCTCGACCGCCCCGAGTGGGTGCCGCTGCACAACCCGCTGTCGAACCTGTGCCACGGCGCCAGCGGCGACTCGATCCACACCGTGGTCATCGACGGCAACGTGATCGTCGACGGCGGCGAGTTCATCAACCTGGACGCCCAAGCCATAATGGCCCGAGGCCGAGAGGCCGCCGCCGCGGCAGCCGAGCGCACCGGCCTAGCCCAGTTCGCCACCCCCCGCTGGCCCGTGATCTGAAGTCGGGCGCTGCCACCGAACGGGCGCGCTGTTGGCGCCTGTATACCGTTTGGGGCGATTCGGGTGGCACACTGTCGCCGTGCGGATCTGTGTGGTGGGCGCGGGGGCTATCGGCGGGATGCTGGCCGCTCGCTTGGCGGTGGCCGGCGAGCAGGTGAGCGTCATTGCTCGGGGCGAGCACCTGGAGGCCATCCGGCGTGATGGGCTCAGGCTGGTGGAGTTGGACGGGTCCACCACCGTGGCGACCGGGATCGAGGCCTCCGACGACTTCGGGGCACTGGGTGCGCACGACTCGGTGATCCTGGCCCTCAAAGCCCACCAGATCGCGGCGGTGGCCCACCAGCTTGCACGGCTGTGCGACGAGGGCACCATGGTCGTGCCGGTGCAGAACGGCATCGGATGGTGGTACTTCCAGCGTCACGGCGGTCCCCACGACGGTCGCCGGCTCGAAGCGCTAGATCCCGACGGCGCGCTCGCGGCGGCCATAGACGCGGAGCGGATCGTGGCCTGTATCGCCTACCCGGCCGCCGAGAAGACCGCCCCCGGCGTGATCACCCACGTCGAGGGCGACCGCTTTCCGGTGGGCGAGCTCGACGGCGCCAAGTCCGACCGGGCCAGGGCGCTGGCCGACGCCTTCGCCGCAGCGGGGTTCAAGTCGCGGGTGTTGACCGACATCCGCTCGCACCTGTGGGTCAAGGCCTGGGGCAATCTGGCCTTCAACCCGATCAGCGCCCTCACCGGCGCTACGCTGGCCGAGATCTGCCGCATGCCGGCCACCCGCGACCTCGCCGCCCGAATGATGACCGAGGCCGGACAGATCGCCCAGGCGCTCGGGGTGAGCATCCGCATCAGCGTGGAGCGCCGCATCGCCGGTGCCGAGGCCGTGGGCGAGCACAAGACCTCCATGCTCCAGGACGCCGAGGCCGGCCGCCCGCTCGAGCTCGACCCGCTGGTCGGCGTGTTCGTCGAACTGGGTGAACTGACCGGTGTGCCCACCCCGGCCATCAGCACCGTCTACGGGCTGGCCTCCCTGCTGAACCACCGCCTAGCGGCCGGCTCATGACCGGTCCGATGACACTGCGGGGCCTTCTCGATGCCGGGACCGATCACGCTCCGGCCATTGTGTCACCCGACGGCTCGGTGCTCACTCACGGCGAACTGCGGGCTGAAGTGGACCGGCTTGCAGCCCGGCTCCGGAGTCTTGGGGTGGGTCCGGCCGATCGCATCGCCATTGTCATGCCCAACGGCCCCGAGATGGCCATTGCCTTCCTGGCTGCGGGTTGCGCGGGCTGCGCCGCGCCGCTCAACCCCAAGTACCGCACCTCGGAGCTGCGCTTCTACCTCGACGACCTGGGCGCCAAAGCGCTCATCACCCGGCCCGACGATTCGGGGGCCGACGCCCGCGACGCGGCCCGCACCGCCGAAGCCGGCGTGCTGTCGGTGGCGCTGACCGGCACAGCGGGCTCCATCGACTTGAGCGCCGCGCCATCGAGCAGCGAGTCGTCTGCCCAGGACGATCATTCCCCTGGCAGTGAGCCGGCGCCCGCAGGTTCTCAGTCCCCTGGCGGCGAGTCTGCGGCCCCGCACGGGCCGTCGGCCGATGATGTGGCGCTGGTGCTGCACACCTCGGGAACCACCTCTCGGCCCAAGATCGTGCCGCTGCGACAACGCAACCTGGCCCGCTCGGCGGTTGGCATCGCCGCCTCGCTGACCCTCACCGCTGAGGACCGGTCGTTGCAGGTGATGCCGCTGTTCCACATCCACGGCCTGCTGGCCGGATTGCTGGCGCCGCTGTCGTCTGGCGGTGCGGTCGCCTGCACCGAGGGCTTCGACGCCTTCCGGTTCTTCGCCCAGCTCGAAGCACTGCGGCCCAGCTACTACACCGCGGTGCCGACCATGCACCAGATGGTGCTCTCCCGTGCCGAGCGACACCGCGACGCGGCCCGCTCCGCCGGCCTGCGCTTCGTGCGGTCGTCGTCGGCGTCGCTCCCCACGCCGGTGCTGACCGAACTGGGCGAGCTGTTCGCCGCCCCCGTCATCGAGGCCTACGGCATGACCGAGGCCACCCACCAGATGTGCGCCAACCCCCTGCCCCCCGGCGCGGCCAAGCCCCGGTCGGTCGGGGTCGCCACCGGGATCGAGCTGGCCGTGCTCGATCACCGCAACCGCCCGCAGGCGCCGGGGGAGCGCGGTGAGGTGTCGATCAAGGGTCCGACCGTGATCGACGGCTACGAGAACAACCCCGAAGCCAACGAAACCGCCTTCACCGACGGCTGGTTCCGCACCGGCGACGAGGGCTACCTCGACGACGACGGCTACCTGTTCCTCACCGGACGCCTAAAAGAGCAGATCAACCGCGGCGGCGAGAAGGTCTCCCCCCTGGAGGTGGACGAGGCCCTGCTGGCCCATCCGGCGGTGGCTCAGGCGGTGACGTTCGCCATGCCCCATCCCAAGTTGGGCGAGGAGGTGGCCGCCGCGGTGGTGGCCGCCGACGGCAGCAACATCGACGAGCGGGAGCTGCGCCGGTTCCTGGCCCAGTCGCTTGCCGCCTTCAAGGTTCCCCGCCGGGTCCTGGTGCTCGACGAGCTGCCCAAGGGCGCTACCGGCAAGCTCCAGCGCATCGGCCTGGCCGAACGCCTGGGCCTCGCCCCGTCCGACCACGACTAGAGCGTAGAACTGGCGTCCAAGAGGCCGAGCTTGCGAGGCCGTGGGCTGTGTCTCTGGGGTTTGGGCAGCCCGTGAGCGCAGCGAACAAGAGCGGGAATGACCCCGCTGTGATGCGATGGGCTTGCACCTGCCCGCGCACTCTCTAGGCCGCGCCCGCCACAACACTGCGCCAGAGCGCAAACGCTTGCAGGACACCCTGCACACTGTCGGCGTTGTGTTGCGGCATCCCGGTGCCGCAATGTCAGACGTTTACGCAGGTCAGAGGCCTGTTGCGAGCCCGAATCAGCGGGCTAGGTTGGCGCGAGTCAGACGGGCTGCAAGGGTGAGCATGAGTGTCGGAGGGGATGATCGTGACCGGTGGTTCTGCTGATCCGTCCACAGGCGGCCGCGGCGATCGAAGCGTGCCGCGGCTAATTGATCGGTTCGAGTTTCATGTCACGGCGGAGCCTGAGGCGCTTGCCTTCGCCGCGGGCACCAACACCCTGAGTCGGGCCGAGCTGTGGCTCGCCTCGGGCATCGCCGCGGAGGAGATCCGGTCAGCGGTGGACTCCGACCAGCGAGCGGTGGTGGTGGTGCACCTGCCCGACTCCGCCGCCTGGCTGGCGATGTTCCTGGCCGTGCTGCGGGCGGGGCACATCTGTGCCAGGCTGCCGGTCACCGCCAGAGCGCAGGACTTTCTGCACGTCTTCGAGAAGGCCGAGCCGGCCATGGTCATCTCGTCGGCCCAGGGCTGCGAGCAGATGCCGGTCGCAGCCGTCCAAGAAGTTGTCTCCTACGGCCGCGGCGTGGCGTTGGGCCTGGCCGAGGGAACGGCGGTGGATGTGCGGGGCCGGGCCGAAGACCCCTCGGGGCCGGCGCCGCTTCCCGATGGCCTGCTGTTGCTCGACTTCAAACTGGATGAGACCGGGCCGCCGGAGGCGTTGGCGCACAGCGAAGAATCACTCGACGCCCAGAATCAGTACATGACCGAGCGCTACGGGCCCAGCCGGCAGGTGCCCGTACTGCTGCCGTGCCCGCTCCCCGGCACCAAGACCATTGTCGACGCAGCCTCGCTCTCGTTGTATGCGGGCGCGCCGCTCATCATCCGCGACACCCTGGTTATGGCAGCCTTCAACCCCGCCGATCACAAGGTGTGACTCACTCCCTTCGAGGGCACGCAAATTGGTGAGGCCCGATCGCGTCGCAGCTGGGTCATTCCCGCTCTTGTTCGCTGCGCTCACGGGCCGCCCAAACCCCGACAACACAGCCCACGGCCTCGCCCGTGTGGGCCGGACTCGCTCACCTATTCGCTCGGCCTCTTAGACTGCCGCGCGTGGCCCAGATCGAGCTGTTGGCGCTGGCCAATCACGCCGAGGTGCAGAACGGGCTGCTGTACCTGATGGGGGCGGGCTGGGACACCGTCACCCGGTCGTACAAGGAGGGCGAGAAGCCCCGGCCCCAGCACTTCGCCATCGCGCTGTCGGTGCTGGTCCCGTGGATGGAGCACAACCAGCGCCACCAGGTGGTGATCCGGGTCGAGGACGAGGACGGCCACAGCCAACTGATGGAGGCCACCGCCAACATCGAGGTCGGCCGCCCGCCGGGCAAGGTTCCCGGCACCGACAGCCGCTCGCCGCTGGTGGTGACCGGCATTGTCCACTTCCCCAAGCCGGGCGGCTACCGGGTGAGGGCCACCCTCGGCGACGCCCAGCGCGACTACGCCTTCCGAGTCATCGACAAGGTCAAGTAACAGGCGTCTCGGGCACGGCCCGGTGCATGGCCGCGGCCACCAGCGCGGGCAGCAGCAGCGAGACCAGCATCAGCGACTTGAGCGGCGCTCCCAGCTCCAGCAGGCCGCTCACGATCGCCGAGAGCAGTGCCGCCGAGCCCAGCAGCGCGGCCCGGAAGGTGCCGATGCCCCAGCCCGACTGCGGCGGCAGGGCCGCCACCAGCATGGCGTTGGCCACCGGCAGCACCGACACCGCCATGCCCACGAAGGGAACCAGGAACCACACGCCGGCATTGGTGGGCGCCAGCAGCAGCGGCAGGCCGAAACCGAAGGTCGTCGCCATCATCAGCCTGGCCGCCCACGGTCCGCCGCGCTGGTCGTACAGCGCTCCCCCCACCAGCTTCACCGGCGCCGACAGGATCCGGCCCGCGGCCAGCAGCACGCCCACCAGCCGCAGATCCACGCCGCGAGCCTCGAAGAAGGCCGGCGAGAAGCCGATCACCACGAAGTGCATCGACACGCCGCCGAAGCTGGCCAGGAAGGCCAGCCGGTAGCTCTGCTTGCGGGCGTACTCGACCAGCTGCGTCAGCAGCGGCACCGCTGCCGTGTCACGGGCGGGCTCGACCCATCTCGGCACGTAGGCGGCGGCCAGGATCGGGGGAACCGCGCAGCCGACGAACACCCAGCGCCAGCCTCCCCCCGCGAACACGCTCAACGCGGCTGCGGCCAGCCCGAACGAATAGGCCTGGCCCCACACCGCAATCGCCTTGCCCTCCGTGCCGGGATACAGCCGGGCCACGCTGGCCAGCCCCGGCGGGAAATAGATCCCGAAGGCGGCCCCCAGCAACCCCTGGCCGATCAGCAGCACCCAGAAGCTCGGGGCGGCCGCCGAGATCACCATGCCCGCCGCCAGTGCCACCGCCGAGGCTCGCACCAGCGTCCGGTTGCCGAGCCGGCGGCTGCTGATCCCGCCGAGAATGTTGAACGAGGCGATCCCGGCCGACACCGCGGCCAGGATGGCGGCCAGGTTGCTCTCGGTGATGTCCAGATCGTCCTGCACCAGCGGGAACAGCGGCGACATCATGGTCTCGGCCCCGCCCAGGATGAAGTACAGCGTGAACAGGTAGCCGAACGTCGCCCAGCGGACGGTCAAGCCGTCGCCTCGGTCGCCCGCGCCCCCGTCGGCGCCGCCGGTGACCGGGTCGCTCAATTCACCCAGCAGGCGACGTAGTGGCCGCGGGAGCGCTCCTGAAGCGGCGGGCGCTCGTGGCGGCAGCGTTCCTCCACCAGCGGGCAGCGGGTGTTGAACCGGCAGCCCTGGGGCGGGTCCATGGGGCTGGGGAGGTCGCCCACGAGCGGCTCGTGATTGCCCCTGGTGGTGGGGTCGGGCACGGGCACCGCGGAGAGCAGGGCCTGGGAATAGGGGTGGGTGGGGTTCTCGTAGATGTCGCGGTGGCTGCCGATCTCCATCAGGTGGCCCAGGTACATGATGGCCACCCGGTCCGACACATGGCGCACCACCGCCAGGTTGTGCGAGATGAACAGGTACGAGAGGCCCACGGTGTCCTTGAGCTCCACCAGCAGGTTGACGATCTGGGCCTGGATCGACACGTCGAGAGCGGCGGTGGCCTCGTCGGCAACCACGAATCCGGGATGCAGCGCCAGCGCCCGGGCGATCACAATGCGCTGGCGCTGGCCACCGGAGAAGGCGTGGGGGTACTTGTCGGCCGCGCCGGCGGTCATTCCCACCGTCTCCAGCAGTTCGGCCACGGCCGCATCGAGCTCTGCGCCCCGCTTGCGGGTGTGCACCAGGAACGGCTCGGCGATGCTCTCACCCACCTTGAGCTTGGGATTGAGGGCCGAGTAGGGATCCTGGAAGATCATCTGCACCTGCTTGCGCATGGCCCGCCAGTTGCGCCTGCTCAGGTCGGTCACGTCGCGGCCCTCGAAGAGCACCCGCCCCTTGGTGGGCTTCACCGCGCCCAGCAGCGCCCGGCCCGCGGTGGACTTGCCGCAGCCCGACTCGCCCACCAGGCCGACCGTCTCGCCGGGGGCAACCGCGATGCTGAAATCGTCCAGCGCGTAGACGGTTCGCCGGCGGCTGCCGACCCAGCGGCTGAAGTGGACGCTGACGTCCCGGCTCTCAACCAGCGGCACAACCTGCTCGGTTACGGATCGGGTGTCGTCGCTCACGGCTGCCTCACTCGCTGGGGCCGGTCGTTGCAGCTCACGTCCGTCTTTCTCAGGGATCGGGCGCAGACGCTCACGACTGATCTCCAGGGCGGTTGTAGCAGGCAACCCAGCGCCGCTCGGCGATCTTGACCAGCGGCGGCGCGCTCTGGCGGCAGACGTCGTGGGATTCGCCGCAGCGGGGCTCGAAGGCGCAGCCGGGAGGGAACTGGGCCCGGTCCAGCGGCTCGCCCGGAATCCCCGACAGCTCGCTCTCGTCGCGGTCCACCCGGGGCACCGACTGGAGCAGGCCCAGCGAGTAGGGGTGCTGGGGATCGGCGAACATCTCGGCGATCGGGGCCCGCTCCACGATGCGGCCCGCGTACATCACCTGCACCCGGTCGCAGAACTGGGCCACCACCCCCAGGTCGTGGGTGATCATCAGCACCGACACCCCCAGCTCGGTCGACAGGTCGTGCAGCAAGGTGAGGATCTGGTCCTGGATGGTCACGTCGAGCCCGGTGGTGGGTTCATCCGCGATGAGCAGCGTCGGCTCGCAGGCCAGGGCGGTGGCGATCATCACCCGCTGGCGCATCCCGCCCGACAGCTCGAACGCGTACGACTTGAGCCGGTCCTGCGGGTTGGCGATCCCCACCATCTCGAGCAGCTCGAGCGAGCGCTGCCTGATCTTGGCGCCCTCCAGCCCGGCCCGGCGCCGCAGCAGCTCCCGCAGCTGCGCGCCCACGGTCTTGAGCGGGTTGAGCGACACCATCGGATCCTGGAAGATCATGGCGATCTCCCGGCCCCGCACCCGGTTGGCCACCGTCTCGTCGAGCACGTTCTCGCCCCGCCACTTCACCGAGCCCCCCATGATGCGCCCTGGCGGCAGGACCATTCCCAGGATGGCCAGCCCCATGACGCTCTTGCCCGAGCCGGACTCGCCCACCACTCCCAGCCGCTCGTGGGAGCCGACGTTGAGGGTCAGGCCGTCCACGCCCAGCACCACCCCGTCGCGGGTGGGGAAGCCCACAGTGAGGTCCTTGATCTCCAGCAGCCGCTCCTGGCGGGCCTCGCCGTTCGAGTTGGTGCTGCTCACCCGCCCGGCCTTTCGAGTACGCGTGCCGTTGCGGGGCGGTTCGTGCTCGGCCTTTCGCAGAGGCGAGGCGCCGAGCCCGGGGTGCTCATCCACCGGGCCTTTCGAGGATGATCTGCTCGCGCTCGGCCACGTCGTTGAACGACTGCAGCCACAGCGACAGCAGGTTGACGCCCAGCACCACCACCGAGATGGCCAGACCGGCGAAGGTGACGATCCACCAGCCGTCGGTGATGTAGTTGCGGCCCTGCTGGATCATCAGCCCCCACGACGAGCGGGGCGGCTGCACCCCGAAGCCGAGGAAGGCGAACGCCGACTCCGACAGGATGGCCGCAGCCAGCTCCAGCACGCTCAGCGTGATCAGCGAGCTGACCAGGTTGGGCAGCAGATGGCGCCACATGACCCGTCTCGACGACGCGCCGGACAGTTCCGACGCCTCCACGAACAGGGTGGTCTTGAGAGTGAACACCAGGCCCCGGCCAACCCTGGTGAACACCATCCAGCTAGAGATGGAGATGACGATGATGACCAGCCACACGCTCGGCCCGAATGCGGCCACCAGGATCAGGCCGGCCAGCACGCCGGGGAAGGCCATCTGCACGTCGGCGGCGGAGATGATGAGGGTGTCGATCCTGCCGCCGATGTAGCCCGCGATCAGGCCGAGGGCGGTGCCGAGGACGGCTGCGATGATCACCGCGGCCACGCTCACCAGCAGCGAGATGCGGGCCCCGTCGATGAGCCGGGCCAGGATGTCGCGCCCGAGTTGGTCGGTGCCGAGGGGGTGGGACCAGGTTCCGCCCCAGCCCACCGGCGGCGTCAGCTTGTCGGGCAGGCTCTGCTTGGACGGGTCGGGCAGGAACG
This sequence comes from Acidimicrobiia bacterium, assembly GCA_022821685.1. Lineage (GTDB taxonomy): Bacteria > Actinomycetota > Acidimicrobiia > Acidimicrobiales > Aldehydirespiratoraceae > Aldehydirespirator. The sequence goes on from JAJEDD010000025.1 coordinate 69,587, forward strand.
GCAGCCACGGCCCGACGACGGCCACCAGCGCGAACAGCGAGCAGATGATGATGCCGGCGATGCCCGCCTTCGACTTGCGCAGATGCGATCGCAGGTCGGCCATGACGCTGGTGCCCTCGGGCGGCGCACCCTCGGCTCCGCCGGCGTCCGCGCCCGGTCCCGCGTCCTGGACCGCGGTCATGCCAGGTCCACCCTGGGGTCGATCATCCGGCGGGCGATGTCCACCAGCAGGTTGGTGACCACCACCAGCGTGGCCAGCACCACCACCGCAGCCTGCACCAGGATCAGGTCGCGGTTCTCGATGGCGTGGATGGCGAGTCGGCCCACGCCGGGCCAGGCGAACACCACCTCGATCACCACCGTGTAGCCGGTGAACATGCGGGTGAGCTCCCAGCCGGTCATGGTGACGAAGCCCGAGGCCACGTTGCGGAAGGTGTGGTGAACGATGGTGTACGACCGCGAGAAGCCCCTCGACAGCGCGGTGACGGCATAGGGCTTGCGCAGCTCCTCCACGATGCCGCGCCGGGTCATCTGCGACAGACGGCCCGCGCTGGCCAGCCCGATGGCGAGCGACGGCAGGATCAGCGACACGAACCCGGCCGAGCCGAAGGTCGGCACCCAGCCGAGCTGCACCGCGAACACGATGATGAGCAGGTAGCCGATCCAGAACGGCGGCGCGCTGATGGCCGCCATCGAGAAGCCGAGCACGGCATGGTCGGCGAAGCGGCGCTCCCACCAGGCGGCCAGCATCCCCAGCGGCGCGGCCAGCAGCACCGTGACCACGGTGGCGCCGGCCACGAGCTTGAGGGTGGCCGGCAGGCGCTCCAGCACGAGCTTCGACGCGGGCTGGCTCTGCCAGAACGACTCGCCGAGGTCGCCGACCACCAGGCCCGACACGAAGTCCCAGTACTGCGTGCTGAGGGGTCGGTCGAGCCCGAGGGCGGCCCGGCGCTGGGCCCGGTGTTCCTCGGTGGCCTCAAGCGGCAGCGACACGGTGGCCGGGTCGGTGAAGATGTGGGTGACCACGAACACCAGGGAGGTGACGACGAACACCACCAGCGCGGCGGCGATGATGCGTTTCGCGAGCCACCGAAGCAACGCGCCCCCTCCCGTCCGGGCCACAATGGACCCGGGTGCCGGGCCGCCGTTGTATACCGTAGTCGGGTCCAGCGACCCGCTCCGAATCAGGCAGTTCTCCACCGGCCAGAATCGATTTATAACAATATGCGCGGCTTTTAGCCGAATCGAATAAAACCCGCGCAGATCGTTATATTCCGACGGAGCGGTCCAGCATGTGCGGTGAACGGCAGCTTCGGTCAGGCGGTGGTTCGGGTTTGGACTAGGCGGCCTAGGAGGTTTAGGGCGGCTGCCGCGAAGGTCCAGATTGCGGCCATCGCTAGGGCTGTCGATGATGATGCTGCGTCGCTGATGGCGCCGAAGGCTGCGGGGCCCACCACCGCTCCGAGGTTGAGGCCCCCGACTGCGAACGAGCTGGCCAGGCCGGGCGCGTGGGGGTTGAGTCGCACCAGGGCCAGCACCATCAGGCCCGGCCATGACCAGCCCAGGATGATGGCGACTTGGCCGGCCAGCGCGTACAGCCAGGCGATGTCGGCTGCGGCCATCAGCGCATAGCCGGCCGCGCTGGCCACCAGCAGAGCCACCACCGTGAAGATGTCGCCGGCCCGGCCCCGGTCGGCCATCACTCCCAGCAGGATGCGGGCCGCGATCACTCCCGCGCTGGTCGCTGACAGCAGCAGACCGGCCGAGTCCTCCGAGATTCCGGCCGACTCGCTGTTGACCACGAAGAACGCCGCCGCGCTGAACACCGCGGAGGAAGCCAGGGTGGCCGCCGCGCCGAACGCGAACAGCGGCGCCAGCCGGACGTGGGCGAAGCGGCCTGATGCAGCCTGCTCGGCAGGGGCCGGGCGAGGCTCCGGCGCCTGCTTCTCGGCCGGGAGCATCACAATTCCAGCCGCCGACAGCACCGCTCCGCCCACGAACGCCCAGCGCCAACCCGCGGTGCCGCCCACCAGCGGCACTGTCAGCCCGGCCAGCAGCGGCGCCAGCGGGATGGCCGACATATGCACCGCGAAGGCCAATCCGAGGCGCTGCGTCGACACATGCTGGGCCACCAGCACCTTGGCCGCGGGCCCAGCCAGGGTCAGGCCCGCGCCGGCCACCGCCATCGAGATCAGGAACGTCGGGAACGACCGGACCAGCGCGGCCACCGCCAGATAGCCGGTCACCGTCACCCACATCGACAGCAGCAGGCTGCGGCGCGCACCCATCCGGTCGGACAGCTCGCCCGCGTGTATCGACGCCACTCCGGAGATCAGATAGGTGGCGGCCAGCGTCATCCCCAGGCCGGTGTCGCCGATGGCGAACTCGTCCTTGATGTCGCTGCCCAGCGCGCCGGCCAGGAATCCCGGCATGACGCTGGCGGCAAGACAGGCGATGGAAGCGGCAACAGCCCGAACCGGGACCGCGCCGGGACTCTGGGGCACGGTCGCCGCGCTAGCCCGCGGGCTTGCTCGTGAGCGCCACCGGTTGGGCGTCGGGGCTGCGGATGGCCCGCACCTGCTCTCGGAAGCGTTCGACGCCGGCCAACTTCACGTCCTCGTAGCCGCGGATCACGTCGGGGAGGCCGGCCAGCTTGATCGCTCGCTCGTGACGCTCGGGGGTCAGCTCGTCCAGTTCGGCCTCAATGAGGGTCCGGTACTCCACGATCAGATCGCGTTCGATGCGGCGGACCTTGGCGTAGCCGAACAGGTCGAGGGGCGTGCCCCTCAGTCGGCGCATGGCCTTCAATGCTGCTAGGGCCGGGCGCTGGAACGGCCCCAGCGAGATCTTGCGCTTCAGGCCCAGGGTCCGCAGCGCCGGCGGATTCAGCAGGATGCGGTAGCCGGAGAAGTCACCCACCGCGTCGCGCATGGCGCCATGTAGGCCCCCGCGAAGGTGCAGCCTTGCCACCTCATATTCGTCCTTGTAGGCGGTCAGCTTGTAGAGGTAGCGGGCCACCGTCTCGGCCAGATCGGTCTGCTCGCCCATAACCTCGCGCTCGCGGGCCGCCGCCGCGTCCACGAAGTCGACGTACTGCGACGCCAGCGCCCGCGACTGGTAGTCCACCAGATCGCCGGCCCGCCGCTGCACCGCCTCGACGAGGGCCGCGCCGCCCGGTCCGGCGCTCGTGGCCAGGCCCGAGCCCTGCACCAGCGTCTGGGCGATGGCCTTGGCCCGGGCCGGGACCGAGTCCAGGCCGAGACCGGCCGCAGCCGCGACCGTGTCCGACTTGTCCGTGGGAGCCGCACCGGCCACCTCGGCCAGGCTTACGGAGAGCGTGCGCGGGTCGGCAAGAGCCTGTCGCGTCGCAGCGGTGTCATTCCCGCTCTTGTTCGCTGCGCTCACGGGCCGCTCGGGCCACGGCCTCGCCCGTATGGGCCGGCTTCGCTCGCCTACCCGCTCGGCCTCTGGGCCGTCGGCGCCGTCGCGGCCGTACACCCGCCCCCATCGGAAGGCGGCGAGGTTGGCCTCCGCTGCCACCCCGTTCAACTCGATGGCCCGCTCGATGGCCGCCGACGACACCGGGATCCCGCCGGCCTGGTAGGCGGCCCCAAGTACGAGCACGTTGGCGGGCATGGCCGTGCCGCAGAGCGCGTCGGCTATCCGGTCGGCATCGAGGCGCACGCCGGCGCCTGGCCGGGTGGCAGCGTCGATGGCCGCCAGCATGGTGTCGACTTCGGGATAGGTCTGGTCCACATGGGCCACCATGTCGCCGGTGGGCAGCTTGCTGGTCGACACCACCGCCAGAGTGCGCTCGGGATCGGCCCGGGTCAGGTTCTTGGGGTCGGCCGCCACCAGCAGGTCCAGCCCCAGATAGCAGTCGGCGTCACCCGCGCCGATCAGGTTGGCCCCAGAGGCCTGGCCAGCGAAGAAGCGCAGATGCGACACGACCGGCCCGCCCTTCTGGCTGAGCCCGGTCTGGTCGACGCCGACGATGTTGAGGCCGTCGAGCAGGGCCGCGGTGGCCAGCACCTGGCTGACGGTCACCACCCCGGTGCCGCCCACCCCGGCCATGAACACCGCGTAGCCACCGACGCCGGGCACGGGCCGCGGCGGCTCCTCGATATCGGCGGGCGGCTGGGTCCGGGCACCGGCCGCAGATGGGGTGCCAAGCGGGGTCCGGGCCGCTCGCTGGTGGGCAGGTCGGGTCTTGACCTGGATGAACGACGGGCAGTCGCCCTCGATGCAGGTGTAGTCGAAGTTGCACGAGGACTGGTGTATGCGGGTCTTGGGGCCGAGCTCGGTGTCCACCGGCTGCACCGACAGGCAGTGGCTCTTGGCCCCGCAGTCGCCGCATCCCTCGCACACCGCCTCGTTGATGAAGATGCGCTTGGTGGGGGTGGGGCGCAGGCCCCGCTTGCGCTCGCGGCGCTTCTCGGCCGCGCACTGCTGGTCATAGACGAGCACGGTCACGCCGGGCGTGTCCCGCAACAGCAGCTGGGCCTCCTCGAGCCGGTCGCGGCCCCAGACCTCGGTGCCCGCGGCCGGCGGCGCGCCTCCGCCGTGACGGTCGGGGTCGTCGCTGCACACGATGATGCGGGCCACGCCCTCGGCGGCCATCGCCTGGGTCAGCTCCGGCACGCCGATGGCTCCGGCCACGTCCTGGCCCCCGGTCATGGCGACCGCGCCGTTGTAGAGGATCTTGTAGGTGATGTCGACCCCGGCGGCCACCGCGGCCCGCACCGCCAGGCTGGCCGAATGGAAGAACGTGCCGTCGCCGACGTTCTGGAACATGTGCGACCGGTCGGTGAAAGGCGCCCGGCCGATCCAGGTGGCGCCCTCGCCGCCCATCTGGTGAATGACCTCGGCCCGGTCGTCGATCCACAGGGCCATGGCGTGGCAGCCCACCCCGCCGGCCGCGAACGAGCCGTCGGGCACCGCGGTGGAGCGGTTGTGGGGGCAGCCGCTGCACCAGTACGGCGTCCGGGCCACCTCGGCTGCGCCCGCCTGGGCGGCCGCCTCGATGAGCGCGACCCGAGCCTCGACCGCCACCGGCAAGGCGCCCAGCTCGCCGCCGAGCACGCCGGAGCGGAACCGGTTGGCCAACACCGACGCGATCCGGTCCGCGCTGAGCTCGCCGTCGGCGGGCACCAGCCGCCGTCCGTGCTCGTCGGTCTTGCCCACCACCCGGGGGGCGCCGGGCTGCCCGTAGAGGATGTCCTTGAGGAGCAGTTCGATGAAGGCCCGTTTCTCGTCCAGCACCAGGATCTCGTCGAGGCCCCGGGCGAAGCGGCGCACGATGCCGGGCTCCATGGGCCAGACCATGCCCAGTCGCAGCAGGCGGATCCCGAAGCGGCGCAGGTCGTCGTCGTTGAGGCCCAGGTCGCTGAGAGCCTGGCTCAGCTCGGCGAAGGTGCGGCCCGCGGCCGCGATGCCGAGACGGGCCGCGGCGGTGGCGCCGCTGATCTCGTTGAGGCCGTTGGCGGCGGCGTAGGCCAGCGCCGCGTCGAGGCGGCCGTAGGCGATGTCCTTCTCCTGTTCGAGGCTCATCGGCGTCACCAGGCCGGGCCGCTGGGTGTGGTGCCAGGGCCTGCCGTCGATCTCGAGGGTCGGTTGCACTGGGACGACCCGGTCGGGGGCGACCTCGGCGATGCCGAACCCGTCGGCAATGGTGGTGACCACTTTGAACGCCACCCACAGGCCCGAGTAGCGCGATAGCGCGATGCCGTGCAGGCCGAGGTCGATGACCTCCTGGATCGTGCCGGGGTAGAGGATCGGGATCTGGGCGTCGTAGAAGGTGGGCTCCACCTGGGTGGGCAGCGTCGACGACTTGGCCAGCGGGTCGTCGCCGGCCAGCACCAGCACCCCGCCGTTGGGCGCGGTGCCCTTGAAGTTGCCGTGCTTGAACACGTCGCCGCAGCGGTCGACGCCGGGACCCTTGCCGTACCACATGCCCACCACGCCGTCGTGGCGGTTCAGCGGCCCGAGCAGCGGCTCCTGGCTGCCCCACACCGCGGTGGCGGCCAGTTCCTCGTTTACGCCCGGCACCCACACCACTTCGTGGGCGGCCATCAGGTCCATGTTGCGCTCGATAGTGAGGTCGACGGTGCCCAGCGGCGAGCCCTGGTATCCGGAGATGAAGGTGGCCGTGTTGAGCCCCCGAACTGCGTCCGCCCGATGCTGGTCGAGCGGCAGTCGCACCACCGCCTGCACCCCAGTCAGCAGCACCCGCCCCCGCACAAGCGTGAACTTCTGATCAAGATCGAAGTCCTCAAACTGCGGCACAGCGTCCGAGCTCCTACTCGTAGAGGTATTCGAGGTCGGACTCGCGGTGCCCGAATACCTCCAGTAGCTCGACTGCACGCCTCTTGACTTGCCGCGCGCTCAGGTTGATGTCGACGCAGTGCCCGGACGGAGTCTGCCTGATCCGCGTGCCCCGCACTCGTTGTGGATCTCGCGAGACGTACTGCCATTCACCGGCCCTCAGCGTCTCAACAGCCCGATCGAAGTCGTGGGGATAACGTCTGTGCACCTCCGCTACGACCGTCGTCAAGATCTCGGCGTGAGTTCGCACGGGGTGACGCTCCCCCCAGAGCCGGACCGCGGCAGGGCGCGGTGTTGGCTTTCGGCCGGCCAACCTGTCGGACCCGGGTGCCTCGGACGGAATCTGGTCGTACAGGAGCTGTAGGTCGGACTCGCTGTATCCGAATGCTTCGAGCAACTCGCCCCACCGCTTCTTGTGAATCTTCGCATTGAACTTCCAGGCCACGAAGCAACCCGACGGAGTCTGCCAAGGACTCTTGCCCGCCACCCGTAGGCGGTCGAGTGACACATACTGCCGTTTCCCGTCGGACACCTTGAGCGGTCCGACCGTTTGCTCGAAGCTGTCGGGGTGCCGCTTGTAGAGTTCCTCCACAATTGTCATCAGGATGTCGCTGAACCTTCGGATGGAGTGGCGCTCCCCCCAGAGCACGACGGCCGTCGGACTCGCGGACGGCGGAGGATCTGGCTTTACAGGTTCAGTTGTCACATCCGGGGCCGTGGACGTGCGGGCCGTCCTGGGGTGCGGCGGAGGATCTGGCTTTACAGGTTCAGTTGTCACGGGAGTGTGCGGGATGGGCCGATTCCCCATGACAGCAATGATTTGTTCGCGTGCAGGTCGCAAGCTGAGTCTGTCGTACACCCTCTGGCCTAGGAGTTCGACGAGTTCGTCATCGGGCTCGTCAAGCATCTTGGCCCAGATCGCTGGCATCTCCTGTTCTAGTTGAGCAGCCTCCCGCATGGCGTGGCGGACCTGTTGGGCTCGCGATACGGCCTCGCCGCTCAGCAGCGACTCTCGACCGAGGAACGTCTGGAGATCGCTGCAAACTTGATCGAGTGGATCGCCGGAGGATCCCAGGTCAAGAACGGCAAAGCGGCGTTCGGGAGGAGGCCCTGACTCTCGAGGCAGATAGAGCCACCACCTGATGCCGTCGCTCAGGGCACAGATGTCGACGCCCTCATGGAAGGCGTAGCCCAATACCTGCGCGACATGGTCTTGCAGGCGCGCGCCGGGGGCCTTGGCCTCGATGAGTGCCCGGATGCGCCCATGTGCCTTCAGAGCGATGTCGGCCTTGCCGCCGCCCTTCTTGCCGCCGACGAGATGCTCGAACAGCACCTCTGGGCCACTCGTGTCCCAGGACAGGTCAGCAAGGATCGGTGCCAGAATCTGAAACTTCGCAGTCTCCTCGTTGGCTGGAGTCGGGTTCGACCGAATCTTTTCGACGGTTTCACGCAGGGACATGGTGCTCAGGCTACTCAGACGGCGTGATCCACCTATGGGTCGGGCGGGTACCTATGCCTATAGCATCGGAGCGCTTGAGAAAGAGTGTTGGACCTGCCTCACCCCCTTAACCCCGTCGAGGCCTCGCACCCGACTAACGGTGTCGTCGCGGGACAGAGCCGGCAGTAGCGCACCCTGTCGGTCTCGATGCCGAGGGTAGTGTCCCCCAATTCGGGGGAGATTCAGTGCAGTTGGTGGGGTTTATTGCTAGAAGAACCTCCGGCATGATCGTCGGTGCGACGCACAGACTGCCGACGCGCAACTGCCCTTCACCTGAGACCCGCCCGCCCGACCCGCCGAACCTAAAGAGCCCACCCCGATGCCCACCAACCAGCGCAGCACGCGAATGCTGTACCTCGATGACTCCGGTGCCATCTCGCTCAACCACTCTTCCGGCGCCGTGGTCATCGGAGGCCTCTCCGTCTCATCAGCCAGAGTCCCCAAGCTGACCCGCCGAGTCTCCGGCGCGAAAGCCCACCACTTCCCCGAACGCGGCCGGCCCTCCTCCTGGGAGATGAAGTCCACCGCCCTGCTCACACCCAAGGGCTGGAGGAACCGCAGAAACCGCGCACTCGTGCTCGAGGTGATCCGAATCTTGGGAGGCCTCGACTGCACCGTCTACACCGCCAGCATCAACAAGGCCAAGATGCACCACTCGATGGCCACCAAGACATCGCTGCCGATGCAGTTGCACCGTCTCGTCGAGCATTTCGCGGTCGAGTGCGCGCACCGCAATGAGATCGGCATCGTTGTCATGGACCGCTCCGAGAACAGGCTTGACGCCCACGCGAGCCACTGCGTCGCGAGCTACGTCACCACCAAGAACCTCCCGCTGCATCCCGTAGTCCACTACGTCGATTCCATGACCTCGGAACCCACCCAGGCCGCCGACCTGATCTCAGCGGCCCGACGCCGCACCATCGAGGGCACGCCGGGAATGCATGTCCTCAACACCCAACTGGCGAACCTGCGGGCCCAAGGCCTCGCCACGAAGCGCACCCACACCAACCGGCCCTGGACCAACCAGATCGTTGTTATCTGAGAGGGTTTCGTTTGCAACCGCGGTGGCAGGTGGCCTATCATCAAGGCGGCCTGACGGCTCCGGTTAGTAGGCTTCCGGCTGAACACGACCGTACGCCCCAGGTGTCTGGGACCCCGGAACGCACGGGGTCCCTTTTCTTTGCTCCTGTAGGAGCATTCGCCACTTTGTGGTTCAGCCGATTATTTGGCAGTACTCGGGGGTTATGTCCTCGGTTAGCAGGTCCATCCAGGCGGGGCGCATCTCGATCAGGCGGGCCACCACGTTGCGGTGGTTCTCCCGGTTGTTCCAGGTGCCTATCAGGTAGAACCGCTCCGGGTCGTCCTCGCTCTGGTACAGCACGCCCTCGTGGACGATGCCCGGCGTGGTGTGGACGATGTTCTCGTCGCTGTGGTCCCAGGCCTCGAAGGCATCGATGAAGTCCTGTGCCCGGCCCGGCTTGGCTTGCAGCTTGTAGTGGAACGCGAACGACCCGGCGGGCAGATCCTTCAGGATCGGGTTGGCGTGTTCGTCGTGATCGTGATGTTTGTCAGCCATCTGGACTCTTCAGGTGGCGGCGGCGAACGCCTCGGCCGCCGCCTTGGAGCACACCACGTCCTCGGCGTGCTTGGCGCCGGAGATCCCGAGAGCGCCGACGACCGTGCCGCCCGAAGTGGTCAGGGGTTCTCCGCCCTCCACCGCCAGGATGTGGTGTCGTGCGGTCATGGGCGGGCCGAGCGACTTGTCGGTCTGGAAGTAGTCCGACAGCGTTCCGGTGTCGCGCTTGAACGTCAGCGCGGCCACCGCCTTGGCGATGGCGTTCTCCAGGGCGATCTCCACCACGCCGTCCATGCGGTGCACCAGCACCAGGTTGCCGGTGGCGTTCACCACCGCCACGCACACGGCCAGGCCCTCGTCGTCGGCGGTGGACAGAGCCACCCCCGCGGCCAGCTTGGCCCCTTCGAGGGTGAGGGTCTCGACGTTCATGGTGTTGCTGGTCACGTTTGCTCCTGTAGGTCGGGGATTGGATGGACGATCCGCGCCGGCGCAGCGCTCAGTTCTTGATCTGGAAGATGGCCTCGACCTCCACGGAGGCGCCGAGGGGCAGTTCCGCCACGCCGATGGCGGAGCGTGCGTGTCGGCCCGCGTCGCCGAACACCTCGATCATCAGATCACTGGCGCCGTTGATCACCGCGGGCTGGGCGTTGAAGCCCGGATCGCTGGTGACATAGCCGGTGAGCCGCACCACCCGCAGCACCTCGTCGAGGCTGCCGAGATGCTGGTGCACCGAGGCGAGGATGGCCTCGGCCGCGCCCCGGGCACTGGCCTGGCCCTCCTCGATTTCCATGCTGCCGCCGAGCCGGCCCACATAGTCGATCCCGCCGCCCCCTGGGGCCAGCGCGATGGAGCCCGACACGAACAGCGTGTCGTGGACCTGGGCCACGGTGTCGAAGTTGCCCGCTCGCAGAAGGGGCATGTCCAGATCGATGCCGGCGTCTCGGGCCGCCTGCTCGTAGGACATGTTGAAACCTCCCGTGACCGCCCGGCCGATTCCTGTATACCGAACCCTACCGGTCCCGCCCCGGCCCGGCGAATCCCGTATGGCCGGACTCGCTCGCCTATTCGCTCGGCCTCTAGCGTGCGAACCTATGGATCTGGGTTTGGGTGGCCGGCGGGCGCTGGTGTTCGGCTCCACCGCCGGACTGGGCCGGGCCATCGCAGAGACGCTCTCGACCGAGGGCGCGCTGGTGGCGGTGTCGGGCCGCCGGGCCGAGCTGGCCTCCGAGATCGCCGCGTCGCTGCCGGGAGGAGTCGCCGTAGCCGGTGACCTGACAACCGAGGGCGAGCCCGCCCGCATGGTGGACGAGGCCGCAGCCCGGCTCGGCGGCCTCGACATCTGCGTGGTCAACACCCCGGGCGGCACGCCCGGCGGGATGACCGAAGTGTCGGCGGCCGACGAGGAGGCCGCCTATGAGCGGATGCTGAAGCCCGCGCTGGGCGCGACCCGGGCCGCAATTCCTCATCTGCGTGCCGGTGGGGACGGACGCCTGGTGTACATCACCGCCCGGTCGGTGGTGGAGGCGTCGCCCGAGCTGGCCTTGTCGGGAGTGTTCCGCAGCGGGGTGGCCGCCGCCGCCCGCTCGCTGGCCCTCGAGCTGGCGCCCGACGTGCTGGTGAACGTGGTGGTGCCAGGCCAGTTCGACACCGGGGCGCTGGCCCGCGCCCAGCAGGCTCGTGCTGCGGCGGACGGCACGACCCTCGATGCTGTGCGGGAGCGCCACCGGGCCTCGATACCGATGGGCCGCTTCGGCCTGGCCCAGGAACTGGCCGATGTGGTGACGTTCCTGTGCAGCGCCAGGGCCGGCTTCGTCACCGGTTCGGTGGTGCGCGTCGACGGCGGCGCAGTGATCGGCTACTGAGACGCCGTTCGAAGAGGGCGGTCAAATCGGTGCGAGCCAGTCGCCGCTCGGCGTTGTCTTTCCCGCTTTTGTTCGCAGCGCTCACGGGTCGCCCAAACCACAGCAACACAGACCACGGCCTCGCCCGTATGAGCCGGAACGCTCACCTATCCGCGTGGCCCCTTAGACCTGAGCACTCGGGCTCGGGCCCGGTAGCAGGGTTGGCCTGAGCGGACGGTATACAGAGCGCTGTGAGGATCGCCGTTCTGGCCAAGCAGATTCCCGCTCCCGCGGAGTTCGAGTTGCGTGACGGCCGCCTGGTGCGCGACGGGGTGCCGCTGGAGGTCAACGCCTACTGCCGCCGGGCCAACGCCAAGGCGGTCGAGCTGGCCGGCGCCGACGGCGAGGCAGTGGTGTTCACCATGGGGCCGCCCGCGGCTGGCGACGCCCTGCGGGAGATGATCGCCTGCGGCGCCCACCGGGGCGTTCATCTCTGCGATCCGGCCTTCGCCGGCAGCGACACCCTGGCCACCGCTGTGGCGCTGGCGGCTGCGATCCGGCGCGAGGGCCCGTTCGATCTGGTGCTGGCCGGGCTCAACTCGCTCGACTCCGACACCGGCCAGGTGCCCGTCGAAGTGGCCGAACTGCTGGGCCTGCCCTTCGCCGCCGGGGTCCGGGATCTGGAGGTGGACGGCGGCGCATTCGAGGCCCGGCTGGAGACCGACGACGGCTACTGCACCGTCACCGGCGACCTGCCCGTCGCGCTGTCCACGGCCGAGCGGCTGTGCGCGCCCTCCAAGGCCCCGCCCGAGGAGTACGCCAAGGTGGACAACGACCTCATCGTGCGGCTGTCGGCGGCCGACCTGGACGTGCCCCCCGAACAGCTCGGTGCCGCGGGTTCGCCCACCTCGGTCGGCCCGGTTCGGGTGCTGACCGCCACCCGCAAGGCGCGGCGAGCGTCGTCTGTGACGGAGGCGGTGGACCTTCTCGACGAGTTCGGCGCGTTCTCCGACGACCCGCCCGAAGAGAGCGCTCCGGCACCGGCCAGCTCGGCCTTGCTGGCCAGCGGGCCCGACGGACCCGGCGAGAACTCCGTCTGGTGCTTCTTCACCGAGCCGGGGATCGGCGCCGAGTTGCTGGGAGAGGCCGCCGAGCTGGCCGCCTGGATCTCGGGCACGGTCACGGCCGTCACCAACATGGTCGACGAGTCGGCCTGGGACCAGCTGGCCGCGGCCGGCGCCGACCGCCTGCTGGTGATCCCGGACGCGGCCGAGCCGTCGGAGCAGGCCGAGGCTCTCGCCGCCGCTGCAGCGGAGCGTCTTCCCTGGGCACTGCTGGTGGAGGGCACCCGCTCGGGCCGGGTGGTGGCTTCGGTTGTGGCGGCCCGCTGCGGCTGGGGCCTCACCGGCGACGCCGTCGGCCTGGAAGTCGGACCCGACGGCCGTCTGGTGGCCTGGAAGCCCGCCTTTGGGGGCAGGCTCCAAGCGCCGATCCTGTCGCGCTCGCTGGTACAGATAGCCACCATCCGACCCGGCGTGCTGGCTGCCAGGCCACCCCGAAAGAACCCGCCTCGGCTCAAGGCCGAGATGCTCGATGCGCCCGCGCCGTCGCGGCTGCGCACCGTCTCGACCGAGCGCGAAGACGATGACTCGGGCGAGCTGCGCCGGGCCCGCACCGTCGTGGCCGTGGGGGTGGGGGTGGAGCCCGACGGCTATCCGGTGATCGACGAACTGCGAGCCGCCCTCGGCGACGCCGCGCTGGGCGCCACCCGCAGGGTCACCGACCAGGGCTGGGCGCCCCGCGGCCGCCAGATCGGGGTCACCGGCCATGCGGTGTCGCCCCGGCTGCTGGTGGCGGTCGGCTCCAGCGGCCGCTTCAACCACACCGTCGGCATCCGCAACGCCGGGGTGCTCATGGCCGTCAACTCGAACCCGGAGGCCGAGATCTTCGACCAGGTCGATGTCGGCCTGGTGGGCGAGTGGCAGACGATCGTGCCGGAGTTGACGGCCGAACTCAACAAGCGGGGCGTCGGCGACCGGATACGTTCATCCGACGCTCCCGCCGGAGGAACTACGACAGCCAGGCGGGGGATGCGGGTGTTCGACTTGCGAGCGAGTAGGGCGAAGCCCGTGCGAGCAAGCGGACGCCCGTAGCGCCCGCCGGGGCCGTCGCATAATGATCGGCGCGAAATCGGCGGGACTGAAATGAGGGAGGGACTGAAATGAGCGAGGAGCTGACATGAGGATCGGCATCGGACTTCCCGTCACCACTAGGGGCACCAGCGGCGAGTTGCTGCTGGCCTGGGCCCGCCGGGCCGAGGAGGCCGGATTCGATGCGCTGACCTCAATCGACCGGATCGTGTACCCCGGCTTCGAGTCGCTCACCGCCATGGCCGCCGCGGCCGCGGTCACCAGCCGGATCGGGCTGCGCACCAACGTGCTGCTCGCCCCGGCCCGCAGCGCGGTGATGGTGGCCAAGCAGGCCGCGTCGGTCGATCAGATCAGCGGCGGACGCTTCCTGCTCGGCATCGGCGTGGGTCGCCGCGCCGACGACTACGAGGCCACCGGTCGCAGCTTCGGCACCCGCGGCCGGCGCCTCGACGCCGACCTGGACATCATGAAGTCCGAATGGCTCGGCCAGCCAGCGGGCGGTCGAGCCCGGCCGTCGACGCTGGCGCCGGTGCGAGACGGCGCGGTTCCCCTCTTCTTCGGCGGCAGCCTCGACGCAGCCATCCCCCGAATAGTCCGCTGCGGTGTGGGCTGGAGCGTGTCGTCGCGGGGTCCGGCCGACACCCACGACATGGCCGAGAAGGTGCGGGCCGCGTGGCGCGAGGCGGGCCGAGACGGCGCCCCCGTCATCATGGTGATGCACTACTTCGCGCTGGGCGACGACTCCAACGTCGACTACCTGCTCGACTACTACGGATATCAGGGCGACCGGGCCCGCATGTTCGCCGAGGGCGCCTACCGCAAAGCCGCCGACGTGACCGCCGCGGTGCGGGACTTCGCGGCGGTCGGCGTGGACGAGTACGTCTTCATTCCCACCATGGCCGACTTGGACCAGGTGGACCGTCTAGCCGACGCCGCCCTGGCCTGAACCCCGCCGGCTCTCGCAATCGCGCCGTCGATGCGGTTGAATGAGAGGCCTATGGGCGAGCGCAGATTGGTGAATGCCCGTCGCGTCAAGGCGGTGTCTCGCCCCCTCATGTTCGCTGCGCTCACGGGCCGCCCAAACTCTGACAACACAGCCCGCGGTCTCGCAAGCTCGGCCTCTGGGAACCAGCGTCTCTGGGCACGCGTCGTTGCACTGGTGTTGGTGGCGTGGGTGCTGGCGGCCGGCTGTGGCCGGTCGGGGTACGAGTACGTCGAGAACGACGACGAGACTGTCTTCCTGAAGATTCCCACCGATTGGCAAGTCGTGTCCGAGGGCAACGTGGACTTCGCCATCACCCCCGACGGCAACTACCCCCAGATCCTCCCCGGCGAGGAGGTTTTGGCCTGGCGGGCCCAGTTCGATGCTGCCCCGGAGATCAGCTCGCTCGACCACGTGGTCGGGTTCGTCGAGGTTCAGCCGGTGGACCGGCGCATGCGCTCGGAGTTGAACCTCGCCGACTTCTTCGGCGTCGATTCGAGTTCCGTGGCCGGAGAGATCGAGGTGGTGCGCCACGACCTCATCAGCGCGGGCGACATCACCGGCCACCGCATCGCCTGGAAGCAGCTCACCCCCGACGGCCGCGAGATCATCGGCGACCGGCTGGTGATGACCAACAGCCTCAACAGCGTGGTGTACACCGTCGGGCTGGGCTGCACCGTCGGCTGCTACAACGCCAACGCCGCGGCCATCGACGAGGTGATGCGCACCTTCACGGTGGAGGACTGAACCGGTGCGGCTGTGGCCCAAGCGCACCAAGCGGGCGTCGTCGGCCGAGCCCACATTGACGCTCGGCTCCACCGCGTCGCGGCCCCGCGACGCCGACCGAGCCACCCGCCGCCGCCTCGATCCGTGGGACCGGTCCAAGTACCTGATCCTCGGATCGGTGCTGTTCGGGTTCTTCTGGTGGCAGAAGCTCAACGCCAACCCCATCAAGTCGGTGGTCGACGGGTTCTGGGAGACGGTCGAGCAGCAGGCCTGGATCTGGATCCTGCTGGGCTTGGAAGTGGTGCGCCAACTGCACTTCGTGGTGTCCGAGCACTGGTCGGGCTACTACCGGTTCTGGAAGTTCAAGGTGTTCGGTCGGGTCGAGAACCGCCAGTCCCGCATGGATCCCTGGGTGCGCTTCCGCATCGGCCGGGTGCTGAGGATTCTGTTCTGGCTGCTGCTGTTCGGGGTGATCATCGGCCAGTTCACCGACCAGAATCCGGTGGCCGCCCTCATCGGCCTGCCCGGGCTGCTCAACAGCTGGCTGCCCTGGGCGGCCCGGCTCATCATCTACCCGCTGCTGCTGATCAGCCAGTTCGTGCTGCTGTTCTGGTTCCTGTCGCGCGGCGGCGTGGAGACCTACTTCCCCGACGACATCGACACCCGCTTCGACGATGTGTGGGGCCAGGACCCGGTGAAGGAGCGGGTCCGGGAGAACCTGATCTTCCTGGAGAACCCCGAGTCCATCGAGGAGGTCGGCGGCTACGCCCCCGGCGGCATCCTGCTGTACGGGCCGCCCGGCACCGGCAAGACGCTGCTGGCCGAGGCCGCCGCGGGCGAGACCGGCAAGCCGTTCGTGTTCGTAGAGCCGGGCGCGTTCATGAACATGTTCTTCGGGGTGGGCATCCTCAAGGTCAAGGGCCTGTTCCGCAAGCTGCGCAAGCTGGCGTTGCGCTACGGGGGCGTGGTGGCCTTCTTCGACGAGGCCGACGCGTTGGGCAACCGGGGCGCGTCGGTGGGCGGCGACGGCGGCTTCGGCTCGGAGCGCTTCGCCGCCTTCCTGCGCGACGCCACCGAGGCGGGATCGTCGTACCCGTACCTGTCGCCGGGCGCGCAGCGGGCGCTTCAGCAGGCCGCGCTGGGCGGCTACGACCGGGCCGGCACCCTGGGCGCCTACGGAGGCGATTGGTGGGGCGGTCCCCGGCGGGAGTCGATCATGATGATGGGCGGCGGTGGCGGCATGGGCACCCTGCAGGCTCTGCTGGCAGAGCTGTCGGGCCTCAAGAAGCCACGGGGATTCTTCAACCGGATCGTGCGCAAGATGCTGGGGATGCGGCCCAAGCCGCCCCCGAAGTACCGGATCCTGGTGATGATGGCCTCCAACCTGCCCGAGGCGCTCGATCCGGCCATGCTGCGGCCGGGCCGCATCGACCGCATCTACAAGGTGGGCTACCCCACTCAGGAGGGCCGCAAGCGCACCTATGTGGGATACCTCGACAAGGTCGACCATGTGCTCACCGACGACGACATTGAGAAGCTGGCCACCATCACCCCCTACGCCACCGGGGCCACCATCAAGGACATGGTCAACGAGGCGCTGATCACCGCCATCCGCGACGGCCGGCGGGTGATCACCTGGGCCGACATGATCAAGGCCAAGCAGCTCAAGGAGCACGGCCTCGCCGACGACTTCGACTATGTGGAGCACGAGCGCCACGCCCTGGCCATCCACGAGGCCTGCCATGCGGTGGCCCTGCACCGGGTGAGCCGCCATCGCATGATCGACCTGGCCACCATCGAGCGCCGGGGCAACGTGGGCGGCTTCGTGTCGCACATACCGCCCGAGGACCGCTTCACCCACTGGCGCTCGGAGTACGAGGCCGACCTGGAGGTGTCGCTGGCGTCGCTGGCCGGGGAGCGGATGTTCTTCGGCGACGACAACTCCTCGGGGGTGGGCGGCGATCTGCGCAACGCCACCCATCTGGCCGCCATGATGTCGGGCTACTGGGGGATGGGCTCCACGTTCGCCAGCCACGCGGTGCAGCGCCAGTTCGGGATCGGCGGCGGGCAGCGCAAAGGCGACGACGACGACCCCGAGCGCGAGCTGCTGCACACCGGCCTCGGCGACCAGATCGAGCAGCGCCTGGCCGACCGCTACAACGCGGCCAGGGCTCTGCTGGAGGCGAACCGGGTGGAGGTGCTGGCCGTGGCCCACGCCCTGGAGACCCACAAGACCATCACCGGCGAGGACGTGAGCGCCATCGTGGACCGCTCGGTGGGGCCGTTCCTCGACGGCCGGGGCTACTACATGCCCGAGGCGGTGGAGGCCCTCGAGGACTACCACGCCGCGGTGCTGGAACTGCGCCACAGCGGCGGGCTGCAGCTGCCCCCGCTGCCCAAGATCAGCGGCATCACCGGCCGCCTGGTCGAGGCGGTAGCGGTTCCGGTGGGCGCGGGCGCCGAGTCGGCCGGCACCAACGGCGCCTCCGACCAAGACGGCTGACGTCCACCGTCAGCGTCTCATCGGCCACACTGGCTGACGGTTGCCCCTAATCGTCGCGGAAGCCAGGGATCGGTCAGGGATTGGCGCCCATGCGGATGAGGCGCCGCCGTCCGAGGTCGGCGGCCAGCGCGGCCAGCAGTGCACAGGCTGCGATCATCAGAAACCCGGCCGTGTACGACACACGGTCCGCCAGCAGCCCGAATACCAGGGGCCCAACCACGCCGCCCACGTTGAGCCCGCCCGAGGTCATGCCGGTGGCCGCGCCGGGCGCGTCGCGGTAGGCCCGCACCACGGTGTGCACGATCAGGCCGCTCCAAGCCCAACCCACGCCCAGCGCGAATATGGAGCCCACCGATACCAGGACCGGTGTACCGGCAGCCGCGGCCACATAGCCCAGTGTGCTCACCCCGAGCAGCGCCGACACGAGCTTGAGGTGCCCGGTCTCGTAGCGGTCGGCGACATAGCCCCCCGCGATCCTGGTGACGATCACCAGCGCGCTGGCCGCGGCCAACAGGTGCCCGGCCAGCCCCTCGTCGATGCCGGCCTCGGTGGCGGCCGACACGAAGAAGGCGGCCATGGTGGTGGACGCGGCCGAGCCCAGCGCGGCGGCCAGCATCAGCATGTTGAGCGGCCCATAGTCGATCTCGCTCAGGCCCCTCGACGCGCCCCCGGTGCGCACCCCCCGCCCGGGTCGGGGACCATAGGGCGGGGCCAGCGCCAGTCCGGCCAGCGGCACGGCCAGCGCGATGGCGAAGGCCCAGCGCCATCCCAGGGTGAGTCCGACTGCCGGCACGGCCAATCCGGCCAGGAACACAGACAGCGGCACGGCTGCGGCCTGGATGCCGAACGCCAGCCCGTGACGGTGCAGCGGGGTGCCCCGGGCCACCATCGTCTTGGTGCCCGGCCCGGCGATCGTCAGCCCGACGGCCCCCACCGCCAGCGCGGCCAGCAGAATCCAGTAGGAGCGGGCGGCTGCGGCGATGCCGCCCAAAGACACGATGCTGAGCAGATTGGCCGCTTGCAGCGAGCGCTGCGGGCCGAGCCGGTCGGTGAGGGTTCCGGCATGGGGCGAGGTGACCGCGGCCAGCAGGAAGAAGAAGGCCACCGCCACCCCCAGGCCGGCCTCGCCGAAGCCGAGGTCGTCGCCCATCTGAACCGCCAGCGCGCCCAGCCCGAAGGCGGGCAGCATGGCCGCCGTCTGCGACGACACCGAAGAGACCAGTGCGCCAACGGGCCGGGTTCGCTCCTCGCCGGGTGCGGCGTCCATCTTCGGACGTCCCCGCTAGCAGGCGCGCAAATGGGTGAGAGCCGGTCGCGTCGCGGCGGGGTCATTCCCGCTCTTGTTCGCTGCGCTCACGGGCCGCTCGGGCCACGGCCTCGCCCGTATGGGCCGGAATCGCTCACCCATTCACTCGGCCTCTTGGGACGTCCCGCTAGAGGGCGCCGAAGTTGTCGCTCAGCACCGTTCCCGCCTCGGCGATGGCGCCGAGGTCGGTGTTGTCGTGCAGGTTGAAGATCAGCCCGTCGAGCCCGGCGTCGAACAGGGCGGCGACCTGCTCGCACACCCCGTCTTGGTCGCCCTCGACGGCGTAGCCCCGGTACTTGTCCATGCTCATGTTGCGCCTGGCCCGCAACTCGGCGCCGAGCCGGGCCGCTTCGGCGGCGGTGTCGGCCATCACCAGCGCGCCCAGCCGGGTCTTGGAGATCTCGGCCGGATCCCGCCCGGCCCGCTCGCAGTGGGATTCGAGCACGCTGAGCTTGTGGCGGATCCCGGCCGGGTCGCCGAAGATGTTGCAGGCGTCGGCGTAGCGGGCCGCGATGGCCAGGGTGCGCCGCTCGCCGCTGCCGCCCACCAGGATCGGCGGCCCGCCGGGGTTGATGGGCCGGGGCCGGTTGAGGGCGCCGTCGATGCGGTGGCGCTTGCCTGCCAGCGTGGCCGGCCCGCCGCCGAACATGGCCCGGCAGATCTGCACCGTGTCCTCCAGCCGGTGCATGCGCTCGCCCACCGGCAGGAACTCGTAGCCGTAGGCGACGTGCTCGGCCTCGCACCAGGCGGCGCCGATGCCGAGCACCGCCCGCCCGCCCGACACCACATCGAGGGTGGTGACGGTCTTGGCCAGCAGGGCCGGGTTGCGGTAGGTGACGCCGGTCACCAGCGCGCCCAGCCGGGCGGTGCGGGTCCGGGGGGCCAGGGCGGCCAGCAGCGTGTAGGGCTCCAGCATGGGCTCGTGGTCGGCGCCCATGGGCGGGATCTGATGGAAGTGGTCCATCACCCACAGCGAGTCGAACCCGCTGCTCTCGGCGGTCGCGGCGGCCGCGCTGACCGCGCTGAACATGTCGGAGTCGTCCACGCCGGGGTAGGTGAAGCTGCTGATGTTGAACCCGAAGCGGGTAAGCGTCATGATTCCTGTATACCGCATTCGAGCGGCTCCGGCCCATCGAGCCCAGCAGGGCAGAGTCGCAACCGACAGGGAGCTCGACCATGAACGTCCCAGCCTCGACCGCCGACCAGCTGTCGCTCACCGAGTGGGTGGACCGCTTCTCGGGCCATGTGGCCAACCTCCGCTACGACGAGGCCGCCGCCATGATGGACCCCGAGGTGAACAGCTTCAGCACTTGGACCGACGTGGTGGAGGGGGTGGACCACTTCGTCAACGGGCAGTGGCGCAACGTCTGGCCCACCATGACCGACTTCGTGCTGCTGACCGACAAGATGCGCACCCGGGTCTCCGGCGACCGGCTGATGGCCGCGGTCATGGTGACCTGGACCTCAACCGGCTACGCCCTCGACGGCGCCACCTTCGACCGCCCCGGCCGCTGCTCGTTCGTGCTGGTCAGAGACTCCCTCGAAGGCCCCTGGCGGGGCGTGCAGGGCCACTTCTCGCTGATGCGGGGCGTCCCCCAACAATCCTTCGGCCCCCGGAGCTAGCTAGATGTTGGCGCTGCGCTGGTAGGCGAGGGTGGCGATCACCACGTCTTGGAGGGCCACGCCCTGCGACTCGAACAACACGATGCCGCTGCCGGGCTGCGGCGGAGTGACCGTACCCGCGATCACATCGGCCAGATCGGCCAGGCTGTCCCAGTCGAACACACCTGCTGCGGCGGCGTGGGTTAGGTCTCCGGCCTCGGTGCGGGCCCCCTCCGCGCTGTCGCTCACCACGAAGTTGGCCCGCTGCACGGTGGTGCTGTCGATCTCTTGACGGTCGGCCTTGGTGGACCCCACCGCGCACACCAGAGCCGCTGGATCTAGGAGTGAGCCGTCGAATACCGGGGTGTAGCTCGATGTCACCGTTGCCACGACCCGGGCGCCGTCGACGGCAGCGCCGGCATCGGCCTCGGCCCGGGCGGGGATCCCTCGGGCCCGGCCCCAGGCCGCCACTTCCCCGGCCTTGTCGGGGTTGCGTCCCCACACCCGCAGATCCTTCAGCGGCAGCTCCTGGGAGAGGGCCTGCATGTGGGGGCGGCTCTGGATGCCGGTGCCGAACACTACGGCGGTCGATGCGTCGGGTGGGGCGAGGTGGCGTATGGCCAGCGCGCTGGCGGCTGCGGTGCGGATGGCGGTGAGACCCAGCCCGTCGAAGGTGGCCGCCAGACCGGCATCGGGGCTGAACAGCCCGACCAGGAAGGCGAACCCGTCGGGGTGGGTGAGGTAGAGTTTGCCGCCCACCACCTGATGGCGGGGCCACGAGGCAGCCATGGCGCTGCCCATCAGGCCGGAGGCTGCGGCCCGTACCCTCAGCGTGGTGGCTGCCTCGCCAGCCCCCAGGTCGCGCCAGGCCTGCTCGAGCCAGTCGGTGACGGTGGCCAGGTCGCACAGCTCAGCGATCTGCTCCTCGGTGAAATGAGGTACGGGACTCACATCTGCTCCTCGGTGAAATATGGTGCAAGGCTCACGGCCACTCCTCGGTGAAGTCGGGTATAGGGCTCACAGCAAACGTTTGAGGCGGGGAAGGGCTCGGGCGTTGACCGCCGCCGCAAATGACTCGGTGCCAACGGTCTCGGCGCCTTGCGCAGCCAGGTCGTAGGTGAGCGGTCCGGCTTGCAGTGATTCTGATAGAGCCTCGGTCACCGGCCGGCCCAGCTCGGCGGTCTCTTCGAACCACTCCAGCAGCGCGGCCAGCGCCAGGTAGGCCCCCGAAGGGTTGACCTTGCCCGTGCCGGTGTGACGGGGCGCGGAGCCATGGACCGGCTCGAACAGCCCCACACAGTTGCCCCGCACCGGGCGGCCCGGGTTGACGCTGGCCGAGCCACACAGCGCGATCGAGCCCGCCCTCCCCGCGGCCAGATCGCTGAGCATGTCGCCGAAGATCCCCTCGGTGAGGACCACGGTGTCGGCGGTCACATCGTCGTGGGCCAGTTCGAAGGCCATCCGATCAACGTAGGTGTGGCGCAGCGGCACTCCCCGGCTCTCAGCCACTTGGCCGGTGATCGAACGCCACAGCCGGCTCGTGGCCATCAGGTTGGCCTTGTCGGCGGAGACGATCTGTGAGGCCAGACCCTGCTCGACCAGGTCGCAAGCCATCTCGGCCAGTTCGGTGATCTGGTCGGGGGTGAGAATCACCTCGTCGCAAGCTGGCCCCGAACCATCGCTCTCGGTGCGGGTAGACGCTGCCCCGTATGCCCCGCCCAGCAGGTTGCGCAGCACAATCAGCGGCCGGCCCCGGCCCTCGCCGGCTCGCACCCGGCTCCCGCTAGCCCGACCCCCGCCGGGCCTGACGATGTTGCGGATGCTGACCCGCAGGTCGTAACGCTGGCGCAGACCGATAATGGAGTGCTCGGGCCGGTAGGCGTCCAGCGAGACGCCCGGGTGCTCCCCGGCCGCGCCGAAGAACATGGCGTCGCTGTCGTCGCAGGCGGCCAGGGTGGGCTCGGGCAGGCCGGTGCCCAACGCCCCGAAGGCGGAGGCCCCAACCGGCCAGGGACCGGTCAGCTCGATACGGCCAGCCGCCGCGATGACCTCTAGCAGCTCGACCGGACCAGCCACCACCTCCGCTCCCACCCCATCGCCGGGCAGCACCGCGATCCGGCGCTTCATGCCAGAATCGCCTCAGCGGTGGCGCGTGCCACCAACTCCAGGCCGCGGTCGCCCAGGATCGGGTCGAGACGCTCGACCCATTCCCGGATGCCCTCCGCGATGGGCGGGAAGTCCCGGTGGCCGAGGTCGCTGCCGAACACCAGCAGTTCGTGCGGGTACGACGCCACCAGATCCTCGGTAGTGGGTCCGGCCTCGTCGGCCAGCAGATCGGCCAGCACGCCGATCTCGAGGTGGGCGCCCAGGGCCCGGAACTGCTCTCGATGCTCGTCGCGCCAGCCCAGAAATGTCAGCCCCGGATGGTTGACCAGCAACCGGTTCACTCCCCGGCTCCGGGCCGTGTCCAGGGCCACCACCGCCTCATCCATGGTGAGATGACCCGAGGCGAGAACCATGCCGGCTCGGGCGACCTCGTCGAACACTTCCAGCCACTCCGGGCGCACTGCGCCGTCCTCCACCACCGAAACCTCGCGGAATGAGATGCCTCGATGGGCGGAGAGTTCCGGGTTGCGGCTGGCCGCGATGTGAGCCGGCGCCGAGATGGTGGGCAGCCACACCACCCTCGCTCCGAGGGCGGCGGCCACCGCCACCGCGTCGGGATTGGCCCCGCCCACCGGCGAGTTGAGCACCACGCCCCCCACCGTTTCGTGGCCGAGCAGTTGGGCTCGCTCGGCTGACGATCCCTCGTGGGCCTTCAGCACGAACTTCACCACTCCCGCGGCCCGGGCCTCCTCCAGGGTGTGGGGGTCGTGGCTGTGGCGCGGGGCCAAGCTCGGATCCGAGTGCACATGGAAGTCGACCATCCCGTCGATCACGGCTGCCGCCGGTGGGTGTGAACTCTGTAGATCACGGCTGTTCTCCGTCGATCACGGCTGTTGTCCCTGAGTAGTGGCTCCGTCGAGGTCAGCCCATTCGAGCACGGTTGCGTCGGCTAGCAGCCTCCGCCGCACCTTCCCCACGCCGGAGTCTCTGGGGATCTCGACCACCCGGGCCGCCGCGGCCGGACGCATGAACCGGGGCAGCCCGCTGCTCACCGCTCGGATCTGTTCGGACGGGATGGCGGCGCCGGTGACGTAGAGCACGATCTCATCGTCCACCAGGTCGCTGCTGCGGCGCCACACCGCCACATCGTCGATGCCGCCCAGCGACGCGAAACGCTGCTCCACGTAGCCGATGGGCACGAACTCGCCCTTGACCCGGATCGACTCGCTGGCCCGCTCGATGAACACCAGGTTGCCGGCTTCGTCAATCCGGCCCAGGTCGCCGGTGGCGAACCAGCCGTCTTCGTCGAACGGCTCAGCTAGCCCGTCGGCTCGCCGGTAGCCCGAGAACAGCACCCCGGCCCGGTCGGCCCGCACCTCGATCTCGCCGGGTGGGCACCCGTCGGTGCCCTGCTCGGGCCGCTCCCCGGCTTCGGTTCTGTTGCTGGACGCCGCGGCTGGGGCGAGCGCCGCGGGGCGGACGCGCCACTGCACCTCGTGGCGGGATCGGCCACCGTAGCGCGACATGCCCTCGGCCAGTTCGGGCCGCTCGCCCCGGCGCCAGGCCCAGATGTGGCTCAGTCCCCCCGCCTCGGTGGAGCCGTAGGCCGAGAAGCCCAGCGGGATGTTGAACGCCTCCAGAAAATCGGCGTCGGCGAAGAACACCCGGCTCACCCGGTGACCGGCCGCGTCGGCGGCGGAGGTGGCCCGCTTGAGGATCTCCACCGGCGGGGCGTGCAAGATCAGCACCGTCGCCCCCGTCTGGCGGACTAGCGGCCAGAAGCGCCGAGCCGAGAAGCGCTCCAAGCCCAAGACCTCCGAGCCGCCGGTGAGGCCGCCCACCACCCCGTAGCCCAGCGGGTTGATGTGGAACATCGGCAGCGGCGCCAGCACCGTGTCGGCCTCCGACAAGCACATCGAGTCGGCGATGAAGCGGCCCAGCCGCAGGAAGTACTCGTGGGTCTGCTCGCAGAACTTGGGCACGCCGGTGGTGCCCGAGGTGTGCATCCAGCCGGCCACATCGAACTGTCGCCGCCCCAGCCCTGGCGCATCGGCCAGACCGTCGAGTCTGGCGGGCTTGCTCGGCTCGGGCTGGTCGATGGTGAGGGCACTCTCGTCGCCCGCACCGGCCAGCAGGCCGCGGTCGATCCGACCGACGTTGAGGTGCGCCGCGTTCGGCGCCACCGAGGTGGAGACCTCCCGACCCACCCAAACCACTGCGTCGGGCGTGAGCTGCTCCAGCATCTGGGCCAGCAGCTCGTCGGGATAGTCGGGGTTCACCAGAGCCACTTCGGCGCCGGCCAGCACCAGGGCGAGCCAGGCCGCCAGGTAGGCATCCGACGTGGTGCCGATCAGCGCGACGCGCCGGCCGCAGCCCGCGCCCGCGCCTTCCAGCGCCTCGACCGCGCCCAGCGCCCGCCCCGCCGCCGCCCCGAGGGTGGGTGTGGACTCGCCAGCCATGCCGAAGCGAGCTTCGGGCCGCCGCCGCACCCGGTCGCAGACCAACTCGGCCAGGTTCTTCATGCGCTAGCGGCCTCCGAATGAGCCACGCCGGGTCCGCCCTGCGCGCACGGCCCCGAGGCGGCTGCCAGCCGTCGTATGGGCCATGCCTTGCCCGGTTCGGCTGCTGAATTGCCGAATGTCAACCCAGCCCCTCGTAGTCGTCGGCTCGCAGCACCCGCCGGGCCGCGTAGTTGCGCAGCACCTCCAGGGATCCTCCCGCCACCCGCAGCACCTTCATGTCGTGCAGGATCTGCCCGTAGTCGGTGTCGGTGTAGAGGCCGTGGCCGCCGGTCAGGGCGAAGGCCTCGTTGACGGCGTGCTCCGACGCCTCGATGGCCATCTTCTTGGCCAGAGTGGTGGCCAGGGCCACGTCGCGGCCCGCGTCGTGGAGGTTGGCGGCGTGGTCGCGGGCCAGCGACGCCCCGTAGAGGTCGCTGTAGCAGTCGGCCACCGTCCACTGGATGCCTTGGAAGTCGGTCACCATCGAGGCGCCCACCTCCCGGCCCGATCCGTAGGAGATGGCGTCGGCCAGCGCCCGGCGCCCGAACCCGATCAGCTCCGAGGCGTTGCCCAGCCGGCTCATGTTGAACGTCGAGAAGAAGGTGTCCATGCCCCGCCCGGCCTCGCCCAGCACCGCCGAGCCCGGCACCCGCACGTTGTCGAGGGTCACGTCGGCGGTGGGGATGAGACGCAGGCCGATCGGGTCGGTGTGTCGGGTCGACACGCCGGGCAGGTCGGTGTCCACCAGGAAGGCGGTGATCCCCTCGGGCGCGATGGCGTACACCAGGGTCACCTGGCTCTCGGCGCCCAGGTTCACATGGGTCTTGGCGCCGTTGATGATCCAGTCGCCGCCGTCGCGCTCGGCGGTGGTTCGCATCAGCTTCATGGACGAGCCCACCCCCGGCTCGGAGATCGATTCCGAGAAGATCATCGTGCCCCGGGCGATGCCGGGCAGGTAGCGCTCCCGCTGCTCGGGCGTGGCCCAGTCGATCAGCCACCGCTGGCCCTGGATCGAGATCTGCGGCGACACCAGCCCCAGCCGGCCCACCTCCTCCTCGATCAGGCAGTACTCGGCCACGCCGAGCCCGCTGCCGCCCTCGGATTCGGGGGTGAAGGGGCCGACCCAGCCCCGATTTCCCATGGCCGCGTAGATCTCGGCCGGGAACCGGGCGTCGCGCTGGCACGACCGCAGCTCGTGGCGATGCCCGGCCGCGAAGTCGGCCATGGCCGCGATGGTGGACTGGGGCCAGTCCGGGTCGTGGAAGGTCAGATTCACGTACATGGCAAGTCCTGGGGAGGCGTGGGCTCATGTTGTATACCAACCGGGAGGCAGAACATGAAGCCGCCGGGCAACTGTCGGCCGTCGAGGCGAGGGGGAGGAGGGTGTTGGTCGGCGAAAACCAGTGGTAGCTTGCGGCCGTCGCAGCCACCCGGCCCACCTCGGGCACGGTTGCGACGCCCCATCTGTTGACAACGATTGAAGGAGGACTACCGACCATGAACGCGCCCCAACCATTGAGCCGCAAGGATCCCGACGCGGCGCTCATCATCAGCTTGCTCGGTCCATGGGGGGTGGACCGCATGTATCTCGGGCAGATAGGCCTGGGCCTGCTCAAGATGCTCACCCTCGGCGGCCTCGGAATCTGGTGGCTGATCGACCTGTTCCAGATCCGCGACCTGGCGAAGCAAGTCAACACCGACCGCGGCTACAACCCCTGACCCTCAGACCCACCGCCAGGAGCGGTCAACTCATCTTGACTAGCCGATAGCTTGAGACCGGGTCAGACCCGTGGACACCACATGGAGCGCCCACAAACATGGAGTGTCCGTCGACGACATGCACCATGCCTTGAGACATCACTTGTACAAGTCCGTCGAGGACGAGGAGAGGTTCACGATGTACATCGGTCCATCAACTACAGGCGTGCTGCTGGAGGTTGGAGTAGCGGCTCATGGTGACGAGGCGCGGATCGTGCATGCGATGCCTGCTCGGCTGGCGCTCGTGTCGAGGCACTTGAAGCCATGAGCGATCACGCATCACTCGAGTTCGAGCCGGATGAGCAGTGGTGGGAGCAGCGCGCGGAGGCCTTCGCGGCCTGGGCGGACCGGCTCACAGCAGCCGATCTCGAACTAGCCGACACGAGTGCGCTCCGCACCATCTCGAGACTGACGGACCTGCGCGGTGAAGTCGAGGCTGCCATTCTGGAGGCGGTTCGGGAGGCTCGCCGAACCGGCTGCACTTGGGCGGAGATCGGCGCGATGCTCGGCGTGAGCAAGCAGGCCGCGCAGCAGAAGTACGGGTCAGCGCTCACGCATCTCGAGTTAGGTCACGCTTGCAGATGACTTCGCCTCGGAGGGCCCGCAGGTAGTCTTCGAGGGAAGTTCGCCGCAGCAGTCGCGGCCCGCAACCTCGTCAGCCACCGGCACCGGCTCCTGTCGCCCCGCGATGCGAGAGTGCTTGCCGGGCCGTGTGCCGAGGTCTTGGTCCTGATCTGGCTGGCAGCACGAAATCGGGGCTTCGTGTAGCTCCTTCCATCAGGAGACTTGAATGCTGGGAGAATATGCTTCCAGAAGATCGTGAGGACGGTCGGCACGAGGTCAGATCGTTTGACCCAGGTGAAGTGGCTCCAGGTAAACTGGAGCATGATCGGCGGGACGCAGATGGACGAGCAGGACAAGGTGTTCCTGTTGTCAATCGACGCCCTGCCGGGGCGCAGCGGGGAGGAGCTGGCGCAGCGGCTCGGACACACGAGGTCTGCGGTGGCAGACCGACTGGACTGCTTTGTCGCTTCGGGGTTGGTTGCGTGCCTACACGACACGATATTTGGTGACTCCGTTGAGGGTCGCGTCTACGACGACATCCGGCTGACAGAGAGCGGCAAGCGAGCGCTGGAGACTTGATCGCGGGCCTCGGCCAGAGCCTCTAGCTAGTTCGTGGCTCATGATTCTAGCCTTCTGGCGTACTTGGTTCCCAGGCTGACGAGTCGCGGTGAGGACACCGCAACCGATGCTCTGGCCTTCATCCTGAACAAGTCCGAGGCCTGCCGACGCGCGCTGGCCGGCCTTCTGAGCAACGAGGACTTCAGTCTCGAACCGCTGCGCAGATTCGAGGCTCAGGTGACCTATGAGGACGGGTCCCGCCCTGACATGGTCGGCTATGACAGCGAGGGCAGTCCAAGGTTGCTCGTTGAATCGAAATTCTGGGCTGCCCTACTGCAAGGCCAGGCTGGCGGCTACTTCCGCCAACTCGACGAGACGAAGCCGGCTGTATTGTTGTTTGTTGCTCCGGGAACTCGGATCGAGTCGCTGTGGGCTGAGATCAGGCGACAGCTGGAGGCTGTTCCAGACCCGGTTCAACTGGACTCTGTGGAGGCTCGTGACCGGATGCGGGAAGCCAGCGTGGAGGGCTCGGACAATCGTGTGATGCTGATCAGCTGGGATCTACTGCTGGAGAACCTGACTGTCGCCGTGCCTGATGACTCTCGGGTCGCCTCAGACATCCAGCAACTCAGTGGACTCGTTCAACGAGAGGACGTGAAGGCATTCACGCCCATCCAGGATGAGGAACTCAGCCCCTCTCTGGCCCGAAGGATCCGATGGCTCGACCAACTGATCATCGACGCAATCGACCGTGGAGTTCAGGATGGCTGGGCTTCAGGACGAAAGAGGTCCACGCAGAGATGGGGCAACGGACACCAGTTCCGGTTCGCCGATGATTCTGGTGAGCGAGTGCATTGCGACTTCTGGTTGGGCGTGAACACTTGGCGCTGGGCGACGAGCGGCGACACGCCCCTTTGGCTCTACCCGTCCAGCCCCACTGGGCATGTTCGCTCCCGGCTTCTGAGCGAGGCCCATTCGCTGAATGCTCACCAAGACCGCGACGGCCTGGTAGTGCCGATATATCTCAAGACCGGCGTGGAATACCACGATGTCTTGGACGATGTCGTAGATCAACTGTCCAAGATCGCGAACATAGTCGTCACCCAGTAGTTCGTCACTGAAGTGGTTGGGGTGGTCAGGGTGGGCATCCCGCTGACCACCAGCAGCCGCGCCCCGCTAGGAGCGAGAGGACGGGTCTGGGGCGCTCCCGCCGATGATGGGCGGCCCCACAGACGTCAACGGACGCTCCCGGTCACCCCATGACCATGGCCGTGCCTCCGGAGCGGGGGTCGCTGGCCAGCGCCGCGACCGTGTCTGAACTCGCATCGTCGTCGCTTGCTGCCACCTGCAGACCGCCGCCCACGTTGGGGGTGGTCCGTACCTCATAGCCGGCCAGATGGGTGTCGTCATGCCAGGCGATGTCCGGCTCGGCGAAGGCGTACCAGGGCTCGCCGATGCCGGCGGGCACGCCGAAGCGGTCGCCGGTGGGGCACACGAACCAGCGGGACCCGGCCGCGATGTCGGCTGGGGCCGCGCCCCGCCGGAAGCGCTGGACGGCCTGGGCCAGCCACTGCACCTGCCGGTCGCCCCCCGGGGTGGCCACCGTCATCCAGCCCGGCCCGGTCCGGCGCCGCACATGGGCCGCGCTGAGGGTGTGGGGCAGCACCGCGCCGCCCCTGAGGTTGCACCCGGGCAGGTCCGGCCGGTCCGACAGGGCGGTGCCTACCCGGTTGCTGAAGGCCACTCCGGTGCCGCCGGCCACCCAGCCGGTGCCGAACTGCACTCCGGCCAGGCTGTGGACCACGGTCACCGACAGGCCGTGGTGGTCGAGCGCGGTGGCCACCGCTGTTCCGGCCGGCCGGGCCGGGCCGCGGATGCAGAACTCCGTGAGCTGCTGCTCGGTGAGCGGGGCCACTGCTTCGGCGAAGTCCCGCGAGGCCGGGTCGGCGCCGGGCGGCGCGGCAGCCAGCAGCGCGGGTGTGATGGGGGCCTGGCTCGGGGCGCCGGTCACCCACACCACGATGTCTTCGAGGTCGAACCGCCGGGCCGGCTCGACGGTGGCCTCGACCGCGGCCAGATCGTCGTGGCCCAGTGCGGCCCCCTCGGCCTCGGCCGCCTCCACCAGCCGATCGGCCAGCCTCCCGCGGTAGAAGGCATCGGGCCCCTGCCACGCGATCACCTCGAGGGTGGCGGCCAGATCCGGCATCCGGATGGTTGCCCCCGTCTTCGGGGCTCGCTCGCTTCCCAGCATCCGTTCCAGGGCGACGGAGTGGCCCCGGCTCTCGACCTTCTCGTACACGTCGGCCATGCGCACCGTCACGGTGTGGCCAGCCGCGGCCGCTAGAGCCCCGGCGAAGAGGCTGGCCCAGTCGAGCCTCCCGTGGGCCCTCCACGCCGCCTCCGCACCCCGGAGCGAGCCGGGCACCACCGCGTTGCGGGGACCGCTGGTCGGGGGCCAGCCCTCACGGGCCGCGCTGTCGCCCGCGGCCG
This sequence comes from Acidimicrobiia bacterium, assembly GCA_022821685.1. Taxonomy (GTDB): domain Bacteria; phylum Actinomycetota; class Acidimicrobiia; order Acidimicrobiales; family Aldehydirespiratoraceae; genus Aldehydirespirator. The sequence continues at coordinate 100,072 of JAJEDD010000025.1, forward strand.
GGGCCAGAGGAGCCCGCGACCACCCGCCGTAGACCTGCACCCCACCGTCCGCTCCGTCGTCGCGGCCCGCGCCGGCGACCAGCGCCACCAACTCGCCGCCGGGACCGGACTGGGGGGCGTTCACCACCCACTGGGTGAACGCCGCGGCCAGAGCCGCGTCCACCGCGGTGCCGCCCGCCTCTAGCGCCTCCATCCCGGCCTCGGTGGCCAGCCGGTGCCCGCTAGCCACCCCAGCCCACCCTCTCACCGACGCATTCATCGGGCCCCGCCCGAAATTGATGCAGTTATGGCCCGTATAGGCACAATTCTCGCCTCAATTTGGAATTGGTGGCGAGCGCTAGAGCCGGGTGATGGCGGGCATGGCCTGCACCAAGTTGTCGAAACGCATTTGACGGTCCTCGAACCCGGTCCGGTCGGCCGCCTCAGCCACCAGCATCACTATGTCGGCCGCGCTCCAGCCGCTGGTGCTGCCGGCCAGTTCCGCCACCTGATCAGCGTCGAGGTCAAGCCCGTGCCCGCTTGCCAGCGCCGCGATCAGCGCGCCGCGCCGGGCCTCGTTGGGGACGGGAACCTCCAGGTGTTCTCCGAGACGCCCCGATCGCAGCACCGCCCCGTCGATCAGCTCGCGGCGGTTGGTGGTGCCCACGATCAGCACCGCGCCGGCTGCAATGGCGTCGTCGAGCGACGCCAGCAGCGCCGACACCACCCGCTCGTCGGTGCGCTCCCCGCTGCCGCCCGCCCGCACCGGCGCCAACGCGTCGAGATGATCGAGCAGCACCAGCGATGGGCGCGCCTCGATGGCACGCCGGAACAGGGCCCGAACCGCTTCCTCGGACTCGCCGAGCCACTGGTTGTAGACCTTGCTGCCCTCGATGGCCAAAAAGTTCACGCCCAACTCCGCGGCCAGGGCGTGCACCAGCGCGCTCTTGCCCGACCCCGGCGGTCCGTGCAACAGCACCCCTTGCCCGGCGACGGCAGCGGAACTCGAGGCCAGCGCCCGGCGGCCCAGATCCCGCAGTCGCGCTTTGAGCCCGTCCAGCCCCACGATCTGGTCCCAGGCGATGCGCTCGGTGCGGGTCGCCACGTCGCGCAACACGCTGGGCCGCACCGTCTGTAGAGCGGCCTCGAAATCGCCGGGCTCGACCGCAATGTCGGCGCCCTCCAGCGAGTCGGCCAGCTCGAAACCCTCGCGGCCTGCTGCCAGCCTGTCGGCGGCCTCCAGTCCGGCCGAGCGGGCCAGATGCATCAGGTCGGCCCCGGTGAAGCCGCCGGTGGTGCCGGCCACTGCAGCCACCGCCTTGAGCGCATCGGCGGTCAGCGGCATCTCCCGGGTGTGGATGGACAGGATCTCGGCTCGGGCCTGCTCGCTGGGCGGACCCACGAAGATCTCCTCCTCGAAGCGCCCCGGCCGCCTGAAAGCCGGGTCGATGGCGGCGATTCGGTTGGTGGTGGCCATCAGGATCAGGCCGTCCACCTCCTCCAGCCCGTCCATCAGAGTCAGCAGCTGGCTGGCCGCCCGCACATCGCTCTGCGAGGCCAGACGCTCCCGGTTGGTGGCGATCACGTCGAACTCGTCAATCATCACCAGCGACGGCGCGTGGGCCAGCGCCCGCGAGAACAGCAGCCGCAGGTTGGCCTCGGTCTCGCCTTGCACGCTGCCCACCAGCTCGGTGGCCGACATGCGGTAGGCGGTGACGCCCAGCTCGTTGGCCAGGGCCTTGCAGATGAGGGTCTTGCCGGTGCCGGGCGGTCCGTGCAGCAGCACCCCCTTGGGCGGGCGCACCCCCAGGCGGCGGTAGAAGGCGGGGCGCAGCAGCGGCAGCTCCACCAGCTCTCGCAGGCGTCGGATGATCGGGTCGCATCCGCCCACATCGGCCAGCGTGATCAGCCTCTCCGACACGCTGACATCGGCTCGGTGCAGCTCGACCTCGGTGCCGTCGCCCATCCTCGACGGCGACGGCGAGGCCAGGTCGATGCGCACCAGCATCCCCGCGCCGCCGGGGTGGACGTCGGCGAGCACCCGGTTGCTGGCATACAGAGGCGTGCCGTCGTCGCGCAGCCGCTCCAGCAGCCGCTGATGGAGGTTGAAGGTCAGGTTGTAGGGCGGGGTGATCCGCGCCGTGGCTGCCTCGGGGAGCTGCCCGACCGCCGTCACCGTCACCTGCTCGCCGGGCCGCAGGGCGAGCTGCGGCCACAGCATCCGTCCCAGCCGCACGAGCTGGTCGTCGTCGGGTCCGTCGACGGCCAGCACCGCGCAGGCCTGGTGGTCGCCGTTGCGCAGCCCCATGGCGTCGCCGCCGGTCAGGCCCAGCGACTCGGCCGTTGCCTGCGAAACCGAGACTTGCGACCCGCCCAGCCTCGATCCGGGCGCGGGCCGGGCCGCCAAGAGAACGAGTTCCGTGGTCACGGCCACCTCTCGCGACGTCGACCGCCCGGCGTTGAGCGGGCAAGTCTCTCGGTCACGGCCACCTCTCGCGGTGCCGACCGCCCGCCGCCGACCGGGCTGCGAGCCGCGGGCCGGCCGGGCTCACCCGTGCTGGGCCTGCCACTCCGGACACGGCTCGAGCACTTCGGCGGCCACGCCACCCTCGGGGCTTATGGCCGAGTCGAGGTTGGCCCAGCACACCAGCATCCGGGTCGGCCCCACGCCGGTGTTGAAGTGCTGGTAGGTCACCCCCGACTCCTTGATAGGGATGGCGATCACGTCGCCCTCCTCCCACTCGTGGGCCCGGCCGTCGAGCACGGTGTGGCCGCTGCCGACCATCACGAAGTGGATCACCCCGCCCTGGCAGTACAGCCGGCCGCTGTTGGAGCCCTGGGGGATCTCCAGCTCGTGGAAGTACAGGGCTCGGGTGCTGGGCGTGTCCAGATGGGGGTGCAGGTACCAGCGCATGGTCCCCATGCGGTTCAGCTCGGGCTCGCAGTCCTCGCGTCCGATCAGGTTCTTGGCCGCGGCCCGGCGGTCGCGCTCGGCCCGCGAGTCGGCGAAGGTCAGGTCGTAGAGGGTCGGCTCAGCCATCGCCGGCTCTCTCGCCGATGATCCGGGTGACGGCCACGATGGGGTCCTCGTCGGCGTCATCCCCGGAGCTGTCACCGCCGTCGTCCTGGCCGGTGTCGGCGGCGGCTGACTCCCGCCAGTTCGACTGCTCCTTGACCTGGGCCAGCATCGAGCCGGTCTGGAACAGGAACGGGATGTAGATGAAGGCGATCCACTGCGAGCTCTGGGTGTCGTCGTAGTTGAAGTGCTGATGCTCCACCCCGCCGGGCTTCACCGGCAGGATCAGCAGGTCGCCGGGCTTCCAGTGGTACTCCACCCCGTCGAACACGCTGTAGCCCGCGCCCCGGGTGACGTAGATCACCAGCCCGCCCTGGTGGGTGTGGGCTCCCGACTCGGTCTGGATGTCCTTGCGGAACACCATCCAGTCCTGCACCGCCCGGTTCTCGGCCTTCATGTGCAGGTAGTACTTGCTGCGGCCCTGTCGGGACTGCTGCCAGGGCAGATCCTTGCCCTTGATCACCACCTGGCCGTTGTCGGCCAGATTCCGCCGCTCCTTGAACGCCGAGAAGAACACCTCGTAGGGGTGCCGGTCCTCGGTGCTGCGGTCACGCTCCCGCAGCCGAGTCTGCTCTTGCTCCACCATGGTCCGTCCTCTGTCAGCGGGTCTCGGCGGTGTCTGGGTCCGCCGACTGGTGCTCTCGCTCCACCATTGACCTTCCTCTCAGGCGGCCATGCGCAGGAAGCGGCTGGCGTTGCCCGAGAACAGTCTGGAGCGCTTGGTGTCGTCTTCGATGCCCCAGGCCAGCGCCGCGCCGGGCGAGTCGGGGAAGCGGCACTGGGCGTGGGGGAAGTCCGACTGGTACATGAGCACGCCGTCGCCGAGCACGCTGTCGACGTAGTCGTAGATCTTGCGGCCCTCGTAGAGCTCGATGCCGCAGTAGACATGGCCGGCTCGGGCGTACTCCGACGGCAGCATCGACAGCTTCGGCCCCTTGCTCTTGAGGTGGCGGGACTGGCCGTCGAGTCGCAGCAGCCACTCGGGCAGCCACCCGCAGCCGGTCTCGGAGAAGCCCACCCGGAAGTTCCGGTGGCGGTCGAACACGCCCGACAGCAGCAGGTAGGCCAGCCGCAGCTGCGCCCCCCACGGATGGGCCGCGGTGCGGGCCACCACAATGTTGTCCCACACGTCGCGGTAGCCGGGGAAGTAGGGCGGCTCGTAGAAGAACGAGTGGTGCAGCAGGGGCAGGTCGGCATCGGCCAGCGCGGCCCAGATCGGCTCCAGGTCGGGGTCGTCGATGGGGAAGCCCTCGGCCAGTGCCAGCATGGCTCCCGACACCGACGGCTCGTGAGCGTGCTCGGCGATGTGTCGCACCGACCATTCGACGTCTTCGCCGGTGAGCAGCAGCAGGCTCTTGAGCCGGTCGGTGTCTATCGAGCAGAAGTCGGCCATGTAGCGGGCGTACGACTCGTAGAGGCCGGTGGCCACGTCGGTGGGGCACACCGTCACCGACTGGGGCCAGGTGCCGGGGATCAGCAGGTGGACGTCGGTGCCCTCGCGGTCCATGTCGGCGATGCGTCCGGTGGCGTTGTCGTGGCCCACGCCGTAGCGGGGGGAGTCCTCGGTGACCACCAGGCCCCGGATCTTGCCCTCCAGCGCGGCCCGACCCCCCGCGCCGAGCTTCTCCTCTAGGTGCGACTTCTCGCCGATCTCCCGCAGGTAGCCGCGGGGCTCGATGCTGAGGTTGGTCCACGGGCCCTCGGGGTCGCCGTAGGTGAGCGGCAGCTCCACCCGGCGCTCGAACTGGGCCAGCTCGGCTTCCCAGCGGTCGAGCAGATCCTTGTCGGCGTAGCGCTTGAGAACCTCCACCGACGGCCACACATGAGTGTCGGTGTCGATGATGGTCAATCCGTCGCGCACGCTGCTCCTCCGTTGGGGGACCGCCCGAGCCGCAGCGCTCGACCGATATGCGATAGCGGATTGTATACCGCCCCCACCAAGGGTCTAATCGGGCGTTTTCGCCCGCTCGTGTTGCCGTCCGGGGCGTGTGTCCCGCTCCTTGTTCGCTTCGCTCGCCGGGCCGCTCGGGGCGTGTGTTCCGCTCCTTGTTCGCTTCGCTCGCCGGGCCGCTCGGGCCCGGGGCGTGGCAGGCTGGCGGGATGCGGGTGGTGGTGATCGGCGCGGGGATTGCGGGAGCGGCCGCGGCCTGGCACCTGGCCGAGTCGGCCTCGGTGGTGATGGTCGAGCGCGAGGGCCAAGCCGGCGCTCACGCCACCGGCCGCTCGGCCGCGCTCCACACCCAGACCTCGGGCGCGCCGGTGGTGAGCGCGCTGGCCGGAGCCAGCCGCGCCTTCTTGGCCGAGCCCCCCGACGGGTTCGCCGACCACCCGCTGCTGTCGCCGCGGGGCCTGCTGTGGATCGCCCGCCGCAGCGAACTCGACCGGCTCGAGCACAAGGCGGTCGAGGCCGAGGCGGCCGGGGTGGAGGTGTACCGCCTCGGCGGATCGGGCTGCCGCGACCTCGTCGGCGTGCTCCACCCCCACGCCGCGGTGGCCGGCGTCCATGAGCCGGGTGCCATGACCATCGACGTCGATGCCCTGTTGCAGGGTTTCGTTCGCGGTGCCCGCCACCGCGGTGCGGCTCTGCACTTGGAGGCCGGGGTTACCGAGATCGTCGAGCGGACCGGCGGCTGGCGGGTCACCGCCGACGACCGGCACTGGGACTGCGACGTGGTCGTCAACGCGGCGGGGGCGTGGTGCGATGCGGTGGCCGCTCTGGCCGGGGTGGCGCCGCTCGGGCTCCGACCGCTGCGGCGCTCAGTGTTCGTGTTCCCCCCTCCCGTCGGCGTGTCCGTAGCGCAATGGCCCATGGTGTGGGACATCGGCAACCGGTTCTATTTCGAGCCCGAGGGCCCCATGCTGCTGGTGTCGCCCGTCGACGAGACGCCCAGCGGGCCGTGCGACGCCCGCCCCGAGACGGAGGACATCGCGCTGGGCGTGGAGGAGTTGGAGGAGGCCACCACCCTCAAGGTCCGGGGCGTGCGCCGCACCTGGGCCGGACTGCGCACCTTCGCCGGAGACGACGTCCCCGCAGCAGGGTTCGACCCGAACCATCCGGGCTTCTTCTGGCTGGCCGGCCAGGGCGGCTACGGCATCAAGACCGCCCCCGCCCTCGGGCGTCTGTGCGCCGCGCTGATAACCGGCCACTGCCAGCCGCCTCCGTTGATGCCGGAGCACATCGAGGCCCTGAGCCCGGCCCGGTTCCGGAGTTCGGCGCGGGCGTAACCGTTGACTCCCTGATTCTTGGTCCAGAGTTCAGGGGCCTCGCTTGGCGGGCAGCTCCAGGAAGATCTGGCCGTCGCGCATTTCCAGCGAGTAGCGGGGCTGGTAGCGCTCGCGGGCCTGGCAGTAGCCGGTGGCGACCTCGTAGGCCCACTGGTGGCCCGCGCACACCAGCCGGCTGCCCAGCATCACGCCCTCGTTGAGCTTGCGCCCCCGGTGGATGCACACGTTCGACAGGGCCACCGGCTCGCCGTCGTTCCACAGCAGCAGGATCTCGTGGCGGTGCAACTGCACGACGAGCTTGCCCGCCGCGGCCAGCTCATCGGCGGTGGCCTCCACCTCGAACCATCCCTTCGGCGCCGCCACGGCTCCAGCCCCCAGCCCCTAAGCCCGACCGACTCGCCTTCAGCCGGTGCCGGCCCAGCCGGTGCGCGCCCCGCCGCCAGCGCCGTCCTCGTCGTCGAGGCCTACCTGGTCGGGATCCCAGCTGAAGGTGGCGTCGCCGCGGGTGTAGGTCTGGCAGGCCAGGCGATAGCCCTCGTCCACCAGCTCGCCCAGCCGGGCCCGCTCCCGGCGCCGGGGCGGGTCGAGGTTCTCGGCCCCTTCCTCAACCATCAGCCGGTCGGTGCCGCAGTTGCCGCTGGCGCACTGCCACGGCACGTCGATGTCCTCCCGGATGGCCATTCGCAGCACGTTGACTTCCTCGCCCTCGGCGAACTCCACGTACTGGTCGGCGGTCTTGAAGTAGATGCGCGGCACCTTGGCCTGGCGTGAAGCCGAGAGCGCCAGAAAGTCAGCCGACGAGCGCGGGCTCGCGCTCGAGTTCCTCGATCCAGGGGCCGAGGTCGGGCTGCACGTAGGTCTCGTAGAGCGCCTTGGTGTAGGCGAAGCGCATGTCGGCCGCCTCCCGCACGTAGTGCAGGCAGCGCTGCTGCAGCTCGGGCGTGTCGGCGTACTTGAGCACGATCTGGTAGCCCCGCTCGCCGTGGATCTCGTCGGAGGTGATGTGCAGGTCGAAGAACTCCGCCTCCCACTCCGAGAAGCCGTACTTGTTGATCAAGGTGGGGTACTGGGTGCGGTAGATCGACGGCACCTGCGACTCGAGGCCGACGATCAGCGCGGCCGACGACACCACGAAGTTCTCCCGGCCCGACACGTAGTACATCCAGCCCTGCATGCCCTTGGCGAACGGCATGGCGTTGTTGCGGTCCTGCACGTAGGCCCGGGTGCCGCCGCAGGCTTCGGCGAAGCGGATCAGCAGGTCGGTGTGACGATCGTCGCTCAGTTCCTCCTCGTACATGTTCTGCAGCAGGAAGTCCTTGGCGTCGCGGGCGTGGTCGGGCGTGTTGGCGTACATGAGGCCGAGGTAGTCGCCGAACGGGCCGATGTAGTGGTAGTGGTTCGTTGCCCAGTGGACGAAGTGCTGCTTGTGGAGCCGGCCCGTGGCCCAGGCCCGGCTGAATGAGGCGTCCTTGGCCATGGTGCCCGAAAAGGCCTGCTCCAGGGCCACTCTGAACTCGCTCGATGACATCATTTCGGCCATTGACTGCTCCTGGTGTGTCTGTCTGGCTTCGAGACTCGCTTGCTTGTGATGGTCTGCGTGTGGTTGATGCGGGCGCTGGACGTATCCGAATCTCCCGGCGCCTGCGACTAGAGAGGGCGCCGGGGAGAGGTCGGAATCCCCGGCGCCCGCAACTGTATACACTAACTCGGCCCAACATTGGACTCCAAGTCCGGGCGGGGAGGAGACGGCCGTGCGCGAGACCGAGGTGGCCTTCTTCAGCGAGGGTGTGAGGCTCAAGGGCCTGCTGCGCTCGCCGGAAGAGGTCAACGGTCCGGTTCCGGCCATCGTCCAGGGGCCGGGCTGGCTCGGACTCAAGGACGCCAAGCTGTACCTGCCCTACCACGAGGCGCTCTGCGCCGCCGGCTTCAGGGTGATGATCTTCGACTACCGGGGCTTCGGCGACTCCGGCGGCGATCGGGGGGTGCTGCTGCCGCAGCTCCAGCTTGAGGACCTCATCAACGCGGTCACCTACCTGTGCAGCCGCGACGATGTGGACTCCGACAACATCGGCGTGTTCGGAAGCGGCGGCACCGGGGGCGGCAACGCCGTGCTGCTGGCCGCAGCCGACCGCCGGGTGCGGGCCGCGGTGTCGCAGGTGCCGGTGGCCGACGGGCAGGACTGGCTGCGCCGGATGCGGCGCGAGTACGAGTGGTACGAGTTCCTGGCCCGCATCGAGGCCGACCGCGAGCGGCGGGTGCTCACCGGCGAGGGCGAGATGGTCCATCCCCGAGAGGACATCATGGTCCCCACCCCCGAGCGCCGGGCCTCGAAGGTGAAGGCCGATGTGGACGACCGCATCCCGTCGTCGGTGCCGCTGCGCTGCGCCGAGGCGATCATGGACTACCGCCCCATCGACGTGGTCCACAAGGTGGCCCCGGCCGCGCTGATGATCATCGCGGTGGCCGACGATGCCACCACCCCCACCGACCACGCCGAGCGGCTCTACGAACGGGCCGGCGCCCCCAAGAAGCTCGTCATGCAGCGTCACACCACCCACTACGCGGCCTACAAGCAGTACGGCGACGCGGTGATCCCCCAGATCGTCGACTGGTATCGTAGCCACTTCACCGGCGGCTCGGTGGAGGTGCACCGGAGTTCGCCGTCTGAGCCTGTTGAGATGCTGGTCAAGGACCCCGGCGGCGCGCCATGACCCCCGGACCACCTCCACCGCCTCGGCGGCCAGGGGCTAGCTGCTGGTGAAGCACCCCGATGGCGCGGCTGGGCCCGGTTAGCTCGCGATTCTTCCGCGGGCAAGGATGAACCCATGACTGCGACCTTGCCGATGGGCGCGTGCCCATGGATTTGCCGATGATCGATCGGGTGGTGGCCGGCGGCGCGGTGGTGTCGGGCACGGGGGTCGAGGCAGCCGACGTGCTGATCGCGGGCGAGCGGATCGCAGCCATCGCCGCTCCCGGCGCAGTTCCGCTGCCCGACTCTGTCGAGCGCATCGATGCCACCGGCAAGTGGGTGCTGCCCGGCATGGTCGATGTCCACGTGCATCTGCGAGAGCCCGGCTACGTCCACAAGGAGGACATCAGCACCTGCACCGCGGCCGCCGCGGCCGGCGGGGTGACCACCGTGTTCGGGATGCCCAACCTCAACCCGGTCACCAAGAACCTGCAGGTGCTCGAGGAGCTTTTCGAGCTCTACGACACCAAGAGCATCGTCGACTGGAACCACAACCCGGTGCCCAGCGAGCTGCACGAGGTGCAGCCCATGGCCGACGCCGGGGTGGCCGCCTTCAAGATCTACATGGTGGTCGACACCGGCCGCGACTACCCCCATCCCTCGGGCACCGGCATCCACGACCACGGCCACCTGCTGCGCATGTTCGAGGCCATCGGCCCCACCGGGCGGCCGTTCATGATCCATCCCCACGACCAGGCCATCATGGACGTGACCGAGCAGACCCACTGGGACCGGGGCGACCGCAGCCCGGCCGCCTACGCCCAGACCCTGGCCACCCACAACGGCCTGATCTGGGACGCCGCCATCGCGGTGATCCTGCAGATGGCCGAGGCCACCGGCACCAAGCTCCACATCGTGCACATGCAGACCGAGGGCTCGGTGGAGATGGTGCGGCGGGCCAAGGAGCGGGGCGTGGCGGTGAGCTGCGAGGTCAACCACTGGGCCCTGTTCCTGTCGCGGTGGCGTGACATTGAGGAGCTCGGCCCCTACGCCCTGTCGTACTGGGTGCCCGACCACCACCGCGAGGCGGTGTGGGAGGCCCTCAACGACGGCACCATCGACATGCTCTCGTCGGACCACGCTCCCCACACCCGGGCCGAGAAGGAGATCGGCTGGGAGGACTGCTGGGCCTGCCACACCGGCACCCCCGGCGTGCAGGAGCAGTACCCCATGCTGCTGGACTGCCACATGGACGGGATGATCTCGCTGCCCAGGGTGGCCGAGGTGGTGGCCGAGGAGCCGGCCACCGAGTTCAACCTGGCCTCCAAGGGATTCCTGCGGCCCGGCTACGACGCCGACATCGTGATCTTCGACCCGGCCGACCAGACCCGCCACTCGGCCGACACCGTGCTGTCGAAGTGCGGCTGGACCGCCTACGACGGCCGGATCACCAAGGGCCGCATCCACCGCACCATCGTGCGGGGCCGCGATGTGTACGTCGACCGCAAGGTGGTGGGCGAGCCCGGCTGGGGCTGCCTCGCCCGCACGACGCTGTAGTGACGACAGCGTTGTGTGACGGCGCCACGCCCGCCAGCGGCGAAACGGCTGTATAGCTCGCTGTGAGGATGATGCAGGAAAGTGGTGGAAGATCCATGCTCAGGACCTTAGGAAGACCCTGTGACAAGCAGAAGGTGATCCGATGACCGCTGACACCTCGGACATGAAGTTCGGGCTGCTCATGCCCCACTTCGGCGGTCATGCCAGCCGCCGGGCGGTGCTCGACGGGGCGGTGCTGGCCGAGAGTTTCGGCTTCGACTCACTGTGGGTGCGCGACCACCTCGTGTTCGAGCCCCACTCCGAGATGGAGGCTGCCGACATCACTTTCTACGAGGCGCTCACCACCCTCACCGCCATCGGTGCAGTCACCGAGCGCGTCACGCTGGGCACCGGCTCGCTGATCCCGTTCCGCCATCCGGTGCACACTGCTATCAGCATCGGGACGCTGTGCAGCCTGGTGGGCGACCGGGTGGTGCTGGGCTTCGGGGCGGGCACCTTCGACCACGAGTTCGACGTGATCGACATGGCCGGGGTGGACCGGGTGGGGCTGGTGCGGTCCAACGCCGAGATCCTGCGCCGCCTGCTGACCGATGACAGGGTCACCTACCAAGACGATGTGTATGCCTTCGACAACATCTCGATCGAGCCCAAGCCGGGCGCGCCGGTGCCGTTCTGGTACTGCGGGGCCACCCCCCGCTCGGCCCGGCTGGCCGCCGAGTATTGCGATGGCTGGATGCCGGGGCGCACCACCCTGCTCACCATCGCCGAGCGGGTGGCCACCATGCGCGAGATGACCGCGGCCAACGGTCGGCCCATGCCCACCGTGGCCGTGATCCCGCCCACGTCGATCGCGGCCACCAATGATCTGGCCATGTCCGGGGTGAACCTGGAGGGTCTGCTGGCCTGGGCCAACAAGCGGGGCAAGTGGTGGGCCAAGCCGCCGTCTGGCCGCTTCGCCACCGCCGAGGACATCGAGGGTTCACTGATCGCGGGCACCCCCGACGAGGTGGTCGAGCAGGTGCACCGCTTCGCCGAGGTCGGGGTGGAGCACCTGGTGTTCGACCTGCGCATGAACTTCGACCGCTGGTTCGCCTCCATGGAGCTGCTGGGCCGTGAGGTCCTCCCCGCCCTGCGAGCCTGACGCTCGTTCGGGCTGCTGAAGCGGGGCCTGATTTGAGGGAGTCGGTCGACCGGGAGTTCGTGGTCGATGCCCCTCGCGACGAAGTGTGGCCCCGGCTGCTGGATGTTCACGCGGTGGCGTCGTGGCTCCCGATCATGCATTCGGTGACCGAGGTGTCGGCGGGGGCCGCTGGCTTCGACGGCTCCAGCTTCCAGGCCGCCTTCGAGGACAAGGTGGGCCCGTTCTCGCTGCGAGCCGACCTGCGCATCGGAGTAGCCGGGGTGCATGACGGCGAGGAGGTGTCTATCCGGGCCCGGGGCGAGGACCGCCAGAGCCGCTCCCGCATCATGATCGATGCCGCCGCCCGCCTGTCAGACGCCGCCCCTGGCCGGACTCGGGTCCAACTGGTCGGCGCCTACGAGATCACCGGCCGTGTCGCCACCCTCGGCGCCGGCGTCATCCGCTCCAAGGCCAGCAAGCTCATAGACGCCTTCTGCACCAACGCCGCCACCGGCCTGGCCCGTGCCGGCCCCTGACCCCCGAGGAGTCCTCCGGCCAGCGACAGCTGGAGTCCTCTGCTACAGCGATGTCGCTGCAGGCGTCGCTAGCCGGGTGCCACGTACCGCTCGATGGTGTAGTCGCGGATTCGGAGCACGACGTTGCCGTTGACCGCCAGGCGAGGCCAGTCGATGGGTGTCTTGTCGTTCGCCATGAGCCATTCGATCGGGTCGGTGGTCTCAGCCGGTTTGACCTGCCTCCAGCTCGAACCGTCGGGATCGGAAAGCCAATAGACGATTCGATCCTGATCGCCTCCGAGCGATAGAAATTCGTCGGGGTGGGTGCTGAAAGCGATGACCCCCGAGTTGACCGCAGCAATACCCTTTACCCACGTCCTTTCCCCGCCAATCGACTCCAGCGCGTCCCAGGTCTCGCCGTCTGGTGAGAACACCACAGTCGCTGGGCCGAACAGCGACGGCAAGTGGCCCGCGACGGAGCGGTCCAGCAGGCCGACGAACCCTGACTCGGTCCAAACCGTGCAGCATGTGTGCACGTAAGGCAGGTCGAACCGCTCTGGACTCTCTCCCCACGGAGCAACGAGCATCGATTCCGAATAGCGCGACGGGGGATGGTAGGGTTTGTTCAGTATCTCCCCGTAGTCTTCGTAGAGTTCCCGGGTAGTTCCGAGTTCTCTCCACGGGACGAATCGCGTGTGCGCGTCGCGCTGAGTCCCATCGGCCCACCATTCGACCGTCATTCCCGACTCCCCGGTGCTCTCATCAACCCAGGGGCCGTCATACTTCGGTTGAATCCTGCTCGCTGACTCTCTGATGTCGGCTGGCATCAGGGAGAACAGGTTCATGTAGGTAACTGTCTCCAGTTCCAACAGCCATCCCTGCTCGGCCAGAGACAACCCGCCGAGGCTAGGTGCGGCATGCAGGGACGTGTGAAGTCCCTCAGGTCGGGGAATCGGTACTTCAATGGTCTCCCAATTGACCAGATCCCGCGTGATGGACACCGAAACAGAGGGCGGATTCTCGAGAAGCCGGTCCAACCAGGCCGCGTCGCTGGCTCTCCTTCCGTCCCACGTGTCCAGGTACGTGGGCCATTGCGAGGCGATCACGAAGCGCTCACCGTCTGACGAGATGCGCATCGCAGACTTGTACGTGTTGACCCAGCAGTCGAGGTCATCGAGGCCCAGTTGCGAGAGCAATGTGGGCTTGGTGTGCACGCTCGGAACTTCAAAATCTGAGAACTCAGTCCACTCCACTCCGTCCGTGGAGAACCTTGCGCTGAGCCGGCCTTCGCTGCACGGCTCCTCTGACGTGGTAGGGGCCGCATACTCTAGGTGCAGGAACCCGCCACCCCAGGGCATGAGATCGTGACGGGCCCGATCCCGGAGATGGGCGACTGTCTCGAATACGTCACGGGGTGGTGTGCTGGTGGTTGTGGTTGGTGGGGCGGTCGTGGTTGTTGTTGGCGCCGCCGTGGTCCTGGCGGGTGGTGTGCTGGTGGTTGTGGTTGGTGGGGCGGTCGTGGTTGTGTCTCGGGAACTGGCCGTTTCGGGCGGCGGCTCTTCAATGGTCGCGCGCTCGCCGTCTCCAGGTGGGGTGGAGCAACTGGCGGCTGCAAGTGCCAGCAACAGCAGCCCAGTTGCGGGCCGGAGTCTCGTCACTAGCCGGGTCGGTACGGGCCGCACCCCATCATTTTGCAACGATGCCCATTATGTTGCCCGCCGGCCGATGAGGAAAGCCCGACACCACGTTGACACCATATGAGTCCATGATCGGTGCGTCCACGGAGTTTCCGGGCCCATGACGACGCTGCCCGAGGTTGGGCTGGTGCGCTCGGACGAGCTGCCCGAGGTGCTGGCTGCGGTCGACTACGACCATGCGCCCTACGCCGGTGGAACCGAACTGGTTCCGGCCATGGGGCTGGGACTGCGCCGCCCGGCCGCAATAGTGGATCTCAAGCGGGTGGAGGCCCTGAAGCGGATCGACGTCGACGCCGAGGCCGGTGCGGTGACCATCGGCGCGGCCGTCACCCACCGGCGGTTGTCCGACCACCCGGCTGCCCGCGCGCACCTGCCCACGCTGGCTGCGGCCGCGTCGCGGGTGGGCAACGCAAGGGTGCGCTCGACCGGCACCGTGGGCGGCAACCTCTGCTTCGCCGAGCCCCGCTCCGATCTGGGCTGCGTGTTGCTGGCCTTGGGCGCGACGGCTGAGGTTCGCTCGGGGCTGGGTGTCCGCACGCTGGGCATCGACGAGCTGATCGTGGGGGCGTTCGAGACCTCGCTCGAGCCTGACGAGATCCTCACCACCGTCACTTTGCCCTTCGAACGGCCGGGCATGTCGTACTGGAAGCTTCAGAGCCATGAGCGGCCGACTTTGGGCGTGGCCCTAGTGGTCACGGAGGACCGCTGGGAGATCACCGTGGGCGCGGCCACCGAGCGTCCCACCCGCATCGCGCTCGCCGCAGGCGACACCGCCGGACTGGACGCCTTCGTAGACGGGTTGGAGCTCAGCGACGACATGACCGGTCCGCCCGACTACAAGCGCTCGGTGCTGCGGACCCACCTGGAGCGCACGTTGGGTGCGGCTCGATGACCGTCGCATGTCCGTCGCGCCCGGCTGGGTCCGGTCGAGCGGGCAGAGCGTGGACGAGCCGAGGACCGAGCGATTCCGGAGCGGTTCGATGAATGGGTCACATGCGTCAACCTCGACCGTTGTCCGGTGTCGGGTCAACGGGCAGCAAGTCGAGATGCTGGTGCCGGTGCGGCTCACCGTGGCTGAGCTCCTGCGGGACCGCCTGGGTCTCACCGGCACCAAGGTCAGCTGCCAGATGCAGGTGTGCGGCGTGTGCACGGTGCTGGTGGACGGCAATCCGGTCAGTTCGTGCGCCACCCTGGCCTGCGACCTCGACGGCGCCGAGGTGCTCACCGTCGAGGGCCTGGCCCAGGGCCGGGACCTGCACCCGGTGCAGGAGGCGTTCATGGCCGCCAACGCCCTGCAATGCGGCTACTGCACGCCCGGCTTCATCATGATGGCCGTCGCCCTGCTCCAGGCTCATCCCGACGCCGAGGCGGCCGAAGTGCGGGAATGGATGGACGGCAACCTGTGTCGCTGCACCGGCTACGCACCCATCGAGACCGCAGTCGCCGTCGCTGCCTCCCGGATGCGGGGCCAGACATGACCACCGTGCCTCGGCGCGACGGGTGGGACAAGGTCACCGGACGGGCCCGCTACGCCATCGACATGGCCCTGCCCAACATGGCCCACGCCGCGGTGGTGCGCTCCGAGCGGGCCCACGCCCACATAGTCAGCATCGACCGGGCTGAAGCTGAGGCCGCGCCGGGCGTGATCGCGGTCGTCACCGCCGACGACCTGGGTCACCTCGGCCGCCGGTTCGGCCACATCGTTTGTGATCACCCGATCCTGGCCGTCGACAAGGTCCGCTACTACGGCGAGCCGGTGGCGGCGGTGGTGGCCGAGACCCCCCAACAGGCCGCCGACGCCGCCGAACTGGTGTGGGTCGACTACGACGACCTGCCGGCGCTCACCGACGCGGCCTCTGCCCTGGCATCCGACGTGCTCATCCACGAGCACTCCTACGTCGAGCCGGGCCAGAAGTTCCTGGATGTCGCTCCGGCCGCTTCCGCCGACAATGCCGCCCACCGCAGCGAGCTGGCCTGGGGCGACATCGAGTCCGCCCTGGCCAACGCGGCCGCAGTGGTGGAGACCACCACGACCTTCCCCCTCGTCTACGGCTACGCCATGGAGACCTACAACGCGCTGGCCGACTGGCAGCCCGGTGCCCTGCACGTCATCTCCACCGCCCAGCACCCGCTGATGGTCCGCAAAGAGCTGGCCCGGATGTTCTCGCTGCCGCTGGCCGCGGTGCGGGTGGAGGTGCCCTACATCGGCGGCGGCTACGGCTCGAAGTCCTACACCAAGCTCGAGCCGCTGGCCGCGGCTGCGTCGTGGGCCGCCGGCCGCCCCGTCAAGGTCACCACCGACGTCGAGGGGGCCATGTACACCACCCGGGCCGACGGGGCGCGGGTGACCGTGCGCACCGGCTTCGACGCCCACGGCTGCATCTGCGCCCGCGACATCGACATCCGCTTCGACACCGGCGCCTACGCCGACAACAGCCCCCTGGTGCTCACCAAGAGCATCAACCGCAGCTTCGGGCCGTATCGGGTGCCCAATCTGCGGGTTCGGGGCGTTGCCGTCTACACCAACACCTCTCCAGCGTCGTCGTACCGGGGCTTCGGCGCTCCCCAAGCCGCGCTGGCGGGGGAGTTGAACATGGACATGGCCGCCGACGAGCTCGGTATCGATCCCGTCGAGTTGCGCCGCCGCAACCTGCTGGCCCCCGGCGACACCATCATCGACGGCAAGCGCCCCCTCGACGCCGACCTGGCCGCCGACCTCGACGCGGTGGCCGCCGCTCTGGAGGAGTACGCCGCCGCGCGTGGCGCCTCGTCGTCCGAGTCGTCGCGCACCGACGCGGTGGCCAACGCTCTGGAGGAGCACGCCGCCGCGCCGGTGCCAGGCATCCTGCGGGGCCGGGCCGTGGCGGTCAGTGCCAGTGACGCGGGCGCCTCGCCGATCTCTACCGCCCAGGTGCGCATGCACTCCGATGGGTCGGTCACCCTGCTGACGAGCAGCACCGAGATGGGCCAGGGCAGCCGCACCGCCCTGGCCCAGATCGCGGCCCGGGAGCTGTGCGTGCCGATCGATGCGGTGGCCGTCGGCCAGAGCGACACCCGCTTCACCCCCTTCGAGTGGACCACCGGCGCCAGCCGCACTACCACCGTGGTCGGTCTGGCCGTCCAGGCCGCCTGCGCCGATCTGTGGGGCACCCTGAGGAGTTGGGCCGCCGAGTCGGCCGGCATCTCCGTCGAGCAGGTCGAGGTCTGCGACGGCCTGATCCATGCCGGCGACGGGGCGCTTGCTCCGGCCGAGGTGATCCGGCGGTGGTTCGGCGCCGATGCCGGTGAGGTGGTGGGCGTGGGCGTGATCCGCCGGGCCGGAGCCACCGAGATGCTGCCCCCGTTCTGGGAGATCGGCGCGGTGGGGGTGGAAGTATCGGTCGACACCGCCACCGGCGAGGTCGCTGTCGAGCACCTGGTCACCGTGGGCGACGTGGGCCACGCGGTGAACGCAGACCTGGTGAAGGGCCAGGACTTGGGCGCGGCCACCCAGGGTCTGGGCATCGCTCTGTGGGAGGAGATGGTTTACGACGGCGAGCAGCTAACCAACCCCAATCTTGTCGAGTACCGGGTGCCCCGCCTGCGCGACACCCCGCGCCGCATCACGTCGGTGCTGGCCGAGCGAGGCGACGGAGCTGGCCCCTACGGGGCAAAGGGTGCCGGTGAGGGCGCATTGAATCCGGTCCCGGCCGCGGTGGCCGCCGCGGTGGGCCGGGCCATCGGCATCTGGCCCACCGAGTTGCCCCTAACCCCGCCGAGGGTCTGGTCCCTCCTACAGCAGGCCGAGTCCCAAACTCGAAATTGATGTGGATCTTGGCCCCTATATGTCCAGTATCGGCATCAATTTCGGGGGGAGTCGGGCTCGTCGAGTAGGGCCAGAGCGACGTCGAGGTACTGCTCGGCGGCCTGGGTCATGCGGATCAGCCCGTAGCCGTCGAGCACGGCCCGCTTGAGACGCTCGGGGCTGGCCCGGCGCAGCGCGGCCTCCTGGATCACGCCGGCCACCGCGTGGGCCGGCTGCTCGCCGACTCCGGCACGCCCGATCAGTTCTCGCCGGAAGTGTTCCATCAGTTCGGCGATCTCGTTGAGCGGCACCTCGTACAGCGACCGTTCGCCCAACTCCCGCACCACCACTGCGGGGGTGCCAGCAAGGCGCAGCACCTGCTGAGCTTCCTCGCCGTTGTCGAGTTCATCGATCTCAACCTGGCCCCGCAGCCTCAATCGGCCCAATGCCTGCTCCATGGGCGCCCGGGCCCGCTGGGTGACCTTCGACGAACCGGCGCCTCGGATGTACAGCCGGTAGGCCCGGTCAGCGGTTACCGGCCCCTCGACGGTCACGATCTCCAGCAGGTGGGTGGCGATCTGCGACACCGGCGCAATGCGCGGATCGGGCAGCCCGGCGCCCGACCAGGCGGCATAAGGCTGCGGCCCCGCGGCCGGGTCGAACGACGCGCTTGCCGCTCTGTCGGCACTAGAGGGCGGCTCGTGGCGCCCATGATCAGCCATGCCGGACGCTCCGGCGATGCTCGACGCACCGCCCGGCTCGCGTCGCAGCTCCATCCAGCCCTCCGGCTCGGGCGGCTCGGTGAAGCCGAACGGCCGGTACAGCTCGTGCGCATCACCGGTCTTGAGCAGCAGCCGCTTGATCCCGGCCACCGCCGGGTGCTCGCAGGCCGCGGCGACCAGCTCCCGGCCCAGCCCCAGCCCCCGGTGCTCGGCCAGCACGTACACGTCGGTCATCCAGCCGAACGTCGCCCGGTCGGTCACGATCCGAGCCCCGCCCACCATCGACCCGTCCGGCCCATAGGCACCCAGCACCACGCTGTTGGCCGCGCCCTGAGCGGTCTGCTCCCGGCTGCGCCCGGCCGCCCAGTACCCCTCGACCTCCAGAAAGTCATGCATAGCGTCAGCGTCGAACCGATCCGGGTCGTCGGAGATCAAGTACTCCCCACACCGCCGCTCCAGCCCAACACCAGCGCTCACCCCGCCGACCCTACCCCCCAAGCCTCCGAGTTTCTGAATCACAATCGCGAAATACTAATTGCTACCAATATCTACCAAATTAGTAGTTGACAGGGCCCTACAGCGTGGGCAGAAGCTCGTCGAAGAGGGCGCTGAAGCGCTCGGAGGCGGCTGCTGCAGTCTCGATGACCTCGGTGTGCGACAGGGGCACCTCGGAGATGCCGGCGGCCAGGTTGGTGCACAGCGAGATGCCCAGCACCTGCGCCCCCATGTGACGGGCCGCCGTGGCCTCCGGCACCGTCGACATGCCCACCATTGAACCGCCCAGCGCCTGGGCCAGGCGGATCTCGGCCGGGGTCTCGAACATCGGCCCGCGGAACCAGAAGTAGACGCCCTCCCGCAGTGTCTGCCCCAGCCGGGCCGCAGCCTCGTGGGCCTTGGCCTGGAGCGCGGGCGTGTACACGTCGGTCATGTCGGTGAACCTCGGCCCGAGGCGCTCGTCGTTGGGGCCGGCCAGCACGCTGATCCCGGCCAGGTTCACATGGTCGGTGATCACGGCCAGGTCGCCGCCGGCCATGCCCTCGCCGCAGGCGCCGGCCGCGTTGGTGAGCACCACCGTCCGGCACCCGGCCATCACCGCAGTCCGCACCGCGAGCGTGATGGCCTCGGGATCGTGGCCCTCGTAGGCGTGGGCCCGCCCCGACAGCAGCAGCACCCGGTTGCCGCCCATCTGCGCCGAGTAGGCGGTGCCAGCATGGCCGATTGCGGTGGGGACGGGGAACCCGGGCAGGTCCCGGTAAGGCACCGCCACCTTGTCGCTGATCCGGTCGGGGTAACCGCCCAGCCCCGACCCAAGCACCACGCACACGTCGTGCCGCTCGCACCCGGTCCGCTCAGCCAAGACTCCCGCCGCCCCCCGCAACCGCCCATACAAGTCGCTCATATGGTTGCCTCGTCGATGTTCATTGGGCCAGCCTTCGGGCTCGGGTGTCGGCCTCGGCTACTGCTTCGGCCATGTCCACGGTCAGCACCCGGCCGTGCTCCACCACCTTGCGCCCGGCCACCCACACCGCGCTGATCGCGCCCGGAGAGCCCGACCACACGATCCGCGACAGCGGGTCGTCGTCGCCGACGCTCACCGGGTGCAGCGCTGGCGCCGACGGCGACAGGGCCATCATGTCGGCCCAATATCCCGGCGCCAGCCGGCCCAACTCGTCGCCTCGGCCCATCACCTCGGCCGCTCCCGCAGTGGTCATGTGCAGCGCCTCGGCCGCCTCGAACGTCTGGGCGTCGCCTGAGCGGATCCGGGCGGTGCGGATGGCGGTGCGCATCTCCTCGAACAGGTCGAGGCGGTGGTGCGACGCCGGGCCGTCGGTCCCTATCGCCAGCCGCAGCCCGGCCTCCTGCATCTCGCTGACCGGTGCTGCCCCGGAGGCGTGCTTGGCGTTCGAGCATGGGCAGTGCACCACGGCGGTGTCGTTGCGGGCGAGCACCTCAAGATCATCGGCGTCGAGCCACACGCCGTGGGCCGCGATCACATTGCCGTCGAGCAGGCCGAGCGTCTCCAGATACTCGGGAGCGGCCAGCCCCCCGGACCGCTCCCGCACCGCGGCGTCCTCCCACTGCTGCTCGGCCAGGTGAATGTGCACGGCCATGCCGGTTTCGGCGGCCCGCTCGGCGATGGCAACGAGACATTGGCGCGACACCGAGTAGGCGGCGTGGGCGGCCAACCCGACGGTGATGAGGTCGCTGCCGGACCAGCGGTCGCGGAGGGCCACCATCTCGTCGATCTGGTCGGGCCACGATCCGGCCATAGTGAAGTCGGGATCCTCGATCACGCCCGGAGTCACCAGGCAGCGCATCTGGGCCTGCTGGGCGGCCTCGGCCATGGCGTGTCCGACGAAGTACATCTCCACCGAGGCGGTGATGCCGTTGGCCAGCATCTCGCCCGCCCCCAGCAGCATCCCGGCCCGCACGTCGCCGGGGGTGAGCTTCGACTCTCGGGGCCACATCACCTCGTGCAGCCAGCGGTCCACCGCCAGCCCCTCGCCCGCGCCCCGAAGCAGCACCATAGGCGTATGGCAGTGGGCGTTGATCAGGCTCGGCATGAGGATGCCAACCCGGTGAACGGCGGTCCCCGGCCCAAGCTCGGACGCGTCAACGGCAGCGCCGCACCACAAGATCCGCCCGTCATCGCCAACGTCCACCGCCCCGTCGACAATCGGAGCGGGCACAGCCCCCACCGCCCCGTCCATAGTCACAAGCAAGTCACACAAGAACCGCTCCACAGCCTCCAACCTTAGATCGAGCCGCACAGGAGTGAACTAGCCTCCAACCCCTAGACGCAAGCAGCGCGGCGATGACGTAGCCGTGCTTCCGGGGCGGTGCGGGGGTCATACCCCTCCGATTCCCCGGCCATATCAAAAGATTACATCATATTCTTCCGAATCAGGGAGCACACCTCGCGGCGGGGGTCAGAGTTGCAGGTGCAGTCGCATGGCCTCTTCTATCTGGGCCATGAGATCGTGTGGCACCATGCCCACCGGATCGCCGACGCGCTTGACGTCGATCGACCGGATCTGTTCGGCCTGGGCTTTCGAGTCGATTTTGAGGCCGGTGCTGGCCGTATCCAGCATCACCTGGAATGGGTGGATCACCTCGATGTTGGAGGTCACGGGCACCACCGTCACGACTCCTTGTCCGAGCAGGGCCGCGATCGTGTTGGCGCCGTCGTTGCTGACGATCACGGCAGGACGGCTTCGGGCCGACTCGGTTCCTACGGCCGGGTCCAGTCTGACGATGCGGATCTCACCCCGTCTCATCAGTGGTGGCTCAGCCCGTCGGCGACTGCGACATCCCATGTGCTGCCGTCGGCGTCGTCAGCCCACTCAGCGAAGGCGGCTGCATAGTGCCGGGACAGCTGGTTGGCCCGCAGCAGCCGTATGGCCCGCTGTAGCGCCGCCGACCGCGATGCCATGCCGTGGGACTTGGCATATTCGTCCAGGAACTCGACGTCGCTCTCCGGAATGCTCACACTCACCTTCATAGTTGCATACTACTTTAGTAGCAAAGCTATTACTACCAGACCCTGTTAGTAGATTGCACAGAACCGACCGGCTGAGCGGATGACGAGAATCGAACTCGCATTCTCAGCTTGGGAAGCTGATGTTCTACCATTGAACTACACCCGCGAAGGACACGAGCGTAGCCATCGCGGCCTTGTCTGCACAGCCCGCCCACGCCGGATCGCGCAGTCGACGTCGGAGACGGCTGATGCCGCCGACTTCTTAGGCTAGAGGCCGAGCGAACCGCGGCCTCTAGGAGTAGCGCACGAAGACCGGGCGGTTGGTGGCGGAGCGGTCGGGGTCGAATCCGTAGCCGAGTCCGTCGAAGTCGCGCAGTCCCCGCACCGACTTGACCCGGTTGCGGATGATCCAGCCCGCCATCGACCCCCGGGCCCGCTTGGCGAAGAACGAGATCATCTTGGGCTCTGCCTCGCCCCGGCCGTCGAGGAAGGCGGGCGTGACCAGCCGCCCCTCCAGCCGGTCCACCGCCACCGAGCGGAAGTACTCGTGCGATGCCAGGTTCACCACCACGGCCGGCCCCGGGCTGGCGGCCAGGTCCTCGTTGAGGGCGTCGGTGATGCGCTCGCCCCAGTATGCGTAGAGGTCGCGGCCCCGCGAGGTGGCCAGCTTGGACCCCATCTCCAGCCGGTAGGGCTGCATCAGGTCCAGCGGGCGCAGCACCCCGTAGAGCCCCGAAAGGATCCGCAGCACCTTCTGGGCGTGGGTGTAGTCGCGCTCGGTGAAGGTGGCTGCGGCGTCCATGCCATGGTACACGTCGCCGGCGAAGGCCAGCAGCGCGGGCCGGGCGTCGGCCGTGGTGAACGGCGCCTCCCAGTCGGCGTAGCGCTCGAAGTTGAGTTCGGCCAGCTCGGCCGAGATCCCCATCAGCTTGGCGATCTCGTCGGGCGTCTTCTGGCGCATGACGTCCACCAGCGGCCCGGCCTCGTCCAGCATGCGGGGCTGGGAGTGCTTGCGGGTGGGCAGGGCCGAGCTGTAGTCGAGCGCCTTGGCCGGGGAGACGACGATCAGCATTGCGCCGTTATACCCCGCCCGGTCCCGATCCCCGAAATCGACTCCTGCCCTGTTCCCGAAATCGCTGCGCCGACCGGCGCCCAACTGGCAGGTCGTCGCCGCGGAAGGACGCTCAGGCTGCGGCCTCGCCCTCGGCACGGGGCTCGAGTGCGGGCAGGCAGCGGCGGAGATTGCGGATCCCTTGGCCGATGCGCTGGCGGTTCTCGATCAGCGCGAACCGCACGTGCCCCTCGCCGCCGGGGCCGAACCCCACGCCGGGCGACACGGCCACATGGGCCTCGCGCACCAGCTTCGACGCGAACTCGATCGAGTCCATGTGTCGGTAGGGCTCGGGGATCCTGGCCCACACGAACATCGTCCCCTTGGGCGGCTCCACCTCCCAGCCGATGCGGTTGAGGCCCTCGCACAGGGCGTCTCGGCGCCGCTGGTACACCGCGCACGCCTCCAGCGGATAGTCGGGCTGCTCCCGCAGCGTGACCGCGGCCGCGATCTGGATCGGCTGGAACGACCCGTAGTCGAGGTAGCTCTTCAGCTTGGCCAGGGCCGACACCACCTCGGCGTTGCCCAGCATGAACGCCATCCGCCACCCCGCCATCGAGAATGACTTGGTGCAAGAGTAGAACTCCACCGCGCAGTCGGCGGCCCCGTCCACCTGCAGGATCGACGGCGGCTGGTACCCATCGAAGCCCAGATCGGCGTAGGCGTTGTCGTGCACGAGCAGCATGTCGCGCTCCCGGGCCCAGTCCACCACCTTGGCCATGAACTCGAGGTCGACGCAGGTGGTGGTTGGATTGTGCGGGAACGAGATCACCGCCACCCGGGGCTTGGGCCGGCTGTAGTGCCAAGCGAGCTGCATCCGGTGCACGAACTCGTCGCCGTCGGCTAGGGGCACCTCCCGGATCTGGGCGCCGGCGAACAGCGGCCCGTAGATGTGGATCGGGTAGCTGGGGGTGGGCACCAGGCAGGTGTCGCCGGGCTGCAGCAGCACCCACATCAGGTGGCTGAACCCCTCCTTGGCCCCGATGGCGTTGATGATCTCGGTGTCGGGGTCGAGCTCCACCCCGAAGCGCCGCCGGTACAGTTCGGCGATGCTGCGGCGCAGGGCGGGCAGTCCCCGGCTCGACGAGTAGCGGTGGTTGCGGGGGTTGCGGGCCGCCTCGCACAGCTTGTCCACCGCGATTCCGGGCGACGGCAGGTCGGGATTGCCGAACCCGAGGTCGATGATGTCGGCGCCGTCGTGGCGGAGCTGGATCTTCAGATTGTTGATGATCGTGAAGACGTAGGGGGGCAGGCCGTTGATGCGGCGGAACTCCATCGACCGAAGCTAACAAACCGTCCGATCGGAACAAGTGACATTTGTCACCGCGATCCCGCTGCCCTCAGCCCCGGCAATGCCGGCAGCAACCCGGCTGACCCCCACAGGTGCCATCCGTCACGCTTGTGGCGGTGCGGGTGCCGACGCTGACCTACGCTGCGGGCATGGACGGCGCGCGGGCTGTGCTGGCACCCGATAGAACCGCACCGTGATCCTGTCGGACCGCTCGATCCGCGAGGCGCTGGCCGCCGGCCGCATCGTGATCGACCCGCCCGACGACGACGCGGTGCAGCCGTCGTCGGTGGACCTGCGCCTGGGGAGCAGCTTCCGGGTGTTCCGCAACCACACCCTGGGCTACATCGACGTCAAGCGGGACCTGTCGGAGCTGACCTCTCTGGTGGAGGCCGGCGACGACGACCCGTTCATCCTGCATCCGGGCGAGTTCGTGCTGGGCGCCACCCTGGAGCGGGTGAAGCTGCCCGACGACCTGGTGGCCCGCCTCGAGGGCAAGTCGTCGCTGGGGCGCCTGGGGCTGCTGATCCACTCGACGGCCGGCTTCGTGGACCCCGGCTTCGACGGCCAGCTCACCCTGGAGCTGTCGAACGTGGCCAACCTGCCGATCACGCTGTATCCGGGGATGCGGATCGGCCAGATCAGCTTCCAGCGGATGACCACCGCGGCCGACACCCCGTACGGGTCGAGCGAGCTGGGCTCAAAATATCACGGCCAGCGGGGTCCGGTCCCGTCCCGCTACTGGGAGAACTTCAAGTAGGGGCGGCTGGCCTGTCGCCCGCATCGGCGGCCAGGTTCCCCCTATCCTCTGGGACCATGCCAAGACCCACGAAGCGCCGGGTGCCGGCCGGACGGGTGACCGCCAAGGGCACCCGACCCGACAACTACACGCCCGACCGGCAGACCCATACCGGTTTCGACGAGCAGCCCCCGAGCCCGATCTGGGTGCCGATCACGCTGTTCGGCCTGCTGGGGGTGGGGGTGGCGACGATTATCGTCAACTACCTCGGTGTGATCTGGGACACGTCGAACGTGGTCCTGCTGGTGGGGTTGGCCTTCATCCTGGCCGGGATCGTGACCGCCACCCAGTACCGGTAGCCGAGACCCTCGCTCCTGCTTACATCTGTGTAATTTTCCACGGAGTTATCCACAGGTGTGGATTACTCCGGACTATTCAATAGGCGCCACAAGGTCCATTTCGTCTTGGCAGTGGCGGGGCGGGTCGGGGTCTTCGTCGGGGGCGACCGTCATGCGCACCTCGGCGCCGCAGATGGCGCAGCGGTACTCGATCTTCACCTTGCGCAGCACGCCGGGATCGGGCGGCTCGGGCAGCGGCCGGGCCAGGTTGCGCAGCATGGCCAGCCCCAGTCGCAGCACCGCGTAGGCGATCACCACCGCGATCAGCACCTTGAAGAGGTCGGCCAGGATCGATCCTGCCACCAGCCCCGCCAGCGCCAGCACAAGCAACCCGATGTTGGCCGCCCTGTCCGACTTCAACCTCAATTGAGCCTCCCGCTCCCGACCCCACGATGCTAAGGGGCCACGCGGACAGGTGAGGAGGTTCACGTCGAAGAGGGATGTCTCCCGCTCTTGTTCGCTGCGTCACGGGCCGCTCGGGCCACGGCCTTGCCCGTATGTGGCGGCTTCGCTCGCCTACCCGCTCAGCCTCTAAGCGCCGCCCCGGATTCTGTCGGCCCCGGACGTCAGGCAGTCGCCGCCGTGGGCCCCAGTGGCTCGGCTGGAGGCGACGGGGATGGCTGTTCGGTGGGGGACGGCGTGTCGGCGGTGGGGAGTGGTGTTGCTTCGGACGCGGCTGCATGAGGGTCGATCAGAAAGCCGGAACGGGCCAGGGCCATTATCAAGTTGTCCACTTTGGCCTCGAGCCTGTCGACCTTGTCGTCGAGTCTGTCGAAGCGCCTGTTGACTAGCTGAAAGCCCGCACCGCATGCTGCGACGAGAGCTGCGAGAGCGACTCCCAAAAGCGTGGCGAGGACTTCGGCCTCCATGGGGCAACTTGTAGCAGACCGTCACATCAAGAACAACCTGAAATATATCTAAATATCTGTACGCCAGATGATGGCGGTTGAGCCGGTGGGACCTGCGCTGATCGTCAGGAGCCGTTCGCCGGTTGGGGCTGCCAGTGCGTCGGTGATGAGGCGCAGCTCCTCAGCCGCCCCCGAGTTGCCCATCGCCACTGCGCCGCCGCCGCGGTTGATGCGTGCGCTGTCGATATTCAGCGACTGGGCCAGCAGCATTGCCGTGGCCGCGTCGTGCTCCACAACGGAGATGTCGTCGACAGCATCCAGTTCGACGCCCGCTTCAGCCAGTGCCCGGCTCACGGCCGTGCCGGCGTTGCCGAGCGGGTCGAACGGGTCACCGGCGGCTCGGCCCATCCCGGCCACCGTGGCCAGGGCGGTCGCCGGTCCCGCATGCAGCAGCACTGCGGCCACCCCGTCGGCCGGGGGAGCGAACGTGGCTGCGGTCAGCAGGCCGTCAGAGTCGAAGGCCGGTGGCAGTTCGCCGGTGTCTCCCCAGTCGCGCACCGCATCCTTTGCCACTGGGTCGCCTCGATACACGCCCCGTGCAGCGGTGTTGCCCGGCCGTGCCGCCACCGCCACGATGGCGGTGCTAGCCGACATTCCCATCGTCCCGGTTCCCGTGGTCGTTTCGGATTTCGGGTTCGTCTCGGTTTCCGTGGCTGCCCCGGTTCCTTTGCTCGCCCCTGTTCCCGTGGTCGTTTCGGTTTTCGGGCTCGTCTCCGCCGTGCCTGACGCAATCCGTCGGCGGCGGGACTCCTCAGCCGCCGCGTCCAACCCGCCTCGGCCGATGCCCTCGGCCCGGGCGGCCCGCTCCGACACCCTTGGTCCCGGCAGCAGCCCCCCGTCCGCCGCGAATCGCTCGGCCACGCCACCCCAGGGCGCGCCGTAGATCCGCTTGAGGGCGGCCGCGCCCGGCGGCACCACCGAGCACAGCCCTAGGCCGACCACCAGCACCGTCCGGGCCTGCCCCCCCCGAATGGCGGCTGTCGCAGCCTGCACCGCGGCAAGGCCGCTGGTCTCGGCCCGGTCAACTACTAACCCGCCCACCGACACGGGCCAACCGGCGGCCAGCACGATCGCCCGGGCCGCGTCGGCGCCACAGGCCCCCACCGGGTCGGGGCACCCCACCGCCACCTCATCCAACTCGCCTGCGTGCAGCCCGGCCCGCTCCAACACCTCTCGACCCACCGCTGCGGCCAACTCCACCGGGTTCCAGCCGGCCAGTTCCCCGTCCAGCGGCCGCACCGCGGTCCGGGCCACCGCCACCACCGCCACTGCTGCGTCCGTGCCCACGGACAAATGTCTACCCCTCGCCACTGCGCCAGTCGCCACGTGAGCCACAACGGTCCGCTCGGCTTGCCCGGCGGCGAAGAGTTCCTCGCAGAGCCCGCCCACGTCGCCACATGAACCACAACATATGAACCACAGCACACCGCTTCGCTCGCGGTGGGTGGCATGGCGGCACGACTGGAGCCTTGCCCCGTGTCTACACTCTCCACGGTCACCGGGTGGCACCGGTAACTGGGAGGTCGTCATGAGCAAGCGCACCGCCGACATCGTCATCAGAGCGCTCACCGTCGTGACGCTGATCGGTCTGGTCCTGGCTGCGGCCCTGTATGAGCCGTTCGTGTGGCCGGAGGTCACCACCGAGTACCTGGCTGAGGGTGACGGCACCGGAGCGGTCCATGTCTTTGATTCCGCCGACAGCACCAGAGTGTTCGACATCGCCCTGATGATCCTGCGGGCCGGGCTGGGGATGATGATCTTCGTCCACGGCTACAACAAGGCGTTCCGGGGCGGCAAGCTCGTCGGCACCGGCCGCTGGTTCCAGTCGATAGGGATGCGCCCCGGCAAGGTTCACGCCACCCTGGCGGCCGGCACCGAGATGGGTGTGGGCGTGCTGCTGGTGCTGGGCCTAATCACCTCGGTGGCCGCCGCCGGGCTGATCGCGCTGATGGTGGTGGCCTTCTGGACGGTCCACCGCGACAAGGGTTTCATGATCACCGGCGAGGGCTGGGAATACGTCGCCCTGATCGCGGCAATGAGCCTGGTGTGCGCCATCCTCGGCCCGGGCGCGGTATCGGTCGATTCCGAACTGGAGATCGCCCACCGCCTCAACGGCATGACCGGCCTCGGTATCGCCCTGCTGCTCGGCCTCGGTGCAGGCGCAGCCCAACTGTTGCTCTTCTACCGCCCCCCGAAGCCCGAAGACTCATAGAGGCCGAGCAGCAGGCAAGCGAATCCGGGCGCGGCAAACAAGAGCGGGGGAGATCCGCCGCGCCGCCGACGGACTCCTACCGACTCTGAGGCCGAGCAAATGGGCGAGCGAAACCGGCTCATACGGGCGAGGCCGTGGCCCGAGCGGCCCGTGAGCGCAGCGAACAAGAGCGGGAATGACCCCGTTGTGAGGCGACCGGCTCTCACCTATTTGCGCGCCCTCTTTGTGCTCGCTCTAGATCCTCGGCCGGATTCGGGGGCGCAGCCACGGCCGGCTGACCCGGTCGTGCACCAGGTCGGCTCGGGCGTGGAAGAGCACCGAGCCCACGATCAGCAGCCCGCCGGCCACGGTCGCCAGCGGCGGCGCCTCGCTCACGATGATCCAGGCGAACAGGATCGAGCAAGGCGTCTCGGTCGTGGCCAGCAGCCCGGCCTCGGCGGCCGGAATGCGTCGGATCCCTTCAGTCCACAGGATCAGCGACACCGCGAACACCAGCCCGAAGGCCACGGTGAGCGGCATCTCGGCCGCGGCCATCCCGAACGGGTCGGCCACCACCAGGGCCACCGCGAACAGCACC
The DNA here is from genome assembly GCA_022821685.1 of Acidimicrobiia bacterium. Classification (GTDB taxonomy): domain Bacteria; phylum Actinomycetota; class Acidimicrobiia; order Acidimicrobiales; family Aldehydirespiratoraceae; genus Aldehydirespirator. The sequence goes on from JAJEDD010000025.1 coordinate 129,150, forward strand.
ACCCCCGACCCTGCCTGCGCCAGCAGGGCGTCGGTGCCCCCGAAGCGCCGGATCAGCACGATCAGAGAGGCCAGCGTGACCGAGAGGGTCACAGCCAGCAGATCCCCCACCAGGTCGCCCATCCCCAGACTCCCGATCACGGTCAGGACCACCCCCGCGAACGACACCCCGGAGGCGATGATCGTCGAGCGCCGCAGCCCCTCGCGCAGGATCAGCCATCCCAGCGCGGCAGCCAAGAACGGGATGGTCGCCATGATCACCGACACGTTCGCCACCGCCGTCTTCTGAAGAGCGGTGACCAGCAGCACCATCGAGGCGGCGTTCAGGGCCAGCAGCAACAGGGCTTGTGCGCTGGCGACCGGGTCGCGGCTGAACCGCAGGACGGCCGTGCCCCGCCGCTGCCGCCACCACACGTAGCCCAAAACGGCCGGACTGGCGCTCAGCCCCCGCCAACTGGCGATCTCCCAGCCGCCGCCCTCAATGCTGCGGGTGAACACGCCCGACATGCCGAAGCCCAGCCCGGAGGCGAGCAGAGCAGCCGCGCCAACCCGCCGGGAACGTGCCGACCCCTGGTTCGTGGTCACGGGAGACTGCGGGCAATGCCGCTAGTGCCGGCCGGGTCGAGCCGCCGCGAACGCGCCAACCGCCGGTCGGCGGTCAATCCCCGCTCGCGTCCAGAGGCCGAGCGGATGGACCCCATGCCGATGGCAAGCGCGGCGAGGCGTTCAGCGAGGCCGTGGCCCAAGCGGCCCGTGAGCGCAGCGAACAGGAGCGGGAATGGCAAGGCTGCGGCGCGAGGCGCTTGCCATCAATGCACGCTCGCGCCTGTGATCAGGCCTGGTGGCCGGCGGTGGCAGGCTCGTACCCGACCTGGCAGAAGCCGTGATTGCAGTACCCGTGCGGGTTCCGGGCCAGATACTGCTGGTGGTACTCCTCGGCGTAGTAGAAGGGCCCGGCATCGACGATCTCGGTGGTGATCGCCCCGAACCCCTTCGCGGTCAAGGAGGCCTGGTACCGGTCCCTCGACGCCAGCGCCGGCTCCCGCTGGGCCTCGGAGCACACGTAGATCCCGCTGCGGTACTGGGTGCCGACGTCGTTGCCCTGGCGCATGCCCTGGGTGGGGTCGTGCATCTCCCAGAACACCTTGAGCAGTTGCTCGTAGGGCGCCGCCGCCGGGTCGTGCACCACCAGCACCACCTCGTTGTGGCCGGTGCGCCCGGTGCACACCTCTTGGTACGTGGGGTTGGGGGTGGCGCCCCCCGCATATCCGACCGCGGTGGTGTGCACGCCGGGCATCTGCCAGAAGAACCGCTCGGCGCCCCAGAAGCAGCCCATTCCGAACACGGCCCGCTCGCAGCCCTCGGGGAACGGCGGCTCCAGCGGTGTGCCGAGCACCAGGTGGCCGGTGACCACCGGTATCGGCTCGTCCCGCCCCGGCAGGGCGTCGGCCTCGGTCGGCATCCGCGTCTTGTCGCGTCGCAGCAGCATGTAACGACTGTATCGCCGGCTGCCGCATGAGGTTTCAGCCGCGCCGGGCCCGACCCTTACCGGTCCCCACCCGAAATTGGTGCGGATATTGGACATATAGCGGCGGTTTCGTCATCAATTTCGGCGGACGCTCGCCGGATGCCCCGTAGAGCCCGGGGCCGGGCCAACTCGGCCACGGCTACCCTCTGGCGCAATGCTCGACACGCTGATCGCCGGGGGCACCCTGGTCGACGGCACCGGCGCCCCCGCCCGCCCCGCCGACATCGGCATCTCCGACGGCCGGATCGTGGCCGTGGCCGACCCCGGCGAGCTCAGCGGCACCGATCCGGCCGAGACCGTCGATGCCGACGGCCTGGTGGTGTGTCCCGGCTTCATCGACCCCCACACCCACTACGACGCCCAGATCTTCTGGGACCCCAGAACCACCCCGTCCAACCTGTTCGGGGTCACCTCGGTGATCGGCGGCAACTGCGGCTTCTCGCTGGCCCCGCTCGGCCACCCCTCCGACGGCGAATACCTGAAGCGCATGATGGTGAAGGTCGAGGGCATGGAACTGGCCGCGCTGGAGGCGGGCGTGCCGTGGGACTGGGAGAGCTTCGCCGACTACCTGCGGGCGGTAGAGAGCGGCGGCGTCGGCGTGAACGCCGGGTTCATGGTGGGGCACTGCGCGCTGCGACGGGCGGTGATGCGAGACGACGCCGTGGGCCGCGAGGCCAACGACGACCAGATCGCCCTGATGCGGGCCCTGCTGGCCGAGTCGCTGGCCGCCGGCGGGCTGGGCTTCTCCACCGGCCGCAGCTACACCCACAACGACGGCGACGGCCAGCCGGTGCCGAGCCGCTGGGCCTCCACCGACGAAGTGCTGGAGCTGTGTTCAGAGACGGCTGCCCATCCCGGCACCACCCTCGAATGGGTGGCCGACGGCTGCATGAAAGGCTTCAGCGACGACGAGATCGACCTGATGACCCGCATGTCGCGGCAGGCCCGGCGCCCGCTGAACTGGAACGTGCTCACCATCGACTCGGCCCGCCCCGACGACTACCGCAACCAGATCGCGGCGTGCGAGCAGGCCGCCGATGCCGGCGCGGTGGTGGTCGCCCTCACCATGCCGATCCTGGCGGGCATGAACATGAGCCTGGGCACGTTCTGCGCGCTGCACCTGCTGCCCGGCTGGCCCGACGTGTTCGACCTGCCCATACCCGAGCGCACCGACGCCCTGCGCCGCCCCGACACCCTCATAGCCCTGGAGAACTCCGCCGCAAGCCCGGAAGCGGGCGTGCTCAGCCGCCTCACCGGCTGGTCCGACTACCGCATCGGCGACACCTGCTCGGCCGCCAACGAGGGTCTGAAGGGCCGCCGGGTGGGCGACATCGCCCGGCAGCGGGGCCAGCGGGACTTCTTCTGTCTGGTGGACATCTGCCTGGCCGACGACCTGCGCACCGTGCTGTGGCCCGCCCCCACCGACGACGATCCCGAGAGTTGGCGGCTGAGGGCCGAGGCCTGGGAGCATCCGGCGGTGATGATCGGCGGCAGCGACGCCGGAGCCCATCTCGACCGCATGGCCGGCGCCTGCTACCCCACGGCCTGGATCGGCGACTGCCTGCGGGGCCGCCGCCTCACCACCCTCGAGAACGCGGTGCGACATATGACCGAGGCCCCGGCCCGGCTGTTCGGCTTGAGGGGCCGGGGCCACATCGCCGAGGGCTGCTTCGCCGACGTCGTGCTGTTCGATCCTCACACTGTGGGCGCGCTCGAGCCGGTGCTGGTGGCCGACTTGCCCGGCGGGGGCAGGCGCCTGTGGTCGGAGGCCACCGGAGTGCGCCGGGTGATGGTCAACGGCGTCGCCACCGTGATCGACGGCGAGGCCACCGACGCCCTGCCGGGCACGGTGCTGCGCTCGGGCCGTCACACCGAGACCGTCCCGGTAGGAGTCGCAAGCAACGCCGCCAACAACTAGGACAAGCTCCCGAATCACGCAGGCAAGCGTCGGCGTCCCGCCAGGAGCCGAGAGCACTGCCGCCAACAACTAGGAGAAACACCATGGCCGAAGGCTCAATCGAGATCTACGAGACCGAGGACCGCACGTTCCCGCCGCCGCCGGGCTTCGCGGCTGCGGCCCAGGTCGCCGACCGGTCGATGTACGCCGACGCCGACGCCGACTTCGAGGCGTTCTGGGCCGCCCAGGCCCGTCACCTGCTCGACTGGCACACCGACTTCCACACCACGCTGGAGTGGGACCTGCCCTTCGCCAAATGGTTCGTGGGCGGCAAGCTCAACGTCTCGCACAACTGCCTCGACCGCCACGTCGCCGCGGGCAAAGGCGACAAGGTGGCCTTCCACTGGGAGGGCGAGCCGGGCGACACCCGCACCATCACCTACTCGGAGCTGCTCGACGACGTGCAGCGCTTCGCCAACGCACTGCTGCGCCTGGGCCTGCGCCGAGGCGACCGGATCGCGGTGTACATGCCGATGATCCCCGAGCTGGCCGTGACCATGCTGGCCTGCACCCGCATCGGCGTGGCCCATTCGGTGATCTTCGGCGGCTTCTCGCCCGACGCCATCACCGACCGCTGCGCCGATGCCGAGGCCCGCCTGGTGGTCACCGCCGACGCCGGCTACCGCCGGGGCGCCCCCTCAGCCCTGAAGCCCAACGTCGATCTGGCCCTCGCCGCGGGCGCCCCGTCGGTGGAGCATGTGGTGGTGGTGGACCGCTGCGGCACCGATCCGGCCATGGTCGAGGGCCGCGACCTGTGGTGGCACGACCTGATGGCCGAGGCCGCCCCAAACTGCCCGGCCGAGCCGATGGACGCCGAGCAGCTGCTGTACCTGCTGTACACGTCGGGCACCACCGCCAAGCCCAAGGGGATCATGCACACCACCGGCGGCTATCTGACCCAGGTGGCGTTCACCCACCGCTACGTGTTCGACCTGCGGGCCGACACCGACGTGTTCTGGTGCGCGGCCGACATCGGCTGGGTGACCGGCCACAGCTACATCGTGTACGGGCCGCTGGCCAACGGGGCCACGTCGGTGATGTACGAGGGCACCCCCGACACGCCCCGCCCCTCCGAGCGCTCCGGCGACCGGGCCGGCTGGGCCAAGGACCGCCTGTGGGACATCATCGAGCGCTACGGCGTGACCCAGCTCTACACCGCGCCCACCGCCATCCGCACCTTCATGAAGTGGGGCGAGCAGTGGCCGGCGGGCCGCGACCTGTCGAGCCTGCGGGTGCTGGGCACGGTGGGCGAGCCGATCAACCCCGAGGCGTGGATGTGGTACCACCGCCACATCGGCACAGGGCGCTGCCCGATCGTCGACACCTGGTGGCAGACCGAGACCGGCGGCCACATGATCTCGCCGCTGCCGGGGGTCACCACCACCAAGCCTGGCTCGGCCACCCAGCCGCTGCCGGGAGTGTCCGCCGAGGTGGTGGACGACTCGGGCAACGTGGTCGCCGAGGGCGGCGGCTACCTCACCATCGTGCGGCCCTGGCCGTCGATGCTGCGGGGGATCTGGGGCGATCCGGAGCGCTACCGGGCCACCTACTGGTCGGAGTTCGAGGGCCGCTACTTCGCCGGCGACGGGGCCCGGGTCGATGCCGACGGCTATCTGTGGCTGTTGGGCCGGGTGGACGACGTGATGAACGTGTCGGGACACCGTATCTCCACCACCGAGGTGGAGTCGGCGCTGGTGGACCATCCCGCGGTGGCCGAGGCAGCGGTGGTGGGCGCCTCCGACGACATCACCGGCCAGGCCATCGTCGGCTACGTGATCCTGGTCGGCACCGCGGAGGCGTCCGACGAGCTGCGCGAGGAGGTCCGCCAGCATGTGGCGGTGAAGCTGGGGCCCACCGCGAGGCCGAAGGCGGTGTTCCTGGTGCCGGACCTGCCCAAGACCCGCTCGGGCAAGATCATGCGCCGCCTGCTGCGCGACGTGGCCGACGGCCGCGACCTGGGCGACACCACCACGCTGGCCGATCCCGGAGTAGTGGCCGAGATCCGCGACCGGGCGGCCGAAGCCGCCGACGAGGAGTGACCAGTCCTCGGTTCGCCGCCGGTTGTGAGAGCGGGAGTCGCCGCAGGGTCTCGCCGATGCCGCTGGAGCGCCTCTACCGGTCCGAGATCATGAGGGAGCGCCGGTGAGCACCCCCCACAACTGGTTCTTCCGCGAAGGCGGCACTGACGGCGGCGGCGGGCCGCTGGTGATCCTCGACCTCGACGGCGTGATCTCCGACGCCTCGCACCGCCAGCACTTCATGCGGGGTGCCTTCAAGGACATCCGGGGCTTCTTCAATGCCTCACCCGCCGATCCGCCCCTGGCCGCGGGCCGGGCCCTGGCCGCCTCGATCGCCGGCGATCACACCGTGGCCATCCTCACCGCTCGCCCCCACTACCTGGCCGAAAGCACCCGTGCCTGGCTGGCCGCCAACGAGATCCGCCACGACCTGCTCATCCTGCGGCCAAGTGAGGGCCCCGGCAGCCGGGGCCGGTCGGCCGACTTCAAGCGCATGGAGCTGCACCGCCTCCGAGCCTCCGGCTACGAGGTGGTCGCGGCCATCGACGACGACGAGCGGATCATCGAGATGTACCGTGCCGAGGGCGTCTTCGCCCTATACACCCACTCCGGCTACTACGAGCGCTAGGCCAGCCAGCGGAGCCGGGCTCGTTTGGCGGCGCACTTGCGTCAGACCGACGACCTGGCCGGCTCGAACTGCTGTGAGACCCGCTGGGGTTGGGGCGGTGTCTTCTCGCTGGCACCACTGCGCTCGCGGGCCGCTCGGGGGATGGGGACTGGCCGAGCCCCTCACGGTTGCCTTCATCGTGCGGGACCAACCACGCTAGACATTCTGCCGGGCCGGTAGGTTGGGGCGCTGCGGAGGTGACGGACGATGTTCAACGCGGCGAAGACGTTCACACTGCTGGCCCTGCTCGGCGGCCTGTGCATCGTGATCGGGGGCGCTCTCGGCGGCGAGGTCGGCTTGGTGCTGGGCTTGCTGTTGGGCGTTGGCCTGGCCGGAGGCAGCTACTGGTTCAGCGACAAGCTGGCCATCGCCTCGGCTCGGGCCCAGCCGGTGACCGCGGCCGACATGCCCGAGTACCACGAGATCATGGTCAACCTGTGCATGAGGGCCCAGATGCCCATGCCGAAGCTGTACATGTCGCCCAACCCGCAGCCCAACGCCTTCGCCACCGGCCGCAACCCCAAGCACGCGGCGGTGTGCATCACCGCCGGGCTCACCCAGGCCATGGGCTGGGACGAGATCCGGGGCGTGCTGGCCCACGAACTGGCCCACATCCGCAACCGCGACATCCTGATCGGCTCGGTGGCCGCCGCGGTCGGCATGGCGGTGACGTTCGTCGCCAACATGGCCATGTGGGGGGCGATGTTCGCGGGCGGGCGCGGCGACCGCGACAACAACGTGTTCGGCCAGCTGGCGCTCGCCATCCTGGCCCCGATCGCGGCGGCGATGATCCAGGCCGCCATCAGCCGCAGCCGTGAGTTCCAGGCCGACGCGTCGGCGGCCAGGCTGATCGGCGACGGCCGTCCCCTGGCCCGGGCGCTCGAGCGGCTGGAGGTGTACTCGCAGCGGGTTCCGTCGGGGGTCAACCCGAGCCAGGCCTCCAACTACATAATCGACCCGCTGAAGGCCCAGGCCCGAGGCGGCGCAGGCACCGGAGGCTTCGGCCGGATGTTCAGCACCCACCCGCCCACCGAGGAGCGGATCCGCCGCCTAGAGTCCCGCAACTGGGAGTAGCAGCTAGTCCCGGAAGTTCACGTATTGGAGGGGCATGTCGAAGTCGCCCTCCTTGAGCGCGGCGATCACGGCTTGGAGGTCGTCGCGCTTCTTGGACTGCACTCGCAGCTGGTCGCCCTGGGCCGACGATTGCACGCCCTTGAGGCCGAGCCCCTTGATGAACTTGTTGAGCTCCCGGGCCCGCTCCGACGAGATCCCGGCCCGCAGGGCGGCCACCTGCCGCACGGTGGCCCCGGCGGCCTCCTGCACCTTGCCGTAGTCGAGCGCCTTGAGCGACACCTTGCGCCGCACCAGCTTCTCCTCGAGCACGGTGCGGGCGGCGGCCAGCCGGTCCTCGGTCGAAGAGCTCATGGTGATGGCGCCGTCGCCGAGCACGACGGAGGTGGCGGTGTTGCGGAAGTCGTAGCGGGTGCTCACCTCCCGCGCCGCCTGGTCCACCGCGTTGCGGACTTCCTGCATGTCGAGCCGGCTGACTACGTCGAAGGTGGGCATAGGTTCGGAGATGGTATCGTGCTGGCCCGTCTGGGTCGGTGCCCGAGCGGCCAAAGGGAACGGGCTGTAAACCCGTCGGCTAAGCCTACGGAGGTTCGAATCCTCCCCGGCCCACACCAACCACCCACCGGCACCACACGGCGGGGTTCCGCCGCCCCGGTGTCTGCGCACCGGCCTCTACAGCAGGACTGGCTCAGGTGAGCATGCGCTGCATGACGATCACGTCGAGCCAGCCGCCGAACTTGCGCCCGACTTCCTGCTCGGTGCCGACGACAGCAAACCCGGCGGCCTCGTGCAGCTGGACCGATGCTTCGTGGCCCCCGGCAACTCGGGCGATCATGGTGTGGAAGCCCCGGCTCTGGGCCAGTTCGACCAGCTCCCGCATGAGCCGCCGGCCGACCCCCCGGCCCCGCACCGCCTCGTCCACATAGACGCTGGACTCCACCGAGGTCCGATAGGCGGCTCGCGGCCGGTACTCGCTCAGCGACGAGAAGCCCACTACCCGTCCGTCGAGCTCGGCCACCAGCACGCCCAGTGCGCCGGCCCGCTCCCGCAGCCAGGCTCGCTGCTGTTCGAGGGTGCGGGGCACGAGGTCGAACGTGTGGGTGGTGCGCTCCACCTCGTAGTTGTAGATGCGCCGGATCGACTCGGCGTCGTCGAGGACGGCAAGCCGCACAACCACATCGTCCATCCCCCGAGACTACGACCTGCCCCGGCCCCGACAAAGACACAGCCCCGGCGTTGCCGCCGGGGCTGTTTGGCCCGGAGTTGCTCACTCCGGGGGGGTTCAGCGGCAAGGGTATCAGAAGACGGTGTCGGGTCAAGTACCGTGCCCGCCATGGCTGTACGCCGGGCTGTCGCCTACATCGACGGGTTCAACCTCTACTACGGCTTGCGCGCTGCTGGCCTCAAGGACTCGCGGTGGGTTGACCTCTACGGCCTCTGTTCGTCGCTGCTCAGGACCGGTGAGCGGCTGGAGTTGGTCCGCTACTTCACCAGCTGGGTGAGAGGCAGTAGCGTCAGGGCGGCTCGCCAAGCGACTTACATCGATGCGCTGCGAGCAAGGGGCGGGGTTGAAATTGACTTCGGCCACTTCCTCTCGAACAAGGCTCGCTGCTTCAGATGCGGCAACGTATGGACGAAGCGCGAGGAGAAGAAGACGGATGTCAATATCGCGGTGCGCCTTCTGGAGGACGCCTCCGACGACCGTTTCGACACAGCGATGGTCGTGTCGGGGGACAGCGATCTCGTGCCGCTAGTCGAGTCGGTTCTGCACCGCTTCCCGCACAAGCGGGTCCTCGTCGCCTTCCCTCCGAGGCGTCGCTCCTCCCAGCTCGCGCAAGCCGCTTCCGCGGCGTTGTCGATCTATCCCCGGACGATCCGGTCATCCACCTTGCCCGATCCCGTTCGCACGTCCAGTGGCGTGGAACTTCACGCGCCGAGCGGCTGGTTGCCTCCGGCTTCGAGTGTGCCGCTCGAATAGCCCGACCGGCCAGCAACCCGCTGTGAAGTGGACAGCGACTGATGGCCCCGCGACGCCGGACGCGCCCGCCCCGTCGACCGGCCAGCAGCTCGCGGCGAAAGCGGGTGTCGGCGCTGCGGCGGTGACTCCGTGCCGCAGTCTCGTTGAGGGCACACCCCTGGGCGGGCAGGCCCGGCGCCCCGCCGGCGGAGGCTCTTGGCCCGTGTGGCGCACCCCGGCGGTCCGAGCATCCCCGTATCCCGTGCTCGCACGGGTTACCTTGTGTCCCGTGACGGGTAGTTGCTCCCCCCGGAGGGCGCTAGTACGCTGCCGGGACGTGTTCGAAGACGAGGCGCCGCTCCTTGGCGTCCGGGGCAGTGGGTGCAGCTACGTTCCGAAACTGGATGTGATCGAGGATGATTGAACGCGTTCAGCAGACCACCGTGCTACACTCGTGCCCCGTCACGGGCCCCACCATCGTGGTAGGGTCATTCCAACGTCCCGGACGAGAGATCGAAGGGGGTGCAGCCGTTGAACAGCGCGTGTAGCGTGGTACAGGTTGCATCCCGGACGGTCTGCACGTGCGAGGCGCGTGGGTCCGTCCGGGCCGAACTTGCCACAGATGGAATCCAGGTATAGAAAGGAGGGGCACATGCCCCATTTGAAGGGGCCTGTGCCCCAAGCACAAGCAAAGGAGGGGCCGATGCCCCAGCTAGTGAAGAAGCGGCGCTCGGGTTGGGCAGTGCTCGCCGCGGGCGCCATGGTCGCATCGCTCCTCGCGGCTGGGGCTGCCCCGGCTGCCGCGCTTGATGAGGACTCGAAGCCCAATGCGGCGGCTGCGACGTCTGCGTGTGTGGGCGACGCCACCACCGATCAGATGTTCGATGACGTGTCTGAGGGGCACGCCTTCCGCGGCGACATCAACTGTTTGGCCTACTACGGGGTGACTATCGGCTACGGCGACGGCACCTTCAAGCCCAACGACGATGTGTCGCGCATGGAGATGGTGCTGTTCATGGAGCGCGCCGCCGCTGTCGCAGGCGCCGACGCCGAGGATGTCGTGGGCGACTTCGCCGATACCGGCTCGGATCCGGTGCACCGCGGCGACATGGCGCTTCTCATCGCGAGGCTGCTCGCCGCGGCGACCACCAAGGAGTCGACCCCGAACGTCACGAACAACGCTGACGGCACGTTCGCGGTCAGCGGTGTGGCCGATAAGGATTGGGACTACTTCGCTGACTCCCGTCGCTCGCAGAACCGCGTGCATGACAGCGCGGCCAGCGCGCTGTATGAGCTGGGCGTGGCCAAGGGAACCGGTATGGGCTACTTCTCGCCGGCTTCCACGGTGAGCCGTGGTGCGATGGCTGCGTTCATCACTCGGGCGCTGGCTCACACCACTGCCCGTCCCGAGGGCGTGACCATCCAGTCGGACGGTCCCGGCGAGGTGGTCGTCTCGGTCCGTGACGCGAACTTCCATCCGGTGGCCAACGCAGTGGTCGATGTCTTCTCAGTGTCCGATGCCAGGATCGATGAGGCCTTCAACGAGGACGGCAGCTGCAACGGGCCACGCCTCAGAGGCGAGGGCGGCGACGGATCGCCGTGCGAGATCGGTGCGCTCGACGCTGTGACTGGTCTCAGCGGCGACTACGACCCCGGTACCATCGAAGGTGTCCAGCCCGGTGGCAGGACAGTGTTTGCTTGGACGGGAGACTCCGGCGACAAGGTCGAGGACGGCGCCGAAGGGCTCGCCAGCATCAGCCTCACCGAGACGGCTCCACAGACGGCCGACTCTGCCAAGGTCACGACCGATCCGGGGATCAAGCCGGGAGATGATATGGGCGTTGATCGGGTAGCCTTCGGCACCACCGTAACCGTGACCATCCAGTTGGTCGGCGGCGACGATGACGCGGATGCTGTGCCGCCTGATGCCGGTTCGAGTTATAGCGTGTCGATACGTAGTGACTCCATGACGAATCAGGCATCGGACGACCTCGCTAGTGATCCGGCTGCTGTGACTGGCGGCTCGACGGTCGAGACGAAGACGGTCACCGTTGACGCCAGCGGTAAGGGCACCTTCGAGATCACGGCCGCTGATCCCGATCCCAACGACGGGGACGATGATGCCGCCGCAACTGTCGATTACGTGACAGTCACCTATACCGTGACGGGAGGCACGGACGGGACCGACGCGGTTGACGATGCCATCTCGCACACCACCTCGGGTGCGCAGACGATCAGGTTCTCGGATGCCGCGCCGGAGGTCAGGGGTGCTTCGGTAACGCCATCGGTGAAGTACCTCTCGGCACCCACCAGCGGCTCCGCCAGCAACGTGGCCACCGTGAAGGTGTTCGATCAGTACGGCAACGGCGTGCGCGGTCATCGGGTGGTGCTGACGTCAGACTCGAATACGAGCACCTTCCCGGTTGCCCGCCGGACCGACTCCTCCGGCACTGTCCGGATCGGGTACAGCAAGACTGGCACCGGTGTGGTGGAGCAACTGACTGCCAACACGCACGCGGATACCCCTGTGCCGATCCCGGGTGGAACGGCGATGTTCTACTGGGTGGCCACGCCGACGGCGGCAGGCGACGTGTCGGCTGCAGGACTCCGCGTGGCTGACGTGGAGAAGAACATTGTGGTCATCGGAGGCAGTACCTCAGAAGCACCGCAGTTGCTCGTCTACGACGACAACGACCAGTTCGTCATCGGTACGGCAAACAGCACCATGGCAGACTTCGAGGCGGAACTCGCCAAGAAGGACACCGTCAAGGTCGCCAACACGGTCGCAGCGGCTGGGTACGATCCGACAGATGCGAGCGTTGTCGCTAGGTTCACGCTGACGGTGAGTTCCTAACCCTTAAGGGCGGGAGAGGCTCCGGGCTGTCAAAGCCCGGGGGCCACCCCTCCTGCCCGATTCAACCACCAACCCCGAGGAGGCCCCGGCACTATCGCCGGGGCCTCCTCGCGTCTCCTCGCCAGTGACGCCACGTGATGCGCCCCTCGTGCAATCGCAGGCAGGCGGCTAGCCTGATCGCAGGTGTTCCAGCCACAAGCCAAGGAGGAACCCAATGCCTCAGCCAGTGACGAAGCGGCGTTCGGGCATATCGATCCTTGCCGCGGGCGCGCTTGTCGCCTCGCTCGTCGCGGTTGGGGCGCGCCCGGCTGCCGCGGTCGAGACCGTTGCCGACCATGCGACCCCCGTGACCGCCTGCGTCGGTGACGCCACTGCGGACTGGATGTTCGATGATGTGTCCGCGGGGCACTTCTTCCGGGGTGCGATCAACTGCCTGGCCTACTACGGGGTGACCATCGGCTACGGCGACGGTACCTTCCGGCCGAGCCGGGATGTGTCCCGGTTCGAGATGGTGCTGTTCATGGAACGGTCGGCCCGTGCCGCCGGGGCAGATCCCGCCACTGTCGTGGCCGACTTCGCCACGACGGGCTCCGACCCCGTGAACCGGGCCGACATGGCGCTGCTGATCGCCCGGCTGCTCGCCTCGGCGACCAGCAACGACTCCCGCGTGAACATGGTGCTGGAATCCGACGGCACCTTCACCGTCGGCGGGACCGAACCCGACGACGCGTTCATCGACTCGCGCCAGAGCCAGCCCCTCACCAAGGACAGCGCGGCCAGCGCGCTGTTCGAGCTGGGTGTGGCGCAAGGCACCGGGGGCGGCAACTTCTCACCGGAGCTGTCGGTGACCCGCGGGGAGATGGCCGCGTTCATCACCCGCGCCCTGGCCCACACCACCGCCCGCCCCGAGGGCGTGTCGATCCAGCAGCACCTGCCCGGCGAGGTGACCGTGTCGGTCCGCAACGAGGTCTTCGCCCCGGTCGCCAACGCGAAGCTCGACATCTTCTCGATCCGCTCGCCGGATGCTCACCGGGCCTTCCGCAGCGACGGATCGTGCAGCTCCCTGGTGAACGACGAGTCGGGCAGCACATCCTGCGTGATCGACGTTCTCGACCCGGTGACAGGACCCGACGGGGACTTCACCATCGGTCTCGATCCCACCGACGAGGAGAAGGTGACCGTGTGGGCCTGGACAGGAGCACTCGGGGACGCGGCCCGCAGCGGGGACGACAGGCTCGTCAGCGTCGAGGTGAGCACTCAGGGCGTGGAGGCGACGGGCGCGAAGGTCAGCAACAGCCTGCCCGAGAATGCAACCCATGTCCGTTTCGGCACGACCGTCACCGTCACCGTCCAGCTGGTCGGCGTGAACGGGTTGCGAGCGGTTCCACCCGAGGACGGCGCCTCCTACACGATCAGGAAGGAGGCCTTCCGCAGCATCGATGCTCAGGCCGACCCCAGCAGCAGCCCCCTCCGGCAGAGGAGCACTGAGGTGGTCGAGGTGGACAGCACCGGCAAGATCGAGTTCATCCTCGACGGGGTCGATCCGGAATCCAACGACACCGGAGACACCGTCCCCGACGAGATCCTGTGGCGCTACACCGTCACCCCGGTCGGCGACAGCCCCCAGTTCGACGAGCCAGTCGAGAACGTGCAGGTCGTCTTCACCGACGCCGATCCGGAGGCGACCACAATCGACCTGGCCACTCAGGTCAAGTACCTGCGGGCTGCGAGGTCGAGCACGCGGCCGGCCAACAATGTGGCGGTCGCCACTGTCACCGATCAGTACGGCCGGCCATTCAAGGGCGCCAGGGTGGAGCTTCAGAGCACCCTTTCCGCGCTCTTCTCGTACTCCGGCCCCGTGGCCACAGGCTCGTCGGGGACAGCCCGGATTGGCTATCAGCACTCCGGTACCGGAGGCATTCGTGAGACCTTGACCGCCTCCGTCGCGGGCGTCAGCGACACCGTTGAGTTCCTGTGGGCCGTCGATCCTCCGGTCGGTTCCGAAGCGACAACTGGCGGCGGGACATATGAGGTGCTCGCGGCCGACCCCCAGCGCAACGAGGTCGTCGTCGATCTGGCCGCCGGTTTCGGGACCGCGACAGTGGTCGTCTACGACGGCAACGACCGGTTCCGTCTCGACGGCAGCATTGTGTCGCTGAGCGTCTTCGAGAGCGTGCTCGCCAACGAGTTGGACGGCGACAACATCCTGCTGCTCGGCTGGTCGTCACGAGACCCCGACAACCAAGCCGACCGCACCGACTGGTTCCTCAACACATAATCCCCCGCCCCCGAAAGCGTTCGCCAGTCGCCCACACCGGCACTGAAGGGGCGCGCAAATGGGGTGAGAGCCGGTCGCGTCGCAGCGGGGAACTTCCCGCTCTCGTTCGCTGCGCTCGCGGGCCGCTCGGGCCACGGCCTCGCCCGTGTGGGCCGAATTCGTTCGCCTATTCGCTCGGCCTCTTTTTGGATGCGCAGCTGCGCCTAGACCGCGCGATGGGCATCGCATCAAGCTGCTCAACGTCGACGACGAGTTGACCCGAGAGGCTCTCGCCATCGATGCCGCTCAACCTTGGCGGACTCGTTGTTGAGCGGGGTCACGATCCCTCAACTGTTGCCGAGAGGGGGATGTGCAAGGGTCTATCGATCGGTCAGCATGTATCGCTTCCTCGGGACTGTTACGAGGCCTCTGATCGATGTACTTGGGCACCGTACCGCCAAGCGCCGGGGTCAGGCGGTAGCCGCCCAACTTGATGCCCGCACCGGCAAGTTGCCGCTCCACCCAGCGGCTGCGTTCAATCGCGGTTGGATCCACATGAGGATGGTCTTCGGCACTTCTGTCCATGTGCCCAGAGTAGCCGTTCATCTCCCGTCAGCTTCGCGCATCCCTTGGGCCGAGGTCGCCAGCAAGGCTCCGCAGAGCGCTGTGGGTTCTGCGAGCGTCCGCGGGCACGCGCCCACGCGCTTGGCGCTGCGCCGCCGGGGCCAACTCGACGCGATACCGGCGGACGGTCAGCCGTCGTCCTCAAGCAACTCGGAGAACAACGTCTCGAACTCCACGCCACCTTGCAGAGCGAACTCCGCTCTGCCCGCTGCTGCTCACCGCGGTCGGTTTGAACCGAGCGCCCATAGTGGCTTGCCGCGGCCTCGAGCGCTCCGTGCAGGTCATCGTACACAGCCATGGAAGTCATCGTCGGCCTCCAGTGACCGGCACAGCGTGGCGGCGAGCGGGCGGCTCCGACTCGGGGGCGTTCAGGACCGCTTCTCTGTCAGGATGATGCCCCAGGAGAAATCGTACCTGGTGGTCCGATCAGGGTCGCTGTCGGCGTCGTTGGGGGTGATGGTGTTGTCGGCCATGTAGGCGCTGACCCTGATCTGGCCGCTCGTGGGCAGGCGTCCGGGCACGTTCGCGATCTCGACATCGACTGTCCCTGACGCGGGTGCTTGCTGGAACAGCGCAGCTGCGGCCGGCAGTGTGGCACCCTCCAGCTTCAGGGTGTTGACCGCGTAGGTCTTCCACGCGCTGCTCGAGTTCTCCCGGTACTCGACCTGGATCAGTGTCACCGCCTCGAGGTCGGTGTCGGCATCCTGATTGTGGTCTGCTGCTGCCTTGGTGGCCTCCAGCGTGAACACGGCTTCGTATACGCCTGCGGGGAGGTTGAACGAGCGGGTCTGGTGTTGGGTGCCCCTGGTGGTGAACGTCCGCGGCGGCACCGTCGTGGGCGTCGGCTGGTTCCCGAACCCGGCGTTTGGGTCGGACGTTGCGACGGACCCGCCCTCCAGCGCTCGAATCCGGTTCTCCAGAGCCCTGATCACGCTGTTGTGGTAGCGATGCAGGAACGTCACCGACTGGGCTCTGTTCACTACCGTCTCGGGGCAGAAGGACGTACCGTCGAGACATCCCACAGTGATACCGTTCTGAACCGCCCACTGCACCGAGTCGCGGGCGTAATGGTTGTCGGGCACGTCACGGAACGTGCCGATCCCCTGAGCGAGCGCCACCGCCGCCGCCGCCAACGCAACAACAGCCGCTACCACCCCAACAGCCAGCCGAGACCCGCGCCGCCCCCACACGCGCGGTCGCCACCTGCCTCGCCCGCGGCGACCGCCCCGACGGACACCCGAACCGTGCGCCCCGTACTCGCCCGAAGAAGGAGCCGCGATCATAGCCATAGTCTCTCCTTGGGTGCAGCCGAATTCGGCCGGGTGACAAGCTGTCGGACAGGCACCGGGCCGGCCACACCAAGAAAATGGGTGTCTGGCCGCGTTGCGCAACTCGTCATCGTGGAGCCAAGGATAGCTCTCAGGCCGCACCGGACCACCACAATCACCCTCACCCGCGGCCGCCGCGAACTCGGCCCATGTAGTCGTACCGCCTCAGAAACGAAAGAACGCGAGTCACAGCCTCGCTGCGATCGCATCGAACATCTGATCGGTGGTGGCGTCGCCCACACAAAGCCGACGTTGCAGCCGCCGCATTGGGCTTCGAGTCCTCGTCGAGCGCGCCAGCCGGGCCGGCGCCGGCCGCGAGGAGCGATGCGACCATGGCGCCCGCGGCG
>JAJEDD010000031.1 GCA_022821685.1 Acidimicrobiia bacterium
CAAGCGCCACCAACCAGCCACAACCCCAGCCGCCGGCCCGACACGCCCCAACAGCACCCACCGCACCCCAACCAGCCAAACACCAGCCACAACACCCCAACCAGCCCACCCCGACCAGCCCACCGGTGGATTCAGGCTTAGGGATGGGTGTGGAGTGCCACACCCTCCTCGGCGAAGGCAGCGGGCCATGAGCGGCCCACGTTCGTCTCGGCCGCATGCACGGGCGCACCGTAGACCAGGGCTGCGGCGAGGAGTTCGGAGGTGACGACGCTGAGCCGGTGCCGGGACATGAGCTGTGCGGCTGTGACCGTCAGGTGCCGGGGGTCGAGCACCGCAAGCACATCGGCTGGTGGCGCCATCGCGGCTCGCAGCATTCGCGCGTCGATCCCCCTGCTCAAGCGGCCGCGGGTCCGGCTGTCGAGAAGGGCCCGAATCAAGCGGAAATGGAAGCCCCATGCGATGGCGGGAAGCTCGCCGGGCCATAGCCGCCCGCCCCGACCCGCCAGCGCCCACATCGCGAGATGATCGTCGACAAGGATCACGATCTGCGGGCGCTCAACAGCGTGCTGCTCTCACTGCTCGTCGGCGAGGGGATCCACGCCGAGGTGTGGATCGTCGGCGAATAGCCTGGCCGACACGTCGGCGTACTCCTCAGCCAGCGCCTCGAAGGCTCGCTTGACCTCATCGTCGAGCAGGGCGGGCCGGGCCGCGGCGTCGTCGATGATGTTGCGCAGAACAGCGCTGCGGGTAGTGCCCTCGGCGTCGGCGCGCGACTCCAAGTACCGGGTCTGGCCCTCGGTCAGGTATACGTTCGTCCTTTGCATACACCAGAACATACACCGTGATTGGTCGCCTCCGTCCCGTCTGTACCACGGGCTACTGGTATGTGCGGATGTGCCAAGCCGTGCTCGGTGTCTCGGCACGCACCGGAGCG
Organism: Acidimicrobiia bacterium; assembly: GCA_022821685.1. Lineage (GTDB taxonomy): Bacteria > Actinomycetota > Acidimicrobiia > Acidimicrobiales > Aldehydirespiratoraceae > Aldehydirespirator. The sequence goes on from JAJEDD010000031.1 coordinate 935, forward strand.
TCGCTGGGGATTGGCGGGCGGGGGAGAGATTCGGCTCTGCTCAACGATCCTGGCCGTGCGTGGGGTGACGGCCCGTTTCGATTTGCGGGATTGTGGGCGGGGGGTGCCCCGAGTTGGCATCAGGCGGGGGGGGGGTATTCATGGTGTGAGTCAATGGGACCGTGGGCGGCTGCGGCGTGTTCGTGAAAGGGAGATGTGTTGGTGGAGTCCGGAGTCGTGGTGATACGCGCTGTGGGTTCCTCACGACGGGAGGGAGACGCATGAATACAAGCAACATATGGATCCGTTTGTTGGTGCCGCTGCTGTCCTTGGGTTTGATAGCTGCCGCCTGCGGCGGCGAAGATCAACGGGCCGCTTCGGACACCAGCGCCGCGGCCGATGCCGCGGCCCATGCCGCGGCCGATGCTGCTGCCGAGGTAGATGTTGCTGAGGCTGATGGTGCCGATGCCGATGCCGCGGCCGATGCTGCTGCGGCCGATGCTGCTGCCGAGGTAGATGTTGCTGAGGCTGATGGTGCCGATGCCGATGCCGATGCCGCGGCCGATGCTGAGCCTGATCGTGCCGATGCCGATGCTGCTGCCGAGGTAGATGTTGCTGAGGCTGATGGTGCCGATGCCGATGCCTCGGCCGATGCTGAGCCTGATCGTGCCGATGCCGATGCTGATGCGGCTGAAGCAGAAGCCGTCGCAGCCGCTCGAGCCGCCACGGTTCCGGTTCTGATCGAAGCAGAGGGCTGGCTGTCGCCTGACGGGTCACTCCTTGCCTTGACCGACTCGCAGGACAGGCTGGTGGTCTCCGAGCCCGACGGGTCGAACGCCAAGCAGATCACCGACTTCGCAATCATCCAGATAATTCAACTCGGTGAGCCTGGCGACTCTGTGATCTGGTCTCCTGACAGCTCCAGAATGATGTTTCATGACAGCGACGGGCTGCTCTACACCGCTCACGCCGATGGTACAAACATCAGCCGGGCAACCTCGGAGCCCGTTGTTTATGGCGTGGGTGGCGACGGCCCGACGTCAAGCGACACCTATACCACTGCCGTCTGGTCACCCAACAGCACCAAGATCGCATACACGACACATGATGACTACTCTCATACAATTCTGCACGTTGTGGATGCTGACGGGTCCAACCTTGTTCAGATAGTAGAGGATTCATACTATTGGTATTCAGACACTTGGCGTTGGTCTCCAGACGGTAGCAAGATCGCATACGGCACGCGCGGTGACGACCTGTTCGTTGCGGATACTGGCGGATTAAATCGCGTTCAGGTTGCCGACGGTGTCGTATCTGCCGCGGGGTCAAACATTTGGTCGTGGGCTCCTGACAGTAGCAAGGTCGCATACGATGCGAGTGGTGGCCTGTTCGTTGTGGATGTTGATGGCGCCAACCGCGTTCAGATCGCCGACAATGTTCTTTCTGGAGGTGGAGTTTGGTCTCCGGACGGTAGGAAGATCGTCTACGCTACGATTGATGGCCTGTTCGTTGTGGATGTTGACGGCTCCAGCCGCGTTCAGATCGAGAATGCCTACCTGGACGGCTGTTGCGACTGGAGGCCTGCCACTTGGTCTTGGTCTCCGGATAGCACCAAGATCGCATACATTACAAATAGCGTTCTTCTGCAAGTCGTCGACGCGGACGGAACCAATGGCAAAGCGGTCGGTGAGGCGGTATTTGTGCCGGACATGGGATGGTTTGCTCCTACCGGGCATTGGTCTCCAGACAGCCACAGGATCGCTATCGCGGCGCTGGACGGTCAGGGCCATCATGTCGTGGCTGTTGACTCTGATGGCAGAAACCGGCTCCGCCTAGAGGGACTTGTGAACACAGATTTTGCCGGGACATCCAACGGGCTAGCATGGTCACCCGACAGTGAGCGCCTATTGTTTTTGGCCAAGGTGGACTCTGAATTAGAATTATCGGAAGACCATTGTTCAACTGAGACTCGGCAACTAGAATACCAGCTGTATGACGTAGCTGCGGGGAGCTACGATGTCTTGGCAGCCTTCTCCGACACTAACTGCCAATTGTGGACTGCAACCCACTACTTCGATGCAGTGTCGTGGACCGACTCGACCATTGTGGTGGTTCGTCGCGCTTGGTACGAGTATTAGGCGGGGCGGATCTTCCTCCACGAATCTCATGGTGCCATGTGGGGTTGCGGGTGCGGCGTTCTTGCGGGTGATGGCAGCCGAGCTGGTGCATGACGGTGTTTGGCTGATGCTCGAGCATCGCGGCCACGAACTCAGAGCCTCCTTAGAGGCCGAGCGAATAGGCGAGCGAATCCGGCCCATACGGGCGAGGCCGTGGGCTGTGACGCTGCGGTTTGGGCGGCCCGTGACCGCAGCGAAGGTGAGCAGGAATGATCCCGCTGTGACGCGACCGGCTCTCACCTAATTGCGCGCCCCCCAAGTCGAAGTGGTCGATTAGCTCCAGCGAGCGAGCAGGTCGGGCTGATACGGCCTGCGAGATATGCGCGCGACTTGGTTGGGTTGGTGATACCGTCGCCGGGCGACCGTGAAGCGGGTCCGGTGAGGCTCGAACGGGGAGGACGCATGGCCGATCGAGAACGCCGCTTCACGGTGCCCCACACCAGCGGCACGTTCAGGTCGCGCACCCAGGTGATGAGCGCCGACGACGTGGACCGGGCCGTGCGTCGCATGACCCATGAAGTGATCGAGCGCAACCACGGGACCGCACACCTGGTGGTGATCGGCCTTCAGACCGGCGGGGTTGCCATCGCCCGCCGCATCGCCGACACCCTGGCCGAGATCGAGGGTTCGGCGGTGCCGGTCGGCAGCCTCGACGTGGCCCTGCACCGCGACGACATCGGCCTCAGGCCGGTGCTTCCGCAGGCCGAGACCCAGATCCCGGTGAACCTCGACCAGCGGGTGGTGGTACTGGTCGACGACGTGCTCTTCACCGGCCGGACGGTGCGAGCCGCCCTCGACGCCCTGCACACCTGGGGCCGCCCCAGCGCGGTGCAGTTGGCCGTGATGGTCGACCGGGGCCACCGGGAGCTCCCCATCCGGCCCGACTATGTGGGCAAGAACCTGCCGACCAGCCGCGACGAGATGGTGGACGTGCAATCCGACGGCGTGCACATCGGGGAGCTGGTGTGATGGCCGACGGGGCGGTGGCCTGATGCCCGCGGAGCTGGTGCACCTCGGAGGCGGCATGACGCGCCGGACTGAGGCACACCGGGCGGAGATGTGATGGCCGATGCGCCGCGGCGGCACCTGCTGTCGATCGCCGATCTGGACCGGGCCGACATGGAGCGCATCCTCGACCTCACCGACTCGTTCGCCGAGGTGAGCCGGCGCCGCATTCCCAGAGTGCCGGCCCTGCGGGGCAAGACCGTGGCGTGGCTGTTCTACGAGGACAGCACCCGCACCCGCCTGTCGTTCGAGGCCGCGGCCAAGCAGCTGTCGGCCGACACCGTGAACTTCTCGGTCGCTTCGTCGGCGGTGAACAAGGGCGAGTCGGTGCGAGACACGGTCCAGACCATCGAGGCCATGGGCATCGACGCCATCGTGGTGCGCCATTCGTGCGCCGGTGTGCCCCATCGGGTGGCCGACTGGATCGACGCCTCGGTGGTCAACGCCGGCGACGGTCGCCACGAGCACCCCACCCAGGCGCTGCTCGACCTGTACACCGCCCGCAGCCGCCTCGGCAGCCTCGACGGCGCCCGGGTGGCCATCGTGGGCGACATCGTCCACTCCCGGGTGGCCCGCTCCGACGTGCTGGCCTTCACCGCCATGGGCGCCGAGGTCACTCTGGTTGCGCCCCGACCCCTGCTGCCGTCGAGCCTCGAGGGCTGGCCGGTGACCGTCACCCACGACTTCGACTCGATCCTGGGCGACATCGACGTCTGCTACCTGCTGCGGATGCAGTTGGAGCGCGACGCCGGAGCGTCGGTGCCGTCGCTGCGCGAGTTCCGGGCCGAGTACGGCCTCGACGCGGCCCGGGCCGACCGCCTCGGTGACGGTGCCCTGATCATGCATCCCGGCCCCATGAACCGCGGCGTGGAGATCGACGGAGACGTCGCCGACCGGCCCAATGCGGTGATCACCGAGCAGGTGGCCAACGGGGTGGCCGTCCGCATGGCGGTGCTGTTCCTGCTGCTGGGCTCGGGCATGGACCTGGCCGAGGGCGAAGGAGTGATGGCGGCGTGAGGGCAAGGAGAAGATGCACATGCGGGACGGCTCGATGAGCGCCCGGCTGGCCGCGGTGCCCGCTCGCGGCACCATCGCCATCAGGGGCGGCACCGTGGTGGACTCCGGCGGCAGTCGGCGCGCCGATGTGCTGGTGGGCGACGGCCGGGTGATCTCGGTCGATCCCGCCGGCGTCGACGGCGACCGCACGCTGGACGCTTCCGGGTGCGTGGTGGCGCCCGGCCTCGTCGATCTGCACGTCCATCTGCGCCAACCCGGCCGCGAGGACGCCGAGACGGTCGAGACCGGCGCCCGGGGCGCGGCCCTCGGCGGATTCACCGCCGTGGTGGCCATGCCCAACACCGACCCGCCCATCGACTGCGCGGCGGTGGTGCGCGAGATCCAGGACCTCAGCGCCGGGGCGTGCTGCAACGTGTACCCCACGGGGGCCATCACCGTGGGCCGCCGGGGCGACGATCTGGTGCCCATGGCCGAACTGGCCCGGTTGGGAGTGCGGATCTTCACCGACGACGGCGCCGGCGTGCAGGACGCTCGGGTGATGAGACGGGCCCTCGAGTACGCGGCCGGGCTCGACCACCTCACCGGCGGACGCCGGGTGGTGCTGGCCCAGCACTGCGAGGTGGACGAGCTCAGCCGGGGCGGCTCAATGCACGAGGGCGAGTGGTCCGCCCGGCTGGGTCTGGGCGGCCAGCCGGCGGAGGCCGAGGAGCTGATGGTCATGCGAGACATCGCCCTGGCCCGGCTCACCGGTTCGAGGGTGCATTTCCAGCACCTGTCGACGGCCGGGTCGGTGGCCATGGTGCGAGCGGCCCGGGAGGCGGGGCTGCCGGTGACAGCCGAGGCCGCGCCCCACCACTTCACCCTCACCGACGCCTGCTGCGCCGACTACGACACCGTGTTCAAGGTCCATCCGCCCCTGCGAACCGACGCCGATGTTGCCGCGGTGCGCGACGGACTGGCCGACGGCGCCCTCGACGCCATCGCCACCGACCACGCGCCCCACACCAGCGCCGACAAGGAGCGGCCCTTCGACGCCGCGCCCCCCGGCATGCTGGGGCTCGAGACCGCGCTGGCGGTGGCCCTCACCGAACTGGACCTGCCCATCGAGCGGATCCTGGCGCTGATGTCTTGGCAGCCCGCGGCCATCGCCGGCATAGACGACCGCCACGGACGCCCGGTGGCGCCGGGCGAGCCCGCCAACCTGTGCGTCATCGACCCCGATGAGACCTGGACGGTGTCGGGTGAGGCCATGGCCAGCCCGAGCCGCAACACCCCCTACGAGGGTCGACAGTTGCGGGGCCGGGTCCGCCACACCCTGCTGGACTCCGAGCCGGTGGTGATCGACGCCGAGCCCCAGCGATGACGGCTCTGGCCGCGGCCCCGGAGCCCGCTCTGTTGGTGTTGAGCGACGGCGAGGTGTTCGAGGGTGAGGCCGTGGGCGCGCCGGTGTCCATCGCCTCGGGCGAGGTCGTCTTCAACACGGTGATGAGCGGCTACCAGGAGGTGATCTCCGACCCGTCCTACGCGGGTCAGATCATCGCCTTCACCTATCCCCACATCGGCAACTACGGCACCGCCGCCGACGACTCCGAGGCGGCCCGCCCCCACTGCCGGGGGGTGATCGTGCGCGACCTGGCCCGCCGCCACAGCAACTGGCGGGCCGACGACAGCCTCGACGGCTTCCTGCGCCGCCACCGCGTCGGCGCCATCACCGGGATCGACACCCGCCGGCTCACCCGCCACATCCGCGAGGCCGGGGCCATGCCCGGCGCCTTCGGCACCGCGAATGAGTCCACCCTGCTGGCCGCGGCCCGAGCCGAGCCCGGCACCCGGGGCGTCGATCTGGTGGGGGAGGTCACCACCGACCGGCCCTACACCGCCGGGTCGGGGCCGCGCCGGGTGGTCGCCTACGACTTGGGCATCAAGTCCACCATCTTGAGCTGCCTGGGCGAGCTGGCCACTGTCACCGTGGTGCCGGCCCACACCCCGGCCACCGAGGTGCTGGCCCGCCGTCCCGACGGAGTGTTCTTCAGCAACGGGCCGGGAGACCCCGAGCAGGCCCAGCCGGCCATCGCGGCCCTGCGCAGCCTGGTCGGCTCGGTCCCCGTGTTCGGGATCTGCCTCGGCCACCAGCTTCTTGCCCTGGCCCTCGGCGGGCGCACCTTCAAGATGCGCTTCGGCCACCACGGCGGCAACGTGCCGGTGCGCTGCACCGCCACCGGGCGCATCGAGATCACCAGCCAGAACCACAACTACGCGGTGGAGGCCGGATCGGTGCCCGGCGTGACCGAGACCCATCACTGCCTCAACGACAGCTCCCTGGAGGGGTTCTCGGTCAGCGGCGCCGACGCCTTCGGTGTGCAGTACCACCCCGAGGCCGGTCCCGGCCCCCACGACGCCCGCCACCACTTCGCCGCCTTCGCCGAGATGATGGACCGCCGCCGTGTCGCGGCATGAGCATGAGACCGTGATCAGCGCAGTCGTGGGGCGGCGTGAGCACAGGGCAGGGATCGCCGCGGCGGTCCGCGGCCCGAGCTAGGGAGCGACTGGAGTGCCCCGGCGCGACGACATCGAGTCGATCCTCATCATCGGCTCGGGACCCATCGTCATCGGCCAAGCCTGCGAGTTCGACTACTCCGGCACTCAGGCCTGCCGGGTGCTGCGGTCGGAGGGCTACCGGGTGATCCTGGCCAACTCCAACCCGGCCACCATCATGACCGACCCGCAGGTGGCCGACGCCACCTACGTCGAGCCCCTCGACGCCGCCGTGCTGGCCCGCATAATCGAGCGGGAGCGTCCCGACGCGCTGCTGCCCACCCTGGGGGGCCAGACCGGGCTCAACCTGGCCACCGAACTGGTCGATGCCGGGGTGCTCGAAGCCAACGGCGCCGAGCTGATCGGCGCCGCCGCCGCCGCCATCGCCACCGCCGAGGACCGCCTGCTCTTCAAGCAGGCCATGGTCGAGATCGGACTCGACGTGCCCCGATCCGGGGTCGCCCACGACATCCGCCAGGCCCGACAGGTGATGCACGAAGTGGGGCTGCCGGTGATCGTGCGCCCCGCCTACATCCTCGGAGGCCGCGGCGCCGGCATCGCCGCCACCGCCGAGGAGTTCGAGCGGGTCGCTGCCCTCGGCCTCGAAGCCAGCCCCATCTCGGAGATCCTCATCGAGGAGTCGATCACCGGCTGGAAGGAGTTCGAGCTCGAGGTGATGCGGGACCGGGCCGACAACTGCGTGGTGGTGTGCTCCATCGAGAACCTCGATCCGATGGGCGTCCACACCGGCGACTCCATCACCGTGGCCCCCGCCCAGACGTTGAGCGACCCCGAATACCAGCAGATGCGCAACGCCGCCTTCGCGGTGCTGCGCCGGGTGGGGGTGGAGACAGGCGGTTCGAACGTGCAGTTCGCGGTCGATCCGGCCACCGGACGCCAGGTCGTGATCGAGATGAACCCCAGGGTGAGCCGGTCCTCGGCGCTGGCGTCGAAGGCCACCGGCTTCCCCATCGCCAAGATCGCGGCCCGTCTGGCGGTGGGCTACACCCTCGACGAGATCCCCAACGACATCACCGGGGTCACCCCGGCCTCGTTCGAGCCGACCCTGGACTATGTGGTCACCAAGATCCCCCGCTGGGCCTTCGAGAAGTTCCCGGTGGAGCCGGGCACCCTCGGAACGTCGATGCAGTCGGTGGGGGAGGCCATGGCCATCGGCCGCACCTTCTGCGAGTCGCTGCAGAAGGGGCTGCGCTCGCTGGAGCAGGGCCGTCTCGGACTCAACGCCGATCCTGCCGAGGCCGCGCTCGACCGCCTCGACGACGCCGAGCTGCTGGCCGCGGCGGCCGTGCCCACCCCGGAGCGGATCTTCCAGCTCGAGGCGCTGCTGCGGCGAGGCGTGTCGGTCGAGGTAGTGGCGGCGGCCACCGGCGTCGATCCGTGGTTCCTCGATCAGATGGCCCGCATCAGCGAGGAGCGGCTGGCGCTGGAGGCGACCTCGCCGGAGGTGCTGGACCGGGCCGGATGGCGCCGGGCCAAGCGGCTCGGCTTCGCCGACGCCCAGCTCGCCCACCTGTGGGGCGTGTCCGCGTCGGCCGTTCGAGATCTCAGGGAGCGCGCCGGGGTGCGGCCCACGTTCAAGACGGTCGACACCTGCGCGGCCGAGTTCGAGGCGACCACGCCCTACCACTACTCCACCTACGAGGACGACGACGAGATTCGCCCCGCCCGGCGGCCCCGGGTGGTGATCTGCGGATCGGGGCCGAACCGCATCGGGCAGGGCATCGAGTTCGACTACTGCTGCGTCCACGCCGGGCAGGCGCTGCGAGCCGCCGGCTATGAGACGGTGATGGTCAACTGCAACCCCGAGACCGTCTCAACCGACTACGACGCCAACGACCGGCTCTACTTCGAGCCCCTCACCGCCGAGGACGTGGCCAACGTGATCGCAGCCGAGGATCCCGTCGGTGTGATCGTCTCGCTCGGGGGCCAGACGCCGCTGGCGCTGTCGGGTGAGCTGCCAGCCGAGCTGGTGCTGGGCACCCCGCCGGCCTCGATCGACCGGGCCGAGGACCGCGAGCGCTGGAACGCGCTGTGCGCCCGTCTCGGCATCCCGCAGCCGCCGGGCGGCACGGCCACCAGCGTGGCCGAGGCCCGCCGGGTGGCGGAGAAGGTCGGCTATCCGGCGCTGGTGCGGCCCTCCTATGTGCTGGGCGGACGGGCCATGGCCATCGTCTACGACGCCGACGAGCTCGGCGCCGCGCTGGAAGAGCTGACCGACTGCGGTGCCCTGGGCCGCGAGGGGGGCCCCGCGTCGCAGCGGCCCGTGCTGGTGGACCGCTTCCTTGAGGACGCCACCGAGGTGGACGTCGACGCGGTGCGCGACTGCACCGGCGAGGTGCAGATCGGCGCAGTGATGGAGCATGTCGAGGAGGCCGGCGTCCACTCCGGCGACTCGGCCTGCACGATCCCGCCCACCACGCTGGGCGCCGACGTCGTCTCCGTCATCTGCGACCACACCCGGCGCATCGCCGCCGAGCTCGACGTCAAGGGCCTGCTCAACGTGCAGTTCGCGGTCAAGCGCAACGGCTCGGGCCCGCCCGCCGCGGGCGACGTGTTCGTGATCGAGGCCAATCCGCGGGCGTCGCGCACCGTTCCGTTCGTGGCCAAGGCGACCGGGGTGCCGCTGGCCATGGTGGCGGCCCGCCTGATGGTGGGGGCCACGCTGGCCGAGCTGCGGGCCGAGGGGATGCTGCCTGCGACTTCGGCGCCCGCCGTCAACGGGGACTACGTGGCCAACGGGCACCATGTCCTCAACGGGGACTATGCCTTCAACGGGGACTATGTGGCTGTCAAGGAGGTGGTGCTGCCGTTCAACCGCTTCCCCGGCGCCGACGCCGTGCTCGGACCCGAGATGCGCTCCACCGGCGAGGTGATGGCCATCGACTCCACCCCCGGCCTGGCCTTCGTGAAGGCCCAGCTGGCCGCCGGCACCCGGCTGCCCGCCGAGGGCACGGTGTTCATGTCGATGGCCGACCGCGACAAGGAGGCCGGCCTGCAAGCGGCCCGCATCCTCCACGGGCTCGGCTACCGGCTGGCGGCCACCGCGGGCACAGCCGAATGCCTGCGCGGCGACGGCCTGCCGGTGGCGGTCGAGGTGGCCAAGCTGGGCGACGCCGAGGGCCGCCACGCCGTGGACCTGATCGAGGCCGGAGAGATCCAGCTGGTGATCAACTCGCCGCGGGGCCGCGGCCCGCGCGCCGACGGCGCCCACATCCGAGCCGCCGCGGGTCGGGCCGGGCTGCCGCTGGTCACCACCGGCGCCGCGGCGCTGGCCGCGGCCGACGGCCTGCGCGACCGGCGCCACCGCAGTCCGACGGTGCGCAGCCTCCAGGAATATCACGCCGCCCGCGCGGCACCGCCGAGCCATGGCTGAGCGTCGGCCTCGGCCTGACTCGAGCCATGACCCGGCCCGACCGCGTCGACCGCCTCGAGCCATGACCGGACCGACTGCTCCGCCCGAGCGGCCCACGGGAACCATGACCAACCCGACGGCGCAGCCTGAGCCGAACTATGACCGACCCCACAACCAAGCCTGAGCCATGGTCGATCTGACTGCGAGCGTCGGTACCGTCTCGCTGCGGTCGCCGGTGATGACGGCGTCGGGCGCGTCGGGACACGGCGCCGAACTGGCCCCCTACGGCCCGCTCGCCGAACTCGGCGCGGTGGTGGTCAAGTCGTTGAGCGACAAGCCCTGGCCGGGCAATTCGCCGCCGCGGCTGCACCCGCTGCGCGACCCGGCCGCGGGGATGATCAACAGCGTGGGGCTCCAGGGGCCGGGCACCGAGCCCTGGCTCGCCGAAGACCTGCCCGCCCTCATCGATGCCGGCGCCGCGGTGGTGGCCAGCATCTGGGGCGAAACCGTCGATGCCTACCGCCGGGCGGCCGACTCGCTGGCCGCGGCCCCGCGGGAGGTGGTGGCGGTAGAGGTGAACGTGTCGTGCCCCAACACCGACGACGGCATGCGCATGTTCGCGCACTCCGAGGCCGCCACCGCCGCGGTGCTGGCCGCCACATCGGGGTGCGGGCGGCCCCGCTGGGCCAAGCTGAGCCCCAATACCCCCGAGCTGGTGGCGGTGGCCGCGGCTGCGGTCGAGGCTGGGGCCGAGGCGGTCGTGCTCACCAACACGCTGTCGGGCATGGTGATCGACGTCGCGGCGCGGCGGCCCGCGCTGGGGGGGTTGCGGGGCGGGATCAGCGGCGCCGCCCTGCACCCGGTGGCGGTGCGAGCCATCTACGACGTGTGCGAAGCTATGCCCGAGGTGTCCATCGTCGGCGTCGGCGGGGTGGCCTGCGGCACTCACGCCGTGGAGATGCTGCTGGCTGGCGCGTCGGCGGTGCAGGTGGGCACGGCGATCTTCGCCGATCCTCGAGCCCCTTGGCGCGTGCTTCGCGAATTGCGGGAGTGGTGCCAGAGCGAGGGAGTGCAAGAACTGGACGAGCTGATCGGAGCGGCCCATGGATGAAGACGGGGGCATCGCCAACGGGGGCATTGCAGACGAGGGCATCGAAGTGCGCGACCGTCTGGCGCTGGCGCTCGACGTCGACGATCTGGTGGCGGCCTCCCGCCTGGCCCGGTCGCTGGTCGGGCACTTCCGGGTGGCCAAGATCGGCTTGGAGCTCTACACCGCGGCCGGCCCCGAGGCCATAGGGGCGATGATCGACCTCGGCTACGACGTGTTCTGCGATCTCAAGCTCCACGACATCCCCAACACCGTCGCCCGGGCCGCCCGAGTGGTGGGGGAGTTGGGCGTCGCGTATCTCACCGTGCATGCGGCCGGCGGGGTCGAGATGCTGCAAGCCGGCGCCGAGGGTCTGGCCGAGGGCGCCACCGGCCCGTCCGGCGTGCTGGCCGTCACCGTGCTGACCAGCGAGGCCGAGGTCGCCGCCACCCGCGACCTGGTCGCCGAGCGCATGGAGATGGCATTCGAGGCCGGGTGTGCCGGCGTGGTGTGCGCGGCCCCCGACCTGACCGCCACCCGCCACGTCCACCCCGAGCTTCTCCGGGCCGTGCCCGGCATCCGGCTGGCCGGCGACTCGGTGGACGACCAGCGTCGGGTGGCCTCGCCGGTTCAGGCGCTGGCGGCCGGCGCCGACCTGCTGGTAGTCGGCAGGCCGGTCACCCGCGCCGACGATCCGGTCGAGGCCGCCGAGCGCCTACACCGAAGCCTCCGCCAGTAACCGGCCACAGGCGCGTGAGCGCGGCGAAGAAAAGTGGGATCCAAGGTCACGGGGGAGAGCGGATTCGTTGGTCCGGTGGCAGAGGCGCGACGGATTGGCTACTCTCCCCGCCCATGACTCAACCGTTTGCAATCTCCGACGAAGCCCGGCGCGAGGCGCTGATCAAGGCTGCTGCCGTCCGCCGAGAGCGTGCCGAGCTCCGCGGCCAGCTCAAGGCCGGCGATCTCTCGCTTGCGGGACTCCTGGAGCGCATCGACGATGACACCGTCGGCAAGATGAAGGTTCTGGCGGTTATCGAGTCTCTGCCCGGCGTGGGCAAGGTGAAGGCTCGCAGGACGATGGACGAGATCGGCATCTCCGAGAACCGCCGTCTGCGGGGTCTCGGCAACAGGCAGCGGAGCCAACTGCTCGACGCCTTCGGCTGATCCCTACACCCTTGGCTGTTCGGTAGCCTCGCGGGGGTGAGTTCCCTCGCGGGCCGTTCGGTCGTCATCGTCTCCGGGCCGGGAGGCGTCGGCAAGGGCACCATCGTCGAGAAGCTGCTGGCCCGCGATCCGCGCCTGTGGCTGTCGCAGTCGTGGACGACGCGTCCTCCCAGGCCCGGAGAGCCCGCCGGCGCCTACCGCTTCGTCGACCGGGCTGCGTTCGAGGCCGCGGTCACCGCGGGCGGCTTCCTGGAATGGGTCGAGTTTCTCGACTACCTGCAGGGCACCCCGGTGCCGGATCCGCCCGAGGGCGCCGACGTGGTGCTCGAGATCGACGTCCGGGGCGGAAGGCAGGTCAGGGAGCTGGCCCCCGATGCCGTGCTGGTATTCGTGGACGCCCCCAGCCCCGAGCATCAGCGCAAGCGCCTCGAGAACCGGGGCGACGATGCGGCCACGGTGGCCCGCCGCATGGCCAAGACGGCCGCGGAGCGGGCCGAGGCTGTCGAGATGGGCTACGAGATAGTGGTGAACGACGAGGTGAGCCGAGCCGTGCAAGCCATCGAGAGCCTGATCGAAGCCGACCGCAACCGCCGCCAAGCCCAGCGCTGACCCATCGTTTCCAAGAAGTTCTAGGAACACGCAACCGCGAGCGCGGGTGGTAGCGTGAGGCACCTTTCGGTTCGGCAGACCCAGCGGAGCGCGCCATGGCCCACGGCTACGACACGATGATGACCCCGGCCATTGAGGAACTCCTAGACCGGACCGAGTCCAAGTTCGTGCTTGTGACCCTGGCCTCCATGAGAAGCCGCGAGATCACCAACTATCTCGGCCAGCTCGGCGGCGGGATCGGAGCGTCGGTGCCGCCCCAGGTGATCTCCACCTCATCCAAGGCGCTGTCGATCGCCCTCGAGGAGGTCGCAGCGGGCAAGATCGAAGCGATCGAGGTGGACCCCGACGCCGAGGCAGAAGAGGGTGTCGAGGATCCGGAGATGCTGGCCCAGCAGGGCGAGGCGGCTCACCTGCAGGACGTCAGCGACCCGGAGGGCACACGGCAGACCACGACGCCATGAGCCCGGTCCAGCGCCGGTGCATCGTGCTCGGCGTCACCGGCGGCATCGCGGCCTACAAGGCGGCCGAGGTGTGCCGCCGGCTGGTCGGCGCCGGCGCCCACGTGGTGCCCGTGCTCACCGCCGCCGCGCAGCGCATGGTGGGGGCGGCCACCTTCTCGGCGCTGGCCACCGAACCGGCAGTCACGTCGCTGTGGGACGACGCCTCCTCGACGATCCCCCACACCAGCCTCGGCCAGCGGGCCGACGCGGTGGTGGTGTGCCCCGCCACGGCCCGCCTGCTGTCGGATCTGCGCACAGGCCGCTCCGGCGACATTCTCACCGCCACCCTGCTGGCCACCCGGGCACCGGTGATCGCCGCGCCCGCCATGCACACCGAGATGTGGGAGCAGCCGTCGGTGCAGGACAATGTGGCCGTGCTGGCCGAACGCGGCGTGACCATCGTGGGCCCGGTGGAGGGCCCGCTGGCGGGCGGCGACGTCGGCTCGGGGCGGATGGCCGACCCAGACGAGATCGTGGCCGCGGTGGAGGCGGTGCTCACTCCCCAGAGCCTGGCCGACCGGCGGGTGCTGGTCACCTCCGGCGGCACCCGCGAGCCCATCGACGCGGTGCGCTTCGTCGGCAACCGCTCGTCGGGCAAGCAGGGCGCAGCGCTGGCCGGCGAGGCCGCCGCCCGCGGCGCCGAAGTAGTGCTCGTAACCACCGAGCCCGCCCGGGCCCCGGCAGTGGCTCGGGTGGTGGCGGTGGAGACCGCGGCTGAGATGGCCGCCGCGGTCGAGTTGGAGGCCCCCGGCGCCGACGCAGTGGTGATGGCCGCTGCGGTGGCCGACTTCCGGCCCGCCCGCCCGGCCGGAACCAAGCTCAAGAAGGGCTCTGGGGTGCCCGCGCTGGAGTTGGAGCCCACCCGCGACATCCTGGCGGCGCTGGGCGCGGCCAAGCTGCCCGGCCAGGTGCTGGTCGGATTCGCCGCCGAGACCGAGGACCTTGAGGCCAACGCGCTCGGCAAGCTGCGTAGCAAGAACCTCGATGTGATCGTGGCCAACGACGTCTCCAAGGAGCATGTCGGCTTCGGTCACGACACCAACGAGATCGTGATGTACACCGCCGATGGGGCACGCCACCACGTCGCGTTGACCACCAAGCAGGAGGCGGCTCGGGCCGTGCTCGACAAGGTGGCCTCGCTGATGGCCGAGGCACAGGCGCCGCAGCCGTGAGCAGCTGGCTGTTCAGCTCCGAGTCGGTCACCGAGGGCCATCCCGACAAGATGGCCGACCAGATATCCGACGCCATCCTCGACGCGCTGATCGCCAAGGACGCCGAAGCCGGAGCCGACGCGGGCGGCAGCCGGGTGGCCTGCGAGACGCTGCTCACCACCGGTCTGGCCGTGGTGGCGGGCGAGATCCGCACCGACCACTACGTGGACATTCCCAGCATCGTGCGCTCCACCATCTGCGACGCCGGCTACGACGGCAGCGCGGTGCTCGGCGTCGACGACGACGGCAGGCCCCTGCCCGACTTCAACGGGCGCACCTGCGCGGTGATGGTCGCGGTCGGCGAGCAGTCCCCCGACATCGCCCGAGGCGTGGACCGCGGGGCCGAGCAGGGCGCGGGCGACCAGGGAATGATGTTCGGCTACGCCTGCGACGAGACCACCGTCGGAATGCCCCTGCCGATCCATCTGGCCCACCGGCTCGCCGTCCGCCACGCCGAGGTGCGCCGCATCGGCACCGTCCCCTACCTGCGACCCGACGCCAAGACCCAGGTGACTCTCGAATATGAGGGCAGCCGACCGGTCGCTTTGCGGACCGTGCTGGTGTCCACCCAGCACCGCGACGGGATCGACCGCGACCGGATGATCCGCCCCGACGTGAAAGAGCAGATCATCGAGCCGGTCATCGCCGAGCAGTGCCCGCAGTTCGCCGACGACGACTACCAGGTGCTCGTCAACCCGACCGGCAAGTTCGTGCTGGGCGGCCCCCAGGCCGACACCGGCCTCACCGGGCGCAAGATCATCGTCGACACCTACGGCGGCATGGCCCGCCACGGCGGCGGCGCCTTCTCGGGCAAGGATCCCTCCAAGGTCGACCGCTCCGCCGCCTATGCGGCCCGCTGGGCGGCCAAGCACATCGTGGCCGCGGGCGCGGCGACCCGCTGCGAGCTGCAGTTGGCCTACGCCATCGGCGTGGCCGAACCGGTGTCGCTGATGGTGGACGCGTTCGGCACCGAGACCGTCGACCCCGCCCGCATTACGGACGCCGTGCGGGCCGTCTTCGATCTGCGGCCAGCGTCGATCATCGCCGACCTGCGCCTCAACAACCCGATCTACGGGCCGACCGCCAGCTACGGCCACTTCGGACGGTCCGGCGACGAGAAGCTGTTCGAGGACATGGTGGCCGAGCGCCGCGACGGGCTGTTCACATGGGAGCGCACCGACCGCCTCGACGATCTGAAGTCGGCGCTCGGCCTCTGACCTCCGACGAGCAGGGCCGCCTGTCCCTCGAGGGACTCCCCGAGGGGCTGTCGGGGCTCGGTGCCCACGAGGACGACCCGCCTGGGGCAAGGGGTGCAGCGTCTCCGTTGGCGGTTCGGGTGCTGCCCGATGTGGTGCGCCTCGACAAGGCGTTCGACTATGCGGTGCCAGATGCCTGGCAGGCCGACGGACGGGCCGAGCGGCTGCAAGTCGGCTCAATCGTGCGCATCCGGCTGGGTAGCCGACGGCTGCGGGGCTGGGTAACGGAGATTGGGGTCGACCCGCCGCCCGGCGTGGCTCTCCAGCCGCTGGCCGGGCTGTCCGGCATGGGTCCACCCGCCGATGTCGTGAGCCTGGCCCGGTGGGCCGCATGGCGGTGGGCCGGTCGCACGGTGCATCTGCTGCGGGCCGCATCACCGCCCCGCGTCGTGACCCGCCCGGCAGCAGCCGGAGCGCAGTCGCACAACCAGGGCGGCGAGCCGACAGGCCGAGCGGTCAGACGCACGGATCCGGACCATTCGGGCGGAGCTGTGGCGGCGGGTGAGCGCCGCGAACGAGAGCGCGAGAGACTTCACCGCGGCGCTGCGGACTCCATGCCAGCGCCGAGCTCTCAGGCCGCGGTCGTGGGCGACGATTCGCCCGAGCGACTTGACAGCCTGTTTGAGCGGTCCGGTGCTGTGACCGTGCTGCGCATCCCGCCCGCCGACGACGGGCTGGCGGTAGCGCGGGCCGCGGCCCGCCGAGGTGATGCGCTGATCGTGGTACCCGGCTTGGGCGAGGCCCGCCGCATCGCCGGCGCACTGCGGCGCGAGGGGGTACGGGTCGCTCTCGGGTTCGACGACTGGGCCGTCGCCGCCGCGGGCGCCACCGTGGTCGGCACCCGCACCGCGGTGTGGCTGCCCATGCCCCGCCTCGCCGCAGTTGTCGTGCTCGACGAGCACTCCGAGAGCCTGCAGAGCGAGCAGGCGCCCACCTGGCACGCCCGCGAGGTGGCGTTGGAGCGGGCCCGCAAGGCCGGAGCGCCGACGGTGCTGGTGTCGCCCGTGCCCACGCTGGAAGCCCTGGCGGACGGCGAGTTGGCGACGCTCGACCGGGCCGCCGAGTTCGACGGATGGTCGGCCGTCGAGGTGCTGGATCGCCGCCTCGAAGATCCGGTTCGGGGCGGCCTGTTCGCTGAGGGTCTGCGCGACCGACTGGTTGCCGCTGGCGGCAGGGTGGCGGTGGTGCTCAACCGCAAGGGCCGCGGCCGGCTGCTGGCCTGCAAAGCCTGCGGCGAGCTGGCCCGCACCTCCGACGGCCGGGTTCCCATGCGGCTGATCGACGAGGAGCTGGTGGCCGCCGACGGCAGCGAGCGTCGTCCGGTGGTATGCGCCGAGTGCGGATCGACCGTTCTGCGCAACCTGCGCATGGGGGTGACCCGAGCCCGCGAGGAGCTGGCCGCGCTGGCTGGTGAACCGGTGGGCGAGATCACATCGGAGGCCGGCGCCCTCGCCTCGGAGCGGATCGTGATCGGCACCGAGGCCGTGCTGTGGCGGCTGCCGTCGGCCGCGCTGGTGGTGTTCCTGGACTTCGACCAGGAGCTTCTGGCCCCCCGCCAGCGAGCCTCCGAGCAGGCGCTGGCGCTGCTGGCCCGAGGCGCCCGTCTCACCGGCGGTCGACGCGGCGGGGGTCGCCTGGTGGTCCAGACCCGTCAGCCCGATCATCCGGTGGTGGCGGCCGCGGCCCGAGCCGATCCGTCGATCGTGTCGACGGTCGAGCGCGACCGCTGCCGGACTCTGGACCTGCCGCCCTACGGCGCCCAGGCCAGGGTCTCCGGCCCAGGCGCGGAGGCGTTCATTGAAGCGCTGCGGGATGAAGCCGGCACCGAGGTGAGCGTCCGGGGCCCGCTCAACGGACAGTTCCTGCTGCGGTCCGGCGCCCATCAGCCGCTGCTGGACCTGCTGGCCCGCACTCCGCGGCCCCCCGAGCGGTTCCGCCTAGAGGTCGATCCGCTACGAGTCTGAAAGCTGGGTCCATTGCTGGCGGCGGGCCTCGTAGATGGCTATGGCGGCCGCGTTGGCCACGTTGAGAGAGCCGACTCGACCGAGTTGGGGAATGAAGCCCACCTCGTCGCAGCCGTCGAGCACGGACGTCGACAAGCCGTGGTTCTCGTTGCCGACCGCCAGCGCCACCGCACCGGTGAGATCCATCTCGTGCAGGGGTCGGGCCTGGGTGGACAGTTCCACGCCGACGATCCGGTAGCCGTCGGCTCGGGCCGTAGCCAGCGCCGAGGCAGCATCGTCGTGGGCGCTCCACGAGATGTACCGCTCGGTTCCCATGGCCGTCTTGGCCGCCTTGGGGGCATCCGGCGCGGCCGATTCGACCAGGTACAGGTGCTCCACCCGCTCAGCGGTTGCGGTCCGCACGATGGCCCCCACGTTGAGAGGGTTCTGCACCCGGTCCAGCACCAGGGCCAGGGGCGCGTGGCCGCGTCTGCGCCACTCGCGGTGCAGTCGCTTCAGCCCCGTGTAGTCGAGCTGGCTCATGGCCCGCGGGGTCCCACCTCTAGGAGTCGATAGCCGGACCTCGACACCAGCCGGGTCGCCTCGTGGCCCCGGTCGGCCAGCCACCGGGCCAGCGAATCGCTGCCCAGATGTCGGTGCACCACCAGATGGGCCCGTCCGCCGGCTGTGAGCCGGTCGAGCCAGGCGGCCAGCATCTCCCGCAGGGCGGCCTTGCCGACCCGGATGGGGGGATTGCACAGGATGCGGTCGAAGCGTCGGGTGGGGCTCACCTCGTCGGGATGGGCCACGGTCACGTTGTCGGTGCCGTTCGCTTCGGCGTTGGCGGCGGTGAGCCGCAGGGCCCGCTGGTTCACGTCCACAGCCAGCACCTCGGACGCGGGAAAGCGCAGTCCGGTGAAGCAGGCAATGGGACCCCAGCCACAGCCCAGGTCGAGCACGCTGCGGTCGTCGGCGCCGAGCGGCGGGGCCTCCAGCAGCAGCAGTCGGGTGCCGGCATCCAGCCGGTCGGGCGAGAACACCCCCGAATCGGTCGAGAAGCTCAACCTCATCCCGGCGATGTTCACCGCAATGGTGCGGGGCGCGGCCGCGGCGGCCGGTTCGGCCTCGAAGTACTGGCCGCTGGCGGTCGGCGCGGCGGGATCGGCCACGCCGCGACGGTAGCCTCAACCGTCGTGGCCCCCTACGACATACGCATCATCGGCGATCCGGTGCTGCGCCGCCGGGCTGCCGACATCACCGATGTGGACGCCACCCTGGTGCGCATCGTCGATGGGATGGTCGAGACCATGTACGCCGCCGACGGCGTCGGTCTGGCCGCTCCCCAGATCGGGGTGCAGAAGCGCCTGTTCGTGTGGGATCTGGGCGACGGTCCCCGCGCCATCGTCAACCCGCAGATCGTCGAATCCGACGGCGAGTGGGTCTACGACGAGGGGTGCCTGTCGGTGCCGGGGCTGTCGTGGGAGATCGTGCGGCCCAAGCAGGTCCACGTCACGGGCCGCGACCTAGACGGCAACGAGATATCGGTCGAGGCCGACGAGATCGAGGCCCGCCTGTTCCAGCACGAGCTGGACCACCTCGACGGGACGCTGCTCATCGAGCGGCTCGACTCCGACACCCGCAAGGCCGCGCTGCGCACCCTGCGCGAGCTGGGGATCGGGTCAGGCTCGCCCCGGCCGCCGGAGCCGGCCGGCCAAGCAGCCTCAGGCGGTCTGCGCCTGCTGTGAAAGTGATGCTGTTGCGGTAGTGGCCGTGCGCATCGTCTATTTCGGCACACCGGAGGTGGCGGTGTCGCCTCTACAGGCTCTGTGCCGTGCCGGTCACGATGTTGCCCTCGTGGTCACTCGACCTCCCAAGCGCCGGGGCCGCGGCGGGGCGCTCGCGCCCTCGCCGGTGGCGCAAGCGGCCGCCGACCTAGGACTGACTGTCACCTTCGATCTGTCCGAGGCGCGGCATGTCGAGGCTGATCTCGGCGTGGTCGTCGCCTACGGCGAGCACATCGGAGACGAGATTCTCGAACGGCGCCGCACGGTGAACTTGCACTTCTCGCTGCTGCCGCGCTGGCGGGGAGCGGCACCGGTGGAGCGCGCCATCCTGGCCGGCGACACTGAGACCGGCGTCTGTCTCATGGATGTGGCCTCTGAGCTCGACGCCGGCGCGGTATACGCCAGGCGATCCACCCTCATCGGGTCGAACGAGTCGGCCGACGAGCTGCGGATCCGGCTCTGCGAGATGGGCATCGGGTTGCTCCTAGACGCGCTGAGCCGGGGGTTCGATGATCCGGTGCCCCAGTCGGGTGAGCCGACATGGGCGCACAAGATCAGCCCGTCGGAACTGCGAATCGACTGGACCGCCCCCGCCGAGCATGTCTTGCGGCTGGTACGAGTGGGCGGCGCCTGGACAATGCTGCAAGATCGGCGGATCAAGGTCATCGAAGCCGAACCCGCAGCCGACTCCGAGTCAGCACCGTCTGGCACGGTCGGCCTGCGGCCGTCCTCCGACGGCAGCCGCGCCCCGGGCACAGTGGCCATGCGATCGCCGGCGGGCGGTGCCCATGCGGCAGAGTCAGGCCCAGACCAGATCGCAGCGGCGGGCACAATCTCGCTGATGCGGCGTTCCAATGACGGCCCTGCGGTGCGGGTCACCACCGGCCGAGGAGTGTTGGAACTGGTGACGGTGCAGTCTGAGGGCCGGGCCGCGACCTCGGCCCGAGACTGGATCAACGGCGCTCGCATCACCGCCGGCGAGCGCTTCGACCAGTGACTCGTTCCGCTCGCGCTGAGGAGGCGTCAAGCGCCGAGCGAGTGATCGGCGACGCCCGCCGGGTGGCGCTGGAGGTGCTGGTTCGGGTGGATGCCGAGGGTGCCTACGCCAACGTGGCTCTGCCCGCGGCTTTGGCCCGCACCGATCTGGATCAGCGAGACCGGGCCTTCGCCACGGAACTGGTGTATGGCGTCACCCGGCGGCGCCGGGCTCTCGACTGGATACTGGACGCCTTCTTGGTGACTGCGCCGCCGGCTCCGGCGAGAGCTGCGCTGCGCATGGGCGCCTACCAGATCATCGAGCTGGGAACGCCCGCCTATGCGGCGGTGTCGGCCACGGTGTCGGCCGCGCCCCGCAGGCATCGGGCACTGGTGAACGCAGTGCTGCGCCGTGTGGCCGACTCGGGCGTGCCGGACTGGCCTGACGACACCACCCGGCTCAGCTACCCGGACTGGATCGTCGATGTCCTCGTCGCCGATCTCGGCCGCTCGACGGCGCTGGCTGTGCTGGAGTCGATGAACGGTCCGGCCCGGGCCCACCAGCGCCCGGACGGCTACGTCCAGGACGTGAGCTCGCAACTCGTGGTGGACGCGATCGAGGTGCAGCCCGGCGACCTCGTGGCCGACCTGTGCACCGCGCCCGGCGGCAAGGCCACCGCGCTGGCCGCACGCGGCGCGACGGTGGTCGCCTGCGACTCACACCGGGGCCGGGTCGGGCTGCTCGACGCCAACCGGCGAACTCTCGGCGCCGCTTCGGTGCTGGCGGCGGTCGCCGACGGCCGGTGTCCGCCGCTGCGGCCGGGCCGCTTCGACATGGTGCTGGTGGACGCGCCGTGCAGCGGTCTGGGTGCTCTGCGCCGCCGGCCCGACGCACGCTGGCGCATCGAACCGTCGGCGGTGCCCAGGCTGGCCGAACTGCAACAAGCGATGCTCGACGCAGCGGTGGGTCTGCTGCACTCCGGCGGGCAGCTCGTCTACAGCGTCTGCACCCTCACCGCGGCCGAGACCTTGGCCGTTGTGGCCCACGCCTCCCGAAACGGCTCGTTGGAGCCGCTGCCTCCGCCCGGCGAGCCTTGGCAGCCGCACGGTGATGGCGCGCTGCTGCTGCCCGACGCCGACCACGACGGCATGGCCCTGTTCCGCTGGCGCCGAACCTGACCTGGGGCTGGCTCGGGACGTGCATTCCCGCTCTTGTTCGCTTCGCTCGCGGGCCGCTCGGGACGTGCATTCCCGCTCTTGTTCGCTTCGCTCGCGGGCCGCTCGGGACGTGCATTCCCGCTCTTGTTCGCTTCGCTCGCGGGCCGCTCGGGCCCGGGGCCTCGCCCGTATGGGCCGAGTTCGCTCGCCTGCTCGCTCGGCCTCTAGGTCCGTCAGCCCTGGTTCTGTCCACACATTGTTGCTGCCAGTCCCCGCGGGGGTGGGCGAGGCAGCCGTTCGGTAGGGTCGCGGCGTGAACGAGGGCAGGGGCGAATCCGGTCTGGCGGCCAAGGTGCTCACCGTGTCCGATGGCGTGGTGGCGGGAACCCGCCAGGACCGCAGCGGCGAGGCGCTTGAGGCCTACCTGTCGTCAGCGGGCTGGACGGTGGTCGAGCGGTCCGTCGTGGCCGACGGCGCCGAGTCGGTGAGCGGGGAGCTGCGGCGCCTGGCCGATAGCTTCCACGGACTCATCGTCACCACCGGGGGCACCGGCTTCGGACCCCGCGACGCCACACCGGAGGGAACCAAGGCGGTGCTCGACCGAGAGGCGCCCGGCCTGGCCGAGGCCATGCGCCTGGTCAACCCGCTGGGCCGGCTGTCGAGAGGTGCGGCGGGGACGGTCGGCGCGGCGCTGGTTCTCAACACCCCCGGGTCGTCCAAGGGCTGCGTGGAGACGGTCGAGGCCGTGATCGACGTGATCGGCCACGCCGTCCGGCTCCTAGTCGACAACTACGACCCGCACCCTCATCACGGGTGAGCCTTAGAGCGTGCGCGGGTAGGTGCAAGCCCGTCGCGTCGCAGCGGGGTCATTCCCGCTCATGTTCGCTGCACTCACGGGCCGCTCGGGCCACGGCCTCGCCCGTATGGACCGGAATCGCTCGCCTACTCGCTCGGCCTCTTATCACGGTTGAGCGGGCGCCGCCGGTAGCCTCGACCGGTCGCAGAAGGCGCTAGGACCACCGGATGCTGAAGCTAGTTCTTCCCAAGGGATCGCTCGAGAAGTCCACGCTCGAGCTGTTCGAGGCTGCCGACCTGCCGGTTCAGCGGTCCTCCGATGTGGCCTACAAGGCGTCGGTGGCCGATCCGCGCATCAGCGACGTGAGGATCCTGCGGCCCCAGGAGATCCCGACTTACGTCGCCGACGGCCTGTTCGACCTGGGCATCACCGGCCGGGACTGGGTGGAGGAGACCGGCAGCGATGTGGTGTCGCTGGGGGAGTTGAAGTACTCCAAGGCGACCTCGCTGCCCATCAGGGTGGTGCTGGCCGTGGCCGGCGGCTCGCCGTGTGAGAGCGTGGCCGACCTGCCCCAGGGAGTGCGGGTATCGACCGAATACCCGGAGCTGACCCGCCGCTTCTTCGAGGATGCCGGCATCGAGGCCCAGATCGCGTTGAGCTACGGCGCCACCGAGGCCAAGGTGCCCGACATCGTCGACGCGGTGGTGGAGATCACCGAGACCGGCCGGGCCCTGCGGGCGGCCGGGCTGCGGATCATCGACACGCTGCTGGTCTCCTACACCGAGCTGGTCGCCAACCCTGCTGCCGCCGCCGACGGCGAGAAGCGCCACGCCATGGGCCAGATCTTCACTCTGCTGCAGGGCGTGCTCGAGGCCCGGGGCAAGGTGCTGGTGAAGCTCAACGTCGGCCCGGACGCGCTCGACGCGGTGATCGAGATCCTGCCGGCCATGAAGGCGCCCACCGTCAACGAGCTGTTCCGGGGTGCGGGCTACGCAGTAGAGACGGTGGTGCCCCGCAGCGAGATCAACATCCTGATCCCCGCCCTGCGAGACCTGGGCGCCACCGACATAGTAGAGATGCCAATATCCAAGATCGTTCCGTAGAGAGATTGGAACCCCGCCATGAACAAGCCTCCAGCCGCCGGCCCATCCTCGAGATTCTCTGGATGGGCGACCTGCGGGATCCCCCTCGCCATCGGCCCCGGCGCCGGTGCCGGTCTAGGTGCCATCTGGGGCCAGCCGGGAACGGGCGCAGCCCTCGGAGCCGCAATCGGCGTGGTGGTAGGAGCGTCGATCGCCGCCAGCCTCAGACGCTCAACCCGCTAACCGCCGCCCCTCACCCGACCGCGAGCCGCGCGCCGCCTTCACTCGGGGTCGGGAGCACCAGCGGCCACAGTTCGCAGCGAGCCGGTCAGCATTCAACATCTGTGATCATGCGTCGATGGGCAGGCGGATCGTGGTGGCGTTGCCGATGTGGGCGTACCGACCCGGTGTGCATGTGAGGATGATCACCTGACAGTCCTCGCCGGCGGCGGCGATGGCCGCGCCCATGCGTTCTAACCGGTTTGGGTCGCTCCACCCCAGGGCATCGTCGATGATGACCGGGGCACCGCCGTCGGGGCTGACGATCGAGGCACAAGCGAGTCGGCAGAGCACGGCGAGCTGTTCCAGGGCACCAGCGCTGAGTTGGTCGATCCAGAGGGTGTCACCGTCAAGCGTGCGCCGGGCGATCCTCAGGTTCTGGTCGATGTCTACGGAGAAGGACGGGTTGAACACGATGCGCCCGAGTTGCTCGATGCGTTGCTTGAAGGGGGCGCTGTAACGCTGGCGGGCTTCTTGGCGTCGTCGGGAGAAGGTCTTGTGGAGCAGGAGCGCGGCTTCGGCTCTTGCCTGAGTGCGTTGGTGCTCGCGCTCCAGGTGCAGGAACTCTCCGTTCGCTTCATCGTGGCGGGTGCGGAGCCCTTCCTCCCCGCGTAACGACAGTCTGATGCGCAGATCGTTCTGCGTCTGCTTGTTGGCTTGGAGGTCGTCGCTGGCGCGCTGCGCGGCGTTCTGGGCGTTCTGCAGTCTCACCTGGAGGGATTCGGGGTCTGCGGCGCTTAGTTCCGCTTTGGCGTCTGCCAGTGACTCGAGTGCATCGCGTGCGTTCTTTTCGGCTTGAGCGAGTTCAGACGCGATCGTACTGTCGGTTCGTTGGGAGCGGGCGGACGCCACAGAGGCAGCCGCCTGCTGCTTTGCGTTGCGGGACTCTTCGATCCTGCCCGCGAGTCTTGACTCTTTGAGCTGCTCTTCGTGAAGAGCCCCGGAGGCACTCTCGGTGGCCTGGATGCAGTTGTCGCAGTCGGCGCGTTTCTCTTCGACCGTGCGCGCTCTTGCTGCGGCGACTTGTTTGGCTGTCTCAAAGTCGGGTGGCAGGGGTGGGTCTTCGGGTCGCTCATCGGCGTACCGGTTGATTCGCCTGGTGAGTCCCTCGATCTTGCCCCGTAGGACGTCCACGGTGAGATCCCTCAAGTCACGAGCAATCGTCTCGAGCGCTTCGCGGCGCTGCCGCTCAGCCGCCTTGCGTTGTTCGGTGGCTTGTCGGGCCTCGGCCTGATCGGCGACTCCTGCCGCCGCGCACAGTCGTCGGAACTCTTGCTGAGCCTGGTGCCGCTGAGCGGCAAGGCTTTGGGAGCCGGTTCCGGCCCGTACCTGGATCTCGGCTGTGTCGGGCACGACGAGCAACACGTCTTCGTCCACGACTGTGTGCTGCACCTCACCGGCCTCGAGCACGATCTCCTCGCCGTTGATATCTATCGTGAGGTCTCGTGAGGCGGTCGTGTCGACCGAGGCGACTGCGGCCTCAGTGCTCACCACCGCAAGGTGCGCCTCCTCAATCTGCTCCAGCAGGCCGTCATCTATCTTGACCGATTCGAGCACCGTGTCGGCCTGCTGCAGCTTCTGCTCAGCTTCCACGACCCGTTCGTGGCGCTCTGAGAGCTGCTTCACCTCAATGCGGTTCCTGTGGTGGTCGCGGTCATCGTGGGCGCGGCGCTGCTCGTCCTCAGCGGTGCTCAGATCGGCTCGGGACGCCTCCAGCGCGGCCGTAGCGTCCTCGACTTGTTTGATGGCTGCGGCTAGGGCGGGTGCAGACTGCTCGGCTCGGATCTCGAGGTCGCTGAGTTCTTCGGTCCGAGAATCGAGTTCGTCGATGAGTTCCTGTCGGCGCTGCTGTTCACTCGCGATTCGGTCACGATTCAGCGCCGCAGCCTCGTTGGCTGCGGCGAGGCGCTCGACCTCGTTGCGCACTTGTTCGGTTGCGTTCCACTGTTCGCTGAGTTCGTTCGCTTGCTGTTTGCACTGGGTCTGGGTCATCGCAAGCCGCCGCTCTTCGGTCGCCAGACGCCCCACTTCGGTTGTGTCCCGGTCGATGCTGCTGAGCTGACCCTCCAATTCGAGGACCCTTGATCGGGCAGTCTCCACTCTTGCCTGCTGGGCGCTGCGATCCCTCTTGGGCCGGCCCGTCGCGGTCCAGTAGCGCTCGTGCTCCTCGCAGATCCGGATCCATAGATCGTCGTCCTCGTCGGTCGCATCATCCCCGCTCGCGGCCTGGTCGAGGGCTGCGACCAGCGACGGCACGTCGAAGCCCGGCAACCACAGCTCGGCCCCCTGCTCGATCCTCAGTGCTCGCCACAGGTCTCCGTCAAGAGTCTCATCGAGAATCGCCTCCACTCGCTCATGGGCTGCCCGCCCGGTGAGCTGCTCATGTCGGGGCGACACAACACTCAGAACCGTCTCGCTGCGGCGCAGCCAGCGTTTGCGGTAGGTGAAGCGGTATTCGCCGGTGGACATCTCGATCTCCACCTCGGGCCCCACATCGCGCCCGACCGGTTGGGCAGACTTGACCTGCCGGTGTCCGGATGAGTCCATCTTTGTGAGGAGCAGGTCGAGTCCCTCCGGTATGGATGTCTTGCCGATCTCGTTGGGTCCTTCGATGACAGTGATCCCTCGAGCGGGGAGCTCCACCTCGCAGCCGGTGACGCCCCGATAGTTGCAGAGCCTCACCCTGTGCAGCCTCATGTCGGCGCCCTCGTGAGCCAGCACAGCGGTGCGGCGAGCCGGTGGAAGGTGACTGGGGCCCGGTGCCTCATGCTGGCGCCCTCGTGAGCCGGCACAGCGGTGCGGCGAACTGGTCGGCGATGATCTCGCCCCACCTCATCATGCTGGTGCTCTCGTGAGTCGGTACAGCAGCGCCAGGGCATCTTGAGCTATCTCGGCCTGCTCCCCATACTGCGCCATCTCGCTGAGATCCGACAGAGCTTCACGGGCGTAGCCAGACACGCCGAAGTCGTCGAGGTCGGCGTCGTCGGGGACCGCCGCCAAGCCGCCGTCGGTGTCGCGGATCTCCAAGCCGCCCAGCAAGTCGGTGTAGTGATCGAACAGCTGGTCGAGCCGCGCTTTCTGAGCAACCGACACCTGGCCCCGAAGGCTCGCTCGTATGATCGAGCGCTCCTTGTTGGCCGGTGACTCCAACCAAGCTGCGAGAGCATCGACATCCAGGCTGGTGCCCAGCTCCCAGTCCTGCTGTTCGTATCGCCAGGTCCCCACTCGTCGGCGAGCTACTTGGACCCCGTCGCTGTCGAGATCAACGACTAGCACGTTTCCTGGATCGGCCTCATCGAAGTCCGTCGGCTCGGGCGCGCCCGAGTACCAAACCCTGCCAGTGTCGCCGACGTCGGTCGTCGAATGGCGGTCGCCGAGCGCCACATAGTGGATCGCTCCCGACTCGATCCTCTCTTCAAGTCGGTCAAGCGAGATCTGGGCTGGATTGCTTCCCTCCGGCCACATGGAGTCCACCGCACCGTGGCCACACACGACACGTAGCTCATCCGCCGGCTCGAGTCCCTTGCAGGCGTCGTCGACTAGGTCGGTGAGCGGGCGATTGTCCGTCCATGGTGCGGCAACCAACTCGACGCCGGGC
The DNA here is from genome assembly GCA_022821685.1 of Acidimicrobiia bacterium. Taxonomy (GTDB): domain Bacteria; phylum Actinomycetota; class Acidimicrobiia; order Acidimicrobiales; family Aldehydirespiratoraceae; genus Aldehydirespirator. Next base: position 28,463 of record JAJEDD010000031.1, read on the forward strand.
GCTGCCTGCACTGGCCCGTTGCCATCCAGCACTGTCACATTGTCGGACCCGTGCTCGCTGAAGGTCGGCGACCGAAATATCGAAGACGCGTCCAGCGGGTCGTGGTTGCCCGGTAGCAGGTAGAAGCGGATGTCGGGATTGGCGCCCATCTTGGCAAGTGACCGCACGAGCACTTGCCGGTCGACGTGGTTTGAATCGAATACGTCGCCGCACACCACCACAAAGTCGCATTGCTCCTGTGCGGCGAGCTCTGCGATGACGCCTACCGCTTCGATGCGGGCTGCGCTGAACCGAGCACGGGCTTCGTCGCTCAGGTAGTACGGGAGCTTGCCAAGCTGCCAGTCGGCGGTGTGAAGGAACTTGACCACGTTCGGATAGTACCGATGGCCTGTGACAGCCACCGTCGGGTGGCCGAGGGCGCTGCGCTACACAGCATCATCTATCGGAAATTACAACCAAATAATCTCCAGATGATCGATGATTGTCATACCCCTATGGGATGATGGCTGCATGTTGATGGACGAGGCGATCCGGCGGGCCGACGAGGCGCTCAGCGCGATGGTCGAGATGACCCGCAACGGCCAGACCTCGTGCGCTGAATTGCGGCGGGGCTTGGAGGCGAGCAAGGCGCTGCGGGGCAAGCTCGACGCCTTCCAGGCTGATTCGGCTTCGGTGCTGGCGGTGCGGGAGAGCCATGGCGACGGCGGCACCGGAGTGCTGGCTCGAGCGGCCGGACTGTCGAGGCGGGATGCGGCCGGCCAGGTGAAGACAGCGCGGCGGCTGGCGGCGCTGCCCGAGGTGCAGCGGGCGGTGGAGGACGGGCGGGTCTCGCCGGCGAACGCTCGGGTTCTGGCCCAATGGTGCTGCACCCGTACCTCTTCGAGGCGCTCCGCAAGCGGGTCTCGCCGGCGAACGCTCGGGTTCTGGCCCAGGCCAGCGAGAAGACCAGCGCCGAGCAGGTCCGCGGCGACAGCGGGCTGTTGGAGAAGGCTGCGGTGTTGTCGCCCGAGCAGTTCTCCCAAGAGGCTGGCCGGTGGGCCGCCCAGCGCCAAGCCGACGGCGGAGAGGACGCCTACCGGCGGCAGCGGGCGCGGCGGCGGTTGAGCATCTTGAACGGCGACGACGGCATGGTGCTCCTGCGGGGCGACCTGGATCCGGTGTGCGGGGCCAAGATGCGCAGACGGCTCTTCAAGGAAGCCGAGCGGCTGCGGCGATGCGACGTGAACAATCCTAGTGGCGAGCAGCGCACCCTGCCCCAGCGGCTGGCCGACGCCCTCGACACCCTCACCGCCGACCGCCGTGGCAAGGCCGGTGCCAGCGTCCGCAGGCCGTCGGCAGACATCACCATCGTGCAACACCTCTCGGTGGAGGGAGACAAGGCCTTCGCGGAGATCGCGGGCGGCGGCACCATCCCGCAGACCGTGTTCGAGGAGCACATGTGCAATTCCCGATACCGGGGCGCAGTGTTCAACAGCAAGGGCATCCCGTTGTGGCAGGGCCACGCCACCAGCAGCGTCACCGATGCGCAGAAGGCAGCTCTGACCGCGCTCTACGGGGCCTGCGGCGGCTGCGGAGCCCACCACGGGCTGTGCGACGGCCACCACATTGATCCGGTCTCACGGGGCGGCCCGACCGACATCGAAAACCTGATGCTGCTGTGCTGGGAGTGCCACCGCAACGTCCACCGCCACGGCTGGCGGGTCGTGCCCGACGGTCGGGGCCTCTACACCATCGAGCCGCCCGACCGGATCCGCTACGGCCCGGCCCGGTCTCCCGACCTGCCGGCTGCGCCGGACTCCGAGCCTGGAGCCACCTTCGACTTGGGGGAGAGGGTTCCCGCGACCACAGTCCGCAGCGAGCCGGTCGGGGCTCGAGCGGGACCCTGACGGCGATGGCGGACCGTGCCGGTTGACGTTCTAGGCGTCGTCTGAGTCGCCAGGGTCGTGGTCTGGGGTGCCGCTGGCATCCGGGTCGGAGTCGGCGCTGTCGTTGGCGGGCTCGTCGGCTTCGGGGGCTTGGCTCGTGTCCAGATCGACGTCTTCGTTCGGGGGGCGGTTCTTCAGCTGCACGAAGGCCATGCGGAGCTGCGACAGACCCTCGCGCAGGGTGGACTCGCCTTCGCCGAGGCGGCCTTGCATTCCCTCCAGCAGCGCGCCCAGGGCATCGATGGCTACCGTGGCCTGGGCGAAGTTCGGCGGCTGGCTGGACAGGTGCAGGGCAGCCAGCTCGTACAGGCCCATGGCGTGATTGGCGACCACCACCGAGGCGGGCACCGACTTGAGCCGCTCGCGCGACTCGGCCAGCTCCCGGATGTACTGCTCGGCCTGCTCGCGCTCCTCCGGCGACAGGCTGTCCAAATCGAAGTCCTCCGGCGCGGCGGCTGCGCTGCCGCCTGCCTGTGCTTCGGTGCCCGTGGGTGCTCGCTCGCCGGGCGTCGGCCCGGCGCCGCGATCTCCCACCGGTACTTCTCCTCCAGGGGTCCACAGCGTGCTCATCCAAAACACCTCCGGCTCATGCTCGCAGACAGGCTTGGTCGCTTGTCGCGACCGGCTGCTACCCTACCGGCGTCAATCCAGCGGACATGCGCCCCGGCCGCGGCCGGGGCGTTCCGCCCGAATACGGAGGTTCCGTGCTCACGAGGAGTGAACGGCGATAGCACCGCCAGGCGAAGAGCCCAACATCAATGACCAGATCCGAGCCTCCGAGGTGCGCCTCGTCGGTGAGGACGGTCAGCAGATCGGAATCAGGACGCTTCAGGAGGCGCTGAACTTGGCCCGGGCCGCGGGACGCGACCTCGTGGAGGTTGCCGAGGCGGCCAACCCGCCCGTATGCCGCATCATGGACTACGGCAAGTTCAAGTACGAGGCGGCCCAGCGGGCCAAAGAGTCCCGACGCAAGTCGTCCAACGTCTTGGTCAAGGAGATGAAGTACCGGCCCAAGATCGGCCGGGGCGACTTCGACACCAAGACCCGCAGAGTCGAGAAGTTCCTGGGCCAGGGCAACAAGGTCAAGGTGACCATCATGTTCCGGGGACGGGAGGTCCAGCATCCCGAGTTGGGCCGCAAGATCCTCGACGATGTGGCCGCAACCGTCGAGCATGTCGGCAAGGTGGAGTTCCAGCCCCGCCAGGACGGTCGCAACATGGTGATGGTGCTCGCTCCCGACAAGCAGGCCCAGGCTCGGCACCGCCGTAGACTCGAGGCCGAGGCCGCCATGGCGGCCACCGAGACGCCCCAGCCCGGCACCGCCGAGTAGAGCGTCGAATCGAACATCACTGGCCCATCGCCCGCATCGCAGGGCGAGCAGCCGGACCAGCCACCAACGAGGATCAAGAGCCAACCATGCCCAAGATGAAGACCCACCGGGGCGCGGCCAAGCGCTTCCGGCGCACCGGCACCGGCAAGCTCCGGCGGCGCCGCATCAACAAGAACCACATCCTCGAGAAGAAGTCCCCCAAGCGCAAGCGCCAGCTGCGGGCCCGGACCGACGTGGCGCCGTCGGATGAGCGGATGCTGCGGGATCTGGGCGTGTAGCGCGCCAAGAGCAGCGCCCACCCACCAGCACCAGGCAACCAGGCACGAACGCAGTCCGAAGCAGAAAGTGACACCTCGATGGCCAGAGTGAAGCGTCCTGCCCAGTCCAGACGCCGCCGCCGGGCGGTGCTGGAGCGGGCCAGCGGCTACTACGGCAACAAGTCCCGATCGTGGCGAGCCGCCAACGAGCAGCTCATGCACTCGGGCAACTACGCCTTCCGCGACCGCAGGGCCCGCAAGAACGACTTCCGCCGGCTGTGGATCCAGCGCATCAACGCCGCCTGCCGCCAGCGGGGCACCTCCTACAGCCGCTTCATCGCCGGGTTGAAGCAGGCCGACATCGAAGTTGACCGCAAGATCCTGGCCGACCTGGCCGTGAACGACCCCAACGCTTTCACTGCACTGGTGGACGCAGCCTCGGAGGCTTCCGCGGCTCAAGCCCAAGCGAACTGACCAGATTCTCGGCGCTCGGGCCGCGCCATCGACGGGTAGCCGAGCTGCGACGCCTGGTGCGCAAGCGGGCACCGGGCGACCCCACTGTGGTTCTTGAGGGGCTGCGGACCCTGCGCGAGGCCCTGGCCGCGGGCATCGAGCCCACGACTGTGGCCACGACCGACCAGGCTGTCGAATCGCCTCTCGTCGCCGCCCTGCTGGACTGCCTCGCGCCGAGCGTCGAGGTGCTGGTCCTGACCGAACCGGCCTTCCGGTCGGTGGCGCCAGCGGTGAGCCCCCAGCCGGTGTTGGCGCTGATCGACAGGCCTAGCGCGGTTCTGCCCGCATCGCTGGCGCGAGACGATCTGGTGCTCGTGCTCGCCGACGTGTCCGATCCCGGCAACACCGGCACCATCATCCGCACGGCCGAGGCTTGCGGGGCGTGCTGCGTGGTCGTAGCGGGCGGCGCCGACCCGTGGGCGCCCAAGGCGGTCCGGGCCTCGGCCGGCTCGGTGCTGCGGGTGCCGGTGGTGCAGACGGCCGACGCCGTTGCCGCCCTCAGATCGCTTCGGGCCGCGGGCGCTGCCGTCGTGGTCGCCGACCCCCGAGAGGGCGAGCGTCACGACTCCGGCGTGCTGGCCGATGACGACGGCCCGGTGGCCCTGGTGCTGGGGTCGGAGTCGCACGGCCTCGATACGGCGGTCTGCGAGCAGGCTGACCGCCGGGTCCGGATCCCGATGGCCAGCGGGACGGAGTCGCTGAACGTCGCCATGGCCGCCACCCTCCTCGCCTTCGAGTACCGCCGCAACGGCATCTTGTGAGCAAGCAGGCCGCCGAAAGCGCCACATCTGCTCAGTCAGCGAGCGCTCCACCGAGTAGCGGCCCGTGCGCTCTAGCCTTGCTCGGGTGCTGGAGGGCTACGAGCAGGCAGCCGCCGAGGCCGAGGAGCGCCTCGCGGCCGCGGCCGACATCGGCGCCGTGGCCGACATCGAGCGCGACCTGCTGGGCCGTCGCTCGCGGTTCACCGCGGCCAAGCGCCAGCTCGGCGACCTCGACCCCGGCGAGCGAGCCGAGGCCGGCCGGCGCCTCAACGCCGCCCGTCAGCGGGTCGAGACCTCAGTCGCCGCCGCGAGGACCCGACTCACGGCTGCGGCCCGAGCCGACCGCCACGCGGCCGAGCGGCTCGACCTCACCGAGCGGCTGCCCCAGGCCGCGCCGCTGCGCCGGGGCAGCTTCCATCCCGTGACCCAGGCTCGGGACCGCCTCGAGGACGTGTTCATCGGGATGGGCTACACCGTGGCCGAGGGTCCCGAGGTGGAGAGCGCCTGGTACAACTTCGAGGCCCTCAACATCCCCGAATGGCACCCGGCCCGAGGCAGCTTCGACACGATATTCGTGAACCTCGGCGAGCCCGAGCAGGTGATGCTGCGGTCGCACACTTCGCCGGTGCAGATCCGGGTGATGGAGAACCGCAAGCCGCCCATCTACATCGTGGCGCCGGGGCGGACCTTCCGGGCCGATACCGCCGACGCCACCCATCTGCCCGCCTTCAACCAGATTGAGGGCCTGGCCATCGACCGCAACATCACCATGGGCGACCTGGCGGGCACCATCGACGAGTTCGTCCGAGCCTTCTTCGGCACCGAGGTCAAGAGCCGGCTGCGGCCGTCGTATTTCCCGTTCACCGAGCCGTCCGCCGAGTTCGACATCTCTCGTCCCGACGGCTCATGGCTCGAGCTGGGCGGCTGCGGGATGGTTCATCCCAACGTGTTGCGCAACTGCGGGATCGACCCCGAGCAGTGGCAGGGCTTCGCCTTCGGTTTCGGAATCGACCGCCTGGCGGTGATGCGCCACGAGATCGACGACATCCGAGAGTTCGTCAACAACGACGTCCGCTTCCTGAGCCAATTCTGATGAGCAACCGCACGAGCACACGCTCCCTGCCCCTCGGGACTGCGGATCGGCCTCTGACATGAGAGTCCTCCTGTCGTGGCTGAGGGAGTTCGCTCCCGACATCGGGGGTGACCCCGCCGCGCTCAGCGACGTGCTGAGCGCCCTGGGATTGACGGTCGAGGACATGACCGTCACAGGGTCGCTGCCCGACGGGGTGGTGCTGGCCCGGGTGCTGGATCTGCGCCCCCACCCCGACGCCGACCGCATCCAGCTGGTCGAGGCGGACGACGGCTCGGGCTCGACCCTGCAGGTGTGCTGCGGCGCCTTCAATATGGCCGTCGGCGATCTGGTGCCGCTGGCCCGGGTGGGAACGGTGATGCCGAGCGGGCTGGAGATAGCCCGCCGCAAGATGCGGGGCCAGCCGTCGGAGGGCATGTGCTGCTCGGAGGCCGAGCTTGAGCTGGGCGGCGATGCCGAGGGCATCATGATCCTCAACGACCGGGTCGCCGACGGCGCGGCTCCGGGACTGCCGCTGGCCGAGGCTCTCGGCCTGGCCCCCGACGTGCTGTGGGATCTCGAGGTGGGCGCCAACCGCCCCGATGCCCTGTCGGTGATGGGAGTGGCCCGCGACCTGGCCGCCGGCCTGGGCGTGGCCTTCGAGCCGCCCGACTGGTCCACAGCCGCCTCCGGCGCCCACATCACCGAATCGGCGGCGGTGGAGATCGTCGACCCGACCCTGTGCGGACGCTTCGTGGGGCGGGTGCTGCGCAACGCCCCACAGGGTGCGTCGCCGCCGTGGCTGGCCCATCGGCTCACCGCGCTGGGGATGCGGCCCATCAATGCGGTGGTCGACATCTCCAACTACGTGATGCTCGAGCTGGGCCAGCCCAGCCACACCTTCGACCTGGCACGGGTGGCGGGGGCCCGCATCCGGGTGCGTCGGGCCCGTGACGGCGAGGCGATCCGGACCCTCGACGGCGCCGAGCGCACCCTGGCTGCCGGTGACGGCGTGATCGCCGACGGCGACGACAACGTGATCGGCATCGCCGGGGTGATGGGCGGCGCCTCCACCGAGATCGACGCCGACACCTCCGAGGTGCTGGTCGAGATGGCGTGGTGGGATCCGCCGTCGATCTCGCGCACCGCCAAGCGGCTCAACCTGTCCAGCGAGGCTGCCACCCGCTTCCGGCGGGGCGCCGACTGGGGCTACAACGTCGAGCGCTGCATGAACCGCTTCGTGCAGCTGGCCGCGGAGCTGGGGGCCGAGCCCGCCGATGGCGTGATCGACAAGCGGGGCGACCGGCCCGACCGAGGCCCGCTGCGGGTGCGGATCGCCAGGGTCAACCGGCTGCTCGGCACCGGCCTTAGCACCCAGCAGATGGCCGACCATCTGCGCTCCATCGGTTTCGGGGCTGACCCAGCCGGCGAAGCCGCGCTGGAGGTGACCATCCCGACATGGCGCTGGGACACAGAGACCGAGACCGACGTGGCCGAGGAGGTGGCCCGGCTCCACGGATACGAGAACATCGAGCGCACCGTGCCCACCGGCAACGAGGCTGGCGGGCTGTCGGGCTATCAGCGGGACCGCCGCCTGGTGCGCGAAGTGCTGGTGGGCGCCGGCTGCTGCGAGACCCAGCCCATGCCGTTCGTGGCGCCGGGGGCGCTGGCCGCGGTGGGCCTGCCTGAGGACGGCATCACCCTCTCGAATCCGGTCGACGACCGCGAGTCGGTGCTGAGAACCTCGCTGCTGCCCGGCCAGCTTGCCGCAGTGGCCTACAACCAGCGCCATTTCAGCGGCGATGTGCGGCTGTTCGAGATTGGCCACATCTACCTGCCAGCGCCCGAGGACGGGCTGGAGCCCGCGGGCGGGCGGATGTCTGAGAGCGGGCCGCTGCCCGACGAGCGGGAGTTCCTGGCCGTGGCCCTGTCGGGCGAGGAGGCCCCGGCCGCGGTGGCCGTGCTCGACCTGCTGGCCGAGGCGTTGGCCCTGCCCGCGGTGGAGTTGCGCCAGGCGTCGCCGCCGGGGCTGCACCCCACCCGATCGGCGGAGGTGGTGGTAGCCGGACGGGGGCGCGGCACAGTGGGGGAGGTCGACCACGAGGTGCTGGAGGCCTGCGGCATCGCCGGACGGGTGGCGTGGCTGCAGATCGATCTGCAGGAGGTGCTCAACGGCCCCCGAACCCGCCGCCGCTACCGGCCGGTCAGCAAGTACCCGCCCAGCGAGGTCGACCTGGCCTTCGCAGTACCCGAGGAAGTGGCCGCAGCCCAGGTGGAGCGGGCTCTGCGAGCCGCAGCCGGATCGCTCCTGGCCCGCATCGAGCTGTTCGATGCCTACCGGGGTCCCGGCGTGGCCGAGGGGTCTCGCAGCCTCGCTTACCGGCTGCGCTTCCAGGCTCCGGACCGCACTCTCACCGACGCCGACGTGGCCGAGATCCGCCAGCGCTGCATAGACGAGACATCCCGCCGCACCAGCGCCACCCTCCGATCCTGACCGCCCACATCCTGACAGTCCACATCCAGACTTTCCACAAATATTCTCTTAATTTTGCACATAGTTGCAAACCCGCTCCGCCTGGGCTAGGCTGGTGAGATGCACAGGGTTGCTGTTATCGGCGCGTCGGGGTTCACCGGGGCAGAGCTGATGCGGATCTGCGCTTCCCATCCCGATCTTGATGTGGCGGTGGCCACGGGCGACTCGATGGCCGGGCGGGAGATCGCCGAGATGTACCCGAGCCTGGCCGCGGTCTGCGGCGACACCCGGTTCGTGCCCTATGGGTCGGGCGTGGCCGCGGGCTGCGACCTGGCCTTCTGCGCGCTGCCCCACGGAGCGTCGCAGTCGGTGGTGGCCGAGCTGCGCAACGACGTTGAGCACATAGTCGACCTCGCCGCCGATTTCAGGCTCGACGACCCAGCCCTCTACCCGGTGTGGTACGGCGAGGAGCACACCGTCCCGGAGCTGCTGGCCGAGTTCGTGTTCGGCCTGCCCGAGCTGTTCCGCGACACCATCGGCTGTGCTGAGTTGGTGGCCGCGCCGGGCTGCTACGTGACCGCGGCCGCCTTGGCGCTGGCCCCTCTGGTGGCCGGCGGAGCGGTGGAACCGACCGGCATCATCGTCGACGCGGCCAGCGGGGTGTCGGGCGCGGGCCGGCCACCCAAGGCCAACACTACTTTCTGCTCGGTGGACGAGGACTTCACCGCCTACGGGCTCCTCACCCACCGGCACACGCCCGAGATCGAGATGGCGGTGTCGCGCCATGCCGGAGCCGATGTGCAAGTGCTGTTCACCCCTCACCTGGCCCCCATGAACCGGGGCATCCTGGCCACCTGCTACGCCCGGCCCGCGTCCACAGCCGGCAGCGACGAGGTTCTCGACCTGCTGGCCGACGCCTACCGCGGCGAGCCGTTCGTGGTGGTGAGCGAGCGATCGCCGTCTACCAAGGCCACGCTAGGGTCCAACAGCGTCCACCTCACCGCCCGGGCTGATCCCCGCACCGGCTGGGTGATCGTGATCGCCGCGCTCGACAATCTGGTCAAGGGCGCCTCGGGCCAGGCCGTGCAGTGCGCCAACCTGGCGCTGGGCATAGACGAGACCGCCGGCCTGGGTGCGGCCGGCGTCTATCCGTAAGCCATGTCTGCGACCGCGACCGCGATCTCCCCGCTGGCGCCCGCAGCGTTCCCGGACATGGCCGCCGTCGGAGGCCTGCGGCTGGGCACCGCCGCGGCCGGGATTCGCTACTCGGGCCGTCCCGACGTGATGTTGGCCGAACTGGCGCCCGGTACCGCCGTGGCCGGCGTCTTCACTCAGTCGCTGTGCACCGCCGCGCCGGTCGACTGGTGCCGGCATGCGCTGGCCGTCGGCGCGGGGCGAGGCCGGGCCATCATTGTCAACTCGGGCAACGCCAACGCCTTCACCGGCGCGGCTGGCTACCGCGCCGCCGAGCACACCGCCGCGTCCGTGGCCGCAGTCCTGGGCGCGCCCGTCCACGAGGTGCTGGTCGCCTCCACCGGCGTGATCGGCGAGAACCTGCCCGTCGACCGCATCGACGCCGCGCTGCCGGAACTCGTCGCCGGCCTGTCCGCCCCCGACCGGCAGGTTTGGAAGGCGGCGGCCGGTGCCATCGGCACCACTGACACCTTCCCCAAGGGCGCCTCGGCGCCGGTGGCGGGCTCGAGCGCCCATGTGGCCGGCATCGCCAAGGGCAGCGGCATGATCGCCCCCGACATGGCCACCATGCTGGCGTTCGTGTTCACCGACCTGGCCACCGATGCCCGCACCGCCCAGGAGTGCCTGGCCGCCTCGGTGGAGCAGAGCTTCAACCGCATCACCGTCGACTCCGACACTTCCACCAGCGACACCGTCCTGCTGGCCGCCACCGGCGCATCGCAGCACCGGGCCGACCAGCACACCGCGGCATTCCAGGACGCGCTCGACGAGGTCATGTTGGATCTGGCTCATCAGATCGTGCGCGACGGAGAGGGTGCCTCCAAGTTCGTGGCCGTCACCGTCACCGGCGCGGCCGACGACGACGCAGCCCGGGCCATCGCCAGAGCGGTGGCCGACTCGCCGCTGGTCAAGACGGCGCTGGCCGCCTCCGACGCCAACTGGGGTCGGATCGTGGCCGCAGTGGGCAAAGCCGGCCAGCGGGCCGACCGGGACCGGCTCAGCATCTGGATCGGCGACGAGCAGTGCGCCGGCCACGGCGTGCCTCACCCCGGCTATAGCGAGGAGCGGGCGACCGAGCACCTGCTGCGAGACGAGATCAAGCTTCGGATCGATGTCGGCGTCGGACACGGCAAAGGCACGATCTGGACCTGCGACCTGACTCACGGCTACATCGACATCAACGCGGGATACCGGACATGAGCACCGCGCCTCGGCCTTCCCAACCGGCCATGGCGGCTGGCAGACTCGGCCTTGCCCTGGGGTACCGGACATGAGAACGGACACGCCCAATCCCCCCGACGGGAGCGACGCCTCGCACGGCTTCGAGCCGGAGCGGCGGGCTCGGGCCCTGGTCGAGGCGCTGCCCTACATCCGGCGGTTCCGGGGCGCGGTGGTGGTCGTCAAGTACGGCGGCCATGCCATGACCGACCCCGATCTGGCCACCTCGTTCGCCCGCGACATAGTGCTGGTGCGCTCGGTCGGGCTGCATCCGGTGGTGGTCCACGGCGGCGGCCCCCAGATCGGCGAGCACCTGCGGAGGCTGGGCAAGCAGAGCGAGTTCCGCGACGGCCTGCGGGTCACCGACGCGGAGACCCTCGAAGTGGCCCGGATGGTGCTGGTCGGCAAGGTCGGGCGCGACATCGTCAGCGCCATCAACGCCGGCGGGGGAGCGGCTCTGGGACTCTCCGGCGAGGACGGCCGCCTCGTCACCGCCGTGCCCCGCGACCCGGCCCTGGGGTTCGTGGGCGACATCGCCGCGGTCACCCCCGGCGTCATCGAGCGGCTGGTGGCCGAGGACATCATCCCGGTGGTCTCCTCGATCGGCGCCGACGCCGACGGCCATGCCTACAACATCAACGCCGACACCATGGCCGCCGCGCTCGCCGGCGCGCTCGGCGCGGCCAAGGTCGTGTACCTGACCGACGTGGCCGGCCTGCTCGCCGATCCTGCTGACGCCACTTCGCTGGTCGAGCGGGCCACGGTCGCCGAGGTGGAGGCCATGATCGCCTCCGGCGCGGTGCAGGGCGGGATGATCCCCAAGGCCAGAGCCTGCATCGACGCGGTGCTCGCCGGTGCCGGCTCGGCCCACATGCTCGACGGTCGGATTCGACACGCAGTGCTGCTCGAGTTGTTCACCGACGCCGGCATAGGCACGATGATCACCGCCGACAGGGAATCAACCGACTGCAGATCAGTCGACCGCGAATCGGCCGACGGCGTATCAGAGGGCAAGCCGGGGGAGGGCTGACCGTGACTAGGACCGCGACCAGGGCCGCGACGACTGGATCGGCGCCCGCCGCTGCCGCCAGCCGGCAACTCGGGGAGGGCTGACGTGACCAGAGCCACGCTGATGAACAACTATGGCACCCCGCCGGTGACCTTCGTGCGCGGCGACGGCGCCGAGCTGTGGGACGACCGGGGCCGCCGCTACCTCGACTTCCTTTGCGGGCTGGCGGTGACCGGGCTGGGCCACGCCCATCCGGCCGTCACCGAGGCCGTCGCCGCCCAGGCGGCCACGCTGATACACACCTCCAATCTCTTCGCCAACCAGCCGACGGCCGAGGTGGTGGAGACGCTCGACCGGCTGATCCGGTCCGGCCCCGGCGGCGACGCGGAACCCGGACGGATCCTGTTCCAGAACTCGGGCGCGGAGGCGGTCGAGGCCGCCCTCAAGCTGGCCCGCAAGCACCAGGGCCGGGGCCGGCATCGCGTGGTGAGCGCCTACGGGTCGTTCCACGGCCGCACGCTGGCCGCGCTGGCGGCCACCGGTCAGCCCTCCAAACACGAGCCCTTCCAGCCCATGCCGGAGGGCTTCCGCCATGTGCCCTTCGACGACATCGACGCGCTCGAGGCCGCGCTCGATCCCTCGGTGGGCGCGGTGCTGCTCGAGTCGGTGCAGGGCGAGGGCGGGGTGGTGCCGGCCGGCGACGAGTACCTGCGGGCGGTGCGGCGGGTCTGCGACGAGCGCGGCATTCTGCTGGTGATGGACGAGATCCAGACCGGTCTGGCCCGCACCGGACGATGGTTCGGCTACCAGCACGCCGGGGTGCAGCCCGACATCGTGGCGGTGGCCAAAGCGCTCGGCAACGGCGTGCCCACCGGAGCGGTCTGGGCCCGATCCGAGCCGGCCGCCGCCTTCGGTCCCGGCGACCACGGCTCCACCTTCGCGGGCCAGCCGCTGGCGCTGGCCGCGGCCCGGGCCGTGCTCGCCGAGTTGCAGGCCATGGACGCGCCCGCCACAGCCCGGAGCCTCGGCGACGCCCTGCGAGATCAGCTCAGCGCCATCGACGGTGTGGACCGCGTGCGGGGCCGCGGGCTGTTGCTGGCCGTCGAGCTGGCAGAAGACGTGACCGCTCAGCGCAGCGCCAAGGACGTCGCCGGGGCCTGCCTGGAGCGGGGGCTGGTGGTGAACGGCGTGACCCCGACCGCACTGCGGCTCGCCCCGCCGTTCGTGCTCTCCCACGAGCAGATCGCCGAGGGGTGCGCCATCCTCGCCGCGATACTGGAAAACAGCTAAGGAGTTCAGATGCGTCACTTCCTAGACATAGACGACTTGACGCCGAGCGAGCTCGCCCGGATCCTCAACCTGGCGAGCGACCCCAAGCCGCCCCAGGTGCTGGCCGGGCGGGGCGTGGCGCTGCTGTTCGAGAAGCCCTCGGCCCGCACCCGCAGCGCCACCGAGATGGCGGTGGTGCAGTTGGGCGGCCATCCGGTGTACATCGGCGCCGCCGAGGTCGGCCTGGACCAGCGCGAGAGCGTCGAGGACGTGACCCGCACCATGGGCTGCTACAGCGCAGTGATCGGGGCCAGGGTGTTCGCCCACAGCACGGCGGAACGGATGGCGGCGGTGAGCGAGGTCCCGGTCGTCAACCTGCTCAGCGACCACGCCCACCCCACCCAGGCGGTGGCCGACCTGCTGACCATGAGGGACGCGATGGGCCATCTGGAGGGTCTGAAGCTGGCCTACGTCGGCGACGCCAACAACGTGGCCCGCTCACTGGCCTATGCGGCCGGGCTGTCGGGCATCGCCCTGCGCATCGCCAGCCCGCCGGGATACGAGTTCGGCGAGTCAGACCTGAGGCCGATGCGCCAATGCGGCTGCGAGCCGGTCCAGGTCGACAAGCCGGTCGAGGCGGTGCGGGGCGCCGATGTCGTCTACACCGACGTGTGGGCCTCAATGGGCCAGGAGGAGGAGGCGGCCCAGCGACGCCAGGACTTCACCGGGTTCACCGTGAACCGGAGGCTGATGACCCAGGCGGCGCCGGGCGCGGTGTTCCTGCACTGCCTGCCCGCCCACCGGGGCGAGGAGGTCGAAGCCAAGGTGATCGACGGTCCCCAGAGCCGGGTGTGGCCGCAGGCCGCCAACCGGATGCACGCGGCCCGGGGCCTGCTGCTGTGGCTGATGGAACAGGCCGAGGCATGAGCAAGACCAGCCGCCGCCATCTCATCTGTCGGCTGCTCGGCGAGCACGCGGTGGCCAGCCAGCAGCAGCTCGTCGACCTGCTGGCGGCGGCGGGCGTGTCCGCCACCCGGGCCACGGTGTCGCGCGATCTCGACGGGCTGGGCGCGGTCAAGGTCCGGGTTGCGGGCGGGGGGACGGTGTACGCCATTCCCGAGCATCCCGTCGATCAGATCGCGCCCGAGGAGCATCTGCGCCGGGTGATGGGCGACTGGGTGGCCGACATCGGCGCCTCGGGCAACCTGGCGGTGGTGCGGACCCCGCCCGGCTCGGCCCATGTGGTGGCCTCCGCCCTCGACCGGGCCGGCCTGCCCGAAGTGCTCGGCACGGTGGCCGGTGACGACTCGCTGATCGTGGTGGCCGCCGACGGCACGCCGGGCTCGCAGCTGGCCGACCGCCTGCGTGACCTGGCCGGACTGGACAAGTGACCCAGAACAAGTTGACCACAACATGTCTGCGAGGCATTCGATGAGCACACCGCAAGCCGCACCGTCGGGCGCTGCGCCCGCATCCGCGCCCGTCTCCAAGGTGGTGCTGGCCTACTCGGGCGGGCTCGACACGTCGATAATTCTGCACTGGCTGCGGGAGACCCACGGCGCCACGGTGGTCACCTTCACCGCCGACATCGGCCAGAACGATGAGATCGAGCCGGCTCGGGCCAAGGCTCTGGCCATGGGCGTCGCCCCTGAGCACGTCTTCATCGAGGACCTGCGCGAGGAGTTCGCCCGCGACTTCGTGTTCCCGATGTTCAGGGCCAACGCGCTCTACGAGGGCGAGTACCTGCTGGGCACGTCCATCGCCCGGCCCCTGATCGCCAAGCGGCTGGTCGAGATCGCGGCGATGACCGGCGCCGATGCCATCAGCCACGGCGCCACCGGCAAAGGCAACGACCAGGTCCGCTTCGAGCTCGGCGCCTACGCGCTCAAGCCCGATATCCGAGTGATCGCGCCGTGGCGACAGTGGGATCTGGGCTCGCGGGAGTCGCTCATGGCCTACGCGGCCGACCACGGCATCGACATCGAGCGCAAGCGGGGCGCCGAGTCGCCGTTCTCGATGGATGCCAACATGCTCCACATCTCCTACGAGGGCGGGCCGCTGGAGGATCCCTGGTACGAGCCCCCCGCCGAGATGTGGCTCTGGTCGGTGAGCCCGCAGGCCGCTCCCAATGAGCCGACCTACGTGGACCTGGTCTTCGCGGGCGGCGACATCGTAGCCGTCGACGGCCGGCCCATGAGCCCCGGCCAGGTGCTGACCGCCCTCAATGAGCTGGGCGCGGCCAACGGAGTCGGGCGCATCGACATTGTGGAGAACCGCTACGTGGGCATGAAGAGCAGGGGTGCCTATGAGACGCCGGGCGGCACCATCATGCTGCGGGCCCACCGGGCCATCGAGTCGCTCACCCTCGACCGGGAGGTGGCCCACCTCAAGGACGAGCTGATGCCCCGCTATGCCGAGCTGATCTACAACGGCTACTGGTGGAGCCCGGAGCGCAGGATGCTGCAGACCGCCATCGACTACAGCCAGACCAGCGTGAACGGTGAGGTCCGGGTGCGGCTCTACAAGGGCAACGTGGACATCGCCGGGCGTCGCTCCGACGACTCGCTGTTCGACTACAAGACGGTGACCTTCGAGGACGACGAGGGCGCCTACGACCAGGCCGACGCCACCGGTTTCATCGCGCTGCACGCGCTGCGGCTGCGCAACCTGGCCCGCAAACAGACCGAGAGAGGGGCCTAGCCATGGACGACTCGGCGACGCTGTGGCACGGGCGCTTCGACGGTGACCCCGCCCAAGCGCTGCGGGCTGTCGGTGACAGCTTCGGATTCGACCGCCGGATGTTCCGCGAGGACATTGCGGGGTCGCGCGCCCACGCCACCATGCTGGCCTCGGTCGGGCTGCTCACCGCAGACGAGCGCGACGCGATCAGCGCCGCCCTCGATGTGGTCGAGGCCGAGATGACCGAGGGCCGCTTCGCGGTCGCGCCCGGCGACGAGGACATCCACACCGCAGTGGAGCGGCGGGTCACCGAGCTTGCCCCGGCCGGGGCCAAGCTCCACACCGGTCGCAGCCGCAACGACCAGGTGGCCGCCGACCTGCGCCTCTGGACTAGGACCGCGCTGGGCGACGTCACTGCGGCTGTGCTCGGGCTGCAGCGGACACTGCTGAGCCGGGCCGCCGACGCGGGCGCCGCGTTGCTGCCGGGCTACACCCACCTCCAACAGGCCCAGCCGGTGCTGCTGGCCCACCATCTGCTGGCCCACGGCTGGGCGCTGGCCCGCGACGTCGAGCGGCTGGCCGAGGCCCGCCGCCGGGCCGACGTGTCGCCGCTGGGAGCGGGCGCTCTGGCCGGGTCGTCGCTGCCGCTCGATCCGGCCCAGACCGCGGCCGAGCTCGGCTTCGCGGCCGTGTTCGACAACAGCCTCGACGCGGTCGCCGACCGCGACTTCGTCGCCGACGCCCTCTACGCGCTGACGGTGCTGGGTGTGCATCTGAGCCGGATGGGTGAGGAGTTGGTGATCTGGTCGTCGTCGGAGTTCGGTTTCGTCGAGCTCGACGATGCCTACGCCACCGGCTCGTCGATGATGCCCCAGAAGAAGAACCCCGATGTGGCTGAGCTGGCCCGGGCCAAGGCTGGACGTCTCATCGGGCACCTGACCGGGCTGCTGGCGACACTCAAGGGTCTGCCGCTGGCCTACGCCAAGGATCTCCAGGAGGACAAGGAGCCCCTGTTCGACGCGGTCGACACCGTCCGGCTGACGCTGGCCGCCCTCGACGGCATGCTGGCCACCGCCCGCTTCGACACCGACCGCATGGCCGACGCCGCATCGTCGCCCTATGCCGCGGCCACCGACTTGGCTGAGTGGCTGGTAGCCCGGGGCACGCCCTTCCGGGCGGCTCACGCCGCGGTGGCCGGCCTGGTTCGGCGCTCGCTGGCGGGCGAGGGATCGCTGGCCGACCTGGTGGCGGCGGCTGCCGGGTTCGGCCCAGATGCCGCCGCCCTGCTGGAGCCCGGTGCCTCCGCCGCCCGCCGCATCACACCGGGCGCAGGCGGACCCGAGGCGGTAGCCGCCCAGATGCAGCGATTCCGGCAGCGGATCGAAACCGACGCGGCCGATCTGGGGTGAACGCCAAGCACCACGGAAGGCACTCCCACGACCGCGATGCCTGCGTGGCGGGCCGCGCTGGGCAAGTGAGCGCCAATCCTCCCGGAATGCACTCCTACGCTGCGCCGCCGACATGGCGGGCCGCGCTGGGCAAGTGAGCGCCAAGCGTCTCGGCCCAGATTTCTATGCCCGCGGCGCGCTCGAGGTCGCGCCCGACCTGCTCAACAAGGTGCTGGTCGGGCCCGACGGCCGAGCTGGGCGGATCGTGGAGGTGGAGGCCTACCGGGGCGCCGACGACCCCGGCAGCCACGGCTTCAGAGGCAGGACCAACCGCAACGCCACCATGTTCGGACCGCCGGGCCGCCTATACGTGTATTTCACATACGGCATGCACTGGTGCGCCAACGTGGTGGCCGAGACTGACGGCGTGGCCGCGGCGGTGCTGCTGCGGGCCCTGACGCCACTGCAAGGTCTCCAAGACATGTACGAAGCCCGCGGCCCGGCCGCCCGCCACGACCGCGACTTGTGCAGCGGCCCGGCCAAGCTAACCCGGGCCCTCGGGATAGACGGCGACTTGGACGGCGCCGACCTGGCAACCGCCGACCGGAGTGC
This sequence comes from Acidimicrobiia bacterium, assembly GCA_022821685.1. Taxonomy (GTDB): domain Bacteria; phylum Actinomycetota; class Acidimicrobiia; order Acidimicrobiales; family Aldehydirespiratoraceae; genus Aldehydirespirator. Next base: position 46,160 of record JAJEDD010000031.1, read on the forward strand.
GACCATCGTCGACGACGGCCAGCCGCCCCCACAAGACCCCGCCGTCACCACCAGGATCGGCCTCAGCAACGGCACCGACCTGCCCTGGCGCTTCCACGTCCAAGGCGCCGACGACCTCTCCCGTCGCTAGCCGAAGTTACACATCTCCGGGGACTTGGCAGTTGTCCATGTTGTTGAGGCGGGAGAATCCGTCCATCCGCTCGGTGTAGGTGCTGCCCTCGGTCATGTCCACCAGCAGGAAGCGCAGCTCCCGGTCACCGGTGTCGTCATCCGCGGTGCGCAGTCGGGTGGCGTGGCTGTGGCGGTCGGCCACGTACACGTCCCAGTCGGCCAGCCAGTCTCGCAGCAGAGCCGCATCGGTCGGCCCGCCCTCGGCGACAGGCGCCGCCAGCGAGGTCTCGATCCGCCGCCGCAGGTCGGCCACCAGCATCTCGACCTCGTCGGTGGCGGTGTCCACCTGCTCGGCCCGCTCGGCCCGTGAAGCGGCCTGGCGGGCGGTGGGCACCGCCGCGATGGCGGTCTGGGTTGCCGCGCAGCGCTGGTCGGCCCACTGGGCGAAGTCGCGGTCGTCGAGGCGGGCCGGGTTCTCGGTGCGGGCCCACGGCGAGAAGGCCCACGCCCAGAACACGAAGCTGCCTGCCACGAACAGCCCGGCCAGCCACCGGCCCAGCCGCCGCCACCGGTCCCTCACGGGTCCGGGTTCACCCATATCTCGGCCGAGCTGCCCGGCTCCACAACGGCGCCGGCCTGCGGCGACTGCCGCCACACCACGCCGGGATCGCCGCCGAAGCGCTCGGCCTCCTCGTCGAAGAACGGCTCGATGTACACCTCCACGCCCAATTCGGCCGCGGCCAGCACCCCCCGGGCCTCGGCCTCGCTCAGGCCGACCACATCGGGCACCGCGATGATCGACGGCAGCTCGGGCTCGGCCGCTACCTCCACCGTGATCGTGATCCCGCCCCGCTGCTGCGAGAACGCGCCGGGGGCCTGCCCGATGATCGTCCCCGCCTCGAACTCGGCGGTGGCCACCTCGACCGCGGCCAGCCCCAGCGTGAGCTCGCTCAACTCGGCCGTCAGCAACTCGCCGTCGAAGACCCGGCCCACTAGGTCGGGGATCTCCACCGAGTCGAGCGGCGGCGGGTCGGTGGGCGGGGCGGGCGCGCTGGGCGGGGGAGGGGGCAGTCCGACCGCGGGAATGCCCTGGTGCGCAGCCAGCATGACCTCTCGCCAGATCTGGGCCGGATAGGTGCCGCCCGCCACCCTGATGTCGGTGGTCGGGGGAACCATGGGTATCTGGGCGTCGGGGAAGCCGACCCACACCGCCGCGGCCCGCTGCGGTGTGTAGCCCACGAAGGTGGCGTCGGCGTAGTTCTGGGCCGTGCCCGTCTTGCCCGCGGCGGGCCGGTCGATGGCCGCCCGGTGCCCGGTGCCCTGCGTGATGGCGCCCTGCAGCACCCAGTTGATCTGGTTGGCCACCGCGGAGTCGAGCACAGGCACCGAGTCGGTGACGTGGCGGTACAGGGCGGTGCCGTCGGGCTTGATGATGCGGGTCACCAGCGTCGGCTCCACCCGCAGCCCGGAGCGGGCGAAGGTGGAGAACATCGTGGCCAGCTCCACCGTGTTGACGTCCTCGGTGCCCAGCACCCCCGCGCACACCGGCGCGATGCGGCTGGGCTCCAGCCCGAGCCTCTCGGCCATGGTCACGAAGTTGGCCGGGCGGATGTCCACCATCAGCTGGGCGTACACGGTGTTGATCGATCGCTGGGTGGCCTCTATCAGATCGGCGTCCACCGGCGCCTCGGGCTCCGAGCCGAGCCCGCCCCGGATGGTCCAAAGTGGTCCGCACACGTCGGGGCGGTCGATCTCGATCTCGTCGGGGGCGTCGTAGGTCTTGGCCACGGTGTAGCCGCGGGTCAGCGCGGTGGCCAGCGCGATCGGCTTCATCGCCGACCCGGCCTGCCGTCCCTTGCCGCTGGCCAGGTTGAACTTGGCGTCGGTGTCGTCTCCGAAGAAGTCGCGTCCGCCCACCATGGACAGCACATGGCCGTCCTCGGCGCCGCCGAGCCCCAGAATCGTCACCGCGGCGTCGGGATTGGCCCCGTTGTTGGGAAGGATCGCCTCCACCGCGGCCTCGGCGCCGGCCTGCAGGCCCAGGTCGATGGTGGTGTGGATGTCGAGGCCTCCCTCGAACAGGCGCTGGGTGCGGTACTCGCGTGTCGGCCCGAAGGCCGGGTTGTCCAGGAACCACTGCTTCACGTCCTCAACGAAGTGGGCGGCCGGGTAGCGCACCTCGAGGATCGGGATGTCTTCGATCAGAACGATCGGCTCGTTGTAGGCCCGGTCGTGTTCGTCGATGGTGATGAACCCGTTGAACAGCATCCGGTCCAACACCAGGTTGCGGCGCCGCCGGGCGTCCTGGGGGTTGCGGTAGGGATCGAAGGCGCTGGGACGCTGTATCAGCCCGGCCAGCAGCGCGGCCTGCTCCAGGGTGAGCTCGGTCACCTTCAGGCAGGCTTCGCTGCCCCGCTCGGCCGCGGTCGCGGCCAGCTCGCAGGCGGGGGCGCCGAAGTACTGCCGGGCCGCGGCCTCGATCCCGTAGGCGCCGTTGCCGAAGTACACCCAGTTCAGGTAGCGCAGCAGGATGAAGTCCTTGGTGAACGACTGCTCGAAGCGCCGGGCCATGAAGAACTCTTCGATCTTGCGGGTCAGGGTCTCCTCGGAGCGGTCGAGGAACACGTTGCCCACGTACTGCTGGGTGATGGTGGATCCGCCCTGGCTGATCCCGCCCGCGGCCACGTTGCTGCGGGCCGCCCGCAGGATGGCCTTGAGGTCGGCCCCGTCGTGCTCGTAGAAGCGCTCGTCCTCGATGGCGACCACCGCGTTGCGGACCACTTCGGGGACCAGCGCGATGTCGGTCACGTCGGTGCGGCGCTGCTCGCCCCGCAGCTCGGTGATGAGCACCCCGTGGCGGTCGTACACGCGCGACGACTGCGCGGTGACCAGCTCCTCCACATCGAAGCTCACATCGCGCAGCTCATAAGAGCACCCCGCCGCCAGCACCGAGAGCAGAACCGTGATTGCCGAGATCAGGGTTGGATGCCGACGCACGGCCTCATTGTGCTGCACCGGGGGACCCGAACCACTCATCATCAGCCCGACGCGGGAGCGCTTCGGCCCGCGTCAGTAGGCTGACCCGCCATGGCTGACCTGTTCGACGACCTGCGGGCGCGGGGGCTGGTGCATGGCCACACCGACGAGGCTGGGTTGCACGAACTGCTCGGCTCGGGGCCGGTCACGCTGTACCTCGGGATCGACCCGAGCGCCGACAGCCTGCATGTGGGGCATCTCGTCGGCGTGCTGGCGCTGCGGCGCTTCCAGCAGGCGGGCCATCGTCCGCTGGCTCTCGTCGGCGGCGCCACCGGCATGATCGGCGACCCCAGCGGACGCTCCGACGAGCGCAACCTGCTCGACGCCGACACGCTCGACGCCAACGTGTCGGCCATCTCGGCGCAGCTGCGGGGGCTGCTCGACTTCTCAGGCAACAGCGCGGCCCGCCTGGTCAACAACTTCGACTGGACCGAGTCGGTGACGCTGATCGACTTCCTGCGCGACGTGGGCAAGCACGCCACCGTCAACCAGATGGCGGCCAAAGACTCGGTGCGCAGCCGCATGGAGGGCGAGCACGGCATCTCCTACACCGAGTTCAGCTACATGCTGCTGCAGGCCTTCGACTTCTGGTGGCTGCACGAGCATCACCGCTGCCGGCTGCAGCTCGGCGGGTCCGACCAGTGGGGCAACATCACCGCCGGCATCGATCTGATCCGGCGCCGCAGCGGGGCCGTCGCCCACGGCCTGACCTGGCCGCTGATGACCCGGGCCGACGGCGCCAAGTTCGGAAAGACGGCCGACGGCACCGTGTGGCTCGACGCCGGGCGCACCCTGCCGTTCGAGCTGCACCAGTACTTCGTCAACACCGACGATGGCGACGTCGAGCGGTTGCTGCTCCATCTCACCATGCTCCCGGTGGCCCAAGTGGCCGAGACCATGGCCGCCCACGCTGCGGCCACCCATGAGCGCGGGGCCCAGCGCACCCTCGCCGACGAGATCTGCACCCTGGTGCACGGCGCCGCGGCCACCGAGCAGGCCCGCCTCGCGGCCGAGGTGCTGTTCGGCGAGCCGGTGCTGTCGGCTGCTCGGCTCGAAGCGGTGCGCGGCATCGTGCCCGAGACCGTGATGGAAGCGTCGGCGCTGGGCAGTGAGCCGGTGGTGGACGCCCTGGTGGCCTCCGGGGTGTGCTCCTCGCGCTCCGATGCCCGCCGCACCATCACCTCGGGCGCCATCCGTGTCAACGGCCAAAGGGTTGGCTCGCCCGTTGATCGTGTCGACTTGGTAGACGACCGCTACGCGCTGCTGCAGCGGGGCCGCCGCCACCGCCACCTCCTGCTGATCGACTGACCCGGCCACGCGAACAGGCGCCGACGGGCGGCATCTTGAGGGGCTCAGTGGGTCTATAGTTCTTCGAAGTCCGCAGCCGTGCGGCGACCGGATCAACAGAAGCGCTGCTGGGAGGAAGAAATGAAGGGCCAGCAGGCATTCTCGGCCAGCGTGTGGCAGGAGGGCGAGTGGTGGGTCGCCCAAGCGCTGGAGGTCGATGTAGCGAGCCAGGGTGAATCCGCCGAGGGTGCTCTGAACAACCTCGGCGAGGCTCTGGCTCTGCACTTCGAGGATCCCGGGCCGACGACTGCGCCCCAGATCCACAGGATTGAGGTCGAGGTTGGCGCCGCTTGAGCGGCTGCCATATCGCGAGGTGGCTCGCAAGCTCCGGGCGGCCGGATTCGTGGTGGTGGGCCAGCGCGGCAGCCACGTCAAGTTCGTTAGGCGAGACGGCGAGATCGTGCGCACCGCGATCGTGCCCCGACACCGCGAGGTGGCGGTGGGGACTCTGCGGAGCGTGCTGCGCCAGGCAGGGCTCAACCCGGATGCGTTCGAGCGGCTGTAGCCCGATTCGGGCTCTTGGGCGGTTGTGTTCGGTAGTCACTGCCGGTAGTGTCTCGGGTCCACCCGGCAGGGTCCTTCGGGGCGCGGCCGGGTTTGCAGTGCCTTCGGTGCCATCGGCCCGGTTCGCCCGGTCCGCAAACGGCGTCGGCAGGAGATTGCTTCTTGAAAACGGAAGAGACGGACGCATAGCGAGTGCGGGCGTCGGCTCGGGCTGCGTGGCTCGAGGCGATGTCCGTCAAGACAACGGTCCGGCGTGTCTGCCGGACCGCCCGGCGCCTCGGCGCCGGGAGAGCCGAAAGGCCCCACCGCACCCAAGTGGAGGGGCCGGCTCTCTGAAACGCAAGGCCGCTCACGCACCCGCCTCGGCGGGGGGTGGCCGAGCAACCCGATCGATGGCCCGGCTTCGGCCGGAGCCGGAGATCTCGACGGAGAGTTTGATCCTGGCTCAGGACGAACGCTGGCGGCGTGCTTAACACATGCAAGTCGAACGAGGCAGCGGCCTTCGGGCCGTTGTCGAGTGGCGAACGGGTGAGTAACACGTGAGGAACCTGCCCCGGAGACCGGGATAACCAGGGGAAACTCTGGCTAATACCGGATGCCCCCGGATGGTCGCATGGCCAACCGAGGAAATGCTCCGGTGCTCCGGGAGGGCCTCGCGGCCTATCAGCTTGTTGGTGGGGTAACGGCCCACCAAGGCAACGACGGGTAGCTGGTCTGAGAGGACGATCAGCCACACTGGGACTGAGACACGGCCCAGACTCCTACGGGAGGCAGCAGTGGGGAATATTGCGCAATGGGCGAAAGCCTGACGCAGCAACGCCGCGTGGGGGATGAAGGCCTTCGGGTTGTAAACCCCTTTCAGCAGGGACGAAAATGACGGTACCTGCAGAAGAAGCCCCGGCCAACTACGTGCCAGCAGCCGCGGTAACACGTAGGGGGCGAGCGTTGTCCGGATTTATTGGGCGTAAAGAGCTCGTAGGCGGTTGCGTAAGTCGGATGTGAAAACTCAGGGCTCAACCCGGAGACGCCATCCGATACTGCGCTGACTAGAGTCCGGTAGGGGAGCATGGAATTCCTGGTGTAGCGGTGAAATGCGCAGATATCAGGAGGAACACCAGCGGCGAAGGCGGTGCTCTGGGCCGGAACTGACGCTGAGGAGCGAAAGCGTGGGTAGCGAACAGGATTAGATACCCTGGTAGTCCACGCCGTAAACGTTGGGCACTAGGTGTGGGGCCTACTTAACGGGTTCCGTGCCGTAGCTAACGCATTAAGTGCCCCGCCTGGGGAGTACGGCCGCAAGGCTAAAACTCAAAGGAATTGACGGGGGCCCGCACAAGCGGCGGAGCATGTTGCTTAATTCGAGGCAACGCGAAGAACCTTACCTGGGTTTGACATGCACGGAAAAGCCATAGAGATATGGTGTCCTTCGGGGCTGTGCACAGGTGGTGCATGGCTGTCGTCAGCTCGTGTCGTGAGATGTTGGGTTAAGTCCCGCAACGAGCGCAACCCTTGTCCTATATTGCCAGCACGTAACGGTGGGGACTTTTAGGAGACTGCCGGGGTCAACTCGGAGGAAGGTGGGGATGACGTCAAGTCATCATGCCCCTTATGCCCAGGGCTGCAAACATGCTACAATGGCCGGTACAAAGGGCTGCTACACCGTGAGGTTGAGCGAATCCCATAAAGCCGGTCTCAGTTCGGATTGGAGTCTGCAACTCGACTCCATGAAGTCGGAGTCGCTAGTAATCCCGGATCAGCAATGCCGGGGTGAATACGTTCCCGGGCCTTGTACACACCGCCCGTCACACCACGAAAGTCGGCAACACCCGAAGTCAGTGGCCTAACCCCTCGGGGAAGGAGCTGCCGAAGGTGGGGTTGGCGATTGGGGTGAAGTCGTAACAAGGTAGCCGTACCGGAAGGTGCGGCTGGATCACCTCCTTTCTAAGGAGAATGATCTCAACGGTCGGCCAGCCATTCAGGCCGGTTGTCAGTTGAGTGTCTCCCAAGTTAAGGCACTCGCTGGGTTCGTCTCTTCCGTTTTGAGGAAGCGGTCATCGCACTGCTCCCCTCGGGCGCGCTGAGTCAAGAAGTGTTCTGCCTCAACGCCCGCCGGATCGCCTCTTGAGAATTGCATAGCGAGCACGAGCATCTTTCGCGAGATGCAATGAAAATGAAACCCAAGCTACTAAGAGCCAACGGTGAATGCCTTGGCACTGACTACCGATGAAGGTCGTGAGAGGCTGCGATAAGCCGCGGGGAGCTGCCTACTAAGCTCTGATCCGCGGATGACCGAATGGGGAAACCCGGCACTCGTAATGGAGTGTCACTGCCGTCTGAACACATAGGACGGCTAGAGGGAACCGGGTGAACTGAAACATCTAAGTAACCCGAGGAAAGAAAAGCAACAGCGACTCCCTGAGTAGCGGCGAGCGAAACGGGAAGAGCCTAAACCTTGGTGGTGGAAAGCCTGGCGGCGTTGCCACCTGGGGGTTGTGGGAACCGATGGGGAGAGCGCCAGATCTCCCGCAGAGTTACAAAGACAGTGGGTAGTGGAATCGCTCTGGAAAGGCGAGCCACAGAGGGTAATGGCCCCGTACACGAAACTCATCTGTCCTCTGAACGGATCTCCCGAGTAGCGCCGGATCCGGGAAAGCCGGCGTGAATCTGCGAGGACCACCTCGTAAGGCTAAGTATATGTCAGTGACCGATAGTGAACTAGTACCGTGAGGGAAAGGTGAAAAGCACCCCGGGAGGGGAGTGAAATAGTACCTGAAACCGTTGGTTTACAAGCAGTCAGAGTGTCGCCGGCGAGGCTTCGGTCTCGCCGGTCACGATGGCGTGCCTTTTGAAGAATGAGCCTGCGAGTTACGGTGTGTGGCGAGGTTAACCCGTGAGGGGAAGCCGGAGCGAAAGCGAGTCTGAACAGGGCGTTCAGTCGCATGCTGTAGACCCGAAGCCGAGTGATCTAGCCATGGGCAGTGTGAAGCGGGGGTAAGACCCCGTGGAGGCGCGAACCCACTTCGGTTGAAAACGGAGGGGATGACCTGTGGTTAGGGGTGAAAGGCCAATCAAACTCGGTGATAGCTGGTTCTCCGCGAAATGTATTTAGGTGCAGCGTCGCATGTTCAGCCGTGGAGGTAGAGCACTGGATGGGCTAGGGGCCCTACAAGGTTACTGACCCCAACCAAACTCCGAATGCCACGGTTCCAGAGTGCGGCAGTGAGTCCTCGGGGGATGAGCTTCGATGGACAAAAGGGAAACAGCCCAGACCGCCGGTTAAGGCCCCTAATTCTGTACTAAGTGGTAAACGATGTGGGATTGCCCAGACAGCCAGGAGGTTGGCTTAGAAGCAGCCACCCTTGAAAGAGTGCGTAACAGCTCACTGGTCGAGTGGCCCTGCGCGGACAATGTAACGGGGCTTAAGTACAGAGCCGAAACTGCGGATGTCTGTGTAAACAGGCGTGGTAGCGGAGCGTCGATCCTGGTGCGAAGCGTCGGTGTGAACTGGCGTGGACCGCGGTCGAGTGCGAATGCAGGTATGAGTAGCGAGAGAGGGGTGAGAAACCCCTCCACCGGAAGTCCAAGGGTTCCTGGGGAAGGCTAATCCTCCCAGGGTGAGTCGGGAGCTAAGGCGAGGCCGACAGGCGTAGTCGATGCACAACCGGTTGATATTCCGGTACCACCAAGTGCGCGTCCATGCAAAAGCGAGATTGCTAAGAGGATGCCTTGCGCCCCACGAAGGGGCAATAGGTCGAATCGACCCATCTCGTGGCTGCAAGCAATGCGGGGACACAGTAAGGTAGGTGAGCCCAGGCGATGGTTGTCCTGGGGTAAGCGTGTAGGAGGAGGACCAGGCAAGTCCGGGCCTCATGAACTCTGAGACGCGACGCCGAACCGCTATAGGTGAAGTCACTGATCCTATGCTGTCGAGAAAAGCCGCTAGCGAGCTCACTCGGTGCCCGTACCCCAAACCAACTCAGGTGGACAGGTAGAGAATACCAAGGTGATTGGGTGAACTATGGTTAAGGAACTCGGCAAATTGCGTCCGTAACCTCGGGAGAAGGACGACTCCAATAGGGTGACGGCCCTTAGCGGCCCGAGCTCGAAGGAGTGGCACAGACCAGGGGGAAGCGACTGTTTACTAAAAACACAGCAGCGTGCCAAGCCGCAAGGCGATGTATACGCTGTGACGCCTGCCCGGTGCTGGAAGGTTACGGGGAAAGGTTAGCCTCCGGGCGAAGCTTTGAACCTAAGCCCCAGTAAACGGCGGCCGTAACTATAACGGTCCTAAGGTAGCGAAATTCCTTGTCGGGTAAGTTCCGACCTGCACGAATGGCGTAACGACTTCCCTACTGTCTCAACCATAGACCCAGCGAAATTGAAGTACGAGTAAAGATGCTCGTTAGCTGCAGAAGGACGGAAAGACCCCGTGCACCTTTACTACAGTCTGGTATTGGTTTTTGGTATAGGTTGTGTAGGATAGGTGGGAGACGGAGAAGCGAGGGCGCCAGCCCTCGTGGAGTCAACCTTGAAATACCACCCTTCCTATGCTGGGAATCTAACCTAGGTCCGTAATCCGGATTAGGAACAGTGCCAGATGGGTAGTTTGACTGGGGCGGTCGCCTCCCAAAAGGTAACGGAGGCGCCCAAAGGTTCCCTCAGCCTGGTCGGCCATCAGGCGTTGAGTGCAATGACACAAGGGAGCTTGACTGCGAGACGTACATGTCGAGCAGGTGCGAAAGCAGGGCATAGTGATCCGGCGGTTGCGTGTGGAAGCGCCGTCGCTCAACGGATAAAAGGTACGCCGGGGATAACAGGCTCATCTTCCCCAAGAGTCCATATCGACGGGAAGGTTTGGCACCTCGATGTCGGCTCATCGCATCCTGGGGCTGAAGCAGGTCCCAAGGGTTGGGCTGTTCGCCCATTAAAGCGGTACGCGAGCTGG
>JAJEDD010000036.1 GCA_022821685.1 Acidimicrobiia bacterium
GGTGAGAGCCAGTCGCGTCGCATCGGGGTCTTTCCCGCTCTTGTTCGCTGCGCTCACGGGCCGCTCGGGCCACGGCCTCGCCCGTATGGGCCGGAATCGCTCGCCTATTCGCTCGGCCTCTTAGTTTTCCGGCTCGGGTGAGCATGGCGAAGACGCTACATCACGGGTATGACAGCGGCCTGGGTCCCTCGGTGCTCGCGCTCCCACACAGGGCGGTTCGGCTCAAACGAGGGAGCGGACTCGCTCGACTGCGGCGGCGGCGCTCTGCACGGCAGTGTCGACCTCGGACGCGGTGGTGAAGCGGCCGAGGCTGAAGCGCACCGACTCGAAGGCGGCCTCATGGGACAGGCCCATGGCCAGCAGGACTGCCGACGGCTCGATCGATCCCGTGCTGCAGGCGCTGCCGATGGAGACCGCGACCGGATCCATGTTGGCCATGACCGCCTCGGCGTCGGCGCCCGCAAACCGCAGGTTGGCCGTGTTGGGCAGCCGCCTCGCGGTGTCGCCGTTCTGGCTCACACCCTCGACCCGGGCCTCGAGTTCCGCCACCAGACGGTCGCGCAGAACCCCCACCCGGGCCGATTCGGACTCCCGCTCGTCCAGCGCCAGGCGGGCCGCGGCCCCCAGGCCGACGATGCCGGCCACGTTGAGCGACCCCGAGCGCAGGCCCCGCTCGTGGCCGCCGCCGTGCAGCAGCGGCTCCAGCCGCCCCAGCGCTTGGCGCGTGCCGACCAGCGCCCCCGTCCCGCCGGGCCCGCAGATCTTGTGCCCGCTCATCGACACCAGATCGACCCCCGCCGCGGCCATGTCGAACGGCAGCCGCCCCACCAGCTGCGTGGCGTCGCAGTGCAGCAGCGCCCCGGCCGAATGCACCCGCTCGGCGATCTCTGCCACCGGGTTGAGCACGCCCGTCTCACTGTTGGCCGCCATGACCGACACAACCGCCACATCGTCGCCGACCAGCTGCTCCATCGCGGCCGGCTCCACGAAGCCTCCCGAGGTCACCTCGATCACGTCGAGCTTCACCAGGCCGCGCTCGGCCAGCCACCGAGCCGGGCGCGCCACCGAAGCGTGCTCCACCGCCGAAACCAGCATCCGCCGCCTGCCCTCGGCGGCTTCGGCCGCGCCTCGCAGAGCCAGGTTGTTGGCCTCGGTCGCGCCCGAAGTGAACACCACTCCCGACGCTCGTCCTCCCACCAGGGCGGCCACCTGTCCGCGGGCATCGTCCACCGCGGCAGCCTGCCGCCTCCCGAAGCGATGCACCGACGAGGCGTTGCCGACCGAGCCGGTCAGAATCGGCATCATCGCCTCGTCCACCCGCGGATCGAGCGGCGCCGAGGCGTTGTAGTCGAGGTACACCTCGTTCATAGCGTCCCGCCCGCATCTTTCGGCACTGCCGCCGAAGCTACCGCGGTCGCCAGGGCGGGAAGCGGAGGATCGCACAAGTCGCGTGTTGCCGACATTGGATTTGATCTCCTCATCGCAAATTTCAGTTGACGGTCTGTGGTCTTGATGTGATACGGTCGTTGTCCTTCCGCCTGTCGGCCTCCGGGCTGACAGGCGGACTCGGAGCAGCCCTCGCGGTCGCCCCCAGCCGATCAACCCCGAACGGACGGAGGTCCCGTGATGGTCGCAACCCAAGCACAGCGCGCCGCGCTATACAACCGCCTGGTGGACTCGATGGGCGAAGAAGCCGCCGACACCCTGATGGATCAGCTCCCGCCCGGCGGGTGGGATCAGATGGCCACCAAAGACGACCTCGCCGGGCTCGAGCAGCGCCTCCTGGCAAGCAATGCCGAGTTGAGGGCTGAGATGCGGGAGAGCAATGCTGCATTGAGGGCTGAGTTGAGGGAGAGCAATGCCGAGTTGAGGGCCGAGTTGAGGGAGAGCAATGCCGAGTTGAGGGCTGAGATGAGGGAGAGCAATGCCGAGTTGAAGTCGAGCTACGCCGAGTTGAAGGCGGCTATGCAGGAGGGCTTCGCCGAGGCCGCCAAGGAGCGGGCCGAGATCATCAGGAGCCAGGCCAGGCAGCTCTATGTGGTGGTCACGACCATCGTCGCGGCCACCGTCTCCATCTGGATCGCCCTCTTCACCAGCGCCGGCCCCGGATAGACCGGGCTAGTCGCGGGCCGGTTCCTCCAGGGGATCCAACTCCAGCGGAGCGGGCAGCGAGCCGAGGTCGACGAAGAGGCCTGAGGACGGACTCTCGCCGGCCAGGGCATCGGCGGCCAGCAGCACCGCTGCCGCCGAATAGGTGGTGCACTCCTGATCGGGGTAGCTCACATTGGCGGGAAAGGCCCGACCGGTGAGGTAGCTGCCGTCGGGCTCGCGCAGGCGCTGGGCCCACTCGAACAGCTTCAGGGCCGCAGCCCGGTCGCCGACAGCCAGATAGGCCATGGCGCACTCGCAGGTCTCCGCGGTGGTCACCCAGTCCTGGTTGCTCACGCACAGCACGCCCTCACCCTCATGGACGAAGGCCCTGCGACCCAGCGCCAGCCGGGTCCGGGCCTCGAACCCGGTGAGCACCCCGGTGAGCACCGGGTAGTACCAGTCCATGGCGAAGCGGTCCTTGGGGGCGAACGCCTCATGGCCGAAGCGGCCGATGGTGTGGACCAGCCGGGCCAGGGCCAACTCCCAGCTGGGACGCTGCCGGCCCAACGCCCCGGCGACGGCCAGGCCGCATCGCAGGGAGTGGCTGATCGACGACGACCCGGCGAGCAGGGCGAAGGGCCACGGCGTGCCGTCGGCGTGGCGGGCCCACAGGATCTCGCCCCGGGCCGTTTGCAGGCCGAGCACGAAGTCGAGGGCCCGCTGCACCACCGGCCACATCTCGGCGGTGAAGCCCGAGTCGCCGAAGCACAGCCAGTGATGCCACACGCCGGTGGCTATGTAGGCGATGGTGTTGGCGTCGAGCTTGTCCTGATCGACGCCGTCGGCGGAGTAGTACTGGTGCCAGGATCCGTCGGGCCGCTGAATGCGGGCCAGCCAGCGGTAGGCGGCCTCGGCCTCCCGTCGGCGCCCGGCCACCGCCAGCGCCATAGCCGCCTCGATGTGGTTCCAGGGATCGGCGACCCCGCCGTCGAAGCGCGGGATCATGCCGCTGGGAAGCTGGCTGGCCGCGATCGTGGCCGCGGTGCGGTCGGCGCCGGCCCCCGACAGCAGTCCCGCCACCGACGGCGTGCCCCGTGGATCAGGCGGCACGGGTCGACTCCACCGACGCGTTCACCCGAGCGGCAGCCAGCACCGGCTCGGGCTTGTCGGCGTACACGACGAGGCTCTTGCCCAGCAGCGGGTTGAGCAGACGCTCCGCGGCGGCGGTCACGACCGGCTGCGCGGTGATGTCCCACTCGAGCAGGCGGTGGTAGGCGCCGACCAGCCGGTTCTCGTCCACCTCGCGGCCAGGTCCCACCGCGCACCGCAGCCACCAGTAGGGCGTGTGCAGGGCGTGGGCCCGATGCCGGCCACCGGGCCGCAGGCCGGCGCCGGCCAGCTTGCGCCGCACATCGCTCAGCCGGTAGATGCGCACATGGCCGTCGGGGACCGCGGGGGCGTGGTAGTCGCTCGAAAGCTTCCAGCACACCGTCTCCGACAGCCACGCCGGGACGGTCACCGCCAGGCGTCCGCCGGGGCGCAGCACCCGGGCCAACTCGGCGAAGGCCGATTCGTCGTCGGTGACGTGCTCGAGCACCTCCGACGCGATCACCCGGTCGAAGGAGTGGTCGCCGAACGGCAGTTCCACCGCATCGCCCTGAACCTGTGCGGCCATCACCGACTCGGCCACCTCGCCCTCGACCGCCAACAGCCGGGCCAGGTTGCGCACCCGCTCCACCTCGGGGCGGGCCAGATCGCAGGCCACCACCTCACCGCCCCTCTTGAGCGCCTCATAGGAATGGCGTCCGAAGCCGCAGCCCAAGTCCAGCAGGCGCTCGCCGGCCCGCAGGTCGAGACGGTCGTAGTCGACGGTGAGCATCAGCCGGTTGCCGGGCCCGCGCCGGCGCGGCCGGTTCGCTCTGAGGCTGTCGCGCTTGACGGGTCGCTCCAGCGCCGATTCCGGCGGTGATCGTCGGCGCGGCGGGTCCGCTCTGAGGCGGCTGCTCGCGACCGCCGCACGCGGGCCGACTCCTCCAGCACGGCCCGGTACTGCTCCACGGTGCGCTCCGCAGTGTGGCGCCAAGACCATTGGCTGACCACCCGCTGGCGGCCGGCCCGCCCCACCCGGGCCCGGCCGTCGGGATCGTCGAGCGCGTCACCGAGCACGGCGGCCAGGGCCCCGGCGTCGCCGGGCTCGGTCAACAAGCACGTCTCGCCGTGAGTGCCGGCCACCTCGGGAAGCGCACCGCCGGTGGTGGCCACCAGCGGCACCCCGCACGACATGGCCTCGATGGCCGGCAGCGAGAACCCCTCGTACAGCGAAGGCACCACGGCCAGCTCGGCCTCGGCGTACAGCTCCACGATGCGGCGGTCCGACACCCCCGACACGAACGTCACCGCGTCGGCCAGGCCCAGCTCGGAGATGGCCCGGCTGGCTGCGGAGCCGCTCTTGGCCCTGCCGATGATGGTCAGGTCCACCTGGCGCTCGGTGCGCAGCTTGGCCACCGCCTCCAGCAGGAAGCTGAGCCCCTTCATGGCCACGTCGGCGCTGGCGGTGGTGATCAGCCGGCCCGGAACTCGGGCGATCTCGGGCATCGGCGCGAACATCTCCGGGTCGACGCCCACGGGCACCACGTGGATGCGCTCCGGCGCCACCCCGTGGTCTGCGGCGATGTCGCGCTTGGACGACTCCGACACGGTCAGCACCCTGGGCAGCCGCTTGGCCACCTGGGTCTGCATCTTGGTGAACGCATACCAGCGGCGCTTGCCGATCTGGTCGCGCCATGTGCGGGCGTGGGCCAGCTCCAGGCGGCGGTCCACGGTGATCGGGTGGTGGATCGTCTCCAGCAGCGGCCAGCCCTGCTTGTGCATGGCCAAGATTCCCCAGCCGAGGGTCTGGTTGTCGTGCACCAGGTCGAAGTGCGCCCGGCGGGTGCGCAGATGGCGCCAGGCCCGCAGGCTGAAGGCCATGGGCTCGCTGAAGTTGCCGGTCACGAACGAGACGTGCTCGGCGATGTCGATCCAGTCGTTCAGCTCCCAGGCTCGGGGCTTGCGCATGGGATGGGGCGGGGCCCAGATGTCGAGCCCGCCCAGCTTCACCAGCGGCATCCGCTCGTCGAGTTCGGGGTAGGGGGGACCGCCGAGCACCACCACCCGGTGGCCCAGGTCGGTGAGCGCGGCCGACAGCCGGCTGACATACACGCCCTGCCCGCCGACATGGGGCTTGCCCCGATACGACAGCATCGCCACCCGCAGGGGTGCATCCGGGTCTGTCCGAAGGGGAACATCAGGGTCCGAGAGAGCATCTGGGCCTGCCCGCGGGAGCGCATCGGGGCCTGCGTGAGCATCCAGGTCTTCCCGCAGGGGCGCATCCGGATGCACTGGCTGGGGCGCATCCGCCTGGTGGGGTTCGGTCATCGACTGCGTCTATCCGCCCGGCCTCTGGATCTGGTCAACACCCGGCCGAGACCGAGCGCCAGCGAGAGCGTCAGCACCGAGGCGACAGCCACAGGCCATACCCCCAACCGGACCGCGAGCGTATCGCCCCGGCGCAGCTCAACCGTCGTCTGGACCACCCTGCTCTCGGAGACGCCGGTGCGCTCGATCACATCGCCCTCCGGCGTGATGATCGCCGAGAATCCGGTGGGCGCGGCCTGCACCACCCACCGGTCGGTCTCGATGGCCCTTAGCCGGCTGGACGCGATCTGCTGGGACTGCACCACTGTCAGCCAGTAGCTGGAGCCGTTGGTGGGGTTGAGCAGCACCCGGCCGCCGCCGTCGCCCACCGCGTTGCGGGCGCGATGCTCGAAGAAGATCTCCCAGGAGATGGCCACCCCCAGCGGACCCAGCGGCGTGTCGAGCGCGGCGGTCTCGTCGGAGGATCCGGGCCTCACATCCCGGGCGGGCAGCTCGTCGCTGAAGCGCTCGGCGGTGGAGCGCAGCGGCACGTACTCGCCGAAGGGCACGAGCCGGACCTTGTCGTAGGTGTCGATCGGGGTGCCGGACGGGTCGTAGGCGGCTGCATAGTTGCGATTGGCCTCTCGGTCGGCGGTGCGCTCGAAGAACCCGACCACCAGCACCGCGTCGAGCTCGCGGGCCAGGTCCGACAGCGCGCTCCGGGCCTCGCTGTCGGTGAGCAGCGTCTGGTCGCAGCGGGCCGGCGTGACCGCAGCGTCTGAACTGGGATGGACCACATCCTCGGGCCACACCACTAGATCAACCGGCTGAGACACCTGCTGGCGGGTGGTGCGGAGGTGGCGCTCGAACACGGCGCGCTGCTCGCACACGTCGGCTCGGGTGTTCTGGGGTCCGCCGCCCTGAACCGCGGCCACGATGATCCCGGCGTCCTCGTCGGGGACGCCCTCGATGTTGATCGGCTCGGAGCCGGGAGCGACGAACGCGGCCAGCCAGGCCGCCATCACCAAGCCCGCCCCCACCGCCGCCGGCCGGAGGCGGGCGGCCAGGATGGCGGCCAGCGTGACCCCGCCCGCCGCGGTCAGTGCGGTCAGCAGCAGCGGGCCACCGATTCGGGCCGCCGGTCCGAGCGGGCTGGACACCTGGGCCATGGCCATCGTCGCCAGCGGCACCCCGCCGAAGGGCCAGCTCCATCGCAGCAGCTCGGCCAGCGCCAACGCGGCCGGGAAGGCGGCCTGACGGCGGTGGTCGGACGGCACCACCGCTCCGGCCGCGGCGTGCATGGCCGCAAACCCGATCAGCGCCACCGGCCAGCCGATCAGCGTCAAGTCCGCCATCCAGACCGTGGCCGGGCCCAGCCAGGCGACGCTCACCAGAGCCGACAGACCCGCCCGGCGCCAGTGGCCGGCCCCAGCCAGCAGCTCGACCCAGAACGCCATCCCGACAATGCCCAGGGGCCAGAAGCCCCACGGCGGCAGCGAGGCGGCCAGCAGCAGCCCGGCCGCAACAGCCCGGATCCAGGGCCTCCCCAGAGCCAGCACGGATGCGCTCCCGCGGTCCGCCGTCACTAGAGGCCGAGCTTGTGTGGCCGTGGCCCGAGCGGCCCGTGAGCGCAGCGAACAGGAGCGGGCATGACCCCTCTCGGCTGGGTGGCGGTCACTCGTCGGCGAGCCCGAGGGGCAGGAGCCGATGCACGCCCTCCACCGGTCCGACGCCCCGGATCTGCACGGTGACATCGCCGACGTTGGCCACCCAGTCGGGTAGATCGCGATCATCGGTGACGCTGTACATCTCGCCGGGCGGGGCGGCGGCACACAGCTTGGCGGCCAGGTTCACCGGCTCGCCCACGTAGTCGTCACCCTCGAAGAGCAGGGCCTCACCGGTGGCCGAGCCCACCCGGATCTGCACGCCCCGGCTGGCGAAGTAGTGGATGAGGTGGGCCCCGAGCGCCAGTGCGGCGGCGGCGCTGGTGGACACCAGCATGACCCCGTCGCCCAGCCACTTCGCCACCCGCACTCCCCGCTTGGCGGCCACGCTTCGGGTGACTCGGCGAAACTCTCCCAGCATCGCCACCGCCTGATGGGGTCCGTGGGTGCGGGTGTAGCCGGTGAAGCCGCACAGGTCGGCGAAGCAGAACGTGCGGGTCACGCTGAGATGGCTGTCGCCCTCGGGCAGGTCGTCGGGATGGACGGTGACCAGGGGCGCGCTGGCCTCGGCCCACTCCCGGGCCGGGCCGGTGTCGGGGGCGACGAGCGGCGCCAGCACCGGCGAGTCGTCGGGGTTGTGCGGGTTCACAGGCTGTTCGCCCAGCACCGCGAGGGCGTCGATGGCTGCTGCCGCGTCGAGTCGGGGGTGCTCACAGGCCGTTCGTCTAGCACAGCACTGCCGCGGCCGCCTGTTGCCCGCCGCGGATGCAGGCGGGCAAGCCCACACCCCCGAAGGCCGCGCCGGCGGCGGCGAGTCTCGGCGCTTCTCCGGCCAGGCAGTCGTGTACTGCGGCCATGCGCTGAAGGTGGCCGGGACGGTACTGGGGCAGGCCGCGGCTCCAGGGCGCGACTCGGGCTTCGAAGCTGCCTGTCGAGGCGTCGGTCGCCGAGATCATCCCGGTTGTGGCCAGCTCGCCGGCGAGGGCGGCGACCAGCTCGTCACCGTTGAGGTCCAGCCAGCGCCGGTCGTCGGTCCGTCCGGCCGACACCCTCAGCACGGCCAGATCCTCATGGTGGTAGTGCCGCCACTTGGCACCGGCCCAGGAGCAGGCGGTGGTGAGCAGCCCCTGATCGCGGGGAACCAGATAGCCGCGGCCTTCGAGCGGGCGGGCCAGACGGTCCTGCGGCACCGCGAAGACGGCCAGCGCCACGCCGGCGTACTCGATCTCGCTGAGGATTCTGGCCGCCTCGGGCGCCAGGGGCTCGAGCAGGCGAGCCGACTCCCAGGCGGGGCAGGCCAAGATCACCCCGTCGGCATCGAGCGAGCCGTGCGGGGTAGCCACCCTCCAGCGGCCAGCTGCGCCCGAGGGGGTCGGGGCTACCGACTGAGCCGGGGCAGACAGCCTCACCGCGTCGCCCAATTCGGCGGCGAGGGCGTCGATCATGCGGGTGACTCCGCCCCGCAGGCTCTTGAACACCGGCGCGGGCGCCTCGGAATCGTCGTCGCTGGTCTTCCGCATGGATCTGGCCTGCGTCGAGGCGGTCGGCGCGGGGTTTTCTGGATCGCCACCGCGGTCTCTTCGAGCGGCGATCTGCTGAAGGGCTGGGCCGAGCGGTCCTGAGCGGCGGACGGCCTCGTACAGGGACGGTGCACAGGCCTCGAGGCTCATCTGGTCGGCCGATCCGGCGTTGATGCCGCCCAGCAGAGGGTCGACGAGGCGCTCAAAAACTTCGTTGCCGACGAGTGGGCGCAGCGCCTCGCCCACCGAGGCGTCGCCCGGCCGCGAATCGGCGTCGAGGGCCAGGCCGCGGGCCAGCGCGTCGGCGCCCTCGTCCGACACGATGCCGGTGCCCCGCACCGCGTCGGCCGTCCACGGAACCCCGAGCACCGAGCGCTCCGGCAGCGGCCGCAGGCACCCGTCCACCCACACGAAGGCGCCGCGGGCGGCGGGCTCGACCAGGTCGCCGCCGAGGCCGAGCCGCCGGCACAGCTCGGTCGCGGCCGGGTCGCGGGCCACGAAGCCGTCGGGTCCCGAGTCGACGGTTAGGTTGCCGACCTCCACGCTGTCGATCTTCCCGCCGAGCCGGTCGCCGGCCTCCAAAACGACCGCTTCGATCCCAGCGTGCTCTAGCTCGTACGCGGCGGCCAGCCCGGCGATCCCCCCGCCAACGACCGCCACCCGGCCGGTCATACGCATTGCAGGCCTGTCCCCCATGCGGGCAGCAGCGCGGTACCCACAACGACCGCCCGGCCGGTCACGCTCGTCCCGGCTGGGTGGACAACTCGGCGCTGGGCGGCGGTCACACGCACTCCGAGCCGGTCGCCCAAGCCGGCACCGCCGCGGCGGCACTGGCGGCGGTTATTCGCACCGCACTCGGCCCTCGTCGTGTACCACCTGCACCACTCGGGCCAGCACGTCGGGGTCGCTGGCGGGCAGCACCCCGTGGCCCAGGTTGAAGATGAAGCCGGGGTCGTCGCCGTTGGCGGCCAGCACGGCCCGGGCCCCGTCGCGGGCCGCCGACTCCCCGGCCAGCACCAGCGCGGGATCGAGGTTCCCCTGCAGCGCCCGGCCCGGCCCCACCCGGCGGCGGGCCGCGTCGAGCCGCACCCGGAAGTCCACCCCCACCACCTCCGCTCCGCAGGCCCCCATCTGGTCGAGGATCTCGCCGGTGCCGACCCCGAAATGGATCCTCGGCACCCCGGTCGCGCCCACCGCCTCCAGCACCCGGGCGGAGTGGGGGGCGACGCTGCGCTGGTACTGGTCGGGCGACAGCGCCCCCGCCCAGCTGTCGAACAGCTGCACCGCGGCCGCTCCCGCCTCCACCTGCGCCAGCAGCGAGGCGACGGCGAGGTCGGCCAGGCGGTCCATGAGGTCGTGCCACAGCGCCTCGTCGCCGACCATCAGGGCCTTGGTCCGCTCGTGGTGGCGGGACGGGCCGCCCTCCACCAGGTATGAGGCCACCGTGAACGGGGCCCCGGCGAAGCCGATGAGCGGCACGTCCAGCATCTCCACGGCGCGGCGGACGGTCTCGATCACATAGGGCGTGTCCGAGGCGGGGTCGAGGAGGCGCAGCCGCTGCAGGTCGCGGCGGGCCTCGAACCGGTGCTCGACCACCGGCCCGGTGCCGGGCACGACATCCACCCCGAAGCCGACGGCATGGGCCGGCACCACGATGTCGCTGAACAGGATGGCTGCGTCCACTCCGTAGCGGCGCACCGGCTGCAGGGTGATCTCTGCGGCCCGGTCGGGGTCGGCGATGGCGTCGAGTATCGAGCCGGCGCCCCGCACGGCCCGGTACTCGGGAAGCGACCGGCCGGCCTGGCGCATGAACCACACCGGAACCCGCTCATGGGGCTGGCGGCGGCAGGCCCGCACGAAGTCGCTGTCGTCGAAGCGGCGGCTGCTCATCGGGTCAAGTCGGCGCCAGCGGCCGAACAGCAGACCTCTCAGCCCGCGGCCCGGCGCAGCAGGTCGCCGACGCGTCGGTGGGGGCCGTCGGCCAGGACGCTGCGGACGGCCCGCTCGGCCGCGGCGACGACCTCGGCTCTCCAGGCCCGTCCGGGATCGCTGCCGTCGGCCTCTTCGGCCGCATCGCGGCCGGCGTCTACCAATTCCACCCCGTCGGCGTCGGGGGCCAACACCAGCACCGCGATGCCCCTGCGGCGCAGTCCCTCGACCTCGTCGCGGAGCTTGTCGTCGACCCACTGGCGCCGCGCCGCCCGCATGGCCCGCCCGTCGTTCCAGGCCACATCAAGCGCCTCCGACCACCAGGCCCGATCCGGAGCCTCGCTAGGCGCCTCGCCCAGCCCGACCACGGCTCGGGCGCTGGTCCAGGCCTCCGAAAGGGCGCCGCGGACTTTCGACCAACCGGGGGTGCCGCTCATCGGCGACGACACCACCACCAAGTCGAAGGCGGGCGGACCCATCAGGTCGGCGTTGGTGTAGGAGTGCAGGCCCCCGTCGATGTAGCGCTGACCGTCCACAGTGACCGGCTCGAACAGGGCGGGCACCGCGCAGCTGGCTCGCACCGCCTCCGCCGCGGTGGCGTGCAGGTCGTCGCGGCCGAAGACCATGCGCTGGCCGTCGCTCAGCCGCACCACCGGCACCCAGAAGCGGGCCTCGGGCCACGGCTCGGGGTGCAGCTCGGCCATCCGCTGCGCAAGGGCCTCGGTGGTGCGGGTGCCCCTGGGCAACAGCCCAACCGCGGCATGCAGGGGCCGGGCCTGCCACGGTGGCAGCAGGGATCTCGCCACCATCGTCGGCGATTGCGGTCCCTGCTCGTTCCAGTCGCGCTCGCGGCGACCCTCGCGGTAGGGGGTGACCACCCGGTCGATGATGGCCTGCCCCTCGTCGCTCACCGGTTCGCCGCGCCGATGGGCGCATAGATCGGCGGGCGGGATCCCGGCCCGCAGGCAGAGGCCGGAGATGGCTCCCGCCGACGTGCCCAGGATCAGCTCGGCGCAGCGGGCGTCCCAGCCGGTGACGTCCTGCAGGGCCCCGACCGCGCCGGCGTGCCAGGCCTCCGCGGCGGCGCCACCGGCGCTGAGCACCAAACCCACCGAGAGCCGGCCCGCGTCGTCGGCCTCACCCCCAGCGGCGGCATCCTCATTCGAGTCCATGCGCCAACGATAAGAGGCCGAGCGGTCAAGAGGGCGCGCAAATGGGTGACAGCCGGTCGCGTCGCTGCGGGGGCATTCTCCCGCTCTTGTTCGCTGCGCTCACGGGCCGCTCGGGCCAAGGCCCGCCCGTATGGGCCGAAATCGCTCACCATTCGCTCGGCCTCTGAGCGCGCGGTAGCATCGACAGTTCCCCCGAATGCCGGTTCTGCCCCATCCTGAGCGGATCCGGCAAACCAATACCCCGCCGGGGTCCAGCCCTTGACCAGCCGCCATCCCGATCTCGAAGCAGAGCAGGCCTACTTCGATCTGGCCCATGCCTGCCTCGACTCGGCCCGGGAGCGGGCTGCCATGGCCACATCGGTGTTCCGCACCGGCCGGGGCGGCACCACGCAGGCCCGGTTCGAGCGCGAGGCCATGCTGGAGGCCGCCCTGGCCCGGCTGACCAAGCTCAACATCGGGGACCGGTCGCTGGTGTTCGGTCGCATCGACCCGGCGGGAACCGGCGAGCGGTTCTACATCGGGCGGGTGGGCCTGTGGGACGCCGACCACGACCCGATCCTGGTGGACTGGCGGGCGCCGGTGGCCGAGCCCTTCTACCGGGCCACCGGCCGCGAGCCGCTGGGGCTGGAGCGCCGCCGGCACTTCGCCTCCCGGGCCAGCACCCTGCTGGGCATCGAGGATGAGTTCTTCGGCGACAAGGCCGCCATCGGCCTTGACCTCACCGACCGCGACTTCGACGGCGACGACGGTGCCGCCGATGGCGACGGCCGGGTGTCGAGTACCCTGATCGCCTCGCTGGAGGCGGCCCGCACCGGCCGGCTCAGCGACATCGTGGCCACCATCCAGGGTGAGCAGGACCGGGTGATCCGCGCCGACATGCCGGGGGTTCTGGTGGTGCAGGGCGGTCCCGGCACCGGCAAGACGGTGGTGGCGCTGCATCGGGCGGCCTACCTGCTGTACACCCACCGCTTCCCGCTGGAGAGCCAGGGCGTGCTGGTGGTCGGCCCGAACCGGCTGTTCCTCGCCTACATCGAGCAGGTGCTGCCGTCGCTGGGGGAGGCCGGCGTCGAGCAGGCCGTGCTGGCCGATCTGCTCAGCCCCGCGGCCCGGGTGGCGGGCCTCGACAGCGAGGCCGTGGGCCGGATCAAGGGCGACCCCCGCATGACCGCAGTGGTGCGCCGGGCGGTGCGAGACCGCCGCCGCCGGCTGCGCCACGACCTGACCGTCGGCTATGAGCTGCAGCGGCTGCGGCTCACCGTGGAGCAGTCGGCCGAGATCGTGGCCGAGGCGTCCCGCAGGGTCCGCAAGCACAACGCGGGGCGCAGGTTGGTGGAGGAGGCGTTCTTCGCCGCGCTGGCCGCCAGCGGGCGCGGGGGCGCCGACCCGGCCGCGGTGCGCGACCGCGTCGTCGATCAGATCGAGGTGCGCGAGGCGCTGGAGTGGATGTGGCCGGTGCTCACTCCCGCCCATCTGGTGAACGACCTGTACGGCTCGAGGGCCCTGCTGCGCTCCGCAGCTGGCGGCCGGCTCAGCGACGACGAGACCGAGCTGCTGCACCGGCCCCGGGCCCAGCACGCCTCGGAGGTGACCTGGTCGTTCCAGGACGTGCCGGTGCTCGACGAGGCTCGGGCCCTGCTGGGCTACCGGCCCGGGCACCGCGAGGAGGACGCGGTGTTGACCTACGGCCACATCGTGGTGGACGAGGCCCAAGACCTGTCGCCCATGGAGCTTCGCATGATCGCCCGCCGCAGCCTCAACGGCTCGATGACGGTGGTGGGCGACATCGCGCAGGCCACCGGATCCTGGGCCCACGACGGCTGGGAGTCGGTGCTGGAGGGCCTGCCCGACCGCCGCCCGGCCCGGCGGGTGGAGCTCACGCTGGGCTACCGGATCCCCGCGCCGGCCATGGCGCTGGCCAACCGGGTGCTGCCCTTTGCCGCGCCTGGAGCGGTGCCCCCCTCCACGGTGAGGACCGCCGGCGACGAGCCCCGGATCGTGGCGGCGGCTGGCGGCCCGGCCGGGCTGGGCGAGTCGCTGGCCAAGGTGATTGCCGAGGAGCAGGACCAGGTGGGCGAGGGCAACGTGGCCGTGATCGTGCCCGACTCGCTCCACGAACCCCTCCGAGCAGAGTTGATGGACCGGTCGGTCGCGTTCGGCGGTCCGGGTCGGGCCGGGCTAGAGCAGCGGGTGACGCTGGTGCCGGTTCGATTGGTGAAGGGGCTGGAGGTGGACGCCGCGGTGGTGGTGGAGCCGGCTCGCATCGTGGCCGAGGAGTGCCAGGGGATTCGCTCGCTGTATGTGGCCC
The DNA here is from genome assembly GCA_022821685.1 of Acidimicrobiia bacterium. Lineage (GTDB taxonomy): Bacteria > Actinomycetota > Acidimicrobiia > Acidimicrobiales > Aldehydirespiratoraceae > Aldehydirespirator. The sequence goes on from JAJEDD010000036.1 coordinate 14,078, forward strand.
TCACCCGAGCCACCCGCCGGGTGACGGTGGTGCATGCCGAGCCGCTGCCCGCCGTGCTGGAGCGGCCCCACACGCCTCCAGCCATTCGTGAGGCTTCCTCAGGCTGAACGCGTCAGGACGACCGGGGTTGACGTGGTGAGGGATACCGGCATTAGGGTATAAGGCATGCTTGATAGCGCAGCTGTAGCTGCGCCGTCCGCCCCGGCACCGCGGCCGGTTTCCTCGGCTCGGCGGGGCCGCAGCATCCTGGTGGACGAGGTGAGCGTGGCGTTGGGCGGTGCGCCGGTGCTGCGCAGCGCGTCGCTGGTGGCCTCACCGGGCCGGACGCTGGCCCTTCTCGGTCCGAGCGGTTGCGGCAAGACGACCCTGCTGCGGGTGCTGTCGGGGCTGCAGCGGCTCGACTCGGGCCGGGTGGTGCTGGGCGGAGAGCTGATGGCCGGCCCAGCCGAGTCCAAGAACGGCGAGCCAACCCGCAACGGCGCCTCGCCGCCGCGAGTGCATGTGGCCGCCGACAAGCGGGGCGTGGGCATGGTGTTCCAGGACTGGTCGCTGTTCCCCCATCTGACCGTGGCCGCCAACGTGGCGTTCGGGCTGCCCCGCTCGCAGCGGCCCCGCAGCCGGATCCTGCCCCGGCCGGCGTCTCGCCGGGTGCGCGACCTGCTGGACATGGTGGGTATCGCGGAGCTGGCCAACCGGCTGCCCGGCTCGCTGTCGGGAGGGCAGCAGCAGCGGGTGGCGCTGGCCCGGGCCCTGGCGCCCCAGCCGACGGTGCTGCTGCTCGACGAGCCCTTCTCGAGCCTCGATACCACCCTGAGGGTGGAGGTGCGGGCCGAGGTGGCCGCCCTGCTGCGGGAGCTGGAGGTGACCTGTGTGTTCGTCACCCACGACCAGGACGAGGCTTTCGTGCTCGGCGACGAGGTGGCGGTGATGCGCGACGGCGCCGTCATCCAGCAGGCCACCCCCGCGGTGCTCTACGAGCAGCCCGCCGACCGCTGGCTGGCCGGCTTCGTGGGCGAGGCCGACACGGTCGCGGGCAAAGCCGAGGGCGACATCGCCTATACCGCGATGGGCCCCATGAAGCTCCAGTCGCCCCTCCACGGCGAGGTGGACGTGCTGCTGCGGCCCGAGGAACTGGCCCTAACCGAGGGCGGCCCGGCCACCGTCGACCACATCGAGTTCTTCGGCCACGACACCCTGTACTACGTCCGCGACCCCGAAGGTGCCGTGTTGCGCTGTCGGGCCACCGGGGCCCCCCGGTTCGGAATAGGCGCCGGCGTAGACATCAGCCACAGCGGAGAGCGCACCATAGCCTTCCGGCGAGGCGCCTGATCGTAACACAGGGCACCACTGCGGTCCGGCTGGGAACTAGCCGGGGGGCGCGGTGGCCGTTACTAGGTCGGCGAGCATTCGGCGCATCTCGAGGGTTATGCGGTCGGCCTTGGAGTGGTACTCCAGGGCTGGCACCAGCGGAACCGCCTTGGTGCCGATGCGCTGCAGCAGGGCGCTGTCCTCGGCTGCCACCGCCTCCTGGAAGGCCACCGCCTCGGCGATGGCGCCGGGCTCGTCTTCGATGTCGTTGCGGTAGTCGGTGCAGTAGAGCCGGGTGGTGGCCGCATCCATCGGCTGATGGCAGAAGCTGATGGTCAGCACCGCTCCCTCCTCGGGGTAGCCGATGCGCAGGTACACGTGGTGGGGAGCGGTGAACACATACAGCAGGTCGCGCTCAACCACCCTGTAGTCGCCGTCGGTGCCCATCGAGTCGGCCAGTGCCTTGGTGAAGTGGCGGTGGTGGGCGGTGAACCGCCAGCCGTCGCGCTCCAAGGCGTAGTCGCGCACCAGCTTGTCGTCCTCGTCGCCGAACGTGTCGAGATGCACGAACGGCAGATGGCACAAGTCGAGGAAGTTGTCGGCCATCTGGGCCGCCCCCGCGTTCCAGTCCGACGCCGGCAGCGGGCACTGGACGAAGCTGGCATCGTCGTGCTCGGGCACCTCGGGCAGCGGCGCGATGGGGTCCTCCGGCGCCAGCCACACCAAGTCCAGCGCCTCAGTCACTCCGGCTGCGGCGGTGGCACAGGCCCGGGCCGGTATGGGCAGGTCCGGATCGACGGCCGGTATCTCCACGCAGGTGCCGTCGGCGGCGAAGCGCAAACCGTGGTAGGCGCAGCGCAGCGTGTCGCCCACGATGGTTCCCGCGCTGAGCGGCGAGAAGCGGTGCGGGCACGGATCCCGCAGCGCGGCCAGCTCGCCTCCCAGGCGCACCAGGCACCAGCGCTCGCCCAGCAGCTCCACCGCCACCGGCTGCTCGTGGCCGACCTCCGCGCTGCGAGCCACCGGATGCCAGCAGCGGCGCAGCGCCGGATGCTCGTTGTCGATCCAGGTCGTGTCCCAGGAATCGTCCATCGTTGTCCCCCGTCTAGTAGTCCGCCGGTCGCAAGAGATTCATATGGCTAGCACCTCGCTAGTCGGCGGGTCCGAAGGCCGGAGTGATCTGGGCCAGGCGCTGCACCGGGGTCGGCTGGGCCGTCTCGTAGTCGTGGATCTCGGTCAGCACTCCCACGTAGCGGTCGTAGAAGGCTTGGCGCTCGGGCAGGTTCTCATGAAGGCGCCGCTGCAGGTCGAGTGACCTTGCGTTCATGGCGGCCTCGTCCACGCGGGTCGAGCGGCCCTCGCACACCATGACCTCCCCGTCGACGATCACGGTGTGCACCGACTCGCCGTGCTCGGCCAGCACCAGGCTTGTGATCAGGCCCTCGGCGTGCATCGGCACATGGCGCTCGGTGTCGAGCAGCACGATGTCGGCCGCGCTGCCTGGTTGCAGCGAGCCCAGTGGCCGGCCCAGCGCGGCGGCCCCGCCCCGCAGGCCCATCTGCCAGATGGCGGGGGCCTGCGGCCAGCGCCGATGCGATCCGTGCAGGGTTTGCAGCAGGGTGGCGAACTTCATGGCCTCGAACATGTTCTGGTTGTCGTTGGAGGCCGCGCCGTCGGCGCCCAACGCCACGCTGACCCCGCCCTCCAGCAGGTCGGCCACCGGCAGGATCCCGGACCCGCACCGCAGGTTCGACACCGGGTTGTGCACGATGGTGGCGCCGCAGCGGCGCACCGCGGCGTACTCGTCGGGGTCCATCCACACGCAGTGGGCCAGGCTCGTCCCTGCCCGCAGCACGCCCAGGTCCTCCAGGTACGACACGCTGGAGCGGCCGTAGCGCTCGAGGTTGGCAGCGATCTGGGTCTTGGTCTCCAGCACATGGGTGTGGAACCCCGCGCCGCGCCGGCGGGCCAGGCCGGCCAGACCCTCCATCAGTTCGTGGCTGCAGCGCTGCGGGGCCGACGGTCCCACCATCGGGACGAGCCTGCGGTGTCGACGGTGCCAGCGGTCGAAGAACCCGTCCATCGACTCGACCAGCCCCTGCGGGTCGAACGGGTCGCCCAGCGGTGCCGGCTTGGGCTGAGACGCCCCCGCGAACGACATCGTGTCGAAGATGTCGAGATCGCCGATCATGGGGGCCAGCCCGGCCCGCATCCCGGCGTCGGCGTAGGCGCTCATGACCGCCTCCGAGTAGTTCTCGAAGTCCCACGGCGGCACCCAGCCGTGGTCGAGCACCGCGGTGCAGCCCGATTCGAGCATTTCCAGCGCGCCGGCCATGGCCAGCGTGTAGCGGTCGTCGGCGCTGATGGGGGGCTTGCCGAACACGGCCCACATCAGCCACAGATCCAGCGGCAGGTTGGGGGTGGTTCCCCGGTCGAGGTTCTGGCTGGAGTGGGTGTGGGCGTTGATCAAGCCGGGCATGGCCACCATGCCGTCGGCGTCGATCACTCTGGCCGATCCGGGCCGCAGTCCGGGGCCGACCTCGGTAATCGTGCCTTCCGAGGCCCGGATGTCGGCCACCCGCAGGGGACCGTCGGCGTCGAGGATCGTCGCCCCCCGCACCAGCAGCTCGGCCGCGCTCATCGGCTGCGGCGCCAGGGCTGCTCGCGCCTCACGGCTGGCTCGTGGTCCGCGGGGCCGCGATCTCGGTCCAGGAGACTGTCGGCCGGTTGCCGTGCTGCGGGGTGTGGGCCACTCATCGGGCCGGCGCCGCGATCTCGGTCCGGGCGAGCGTCGGCTGGCAGCCGTGCCGCAGGGTGCGGGCTGCTCATCGGGCCGGGGCCGCGATCTCGGTCCAGGGCACTCCTCGGCCGGGCCGCGTCCCAGTGTCGGCGCGGCCGCCGTCGAGCGCCTCGATGAACTGGGCCAGTTCGGCCTCGTCGATCGACAGCTTGTGCTCGTCGGCCGGGTAGGCGCCGCCGGCCACATCGGCGCAATACTCGCGGTAGGCGGCCACTCGCTCGGTGTGGAGGCGCTCATACTCGGCCGCGAAATCGCGGTACGTCCTGGAGTGCCGCGGATAGTGCCCGGTGTTGGAACCGAGGATGTCCATGCTGAAGAGGTACTGGGCATCGCATCCGGCCCCCGACCCCATCGAGATCAAGAACAGCGACGAGCGCTGCGAGATGGCCGCCGCCACCGGCTCGGGCACGAGCTCGATCTCGGCCGCGAAGGCACCGGCGTCCTCCAGCGCCCGAGCCTGCCGCCACACCCGCAGCGCGCTCTCGGCCGTCTTGGCGGTGGCCCGGTAGCCGCCGTACCAGGTGCGGTGGGTGGGGATGAAGCCGATGTGGCCCACCACGGCCAGGCCCTCGGCTGCGAGTCGGGCCACGGTGTCGAGCGAGGCCGCGCAGTACACCGCATCGGCGCCGTCGCGGTAGGCGGCCATGGCGGTGCGCAGGTATTCCTCGGCAGTGGCGTGGACCCCGTAGGCCAGCGCGGCGATGATGAACACGCTCGGGGCTGCCTGGCGCGCCTCGGGGCCCATCAGATCGTCGGGCAGGCACAGCATGTCGAGGTCGGCCTCTTCGGCGGCGCGCACCTCCTCCAGCGACAGCACAAACACATCAGCGAGCTGTCGGCGCCCCTTGCCGGCCAGCAGGTCGGCGACGGTCGGCCTCGCCCGCTCCACCCCATCAGAGAACCACAACACTCCAACCCGATCAAACACAGAGCCAGCTGGAGCGCCGACCCTGCCTCCAGACCACAATGCCAAGTACAATACCTTGTCTGCATCAGACGACGGTCTATCTTCCCGACGACTTGAGGCGCAGGCTCCGGCAGGCTGCCAGCCAAGACCGGCGCACCGAAGCCTCGATAGTACGCGAGGCGCTTGAAGCGGCGTTGAACGAAAGGGACGTGGCCCCCACTGTGCCGCTGTTCTCACCGGGCTGGGGCGACAGCACGCTCGCCGAGAGGGTGGACGAACTCTTGGACTAGACGGGCTTCGGCGCAATTCTTCGACAGGGCTGAGGTTCGCTAGGGTCACGCATCGTGGGGCGGGGTCCGCTTGACGAACGCGACATCGGTACTGGGCTGCGGTTGCCGGTCCTGGCGCTGGGGACCGCTCCGCTGGCCTCGATCTTCTGGGGCAACGACGCCGACACCGCGGTGCAGACCGCCGGGCGGGCCCTGGAGCTCGGCGTCCGGTTCTTCGACACCGCCCCCTTCTACGGCTTGGGCGAGGCCGAGCGTCGCTTGGGCCGGGCCCTGGCCGCCGGTGGCAGCGAGCGGCCGGTCATCGCCACCAAGGCCGGCCGGCTGCTGACCGCTCAGCCCGACGGGACGGTCGACGTCTGCTTCGACTTCAGCTACGACGCGGCCCGGCAGTCGCTGGAGTCGAGCCTGGAGCGCCTCGGGGTGGACCGGGTCGACATCGTGCACGTCCACGACCCCGACGACCACATCGACGAGGCCACCGAGGGCACCTGTCGGGCTCTGGCCGCGCTGCGGGACGAGGGCGTGATCGGGGCGGTGTCGCTGGGCACCAACACGGTGGCCACCGCGGCCGCCTTCCTGGAGCGGGCCGATCTCGACTGCATGCTGGTGGCGGGCCGCTACACCCTGCTCGACCGGTCGGCGGCCGAGCTGATCGAGGCCTGCGCCCAGCGGGGGGTGGCCTACCTCGCCGCGGGCGTGTTCAACAGCGGGGTGTTGGCCCGGCCCCGGGCGGGCGCCTGGTACGACTACGGCCCGGCCACCGGCGCCACCGTGGCCCGGGCTTCGGCCATCGAGAAGGTTTGCGAGCGCCACGGAACCTCGCTGCGGGCCGCGGCGCTGAACTTCCCGCTCACCAACCCCGGGGTCGCCTCCGTGGTGGTCGGGATGGCCGCCCCGACCGAGGTGGACGAGAACCTGGCCCACCTGAGCGCCCCGGTGCCCGAGGATCTGTGGCACGACTTGGAAGCGATGGAGGGAGCGTCATGAGCGTTGACAGCCGACCAACACGGGAGGACGTGCAGCATGAGAATTGAGAGCGTGCTGACCTCGAATGGGTGCGCCCTGAGCACTGACCGCCGACCGACACGAAAGGGCGAGCCATGAGAATCGAGAGCGTGCGGGCCGTGCTGGCCGGCTACCGCAAGATCGACCCCGACATGGAGCGCAGCTTCGCGCTGGTGCGCATCGAGACCGACGACGGCACCGTCGGCTGGGGCGAGTCGTCCACCAACTGGGGGCACTCCTACCCGACGGTGTTCCGGGCCGCGGTGGACGATGTGTGCGCCCGGCACTTGGAGGGCCGAGACCCGCTGGCCATCCGCGACCGGGTGGCCGACCTGCGGGTGGCGCTCGACGGCTACCTCGGCTGGGAGGGCCTGTCGAGCCAGACCATCGGGGCGGTGGAGATCGCCCTGTGGGACATCGCAGGCAAGGCTCTCGGCGCTCCCGTCCACCGGCTGCTGGGCGGCAGCGCCTACCCGATCCCGCTGTACGGCACCGGCACCACCATGTTCGAGCAGAGTCCGCAGTGGCACGCCCACTACTTCGATCAGTGCATCGACCTGGGATTCGCCGGGGTGAAGGTGCGGCTGGGCCGGACCATCGACGGCGACGCCGAGGCGGTGGCCACGGTGCGAGAGCATGTCGGCCCCGACATGTTGATGGGTGTCGACTCCTACTGGTTCCACGATCCCGACTCGGCCATCGAGCTGAGCCGCCGGATCGCCCCCCACCGCATCCACTTCTTCGAGGAGCCGGTTCCCCAGTATCAGATCGAGGGCCTGGAGCGGCTCCAGCGCAACTCGCCGATACGGGTGGCGGTGGGGGAGCGGGTCTACTCGCCGCGCATGTACGCCGAGCTGGCCCGGCGCGACGCGGCCCGAGTGTTCGAGCCCGATGCCTCGCTCACCGGGGGGATTCTGAGCTGCCTGGAGATCGCCGACATCGCGGCCCGGTCCTCGATCGAGGTGATCCCCCATGTGGGCGGGCCGACGGTGGTGGGGCTGGCCGCCAACCTGCACTGGGCCACCGCCGCCCGGGTGCGGTTGTGCGAGTACGACATCGACCCCCACCAGCCGATGATCACCGACCTCGGCCACAACCCGGGCCTGGCGCTCACCGACCTGGGAGGCGGCCACATCACCGCGCCCACCGGCCCAGGCCTAGGGGTGGAAGTAGACGAGGACAAGCTGGCCGCCCACCCCTACCGGGAGGGCGACACCTACGCCGAACTGTTCCCCGAGCACGAGTCAGGCCGAACCGCCGCCAGTACCTGACTTCCAGGCCGCACGTCTGCGGTTCGCTGCGTGCTCACTGCCCGGCTTCGCGCTGTGCCAGCAGCCTCGCTGGATTCGCCTCCCGTTCGAATCTACAGGCATGGAACTTGCAGAACAGCAAGTACTGCGTGTAGATGTCGTAGTCTCGGGTGCACTGGTCCAAGTAGTCTTCCGGCGGAAACGGCACGCCCGAGGTATAGATGCGGTCCCCAGTGAACATCGGGCCTTCGCCTGCTGAAATGAGGGAGGACGCTTCGGGATCATACGATGTCCAGTCGCGTACGAGGCGAAGGAGTGCGCGTTGGCGTGGTGGCGCATTCTCGTCTTCGTGCCCAAGGAGTCCCGCAATTCGCTCCTCTTCGAGAAGGTAGACACACGGATAGTCGATTATCAAGACACCGTCAATGCGATTCGCTACCATGTCGATCCAACCGGTATAGGTTCTCATCCCGACCAATTCGCTAGCGGCTGAATTGGTGCTCTCCAGCAGTGATGCCTCCGACTTGTCATGCGATGGATCTTTGGAAGCGCTACCGGGTACTTCGGCTTGATTCAGCTGCAGCTGTGACTGCTCTACTCGCTCATTCGGTTTTTCCAAGACATCTAATGTGCTTACTTCCGAGGTTCCGCTACATCCTACGACCAAGAACAGAACTGGCATCAAGGCGAACCATGATCGCTCCAGCAGCCTTCCACCGGAATTTGACTGAAGGCTCATGACACCTGCTCAAATCCGTCCGTCAGGATGTCGACCCCCAAGATTCGCTCGACAGCTTGAATAGGAGAAAAGAAGGCGTATGTGACAGGTAACGTACAAGGCTTAGTGGCTGAATGTCCGCTGTGTATTCCATATGCAGTACCGTCATAATACCAGGGACCCCCACTGTCGCCGGTACATGACCGTAGCCGTGACCCCTCGACGCGGATGAATGAATTATTGCACAAGGCTGAACAGATTTTGCTATTGGTAGGCATGAAGAATATAGATGCTACTGTTCCGCACGTCTCGCGGCTGATCCTTCCGTAATGACATGCTGTCGAGTCCTTGATCATTGCGCGCGATGCATCATTCGACACATCACAAGGGTCACGTTCTTCGCAGAGATAATCGTCGAAGATGCGATGGGATGAACCTGTGGGAATGCTCTGGAATTGTGCGTCGATGTAGGGACCGTGCGCTCGACGGGTTGGCACAAGTGTGATGCCGTGCATAGTCAGAGTCTGATTGGCAGTATTGGTACAGTGTGCGGCGACGATGATTCCGTAGGTATTGGTGTTGCGCTGTTTGGCAGTGAATCCTGATGTGCATCCTCCGACCGGTTCACCGGCCTTGAAGTCAGCTGCCGCTGAGAGTCCACGCCCATCCTCGACAATGTACTCGACACCGACATGATCCTTCAGTGATTGGGTTACGTCAAGAATTGTGGATCGCATAGCTTCGTCCGTATCGGAGATTGGACCTGAGTCTACTGACCCACTGGGGGCCATGACTGCGAGGTCCGGGTCAATCCCGATGACTATGCTGTTGGCGGTCATGTCGATGTCGGTGTAGCTGATGATTTGTTGGATTTGTGACGCTTCTGGCGGGTTGTCGTCGGCTTGGCCGAGGGGTCCGATGTTCCGGAACAGCCCAGTCTGGGCCTTGAGTAGCTCCTTGAGCGTGTGGACGGCGCCGGCGCGGATCTCGATGTCGCTGTGTGTGTTGGCGATGGCTGCGGCGGATGCGCTGGGGGGCTGGTCGCCGGTGAGCCATACCCATCCGGTGAAGGTTCCGGTGTGGTCGATGCCCCAGCCAGCGAGTCGGGCGCCCTCGTGGCTGCGGATCCGAGCGAGGATCTCCTGGAGGGGCTGGATGCGGTCTAGGCGGCGCTGGGCCTCTTGGTGGGTGACCGAGTAGTCGGCGGCGTAGGACGCAACGGCGACATTGACGGTCGGCGAGGCGTCGGCGGTTGCGATTGTGGGGACGGTGAGGGCTGCGGCGGTCGCGGCTGCTGCCAGCCATCGCAGTCGGTGTTTGCGCGAAGAGTTGTGGGGACTGGGCATTCTGCTCCCTTGTTGTGGGTTGGGCCTGTTTGGCTCGGGCGGGAGTCAGTATCACCGCACCGCGGCGGCGCATTGGTGCCAAGTTGTGTCAATGTGTGCCAGATTGAGCGCGCATCTGTGCCGGCCATTCGGTGGGTTGGTGCTGCGGCTCGGTGGGCGCGCCGGTGACCGCCGGGGCGTGCGGTTGGCGACTGGGGGCTTGGGCGCGTGGGTATCCTCCGGGGTTGATGGGCTGTGAGGCGGTGGACCACGTTGAGCGGACACGCGCCCACCTCGCTTGTGGTCGCCTCGTCGGCGGGGCTCGGGCCATAATCGAGGCGCATCGCTTCGGGGTTTCTGAGGGTTCTCATGAGCAGTTGTGGAGTGAGGCGTACCACCGCGCCGTAGCGCGCATCTTCGATGAATCACTGCCCGAGTCCTATCAGCGCGACATGGCAGCGTTGTTCGCCGACAGTGCCGAGTCGATGAAGCGCTGCCATATTCCTGCCGGTCTGGCCGAGGACTGGTCGATCGTGGTCAGGTACCTCGCGTGCTCTTCGACGGTGACTTGTCAGTGGCTCGCATCGAAGCCTGAGCCGAGCGGTCTCGAGGGGCGCGACCGGATCCCGATCGATGATCGTGTTCCCTTCGTGATCCGCTTCGACCGGATTGCGGCGGTTGCCTCCCATGGCGGGGCGCTCCGACTTGAGCGGGCCGCGCTCGCTTCGCAGCGCTACCTTGCGCCGGCGCCGCTGGAGGCGCTCGACGATCAGCAGCGGCGGCTCTTGAGCGCGGTGGCTTCGGGCACAGCCATCTCCGATCTCGCTGACGAGTTCGGCTACTCGCGGCGCACGATGTATCGGGAGCTGGCCAAACTGTGGCAAGCGCTGGGAGTTCGGGACCGTTACGGCGCCATCCGCAAGGCCACTGCCGCCGGCCTGATCGACTGATACGCTCAGTCCCTGGGCAGGTTGTGGGGCCAGGCCGGCTGGTGGGTCAGGGTTGGATTAGGGGGAAGGTCTCTCCGGCTACTTGGTCGCCGGTGGTGAGGCCGTGGGGGAGCTTCTTCCAGAAGACGGCGGCCTGCTCGCCCAGGTCGAGGTAGCGGGTGTCGGGGTGGGCGTAGCGGGTCGATAGGCGCCGGAAGGGCCGGTCGGCCACCTCGCGGATGCCGGTGGCGTGCAGCATCCTCGAGTCGATGGCCACCGCGTCGCCGGCTTGCAGATCCCAGGTGGTGACCGGGAACCGCTCCGGGTCGGCGTCCACGTCTGGCACCGGCGCCAGCTCGGAGGCGCCGCCGATGGTGTCGATCGACGACGAGAACTCGATCGGCGCGTAGGTCACGCCGGTGGCGTGGGAGCCCTCCACCACCCGCAGCGCGGCGTCGGCGGCCACGTCGTCGAGGGTCACCCAGATGGTGACGAAGGGCCGGTCGAGGTTGTAGTAGGGGTGGTCCTGGTGCCAGGGGCTGCGCGAGATCGCTCCGGGCTCCGAGCAGAACCACTGGTCCTCGATCAGCACCGCGGCGTCGGCGCCGCACAGCTCCGCGCCCAGTGCGGGCAGGTTCGAGGCGTGGGTGGCCTCGGCGATGTCGGCGTCGTCGAACCAGCGGAACAGGTCGCTGTCCACTTTGGGCTCGCCCGGCGGCGACAGCACTCCGTAGAACTGGCTGGGGCTGGCCTGGCCGCGCTCGATGGCCGCGTGCAGCCGCTCGCACCAGCCGCGGTCCAGCAGACCGGGGACCACCACCGCGCCCCGCTCGGCGAACGCCGCCCGGCGCTCGCCGCTGGCCGCGGGGTCGAACTCAGCGGGCACGGGTCTGCACCGGGTCGGTCCCGCAACCCCGTTCGCCGCCGGGACCAGGCGTCGTGTCATCGGGCACGGGTGGCTGCCGGGTTGTTCATCAGGCGGGCGTAGTGGGCGAGGTAGCGGCGCTGGGGCGCCTCGGAGGTGATCGGGCCGCTGACAGTGCCCGCCTCGGCGTCGCCCGCGCTGTCGGGGAGGCCCCGGCTCATGTCGATCCACTCCATCTCCGGCACCCCCAGGCCCCGCTGTACCCGCTCGAACATATCGAGATCGTCGGGGGTGCCGAAGTTCACGAAGTCCTCGTCCACCCGCAGGCGCAGCAGGTCGATCTCATCGGGCGCGCCCGGCGCGGAGGTGAGCCAAAGCTGCAGCCGGGTGCGGTCCACCGCCACCGGCTCCACCACCAGCAGCTGGTTGCCGACGAAGATCAGGTTGGGGAACAGCGACAGGTTGAGCATGCTGCCCGTGGCCAAGTCCAGCAGATCGCCGTCTCCGGCCGCGGCCAGCCGCGACTCCAGCGGCTCTCGGAACGGCACGTTGCGCATCGTGGCCCACGGCCCCTGGGGGATGCCGGGACGCTGGTCCACCACCATGTGGCCGTTGCGCAGCGCCTTCGACACCATGGGCGTGGAGCCCGGGTCGCGGGCCAGCACCGTTTCGGTGTCGACCATTTCGCCCAGCGTGTTGTAGGAGTGGTGGGCGAAGGTGGCGTGCAGGCCGTCGGCCGCGTTGTCCCATGACAGTTTCCAGTTGCCGGCGAACTCCAGCAGCTGCGGCGACCCCATCGGGGCCAACTCGCCGCCGGGATGGCGGTCGATGATGGTGTCGAGCGCCTCTCGGGCCTCGCCCAGCCACACCTCCAGCGGCTCGGGGGCGGCGTTGAGGGTGGCGAACACGAACCCCCGGTAGCTGGCCGCCTCGAGCCGGCCCAGCGACAGCTTGGCGTAGTCCTCGGCGGGGTGGTCGGCAGGGAAGGGGATGGCCACCAGCCGGCCCTCGGGTGTGTAGGTCCAGCCGTGGTAGGGGCACACGAAGCGCTTGGCGCAGCCTCGGGCCTCGCCCGCCACCACCGTCCCCCGATGGGCGCAGCGGTTCAGCAGCACGTTCACCGCGCCGTCGCGGCCCCGGGTCATCAGCACCGGCCGCAGGCCCAGAGTGGTGGTGCGGTAGTCGCCCGCCTCGGGAATCTCGCTCTCGTGGCCCACATAGCACCACGACGCGGCGAACACACGGGTCATCTCGGTGGAGAAGATCTGCGGGTCGGTGTAGAGGCGGCGGTGGACCCGGTGAGGCTGCACGAGATGGTCGAAGTCGCTGGCGGTCAAGTCGATCCCTCCCCGTCGCCGAAGCATTCACAGCGTGCCCTTTGGATTGCCTGACCGGTCATAGCCAGCAGTTTGGGTTTGCTTGACCGGTCACAGATCGAGGCTCGGGTTGTCTGACCGGTCACAGCAGGAAGCTCGGGTTGCGCACGCCGGTGCCCAGGGCAGCCACGACGAGGATCTTGGTGCGGCGCCGTAGGTCGTCGCCTACCAGTTCGTGGACCTGATATCCGGCGAGTTGCTGGCGGCGGCCGTGGCGGTGCTCCTCGATCAGCAGACTGGACCGGGCAACCAGACCGCCGCCAGGCGCCGGCCAGGCCTCGACCCCGCCGACCACCCGGGCGGTGAGCGACGGCGGCTGCTGGCCCCAGGCGGCCGGGTCCCGGCGCCATTCGACCCGCTCGGCCAGCCGGCGCCGGTCATCGAGCAGCAGCGACTGGTCGCGGCCGGGATGCGCCGGCGCCGACAGCGGCACCCACAGCACCGCGTCGTCGGTCCAGCCCCCGAGCCACTCCTCGAAACGGCCGGCGTCCAGCAGGCGGGCCTCGTGCAGCAGCGCAGCGGTGGCCACGGCGGACAGGTCCGGGTCGCAGCGCGGCCGGTCGCCCATCGTGGCCAACAGTGCGGCCAACTCGTCGTAGCGGGCCAGCACCGCGGCCGACGCCGAATCGACTGCGCTCTCGAGGGCCTTAGTCATCGTGCCGTTCCCGGTGCCATGGGCTTGAGTCGACTGCGCCTGCCGGGGCGGTGATCCGCTCACCGGTCATCGTGCCGTTCCCGGTGCCATGCGCTCGAGGGTGCGAAGCTCGAACGCGGCCACCAGCGAGTAGCCGATCACGGCCACGATCGTAAGCACCGCCACCGACACCCACAGGATCTTGAAGTCGTTGCGGGTGAAGGCGGTCACCATCACCGCTCCGATCCCGTCGCCGGTGGCCAGCCACTCAGCCACGGTGGCGCCCAGCAGCGAGGTGGGCACCGCGATGCGGGCCGAGGCCAGCAGGGCCGGCACCGACGTCGGCAGGTAGGCGTTGCGCACGTTGGCAAGGGAGGCGGCGTCGTAGGACTTGAGCACGTCGAGGATCCCTTCCGGTGTGCGGGTCATGGCCGTGTAGCAGTTGACCAGCGTCGGGAAGAACGACATCACGGCCACGATGGCGGTGGTGGTCAACAGTCCCCGCCCCACGAACAGGATGATCACCGGCGTGGTGACGATGATCGGGATCGACCGCAGCGCCACCGCGATCGGCATCAGAGCCCGCTCGAGCCACGGGACCAGGATGAACACCAGCGCGGTCGCCAGCGCGCCGACCAGACCGACCACGTAGCCCAGCGAGGTCGTCCACAGCGTGGTGCCCAGCGCTCCGAAGATGATCGAGCGGGTCTCGGCCGCCTCGGGGACCGAGAACATCTCGGCCCACACGTCGAAGGGCGTCTTGGCGAAGAACGGCTCGATCCCGAACCCCCACAAGAACGCATACCAAAACACGAACACCACCGCGATGGGGGCCAGCAGCCCGCCCAGCCGGTTGAGCAGACCGGGCTCGGTGCGGGCCACCGGCACCGCGCCCACGTCCAACGCGGGTGACCAGGGGCACAGGAACCGGCCCAAGGCTCCGATGGCCAGGTATCCGCCGGTGGCCACGATGGTGGACAGCACCGCGATCACCCAGATGCGGTCGGTCTGCAGCGCCCCCAGGGCTCTGACCGTGAGAATGCCCAGACCCCGGTGCGCGCCGGTGAACTCGCCCACCACCGCGCCGAGAAAGGCGGCCGGCGCAGCGATCTGCAACCCGGCGAACAGCGCCGGGACCGATGCCCGGACCCGGACGTTGCGGAAGGCCGTCAGCCGCCCCCGGCCGTAGGAGCGGATCACGTCGAGGGCGCTGCCCGGCGCCAGGTCGAAGCCCAACAGCGCGGCCACGTAGGTAGTGAACACCACCGCCAGCGCCGACAGCGCAATCGGGGTGGCGTTGCCCGGTCCGGTGATCAGCCGCAGGATCGGGGCCACCGCGATGAACGGCAGGCAGAAGACGGTCAGCACCACTGCGCCGATGCTGCGCCGCAGCCACGGCACCAGCGTCGCCGTCACCGCCAGCGCGATGGCGGCCAGGTTGCCCCACAGGAACCCCCAGGCCGCCGTCTTGGTCGAGTGCCACAGATTGCGCAGATAGAGGCCGCGGAACTCGAAGAACTCCGCCACCACCGCGGTGGGCGGCGACAGCCGGTACGAGCCCGCGTACACCGTGCGGGCCAGCAACTCCCACAGCAGCAGCACCCCGATCCCGACCGCCGAGCTCAGCACCCGGGGCGGCACCCGGTCGAGCCGGCTGCCACCGGCCGGGCGTGTCGGCGCGGTGGCCGCGGTGTCGGCGGTGGCGCTCAACCGGGGTCCGCGTCGAGTTGCGCGACCTGTCCGTCGGAGCCGTCCGTGTCGAGTTGCACGACCTGTCCCTCGGAGCGATGCAGGCTGGCCGAGACGGCCTCCACCTCGGCGTGGAACCGGTCGGTGAGCAGCAGTTCACGGGTGCGGGGCCTCTCAAAGCCGATGGTGTGGCGGGCCACCACCCGGCCCGGACGGGGCGACATGACCAGCACCTCGTCGGCCACGTACACCGCCTCGGGGATGGAGTGGGTGACCAGGATGGTGGTGGTGCCCCGCGCCGTCCAGATCCGCTGGAGCTCGTCGTTGAGCTGCTGGCGGGTCAAGGCGTCGAGGGCGCCGAACGGCTCGTCGAGCAGCAGCAGGTCGGGGTCGGTGACCAGCGACCGGGCGATGGCCACCCGCTGGCGCATGCCTCCCGACAGTTGCGAGGGCCGGGCCTTCTCGAAATCCTGCAAGCCGACCAGTTCGACCAGCTCGTCGACCGCCTCGGTGTCGTGGCGCCGGCCGACGAGCTCCAGCGCCAGCCGGATGTTGGTCGAGACCGTTCGCCACGGCAGCAGCGACGGATCCTGGAAGGCCACCCCGATGCGCTGGTGTCTGCGCATCTCGTCGGGCGACGAGCCGCCGGAGTCGATGGTGCCCTCATCGGGGGTGTCCAGCCCGGCCACAAGGCGCAGCGCGGTGGACTTGCCGCAGCCCGACGGCCCTATGAGCGCAGTGAAGCCGCCCGCGGGCACATGCATGTCGAAGCCGCGCAACGCGACAACCTCGCCGTCGCCCAGGGCGAAAGTGCGTCCGACCCCGACGACATCAACCGGCGCTCCCCGCCGGTCCATCACCTGCGTGGTCTAGAGATGGTTGCGACGCTGCGGCGAACGCTACGTCACGACAGGACGGGACCGTCGGCGTAGATCTCGGCCAGCAGCGAGCGGTCCCAGAAGTCCTCGGTGACGTTCACGCCGAGCGCCTTGAGGACCCGGATGTTGTCGGCCACCGACTGGTCGGTCCACCACAGGAAGCCGCTGGCGTCGGTCACGTCGCTGAACATCAGCTTGGTGAACTCGTGGGCCTTGATGGTCTCGGTCTCGAGGTCCATGCCGGCGTCGGGGAACCGGTCGACGGTCACCTGCGCGGCGGTGTCGGGGTCGGCCTTGTGGTCCTGCCAGCCGAGGATCTCGCCCCGCAACAGCGACTTCACGGTCTCGCGGTTGTTGGCCAGGGTCTCCTCGGTGACGATGTAGGTCTGGCTGTGGACCGCGTAACCGAAGTCGGCGAACAGCATGGTGGTGTTGTCGATCCCGGCCACGGTCATGGCCACCGGCAGATCGACCAGCCAGCACAGCAGGCAGTCGACCTCGCCGTTGACCAGCGGGGCCGGGTCGTAGTCGGCCTGGATGACCTCGATGGCGTTGACGTCGACTCCGTTGAGCGACGACAGCAGCTCGAGGTCGAGTTGGTTGTTGAAGGCCATGCCGAGCCTGCGGCCCTCCAGGTCCTTGGGCTCGTTGACCGGGTTGCTGGTCAGCGAGGCGATCACGAAGGGGTTGCGCTGCATGGCCACGCCCACCACCTTGAGCGGCGCGCCGTCGGCCCACGCCTGGCCCGCGAAGTTGGCGGCCGATATGCCCATGATCGACTGGCCTGCGATGACCGAGGTGTCGGGCGACACGCCCGGTCCGCCCGGCACCAGCGTCACGTCGAGGCCCTGGGCGGCGTAGTGGCCGTTGGCGTCGGCGAGGTAGGAGCCGCCGAACTGCACCGAGTCGAACCAGCTCAGGTGGAAGTTCGCCGCGGTCAGCGGCGCGGCGGGCACCGGATCGGAGCTTGAGCAGGCGCTGATGAGGGTGCTGCCGCCCAGCAGCAGCCCGGCGCCGGCGGCGGTTCCCCCCAGGAATGTGCGTCTGGAGAATTGGTTGGCGGTCATTTGGTCCCCCTGTTCGGCACACGGCCGTCGACGGCGAGCCCGCGACCGCTCGTGCGTTCATTCGATCCCGGCAAAGTAACACGCGCCGGATGCACGCGCTCAAGCGTGCAGTTCGGGTGCGGTTGCCTGAAAGGGGGGAGAGGCGCGGTCAGTCGGCGGCTGAGACCAGGATGCGCGATGTGGCGTAGTCGCTGAGGCCGACGGCGCCGCCCTCAACGTCGAGGGTAAACGTGCCGTCGGGGGAGCGGGCCGTGACCGTGCCCGCCGAGCCGGGGGTCACCTTGGCCTCCTCGAGGAACTCGAGCATCCCCGGCTGGAACTCCAGCTCCTCGGGGATGCGCTGCACCGTGAACCGGCGGCCCACATCGAGGGTGTCGAGGGCGACCATGTCGGGGGCCTCGTAGGCCGAGCCGGGGATGGGGTTGCCGTGGGGGCAGGTGGTGGGCTCCTCGAGCACTCGGGTCATGGCCTTCTCGACCGACGGGGAGATGATGTGCTCCCACTTGCCCGCCTCCTGGTGGGCCTCGGCCCACGACAGCCCCAGGATCTCGGTGAGGAAGCACTCGGCCAGGCGGTGGCGGCGCACCACCGTCTCGGCCAGGGAGTGCCCCTTGGCGGTGAGCTCGATGGTGCCGCGGCCCTCCTCGACGAGGCCCTCGGCCTGCATCCGCCGGATCATCTCCGACACCGCGGGGCGAGAGATCTCCAGGCGGTCGGCAATGCGGGCCTGGATCACGTCGAGGTCGTCCTCGGCCAGCTCGAAGATGGTCTCGCAGTACTCCTCGAAGGCCGGATGCCACTCGGGCGACTCGTACGCGGTCGAAGCCGCCGTCGAGGTCATGGCCGCCACCCTAGAGCAAGGGCGCGTTCATGGCTAGCGCCCTGCCGTCAAGCGCCGCCCAGCTCTGAGATCGTCGACGCGAAGGCGACGACATCGGCGCGCACCGGCAGCCGGCACCGGGCAGCTGAACTCCCGGCGGTCGTGTCGCTGCCGCCCCGGTGCGGCGATGCTGGCTACGGTGGCGTCGTGGCAGCCGGCACCGATCCGCTGTCGGCGTTCTCGGCGCCGACCCGGGCCTGGTTCACAGCCGCGTTCAGCGCGCCGACCGCGCCCCAGGTCGAGGGCTGGCCTCCGATCGCGACGGGTCGTCACACGCTGGTGTGCGCGCCCACCGGCACCGGCAAGACCCTGGCCGCCTTCCTGTGGGCCATCGACCGGCTCATGTTCGCCGACAGCGACCTGTCCGAGGGCGGCACCCAGGTGCTGTACGTGTCGCCGCTGCGGGCGCTGGCGGTGGACGTGGAGAAGAACCTGCGAGCGCCGCTGCACGGCATCCGCCTGGCCGCAGAGCGGCTCGGCGCGGCGGTGCAGGTTCCCACCGTGGGGGTGCGCACCGGCGACACTTCGGCCGATGAGCGCCGCAAGCTTGTGCGGCACCCGCCCCACATCCTGATCACCACCCCCGAGTCGCTGTTCTTGATGCTCACCAGCCGGGCCCGGGAGACCCTTGCCGGGGTGCGCCATGTGATCATCGACGAGATCCATGCGGTGGCCGCCGGCAAGCGGGGCGCCCACCTGATGGTGTCGCTGGAGCGACTCGAGGAGCTGTGCGAGCACTCGCCGCAGCGCATCGCCCTGTCGGCCACCCAGCGGCCCCTCGACGAGATCGCCCGCTTCCTGGGCGGCTTCGAGGCCGGTCCCGTCGGCTCGCCGGCGCCTCGTCGGGTCGCCGTGGTGGACGCCGGCGCCCGCAAGGAGCTGGATGTGGAGGTGGTGGTGCCGGTGGCCGACATGGCCTCGCTGGGAGAGACGGTCGAGCCGCCCGCGTCGGCCGGTGCGGCGGCTGGGCCGCAGCGGCGCAGCATCTGGCCCGCCATCCATCCCCGCCTGTTGGATCTAGTGCAGTCGCACCGGTCCACGCTGATCTTCGCCAACGCCCGCCGGCTGGCCGAGCGCCTCGCCGCCCGGCTCAACGAATTGCACCTGGAGGCCGAGGATCGGGCCCAGAACGAGGCGGCGCAGGATCTTGGTGCGGGTTCTGTGGACCTGCGACACAAGACCGACCCGAGATCCGCGGGGGTGGGCGGCGATGGCCCGCAGGATCTTGGTGCGGGTTCTGTGGACCTGCCACACAAGGCCGACCCGAGATCCGCGGGGGTGGGCGGCGATGGGCCGGTGCGTGTGGGTGAGTCGGTCGAGGCTGTGGTCCGGGCGCCGCCGGTGGCGCTGGGCGACGAGCAGGCCGGTGTCGGGCCAGCCGAGGGCGTCGAGCTGGTCAAGGCCCACCACGGCTCGCTGTCGCGGCCCCGGCGCCTGCTCATCGAGGACGAGCTGAAGCGGGGCGACCTGCGGGGTCTCGTGGCCACCTCCACGCTGGAACTGGGCATCGACATGGGCGCGGTGGATCTCGTGGTGCAGGTGGCCTCGCCGGGGTCGGTGGCCTCCGGGTTGCAGCGGATCGGGCGGGCCGGGCACCGCGTCGGCGAGCCCAGCCGGGGCCGCATCTTCCCCAAGCATCGCGCCGACCTGCTGGAGGCGGCTGCGGTGGTGGAGCGCATGCACGCCGGCGAGGTGGAGCACACCCGCTACCTGCGCAATCCGCTCGATGTGGCCGCCCAGCAGATCGTGGCCATGTGCGCCATGGACGACTGGCCCCTCGAGCGGCTGGCCGCCGTGCTGCGCCGCGCCGCCAGCTTCGCCGATCTGTCCGACGAGGTGCTGCACAGCGTGCTCGAGCTGCTGTCGGGCACCTACCCGGCCGAGGAGTTCTCCGAGCTGCGGCCCCGGGTGGTGTGGGACCGGGCCGGCGGCGTGCTGCGGGGCCGGGCCGGATCGCAGCGGCTGGCGGTGACCAACGCGGGAACCATCCCCGACCGGGGACTGTTCGGCGTGTTCCTGCCCGACGGCACCCGGGTGGGCGAGCTCGACGAGGAGATGGTGTACGAGAGCCGGGTGGGCGAGACGTTCCTGCTGGGGGCCACCACCTGGCGCATCACCGACATCACCTTCGAGCGGGTGGTGGTGACCCCGGCGCCGGGCGAGCTGGGCAAGATGCCGTTCTGGCACGGAGATGGGCCGGGGCGGCCCATCGAGCTGGGCCGGGCGGTGGGTGCCCTGGTGCGAGAGCTGCGCTCGGGCGGAGCCGAAACCGCCGAGGCCCGGCTGCGCGAGCGCTGCGGCCTCGACGAGACCGCCGCGGCCAACCTGCTCGCCTACCTCGACGACCAGGCCGAGGCCACCGGCGCGGTTCCCGACGACCGCACGGTGGTGGTGGAGCGGTTCCGCGACGAGATCGGCGACTGGCGGGTGTGCGTGCTCACCCCGTTCGGCGCCCAAGTTCACGCCCCCTGGGGGGTGGCGCTGCAGGCCCGCCTGAGCGAGGTCTGGGGCGTGGACGTGGACCTGATGTGGGGCGACGACGGGATCGTGATGCGCCTGCCCGAGGCGGTCGACGAACTGCCGGTGGACGACCTGTTGTTCGACCCCGACGAGGTCCGCGACCTGGTGGCGGGGCGGCTGCCGGAGACTTCGATGTTCGCCTCCCGGTTCCGGGAGTGCGCGGCCCGGGCGCTGCTGCTGCCCCGGCGGCGGCCCGACCAGCGCACGCCGCTGTGGCAGCAGCGCCAGCGGGCGGCCGACCTGCTGTCGGTGGCGGCCAAGTACCCGTCGTTCCCGATCCTGCTGGAGGCCACCCGCGAGTGCCTCAACGACGTGTTCGACCTGCCAGCGTTGGTGGAGCTGATGGCCGACCTGCGCAGCCGCCGGGTGCGGGTGGTGGCGGTGGACACCGCCGGCGCGTCGCCCTTTGCCCAGTCGCTGCTGTTCTCGTGGATCGCGGTCCACATGTACGAGGGCGACGCCCCCCTGGCCGAGCGCCGGGCGGCGGCGCTGGCGCTGGACCGCGACCTGCTGCGCGACCTGCTGGGCGTCGAGGAGCTGCGGGAGCTGCTCGACGCCGGGGTGATCGCCGACGTCGAGCTGGAGCTTCAGCGGCTGGCAGCCGGAGGCCAGGCCCGCGACGCCGACGAGGTCCACGACCTGCTGCGGATGCTCGGACCGCTGACGCCCGACGAGGTAGCGGCTCGGACCGTTCCCCCGGCACCGCGATCATCGGCTCCGAGCTCTGTGCCCTTGCTGACCGACGAGGTGGCAGCCCGGAGCGTTCTCCCGACGCCGCGATCAGCGATTCCGAGTTCCGTGCCTGTGTTGCCCGACGAGGTTGTGGCCCGGACCGCTGCTCCGGACGAGCGGGTTGCGGGGTGGCTGCGGACGCTGGTGGAGCAGCGCCGGGCCATGGAGGTGCGCCTGGCCGGGCGCGACGTGGTGGCCGACGCAGCCGACGCGGCCCGGCTGCGCGACGCGGTAGGCACCGCGTTGCCGGTGGGGCTGGCCGCCTGCGACACCGAGCCGGTGGATGACCCTCTGGGCGACCTGTGCGTCCGCTATGCCCGCACCCACGGCCCGTTCGTGGCCCGCGACGTCGCCCGCTGGCTGGGGGTGGGCGAGGCGCCGGTTGCGGCCCGGCTGGGGTCGCTGGTGGCCGAGGGCCGCCTGCTGCGGGGCGAGTTCCGCCCGGGCGGCGCCGACCGGGAGTTCTGCGACGCCGAGGTGCTGCACCGGATCCGCCGCCGCTGCCTGGCCGCGCTGCGCCAGGAGGTGGAGCCGGTGCCGCCCGAGGCGCTGGCCCGGTTCCTGCCCCAGTGGCAGGGGATCGGCGCCCGGCGGCGGGGTATGGACGCCCTGGCCGACGTGGTGGCGCAGCTCCAGGGCGCGCCGGTGGCCGCGTCGGTGCTGGAGGCCGATGTGCTGGCCGGCCGGATGGCGGGCTACAAGCCGGCCGACCTGGACCAGCTCTGCACTTCCGGCGAGATCGTCTGGGTCGGCGCCGGTGCGGTGGGCGCGGTCGACGGCAGGGTGCGCCTGGCCTTCCGCGATCAGGCCGCCCTGCTCGTCCCCGCCGCCGAGCCATGCGAAGGGGTGGTCCACGAGGCGCTGCGCAACCGCCTGAGCGACTCCGGAGCGTCGTTCTGGGGTGACCTGGTGGCCGCCGCCCAGGCCGCGTCGATGCCCTACGACACCGAGACGGTGCTGGCCGCGCTGTGGGATCTGGTGTGGTCGGGCGAGGTGACCAACGACTCCCTAGCCCCCCTGAGAGCCCGCCTAGCCAGCCACCGGTCAGCCGGCGCAGCCTCAAGATCAGCCAGGCCAGGTTCGATGCCGGGCGGGCCGCGTCGGCGGCAGTCGGCAGTAGGCCGTTCCCGGCGGGGCCGTCTGCGGCTGGGAGGCCTCAGCGCCACAGGCCCGCCGTCGGCCGCGGGCCGCTGGTCGCTGGTGGCGCCGCTGTTGACCCCCCAGCCCGCGGCCACAGAATCGTCGCTGGCCCGAGCCCACCAACTCCTCGACCGCTACGGAGTGGTGACCCGCGAGACCGCGCTGGGCGAGGGCGCCGAGGGCGGCTTCGCGGGCGTCTATCCCGTGCTCAAGGCGTTGGAGGACCGGGGCGAGGTCCGCCGCGGCTATTTCGTGGCCGGGCTGGGCGCGGCCCAGTTCGCCTTGCCGGGCGCAGTCGACCGCCTGCGAGGCGCACGAGAGCCCGAGCCCGATGCGGCTCCGGTGGTGCTGGCCGCCACCGACCCGGCCCAGCCCTACGGCGCGGCGCTGGCCTGGCCCGATTCGCCCGGCCGCCCGGCCCGCACCGCAGGAGCCCACCTAGTGATGACCGAAGGCACCCCGACGGTCTTGCTGGAACGAGGCGGCCGCTCCCTAACAACGTTCTCCGCAGCGGAGTCCACCAACACCTGGATAGAGGCGATAATCGGCCTAGTAAAGGACGGCCGCCTCCGCAAGCTGGAAATAGCCAAAGCCAACGGCCACCCCATCCGAGAAACCCCATGGGCCGCCCGGCTAGAGGCAGCAGGCTTCACCCCCGCCTACAAAGGAATGCTCTACCGCCCCTGAGCAGTATGGGATCTCGCCTCGGTCGGATTGCCGGTCCTTACTCGCTGAGGCGGAATTGGTCGAGGCCCTTGAGCAGTGAATGTCTGAGCCATGGCTCGAAGCGCCGGAGAACGGACTCGGCAGCTTCGGAGTAGTTGATTTGGAACATTTCGTCACACGCGGGCTGCAACTCGAGGATCTGTGGCTCGCTGACATCGCCGTTCTGCCGTCGAAAGAAACAGACTGAGGCGCCGAGCAGTCCGCGGTACTCGCGGTTCACGCCGTGGAAGGAGAGCAGGATCTCAGAGCGTCCCTGCTCGGTCTCAATAACGAGCCTCGCCCAGGAGTGGTAAGCGCGTGCATTGGCGAAGTACTCGAAGTGTCTGGCCGTCTCGACGACCTGATATCGATAATAGCCGCGACGCTGGACATCACGGTCGTGGCTGAAGTCGGTGGATACGCTGCGTTCGAATTGCTCCGACCGCACTTGCGCTTCGAGCCGGACGCGGATGTCTTCGAGTGTCTTGACGGCATGGCTCAGCAGCGTCTCAGCCGTTTCCTTGGCGATATCCAGGTTCTCCTGTTGAGCCTGCTCGCGGCGGTCGAGAGATTCGCCGATCGACTCTATGACCTGATCCAAGTGCTCTGCTTCCGAGCGCACCGCGCTTGTTATCCCCAGTGCCCGCACCAGCCACTTCTTCTGCAGCTGCGTTACCAAGATGATCAGGGGGGCCAAGTCTCCGGCATCTGCCTCGCCTAGGACTTCGAGATAGCGGTCACGATCCTTGTTGGTGACGACGAGGGGGAACATCCCGGCACGCAGCAGCACCAGAGATGCGATGGTGCGCGCGACGCGTCCGTTGCCGTCCTGGAACGGGTGGATCTGCACGAAGCGATGATGCAGCCAGGCGGCGCTGACTTCCGGCGCAGTCCCGGATTCGGTGTGCGCCCCATGCATCTCGAGTAGGCGATCCATCTCCGAGACGACCTGCTCCGGCGGGCAATACTGGTGAATCTTCCCGTCGGATCGAGTGGGATTGTTGGGTCTGCGCTTGTAGTCACCGTGAAGCAGATTGATTTTCGTCCGTCGGCCGAAGACGTCGATGCCGGCCGCGAACTCCTGCTTGCGGGTCATGAGCTGGTGAAGTTCCTTGACGAACGACGTCGATAGCGGACGCCTCTCCTTGATGACATCGAACAGCCACTCGACGGCGTCGAGGTGGTCTGCGATCATCCCCGCCACAAGCTCTGGCGGCTCTTGCTGGTCATCATGCGGTATCAGAGAAGCGTCAATACCCTGCTCAATCAAGAGTCGGGTTGTGCCCTCGTCGAGGGTATAGAGGCGCTCGATGATGCCAGTCTCGATGGCCCATTCCCGCCGGAGCTGATCGTTGAACGCAGCCACCAGATGATCCGGTATCCCTCTGCGGATATCTCCCCAAGTACGGAGCAGCGCTGGCAATTCCGCGCTGGCCGCGGCGCGGTCGGTGTCGGTCAGGTCACTGATCGGCCTCCAGCGATGCCCAACTTCGACTTCATCCACGCCTAGCACCGTACCCGTCTGACTGAGGCAGGAGCGGCCGAGGGGTTACTGCCACGCCGAGTGCATGACCTCAGGGTTGTCGAGGTCTGCGAAGGTCTCGCGGAATCGCCGTAGCGACTCCAAGGACACCTCTGACGCAGGGTCGTGCCGCTCGTCATCCATCGTGCGTCGAGGATAACTGATCTCGACGGGTGGGACCGGCGGGCATCGGGCCCGATTGCCGCGGCGGCATCGTCGAAGGGGCTGCTGGTCCGATTTCGGGTGGCGTGGAGTTGTTTGCCAGACTGGGCCGCCGTCGCAGACGCGGGAGTGTCTTGGTGCAGCATCCGGAGTTGTCGAGACTGCTTCAGCGGGGCGACTTTGATGCGCTGTTCCGCCGGATGGGTTGGGACAATCCTGAGCAGCGCCAGCCGGTGGATGTGGCCGAGAGTCGGCTGCGCCCGGTGTCGGTGGCCGACAAGCGGGGCGTCACTGCCTGGCGGGTGGACTGCCCCGACGGGCTGCCGACGCGTTCGGAGCAGCATCGGGTGGTGCGCCACCTGAAGCGGCTCAGCCGAGACCAACTGGTCGTGTTCGTCGCCCCTGATCGGCATCTGTGGCTGTGGCCCGAGCAGCGCCCGAGCGGAGTCGGGTACCGGCTGGTGGATCACGAGTATGGCGTGCACGCCCCCACCGAAGCGCTGCTTCAGAGGCTCGCCCAAGCGTCGTTCAGCGTCACAGAGGAGAACCGGCTGACCTCCAGCGCGGTGCTGACCAGGGTGCGGCGCTCGTTCAACGCCGACAAGGTGACCAAAGCCTTCTACCGGCAGTTCCAGCAGCACCACAGGAACTTCGCGATGAAAGTGGAGGGCATACCCGCCGACAAGAACCGCCGATGGTATGCGTCGGTGCTGTTGAACCGGCTCATGTTCCTCTACTTCATCCAGCGCAAGGGGTTCTTGGACAGCGACCAGAACTACCTCCGCACCCGGCTGGAGATGGTTCGCGAGCATTGCGGCGCCGACGAGTTCTACGCCTTCTTCCAGCGGTTCCTGCTGCCGCTGTTCCATACCGGGCTCGGGCGGCCCGCCGGTGACCGCGCCTACGACGAGGACAGCATCGAGGAGATCATCGGCTCGGTTCCGTATGTGAACGGCGGCATCTTCGAGCCCCACGAATTGGAGCAGGCCCACCACATCAAGATCCTCGACGAGGCCTTCGAGTCGCTGTTCGATTTCTTCGACGAGTGGCGCTGGCATCTCGACGAGCGTCCCGCCGCCGACGGCAACGAGATCAACCCCGATGTGCTGGGCTACATATTCGAGCAGTACATCAACTTCACCGACGCCGGCCAGAAGGAGAAGGGCGCCTACTACACCAAGCCCGACGTGACCGGCTACATGGCCGAATCGTCGATCCTGCCCGCGGTGGCCGACCGGCTCGTGGCGGCGGGGCTCGACGATCCGGCGGTGCTGCTTGCGGGCTCCGGTGACGCCTACATGCGCGACAGCCTCGGCCACGGCATCGACCGCGAGGCGGTGGCACGCGGCGACAATGTCGCGCTGTCTCCGCCGGGGGGGGGTCTTGGCCGTGGCAGAGGCGCAGCGGCGACCCGGCCGAGTACGTGGATCTGCCCGACCCGGGCGACGACTTGGCCCTGCCGGGGGAGCGCTGGTGCGATGTGGTGCACCGCCGCGACCGCTACATCCGCCAAGTTGGGCTGCTGTCGGATCCGGACCGTGACTGGAGCATCAACGACGCCATAACCGAGAACCTCGATCTGGCCGAGCTGCTGCGCGACTACATGAGCCAGCTCGCCAGTGCACAGGAGTGCGACAAGGCGTTCGAGGTGTTGCGCTCGCTGACGGTGTGCGATCCCACCGTCGGATCGGGGGCGTTCCTGTTCGCCGCGCTCGACGTGCTGCAACCGCTCTATGAGGAGGTACTGGCCCGCGGCTCGGAGCTCGAGGCCGAGGGCAAGCCGGCACCCGCCTTCCTCGCCGAGGCGGCCGAGCATCACAGCGCCAAGCACTGGATCGTCAAGACGATCTGTTTGCGCAACCTGTTCGGCGTCGATCTGATGCGCGAGGCCCCCGAGATCGCCAAGCTGCGTCTGTTCTTGAAGCTCGCCGCCCAGATCGACACAGTGGACCATCTGGAGCCGCTGCCCGACCTAGACTTCAACATCAAATGCGGCAACCTGCTGGTCGGCATCGCGGATGCCCGCGACGCCCGTGAGCGCCTCGGGGAGGGCCGCCTCGACCTGGGAGGCGAGATCGCTGAGATCGAGCAGGTGTCCGCGGGGGTGGCCGCCGCCTACGACGGTTTCGTCGAAGCCCAGCAAGAAGTGGCCGGAGCGGACCTCGCTGACACCAAGGAGGAACTCGCAGCCCAGTTCGATTCGGCCCGCGGCCGCTGCAACGAGCTGCTGCACAGCCTTCGTGGCACCTACTCGTACGAGAAGTGGATCGACGCGCATCAGCCGTTCCACTGGTTCGTGGAGTTCTCGAGCGTGTGGCGCAACGGCGGCTTCGACGTGGTGATCGGCAACCCGCCCTACATCAAGACCAGCCTCGTAACCGACTACACCTGGACCGGCTACAAGACCCAGAAGTGCCCCGACCTCTACGCAGTCTGTATGGAGCGAGCCTCAACCCTGCTGAATGAGAACGGCCGCTTCGCCATGATAGTAATGCACTCCCTCTGCTTCAGCCGCCACTTCGAGCCCCTTCGCAAGTGGATGCTCAGCAATGCGGGATCAGTCTGGGTCTCGAGTTATGCGCGGCGACCGGACAGTCTGTTTGCTGGGTCGGCAGCTGTGCGTAACTCAATAGTTCTAGCCTCGCGCGCTGGCGTTGCGAGGCTGGTGGTGTCGCGAATCCGGAGATGGCCACCGCAAGCTCGTGATTCGCTCTTCTCTCATGTGCAGTATGCATCATGTCGCCCGGTCTTGATGAGATGTGGAACCTTGCATCAGTGGCCGTTCATTGAGGATAGCGGTCTAGCCGATCACCTGTGCCAGTTGGTTGGTGGCAGTAGTCTGTCTGAACAGGACGTATCTCCGGCAGATCATGCACTTGGCTACAAGACGACGGCTCTTTATCAGCTTGGAGTCTACGCGGACGAGCCACCGACCGTTGATCCGACGACAGGGGAGGCCACCACCACCAATAGTGAAAGGTCAGGATGGCTGTACTTCGGATCGCAGGTTCAGCGTGACTTGGCGCTCGTAGCATTGGCTGGTCGCTGGGGATATTTGTGGTGGTTGACTTACTCGGACGAGTTCGATGTCACCCGCAGCACGCTTGCAGCGTTTCCGGGTGACATCGAACGGCTTTGCAACCGCACACCGGGTGACATGGAACTCGTGATTCTACTTGACCTGTCAAGAACCCTTCGAGAGGAAATGCCCAATCACATCGCATGGATGAAGAAGGCAGGTGTGATGGTTGGACGTTACAACATGTTGAAGTTGCGCCACATCACAGACCGGGCCGACTGGATTCTGGCCAAGATGTGGGGCATTGAGGACGCGTTCGAGGCGGCGGGGAACCTGCGCGACCGCATGATTTTCGGCAACAAAGAATGATGTAGATGAGTCCACTTTGCACACACCGTACGCGTGCGCGCAGGGCCGAGAAACGGGCGAGTTACTTGTCCAGTCGCAGGGGACCGTGGCTGTACTGGATCCAGACCCGCGGGCTGTATGGGAGTTCGGCCAGTTTGTGTCGCCAGCCCGCCAATCGGCGTGAGATCACGTTGATCTGATTCTGGAGACCTTGGATCTCATGGGCAAAGACGATGACTTCTAGGCCGCTATCCGCCAGTTCTTGGGTGCGAGCGCTGCGAGCCCGAAAGTCCTCGTCGCATGTGACCAGCACTGCCTCGTTCTCAACGCACCAGGCCGCGACGGCCGTGTCGGGCGCATCTGATCGGCCCCGCACTGATGATGCGAGTCCAACAACTCGCGAGACATGGACCACCTCGGCGGTGCCGGGATCGATGGCGTCAGCGACCCGATATGAGAGGTTTGCGTCCAGGCAGAAGCGAACCTCGGTTGGCTTACGACCAGAACTTGGCAACGCCTCTTACCTGGCGGACGCTCAGCTCGTACCAGTCGGCCACTTCGAATTCGGTTGCTTCGGCGAGGTTGGCCTTGATGGTCGACACCGGGATACGGGTGCCGCGCACGACGGGAGCGCCGAAACGGATCGCCGGGTCGATCCCCACCCAGGGCGAGATGTCCCAGGCGGCGGCCACATCGCCCACGAAGCGGATCTCGTGGGCGAAGGTTCGTACCGCGTCGCGGAACGCCAACTGCCGCGGGTTGCGGCCCACAAGTTCTTCGGTGCGCCCCACCACATCGGCCCAGACACTGCCGCCGTCGGTGAAGAACGAGCGGTGAGCGAGGGGCCGGGCAACGTCCGGCTCGGCGCTTCGCAAGGCCTCGAGCACCTTGCGCACCTTCTGCAGCGAAGTTCCCTCCTCACGGAAGCGGCGCACCGTCTCGAGGCTCACCAGGTCGTGAAAGCTGATCGTCTCGATGGAGTGGGGGCCGCCCGTCGGCGCGATGATCACCGCAAGCCACCGTCGCAACTGCTCCCGGGTCGCCCGGCTGCCCCTGCCCACGATGGTTGCTGCCTGCGGGAACGAATAGATGCCCTCGGACAGGAGCACGTCGGCATCGGCAGGTGGCGCTGCGTGGGCGGTCGGGGTCGGACTCACGCACTCCACGGTAATGCGAGTCCACTCGGTGGAGGCGGCTTCTGGGCAGCGCCTGCAGGAGGCAGCCGGGCGTGCCGTTGATTCTGGACAACATTGAGCTTGGCACTGAGCGGGAGCTGCTGGCGACGCTGGGGTCGTCGTATCGGCTGGATGCGGCTATCGGCTATTTCAACCTTCGGGGCTGGAAGCTGCTGGCCGAGGCGGTGGATGCGCTGCCGCAGCGGACGGACGGGCCGAAGGCCCGGATACTGGTCGGGATACACGAGCCGCCGCCAGACGAGATGCGCCGGCTGGCTCGGATGCGCGAGCCCGACCCCACCGACAACCGCACCGCGGCCCGGTTGAAGGATGAGACGGTCACCGAGTATCGCAGCCAGCTGCAGATCGGTCTGCCCACCGAGGGCGACGAGACCGCGCTTCGGGCGCTGCTTCGCCAGGTCACCTCCGGCGACGTGCAGGTGCGGGTACACACCGCCCACCGGCTCCACGCCAAGCTCTACCTCTGCCACCGCGACGACACCGCCGCGCCCAGGGTCGGCTACGTCGGGTCGTCCAACCTCACGGTGGCCGGGCTGCGCGAGCAGGGCGAGCTCAACGTCGATGTGGTCGACGGCGACGCCACCGACAAGCTGCACCGCTGGTTCGAGGACCGCTGGAACGACCCCTTCACCGTCGATGCCATGCCCGAGCTGGCCGAGTCGCTGCAAGAGTCGTGGGCGTCGGAGGAGCAGCTCGACCCGTACCTCGTGTACCTGAAGATGGCCTACCACCTGTCGAAAGAGGCCCGCGAGGGCCTGATCGAGTACGGCCTGCCCGCCTCGATGCAGGACGAACTGCTGGACTTCCAGGCCGCCGCAGTGAAGATCGCGGCCCGGATCGTGATGCAGAAGGGCGGCGCCATGATCGGCGACGTGGTCGGGCTGGGCAAGACGCTCGTCGGCACTGCGGTGGCCCGGCTGCTGCAAGAGGAGCAGGGTTTCGAGACGCTGGTGGTGTGCCCCAAGAACCTCACCGAGATGTGGGAGTCGTATCTGCACACCTACGAGGTGAGGGGCAAGGTGGAGTCGCTGTCGATGGTGCACAAGACCCTGCCCGACGCCCGCCGCTACCGGCTGGTGATCATCGACGAGGCTCACAACCTCCGAAGCGACAAGCGCCGCGACCACGGCGTGCTCCGCAGCTACATCGCTGACAACGACTCCAGGACGCTGCTGCTCACCGCCACGCCTTACAACAAGCAGTTCGGCGACCTTGCCTCCCAGCTCTCGCTGTTCATCCGGCCCGACACCGACCTGGGCCTGCGCCCGCAGCGGGCCATCGCGGAGGTCGGCGCCGCCGATTTCGAGCTGGCCTGCAACGGGCTTACCTCCAAACTGAGCGCCTTCAAGCGCTCCGAGCATCTCGCTGACTGGCAGGCGCTGATGTCGCAGTATCTGGTGCGCCGGACCCGCCGCTTCGTGGAGGACAACTACGCGCAGGCCGACGAGGAGGGGCGCCGCTACCTGGAGTTCGGCACCGGCAAGCGCTTCTATTTCCCGCGGCGGGTGGCGAAGCCGCTGGACCGAACCCTCGCCGAAGACGATCCGGCCCATGCCATGGCCTCGGACGCCACGCTCGACTCGATCCGCGACCTGCTGCTGCCCCGCTACCGGCTGGGCGACTACATCGATGCCGGATTCGAGCCGTCGGACCCGGCGGAGCGCCAACTTGTGGACGACCTGCAGAGTTCGGCCCGAGGCAACCTGGCCGGGTTCACCCGAGTGACGATGTTCAAGCGGCTGTCGTCGTCGGGGCCGGCGTTCATCGCGACGCTGCGGCGGCATCGGCTTCGGAATCTGGTGGCCGCGCACGCGCTCGACCGCGGCCTGTCTGTGCCGATTGGCACAGTCGACAACGCGCTGTGGGCGGCCGAGGCAGACGAGGATCCCGAAGACAGTGACGACGCGGAACTGTTCGAGGCCGACTCCGACACCGCCGCCGTCGCCTACGACAAGCTTCAGGCCAAGAACCCCAAAGCGATTCGCTGGGCGCCCAGCCGCATGTTCGGCGACGGTCTGGCCGACGACCTGCGCCACGACGCCGAGGTCATCACCGAGATGCTCGACCGGTTCGGCGCCTGGGACGCCGAGCGCGACGGCAAGATCGCGGCACTCGAGGGCTTGCTCACCGACCGCTACCCCGACCACAAGGTGCTCATCTTCACCGAGGCGGCCGACACCGCCCGCTACGTGTGGGAGGAACTGCTGCGCCGCGGCGTCGAGGCCGTTGGGATGGTCACCGGCGACTCTGAG
Source organism: Acidimicrobiia bacterium (assembly GCA_022821685.1). GTDB lineage: Bacteria > Actinomycetota > Acidimicrobiia > Acidimicrobiales > Aldehydirespiratoraceae > Aldehydirespirator. Next base: position 45,595 of record JAJEDD010000036.1, read on the forward strand.
AATCCGACCGCGCTGGCCCAGCGATTCTCGCCGGAGTCCAACCGCGTCGGCGCCGACGGCGGCCCCGCATCCGGCGAACTGCGGGTGCTGGTGTCCACCGATGTGCTCTCAGAGGGTCAGAACCTCCAGGACGCCCACATCATCGTCAACTACGACCTGCCGTGGGCCATCGTCAAGCTCGTGCAGCGGGCCGGGCGGGTGGACCGCATCGGCCAGAACTCGCCCGAAGTGCTGGTCTACTCGCTGATGCCGGCCCAGTCGGTGGAAGACGAGATCAACCTTCGGGGACGCATCCGCGAGCGCCTGGGCGAGAACGCCCGCCTGCTCGGCTCCGACGAGGCGTTCTTCGGCGATCCCAGCGAACGCCAGAGCATCTCCGGCGTCTACGACGAGTCTTCCGCGCACGGACTGGCCGGCCCCGGCACGGAGGAAGTCGACCCTGTGTCGATGGCCTATGAGATCTGGCGTCACGCCAGCGACAACCATCTCGACCTCGCCCAGCGTGCCGCTGCGTTACCCAACATCGTGTACTCCACCAAGCACACCAGCGGCGACGATCGCGGCACCGGACTGCTGGTTCACACCCAGACCGTCTCAGGCCTCGACACGTTCGCATTCGTCGAGCCCGGCGGCCAGGCCCGTCAAGTCACCCCGCAGGAAGCCCTGCGGCTCGCCGAATGCGAACCCGCCACCCCGTCAGTGCCGCGCCTCGACAACCACCACGACCTCACCGCCGCCGCGCTCGGCGGTCCGCTGCGAACCCCCGCCGGACGCGCCACCGGAGCCCTGCAGGGAGTCCGGGACAGGGTCTGGCGAAGGCTGCACGAACAGATGGACAGCTTCAGTGACAACCTGCTGTTCACCAGAGCCGACCTCGAAGCAGCCCACGACGCCATCAACGAACGCCCTCTCTACGAGTCAGCCATCCACCGCTTGGCCAATGCAGTCCGCGAGCGCAGTGCCGAAGACCTCGCCGCCCTCGTTGTGGACCTCCACAACGACAATCGCCTCTGCGTGCGCCCCACCCCCGACGCCGCCGACAACGAACCAGCCATCGTCTGCACCATGGGACTGCGGGCCGACCACTGACGCTTCGGCAACCTTAGCCTGGATCCACCGGTGTGGTGAGTGTTCGGGGGTTGGCGCGTCCGCCGGAAAGGCCTCCTGACATGGGAGAATGCTGTTTGAGGTGACGGTCATTCTGGCCATGTGAGGAGGCACTTCCTGTGAGCAGCGTAGCTGGTGGGATCGACGGGATCGAGGCGGTCTTCGACGACGGGTCTTTGGTGGCTGATGCGGGCCTGTTGTTGGCGGGCACGTTGATGGGCCGTTT
>JAJEDD010000034.1 GCA_022821685.1 Acidimicrobiia bacterium
ATCACCGCCCGCCCCGCCCCCGACTGGACCATCGCCGTGCGCTACACCCTCACCCAAACCGGAGGCAACGCAGCCACCACCACCGGCGCCAAAACCATCCCAATCAGCCGCGCCCGCACCATCGTGCGCATCGGCACCCACAACGACAACACACCCGAACCCGACACCCAGCTGACCCTCACCCTCCAACCATCCGGCGGCTACCAAACAGCCGCCCCCCAAACAGCCACAACAACCATCACCGACAACGACTAGACGGTTAGAGGCCGAGCGGATAGACCCGTCCCCCTCGGGGTTCCTGCAACGCGCGCAGCGAGGCCGTGGCCCGTGAGTGGAGCGAACACGAGCGGGAGTGACAACGCCGCGACACGAGACGCTTGAGAGCAATCCGTGCATACTCTTAGCCGACCTCTCACCGTCGCCTACCCAAGGAGCCGAATCTCATGGATCACCACGCCTTCCTCCATGGCTTCGCCCCTCCGGCCAAGCCGGAGGCCGAGATGATCAACATCGTGCGGGGGCAGGGGTCCACTCTCTACGACGACGAGGGGCGCTCCTACATCGACGGCCTGGGCAGCCTCTGGTATTGCCAGATCGGCCACTCCCGCCCCGAGATGGCCGACGCGGTGGCCGCGCAGATGCGCGAACTGGCCGCCTTCAACACGTTCGACCCGTTCACCAACCCGCCCGCCGCCCGGGCGACCGAGATGATCGTGGAGCGCTCGCCGTTGACCGACGGCCGGGTGTTCTTGGGCTGCTCGGGCTCTGAGGCCGTCGACACCGCCCTGAAGCTGGCCCGGCTGTACGCCCAGCGCAACGGCGAGCCCGACCGCCAAGTGGTGATCACCCGCACCAACGGCTACCACGGCACCAACTTCGGCGGCACTTCGGCCCAGGGCATCGCCCTCAATCGGGAGGGCTGGGGCGACCTCGTGCCCCACTTCGTGGAGGTGCCCCACGACGACATCGAGGCGATGGCCACGGTGTTCGCCAAGCACGGCGAGCGGGTGGCCGCGGTGATCACCGAGCCGGTCCAGGGCGCGGGCGGGGTGTTCCCGCCGCCGGAGGGCTACCTGGCCGGGGTTCGCCGCTTGTGCGACCAGCACGGCGCCCTGATGATCCTCGACGAGGTGATCTGCGGATTCGGTCGCACCGGCGAATGGTTCGGGGCCCAGACCTTCGGGGTGACGCCCGACCTGATCACCTTCGCCAAGGGCGTGACATCGGGCTACATGCCCCTCAGCGGCGTGATCGTCAGCCGGCGGGTGTGCGAGAACTTCGAGGAGCCCGGCTTCCTGCTGCGCACCGGCTACACCTATTCGGGCCATCCCACCGTGGCCGCGGCCGCGGTCAAGAACCTGGAGATTATCACCGACGAGGGCCTCGTGGAGCGGGCCCGCCATGTGGGCGCCAAGCTCACCGAGGGACTGGCCGCGCTGGCCGCCGACGGACTCATCGAGTCGTACCGCGGCACCGGCGCGGTGCAGGCCGCAGTGCTGGACCGCCCGCCGATGGACGTGCGCAACGACATGCTGCGCCGCGGCGTGATCGTGCGCCCCCTCAACGACGGGCTGGCCATGTGCCCACCCCTGGTGATCACCGACGACGAGATCGGCCGCATCATCGACACAATGGCCGAGTCCCTGCGCGCCGTCCCCTGAAGACCCGCCCGAGCCTCGAAGCGCAAGGCCAGCCACCCGACAATCTGTACAACAAATTCCAAACAATCTGTATAACAAAACTCCGACAATCTGTATAACAGAACGCTGACAATCTGTACAACGCCAGCGACTCAATCTGTATAATCCGCTCGGAGTCTCGCTGGCCGATCAGGGTCGCCGCGGAGAGGAACGGACATGGCTGCTGCTCAAGACCTCGACGACCTCGGTGCCCTTCTGACTCCCGAGGGCTACATGCCCAGAGTCGTCGACCGAGAGATGCAGCGCGGTCTCGAGGCCGCCGGCTGGGTCGTGATCGAGGGTCCCAGGGCCTGCGGCAAGACTTGGACGGGTCTTCGATTCGCCCGCAGCGCGGTCCGGCTCGACACCGACGCCCGCACCATGTCGGCAGCTCAGCCGGAGGTGTTGCTGCGGGGCCCGACGCCCCGACTGATCGACGAGTGGCAGGTCCTTCCGAGCGTGTGGAACCACATCCGCCATGCTTGCGACAGCACCCGACAGCGCGGCCTCTTCGTGCTGGCAGGTTCAGCGCAGCCCGCCGATGACGCAACCCGGCACACAGGCGTGGGCCGTGCGCGCCGCATTCAGATGCGCCCCATGTGCCTGTTCGAGTCGGGAGACTCCAGCGCCGAGATATCCCTGTCCGGGCTGCTCGACGGCGCCGAGTGCAGTGCCGGGCGCACAGACGGCGGCCTCGACGCGGTGGCCGAGGTGCTGTGCCGGGGCGGTTGGCCCGGACAACTCGATCTGCCGCTGCCGGAGGTTCAACAGAATCTTCGGGACTATCTCGGTGAGGTCGCCCGCACCGACATCGGTCGGCTCGACGGCCGGCCCGTGCACAATCCCGTCCGTGTTGAGCGGCTGTTACGGTCGCTGTCGCGCAACACTGCTTCCGAGGCGAGTCACTCGACGCTGGCCGCCGATGTCGGGCCCGAGTCGCTGCACCGACACAGCGTGCGGGAGTACCTCGAATCGCTGCGCCGCCTATTCGTGCTGGAGGAACAGCCTGCGTGGCCGGTTCGTCTGCGCTCGCGGGCCGCGTTGCGCAAGTCGCCCAAGCTCCACTTGGTCGATCCCTCGCTGGCGGCGGCAGCCTTGGGCGCCAATCCCGCGGCGCTGCTCAGAGACGCTTCGACGCTGGGTCTGCTATTCGAGTCGCTGGTGGTGCGCGACCTGCGAGTGTTGTCACAGCCGCACAACGGACGGGTATGGCACATCCGCGACGCAGCCGGACACGAGGCCGACGCGGTTGTTGAATGTCCCGACGGGCGACGCTTGATCACCGAGGTCAAACTCGGCGGTGCTGAGGCCATCGAAACTGCAGCCATCTCGCTCAAGCGCCTGGCGGACCGCCTCGACACCACTCACTGGCACAACCCAGCGCAGCTGGCCGTGATCACTGCCACCGGCTACGGCTACACCCGCAAAGACGGCGTCCACGTAGTCCCCATAACCGCACTAGGCCCATAACCGGCATGAACGCCGTCGTCCTTTGGCCAGTTGAGGCGCGGGGTTTGGAGTTCGATGCCGTGGTGGTCGTGGAGCCCGCTGACTTCTAGGGGTTGCGGGTTTTCATCAGGGCTATGTCTTGGGGCGGGACTCCGGTTATCCAGATGTCCTCTAGGCGCTCCACGTAGCGCACGAAGCGGTACTTGTCCTCGATGCCGTCGGTTCGGCGGGGGCGGACATGGGAGTGGCCGGGCCGGGTGCGCACGTTGATGAAGCTGCACACGCTGCGGGAGAAGGCCAAGTCGATCTCGGCGTCCAACTCGTCCTCGGCGGTCACGTCCACGGTGTAGGGCACTCCGCATCCGGCCGCGATGGCGGCCAGGTCGACTCGTCCCGCGGTGGCGGTGGGCCGGCGGCCCTGGCCGCTCCAGCCGATCGACTCATATGCCCCGTTGTCCACCACGAACACAACCAGGTTGTCGGGCTGCTGCTCACCCATGGCCACCAACTGGCCCAGCTCCATCAGCACCGACCCGTCGCCGTCGAGGCACACGATCCTGCGGTGGGGGAGGGCCAGCGCCAAGCCCAGCGCCAGGCCGATCACGTCTCCCATCTGGCCGAGGTGGGCACTTCGGTGGTGCTCCTCGGTGTGGTGGGCCCACTCGAACGACACCGCCCCGATATAGGTGGACACCACCAGGCAGTCCTCCGGCAGCCTTGCGGCCAGCCGGCCCAGCCACTCGTAGCGGTCCAGAGCCATCTTCAGTCCTCCCTGAGGGCGCGCCGGGCCGCTCGCTGCTCGTCGTGGCTGCGGTGCTCGGCCACGCTTCAGTCCTCCCAGACGCAGTCGCCGGAGACGAGCACTGCTGCGGGGTGGAGTTGGGCCTCGGAGATCCGCTTGGCCCGCACGATCGACTTGGACAGGTTCTCGACGTGGCGCACCACCAGGTACTTGATCCGCAGCGCCTCCAGCAGAGGCTCGGCCACGATCCCGTGGGGGATGCCCCAGTGCTCGGTCTCGCCCACGTCGCCCCGGTACGAGCACAGCAGCGTGACCGGCACGCCGGTGCCCAGCGAGATGCGGGCGATGTACTCCGAGGCCACCCGCAGCCCGCTGTTCTCCATGATCAGAGCGGGTTTTCTGCCGCCCAGCCACGCCCCGGCGCAGATCGAGAACCCCACCCCCTCGTTGCACACCGGCACGTAGCGGATGTCACCGTCGAGCTCGACCCGCTCGTGCAGCGGCCGCTGCCAGCCGTCGGGCAGTCCCGACACGAAGTCGATGCCCGCGGCCCGCAGCCCCTCGTGAGCGGCGTCGAGCGCGGCGGCGGTCATGGCCACTGTGTCACCCGCTCGTCGGGGTGCCTGCCGCATCGCGGTTGCCCGCTGGCGAAGCGATGTGCACCGGCGGGTAGATCCCCACCCGCAGGGTCAGCAGCCGCAGCCAGAACCCGCCCGCCACCAGCAATACGCAGCACACCACCACCAGCGCGTCACGAGAACCGGCAGCCGCCGCGCCCACCAGCGCCAGCACCGCCGGCGCCGCGGTGCCGGCGACCAGCACCAGCCCAACGAACAGGCGCCGGTAGCAACCCCGCAGGAGCCGGTCCAGGCTCTCACGCTTGCCCGGCGCATCGGTACGAGATAGCAGATGGGCCACGATCGTGACCAGCAGCCCGCCACTCAATACCGCCAGCAGCACCATCTGGCCCGCGCTGACCGGCTCGCCCGCCAATACCTCGATCGTCGCCACCGCAGCCACCGACATGGCCGCCGACGACAGCAGGAACTGCACCGGCACCGCAGGCGAGTTCCAGTAGGGGATGGCTCGGGGCCGGGCCAGGACCGCGCCCGCGTAGGTCATCACCACCACCGCGGCTGCCCCGGCGACGATTTCCAGGGCCTGGCCGGCGCCGTCGCGGCCGTGGGGATCCCAGCCGAGTCCCGAGAACGGCTCGGCACCGCCGATGCTCACCGCGGGCAGCACCAGCAGCCCGGCAACGGTCAAAAAGATGAGATCGGACCAGGCCCCCCAGCTGATCCAACTGGTGCGGACGTTGGCGAAGGCCCGCCAGAACTGCAGGGGCCGGCCCAGATCACCCACCAGGATCGCCCCGCCGACCGCTATCGCCGCGAAGCTGACCACATCGACGGTGGGGACCCCCAGCAGCGCGCCCAGGCCCTCGGTCAGGTTCAGGATCCGCCCGGCCAAAAAAACGCCCCCGCCCAGACCCATCAGCGTGAACCACACCGCATGGTTGAGGTCCCACACCCGCTGGGTGCGGGCTTCCAGGCTGAACTGGTCCATGAACACGTTCTGACCGCCCGGCGCGCCCATGGCGGTCACCCCAGCCCCACGTACTGGGTGCTCGGCCGGGTCTCGGCGTCGGGTCGCAGCACCTCGCCGGGCCCGCGCTCGGCCAGGTAGCGGCTCACGTTGCTGTCGGGGTTGTCGAGATCGCCGAAGATCCGGCACTCGGCCGGGCAGGTGACCACACAGGCCGGGGTGGCCAGCGGATGCACCCCCACCTCCAGCCCGTTCTCGGTGCCGAAGTCGATCTTGTGGGCGCAGTAGGTGCACTTCGACACCGCCCCGCGCACATGGCGCTGGTGGGCGTAGGCCTCGGGCACCGACGGCACGGGCTCGGGCCCCTCCGACGCGCCGTGCACCGCCACCGTGCCCCGCTCCTCGAAGAAGTGCAGCGCCCCGTAGGGGCAGGCCGTCATGCACGCCCGCGAGCCGATGCACACCTCCTCGTCGGCCATCACGATGCCGTCGTCGCGGCGCCGCAGCGCCCCCGACGGACAGGCGGTCACGCACGGAGCGTCCTCGCAGTGGTTGCACAGCACCGGCAGATAGTTGAGGGTGGCGTCGGGGAACTCGCCGGACTCCCACTCGAGCACGGGCGCGTACCAGGCGTCGAGCGGCGACTGGTTCTCGGTCTTGCAGGCCACCGTGCAGGCCTGGCAGCCGACGCAGCGGTCGGCGTCGATGACCATTCCCCAGCGGGTCATCGCCGCCGCCGCCCACCTGCGCCCGCCGCGCCCGCCCCCGCCGCCACTACCGGCCGCACATCGGCTGCGATGGCGCAGTCCAGCGCGCCCGACACGAAGTCGATGTGCTCAACGTCGATGTTGAGCAGGGCATTGAAGTTGACCTCGTCGCCGCTGCTCCCCGTGCTCCAGCCGCCCCCGCAGCCCTGCGTGGCCAGCACCTCGGGATGCACCAGCTGGGTGACTCGGGCGGTGGCCGTCTGCCTGCGCCCGCCCGAGGTCTCGATCTCGACCAGATCGCCGTGGGATATGCCCCGCGCCGCCGCGGTCTTGGGGTTGATCCACACCGATCTCAAGTCGTTGTGGCGGTTCGACAGCGTCGACAGGATCGAGTTCTTGTGAGTGTGCGACAGCGCATGGTTTGGGACCTTCATGTTGGTCACGAACAGGTCGTGGGGGGCGGTGCGCACATAGGCCGGCCCCGGCTTCCAGTCCGGCAGCGGCTGATAGTCGTCGGTCTCCCACCCAATGCCGAGCGCCTCGACGGTTCGTTCCAGGTCGGCCTTGGTGTCGATCATGAACTCGCAGTACACCTGCGCCCGAGCATCGAAGAAGGGCCGGGGAAACTTCTGCTCCACCGTCTTGGCGTCGGTCCAGAGCCCGTCGGCGAGATGCCAGTCGAGGCCCTTGTCGTCGCCGAGGGTGTTGCGCAGCCAGCGGTCGCAGATCTCAAAATATGAGTACTGGCCGTCGGCTTCGAGCTTGTAGGGCTCGCGCATCTTGGCGATCTTGTTGAACGCCTCGTTGAAGTGCGACAGCCGCCCGGCCCGGCGCAGCAGCTCCAGATAGATCTGCATGGCGTCCACGTACGGCTCGCCGGGCACCGGACCCACGACGGCGGAGGGCACCACCGGCTTGGCGCCGTAGGCCGCGTGGGGCGATTCGCCCGAGGCGAGATGCTGGTAGACGAGCGGGGTGAGTCGCTCCAGATAGTGCACGTCGGGCAGCACGATGTCGGCCATGAGGGTGGTCTCCTCGAACCGGCGGCTGATGGCGGCCACGAACGGGATCCGCTTGATGAACCGCTCCACGATCTCGGGCGGCCCGGAGGTCTTCATCATGTTGGACGAGAAGTTGATCATCATCGACGGGAACGGCGGCGCCCCGAAGAGCTCGGGCTGCTCGGAGTTCAGCAGCGAGAAGACGGTGCCGTAGGGGGCGCACGGCAGCAGCTCCCACATCTCGGTGGTGCGGGGCGCACCGGTCGGGCGCGGCGGGTACAGACCCCCCACCCGGCCGCCGCCGATGAACCCCTGCGAGATCAGCCCGTCGTCGGTGGCGTTCGACGTGTACTCGAGGTTCTCGACCTTGCCGATCAGCCCCCACGGGTCGCCGAGCAGCCCGCCCGGCACGTCGATTCCGCCGATCAGGGTGGGCAGCAAGATGATGGCCAGGCCGTTGAGCATCGAATGCTTGTGGGCCGACAGCCCCCGGTACCAGGCGACGGTGGCGGGTCGGTAGGGCAGCTCCACGCCGTCGATGGTGATGGTCTGCCCGATGCAGGCCGCCTCGCCGAACTCCTTGGCCAGGCGGCGCACCGTCGCCGCGGGCACGGTGGTGATCGACTCCACATACTCCGGCGCATACGCCCGCACATGGTCGGCGAGGATCTCGAAGCTGGGGCGGACCTCGATGCCGTCCACCTCGTAGACGCCCCGCAGCGCGGCGCCGGCCGTGCCCGCATCGAAGGGCTGGGCGCCGTTGGCGGTGTCCCACACCAGCGGCTTGCCGCCCGCCGGGTCGCGAACGTAGCGGCCGTCGGGTCCCACGAGGTAGGCGGCGTTGGTGGAGTTCTTGAGGAAGTCCCGGTCGTAGATCTCCAGTTCGTTGATGAGCTGATCGACCATGCCCAGGATCAACGCGGCATCGGTGCCGGGACGGATCGGGATCCACTCGTCGGCCACCGCGGCGGCCGAGGAGCACACCGGGTCTATCGACACCAGCTTGACGTCGTCGCGGCGCACCGACAGCTCGTGGGTGGCGTGCATGGTGTCGTAGTGCACCACCGAGCCGAACTGGGCGCCGAAGTTCAAGATGTAGCGGCTGTAGTTGGGATCGGGGTTGCTCTCGAAGGCGTTCTGGTTCATGTACAAGATGCCGTGCACGTTGTTGCCGCAGAAGATGGCCGCCGACCAGGTGGAGTAGCCGGGCATCCCCAGCCCCGTGACCCAGGCCGCGGCCAGCGCGCCGCGCAGGTGGTAGATGTCGAAGCTGGTGTAGAGGATCTTCTCGGGGTCATCCGCGATGGTGTCGCGCAGGTGGGCGGCGATCTCGTCGAGGGCCTCGTCCCAGCTGATCGGCACCCACTTGGGATCGATGCCCACCCCCTTGTCGGGGTTGGTGCGCCGCAGCGGGGTGGTGATGCGATTCGGGTCGGCGAGGCCCTCGAAGCCGGCGTCGCCCTTGGCGCAGGTTCGTCCGCCGTTGTGGGGGTTGTCGGGGTCGCCGAGGATCTTGTCGACGGTGCCGTCGTCGTTGACGTGGGCCAGGATCCCGCAGCGGTTCATGCAGATCGTGCAGGCGCTGCGGACCCAGCCGTCGCTCGAACGTGCGCCGAGAACCGTCTCCATCCGCATCCTCCCCGCTAGTCGGCGCCAGTCTCGCGCCTGCGCTTGCGCCGGATTCAAGCGCCATTCTCGCGCGGGCAGACAGCGGCCACAGAACCGGCTACCTTCAAGCCTTCGAGGATCCCATGGGCACACACACCGACACCGGGGCTGCCACCGCGATAGTCAACGCCGCCGTCTACTGCTGCGACGACGCCTTCGGCAGCTTCAATCCCGGCACGGTGGTCTTCTCCGACGGCGTAATCGATGCGGTCGGTCCGTCCGGCGAGGTCGACGTCGGTGAGTCGGCCACCGTGATCGACGCCGGCGGCCGTCTGGCGGTGCTGCCGGGCCTGATCGACGCCCACAGCCACTCCAGCCTGCTCAAGGGCTACTCCGAGAACGCCCAGCTCATCGACTGGCTGCCCGAGTACCAGCGGGAGCATCAGGTGCTAACCCCCGACGACGCTTACTTCGGGTACCTGGTCACCTACATGGAGTCGCTCAAGGGCGGCACCACCACGGTGATGGACATGTACCGCTTCGGCCAGCGCGGCGCTCAGGCCGCCACCGAGCTGGGGATGCGGGCCCACCTGGTGCCGTATGCGGCCGACCACCCGACCAAGCACTTCTTCGAGACGCTCGAGACGAGCGAGCAGCTGATTCGCGACTGCCACGGCGCCGATGACGGCCGAATCCAGGCCTGGGTCGGGCTTGAGCACATCACCTACTGCTCCGAGGCGATGTTCGAGGCCGCCCGGGAGCTCGCCGACCGCTACGGGGTCAACATCCACACCCACACCAGCGAGCAGGTCGAGGAAGTGGAGTTGGTGGTCGAGCTCTTCGGCGACCGTCCGGTGAAGGTGTTCGAGGAGCGGGGGATTCTGCGGCCCGGGTCGGTCCTGGCCCACTGCGTGTGGCTCGACGATGACGAGATCGAGGTGCTGGCCGATACCGGCACCGGCGTGGCCCACTGCCCGGTGAGCAACATGAAGCTGGCGAGCGGCCCGGCGCCGCTGCAGCACTTCCGGGAGGCCGGGGTGACGGCTGCGCTGGGCTCCGACGGGGGCATCTCCAACAACTCGGTGAGCATGTGGGAGTGCATGAAGACCGGGTCGCTGCTTCAGAAGGTGACCCGGCTCGACGCCACCGCGGTGAGCGCGGCCGAGGCGCTTCGCATGGCGACCATCGACGGAGCCCGTCTGCTGGGGATCGACCGCGAGGTCGGCTCGATCGAGGTTGGCAAACACGCCGATGTGATCACCGTCGACTTGTGGCAGCCCCACCTGATGCCGCTGGCACTGGCCGAGGGGCACGATCCGATCCTGTGGAACCTGGTGTTCGCGGGCCGCGCCAGCGACGTGCGCGACGTGTGGGTGCAGGGACGGCGCTGCCTGGACGGCGGCGAGATTTGCCGCATCGACGAATCGCAGGCGCTGGCCGAGATCCACGAGCGAACCGTGGACCTGCTTGAGCGCCGCAAGTCCGCGTCCGCCATCCCAATGGTCGCCGACTAACCCCGTGAGAAATTGCCCCCTAGAGCCATGAGAAATTGTCCCTTAGAGGCGTGAGAAATTGTACCCTAGCAGGCCGACAATTTGTACAAAAGCCTAGCTCGCGGGCTGTTTTGTCCGGGACGAGCCTCAGGTGTTCAGACGGGGTGTGGGCGAGGGGATGGCTGGGTGTTGGGGGCGTCGCACTCGGGGCGGGCGAAGCAGCCTGCTATGTGGTCGTTCACCAGGCCCATGGACTGCATGAAGGCGTAGACGGTGGTGGGCCCCACGAAGGTCCAGCCTCTGCGCTTTAGGTCGTTGGCCAGAGCGGTGGACTCGGGGCTGAATGCCCGCAGCGAGTCCTTGTCGGTTGGCGGTGCCGCAGCGGCGGGCGGTGCCCAACTCCAGATGTAGGTCGCCAGGGAGTCGTATTCCTCGATCACCTCTAGGGCTCGGCGGGCGTTGTTGACGGCTGAGGCGATCTTGCCGCGGTGACGAACGATGCCGGAGTCGCTCAGCAGCCGCTCGATGTCGTGGGGCCCGAAGGCGGCCACCGCCGCAATGTCGAAGCCGCAGAAGGCCGCCCGGAAGTTGTCGCGCTTGCGCAGGATCGTCAGCCACGACAACCCGGACTGGAACCCCTCCAGGCACAGCTTCTCGAACAGCCGGTTGTCGTCGTCCACCGGGCGGCCCCATTCGGTGTCGTGGTAGGCCAGGTAGCCCTCGTCTCGGCCGGGCCACCAGCACCGCACCCGGCCGTCGATTCCGGTCAATGTCGCCGCGCTCACAGGGCATCGAATGCGGCGAACCCCAGGCTCGTCATCGGCCGCCCCTCATTATCTCGGATCGGACGGCCACTCTATGGGGCCGAGCGAATAGGCGAGCGAGTCTGGCCATACGGGCGAGCAGCATGAGCGGTGGAGCAGGTCGGAGCGGCCGTGCCACAGCAAGGCTGCCTTCCATCTCGCGGCCTCTAGAGTGTGCGCCCGTGCAGCCCCGTGCGCTGGTGGGCGAGTTCATCGGAACGGCCTTCCTGCTGGCCGGGGTGGTCGGCTCGGGAATCATGGCCGAGCGCCTCAGCGACGATGTCGGTGTCGTGCTGCTGGCCAACTCGGTTGCTACCGCCGGCGTGCTGCTGGTCATCATCTACATGTTCGGCCCGGTCTCGGGCGCCCACTTCAACCCGGTGGTGACCCTGGCGGAGGCCGTGCTCGGCGACCGGCGATGGGCCGAGGTGCCCGGATACATCGCGGCGCAGGTCGCGGGCGGAGTGTGCGGAACGATGCTCGCCAACCTCATGTTCGACCTCGACGCCGTCAACCTCTCCACCAAGGCCCGCACCGGCTCGCATCTGTGGCTGGCCGAGGTGGTGGCCACCTACGGGCTGGTGCTGGTGGTGTTCATGCTGGTGCGCAGCGGTCGTCTGAGGCTGGTGGCGGGCGCAGTGGCGGCCTATATCGGGGCGGCCTACTGGTTCACCGCATCCACCTCCTTCGCCAATCCTGCGGTGACCGTCGCCCGCACCCTGTCGGACACGTTCGCCGGGATCGAGCCGGTATCGGCGCCCATGTTCGTGGTGATGCAGCTGGTCGGCGCCGCCCTTGCCGCGCTGACGGTGCGGTTGCTGTACCCGCCAGCCGGCGCGTAGCGAGGACGACAGCGGCTCGGTGAGGACTTCTGGTGCCCGCCCTGTGCGGTGCATCTTCTAGCCTCCGCCTCGATGGCACGGTCTCGCAGCGTTCGCGTTCTTGTCGGTGCTGCTTGGCGACGGGCGAACCGGACAGCAGCCGGCGCCTCGCCTTGTGTTCTGGTTCGTGTGGGCACCGTCGCGGTCGCGGTGGTGCTGGTGGCGTGCGCTGGCGGGGAATCGGAGGTGATCGAATCGGAGTTGACCGACCCGGCTGCGGCAGTGGCCGCATCGGGTCCTCCCAACACTGTCGATGTGGTGCAGCCGGCCTCGGTGCCCGATGTGACTGGAGGCGACGGCAACTCCGACGAATCCACCGGGCTGGAGCCGATCGATCCGCTGGACATTCCCGGCGAGATCATCAGCGAGTACTCGCTGGCCGACGGTGACTGCTTCAACCGGTTCGAGGGCTTGCAGGCCGGGCGGCGGCTGGCCATCACCGCCCGGGTCGGCTGCGACGAGCCCCACTGGGCCGAGGTGTACCACACCTTCGAATTGGACGCCCCCCATCCGGCCGTCTTCCCCGGCGAGGACGCGGTGAGGGGTTTCGCGCTGAGGGTGTGCTATGAGCAGTTCGACGCCTTCGTGGGGGAGATCTACGAGTTGTCCGAATACGAGATCGGCGTGTTCACGCCCAACCGCACCAACTTCGAGCACGACGTAGCCCGCTATCGCGGCGTCCATTGCTTCCTGCACCACGCCGACGGCGACCTGGTGTCGGGCACAGCTCAGGGCACGGCCCGATGACGCCGCCCTCTGATCCCGTTCTGGAGCGACGGCGACGCCTGGCCCGCCTGGCCCGCACCGGGCGCAGGGCGGGCTATTCGCTGTACGGCGTGTCGCTGGCCGCCTTCGCGACCGGCTTCGCGACCGGGTTCACCAGCGCGCCCGCCACCATCGCCGCGGTCACCCTGGTGGCAGGCTCGGTGTTACTGCTGCCGGCCATCATCATCGGCTATGGCGTCAGCGCAGCCGACCGAGCCGACCGCAACGACGACTGGTAGCCGAGGCAAGGGCGTGGGCGGGCAGGTAGGCCCGTCTCGCTTGCCGTCAATCCGCGCTTAGCCCTACAGGGGGGCGGGACGGTGCCTGACCGCGGAGGAGACCTCGATAGTGATGGGGGTGTCGCCGCGGGGTTCGCCCTCCACTGAAGCAACGCCATCGGCGATGAGGCTGAATCCGTCCTCGGCGGGAGCCCAAAGCACGACCACGTCGGGTCGAGCCACCGCGTTGGCTGCTGCGCCCCGACCGACAACGGCCTGAATCACTCCCCGGCCGTCGATATCAACCTTCACATGGATGACCCGGGTTCGCCCGTCATCACCCACAGTCAAAACAAAGGCCGTAGGCCCGTGCCCGGCCGCAACCGAAGCAAGGTCCTGCGGCGCGACAGCAACACTCACCGCCCAGACGCTAGCCGACAAGGCCTCATTGCAAGCTATTGCGACGCCACTAGATAGCTATTTCATTATGTTTCAATATTATTGACCATATGGAGATCCACTCGGCATCCTTCAAGCATGGCATCACGCGCGAGGCCATCGAACATGCGCTTCGTCATCCGCTCGTGATTGTCGACCTGGATCCCGAGGACGACCCGCGACGTGTCTTGACCATCGGCCCTGATCAATCCGGCAGCCTGGTTGAAGTCGTGAGCCTGACCCTTGAAGACGGTAGCCTCGTGATCCACGCGATGAGGCTCCGCCCCTCCTACCAACGGTTCCTACAACACTGGGGCGATCAGGCATGACTGATGTAGTACCAAAGATCACATACCGCACCCCTTCGGGGGATGTGCTCACGGATGCCGATATTGAGGGCATCGCTGAAGAGGTTGAGACCACCGATCTCGACCCCGCCCGAGCCAAGGTTCTCTACCCGCCGGAGTCCCCCGGGGCGGGGCGCAAGGCGGGCATCAGGTCGCCTCGGGAGCCGTAGCGGACTTCGGCTACTCCTACGAAGTGGGCCAGTTCGTCCAGGTG
Organism: Acidimicrobiia bacterium; assembly: GCA_022821685.1. GTDB lineage: Bacteria > Actinomycetota > Acidimicrobiia > Acidimicrobiales > Aldehydirespiratoraceae > Aldehydirespirator. Next base: position 13,891 of record JAJEDD010000034.1, read on the forward strand.
GGGGCGGAGCCGGTCGGCTAGGGCGGGCTGGTCGATGTTGGGTTCGGCGTAGGCGGCTTGGACTTGCAGCGTGTTGGCCGACCGGTCGGTCTTGAGGTCGAGGCGGGCCACGAGTTGCGCGCCGTCGAGCACCGGCAGCACGTAGTAGCCGTAGACCCGTTTGGACGCCGGGACGTAGATCTCTATGCGGTAGCTGAAGTTCCACAACCGTTCGGCTCGGTCGCGGTTCCAGACGATCGGGTCGAACGGGGACAGCACCGTCAACCCGTCCACCGAGCGGGGAAGCCGGGCCGACGGGTGCAGATAGGCGGGTTCGGACCAGCCCTCCACCGCCACCGTCTCGAGCCGGCCCTGCTCGGCCACCTCCCGCAAGCGGGCTCTGCCCTCGCGCACCGGCAGGCGGTAGTAGTCGATCAGGTCCGTTGCCGTGCCCACGCCGAGGGCCTCGCCGGAGCGGACCAGCAGCTCGCGGTGGGCCTCCTCGGCGCTCGGGGTGGGTCGGGCCAGCACCTCGGGGGGCACGATCCGTTCCAACAGATCGAATTCCTTGGTGAAGTTGCCCCGCCGCCGGATCCCCACCGCGCCGATCCGGAACAGCCAGTCCAGCGCAACGGATCCCAGCGACCGGCCGCCCCACCATTCGCCCTCACGGCGGCGAGGGTCGGCCAGCTCGCCCGCGGTCAGTGGGCGCTGCTTCACCTGGGCCAGCACTTCGGCCACGTAGCCGGACTCGCGCCGGGCCAGCTCCACCAGGCTGCTCCAGGTCTCGCCCTGTTCGGCGCGCTGCTTCTGCCAGCGCAGCAGCGGCTCGTCGCCCACCGGCAGCAGCGACGCCTCATGGGCCCAGGCCTCGAACCACTCGTCGTCGCGGTAGGCGATCCGGGCGAGCAGCGGCGGCTCGTAGCAGCCCAGCCGCGAGAACGGCGGCAGGTACTGGGTGCGGATGACCACCGGCACCGAATCGAGCTGCAGAAGCTTGATCCGGCCCATCACCCGGCGCAGATGGCGGCGGTCCACCCGACCCGCGGGCGCCGGGTCGGCGAAGCCCTGGGCCGCCAGCGCCACCCGGCGGGCCTGCGAGATCGACAGCTCGCGTCCGGTCATCCCGCCGCGGGGTGACCCGACCTGCTCACACCACCAGGGTGATCATGCGGCTGGGCACGTAGATCTGCTTGCGCAGCTCGCGGCCGTTCACATGAGCGGCCACGTTGGGCTCGGACAGGGCCGCCGCCACCGCATCCGCCTCGTCGGCGTCGGCGGCGATCGTCACCCGGCCCCGCAGCTTGCCGTTCACCTGCACCGGGACCTCTACCGTGTCGGTCACCAGCAGGGCCGGATCCGCGGTCGGGAAGTCGGCCTGCGTGACCGAGCCGGCGCCGTAGCCGTGCAGGCGGTGCCAGAGTTCCTCGGCGAAGTGCGGCACCAGCGGGGCCAGCATCCGCACCAGCACTTCGGCCACCTCGCGGGGTGCGCCGGTGTGGTGCCGGGTGAGCTCGTTGTTTAGCTCGGTCAGCTTGGCGATGGCGGTGTTGAACCGCATGCCCTCCATGTCGGAGCGCACCCCGTCGATGGTGCGGTGCAGCAGCCGGAGCAGATCGTCGTCGGGCGCTTCGTCGCTCACCCGCAGCTCGCCGGTCTCCTCGTCCACCAGGTTGCGCCACACCCGCTGCAGCACCCGCTGCGATCCCACCACCGAGCGGGTCTCCCAGGGCCGGTCCTGGTCGATGGGACCCATGAACATCTCGTAGAGGCGCAAGGTGTCGGCCCCGTAGGAGGCGTACATGTCGTCGGGCGTGACCGAGTTCTTGAGCGACTTGCCCATCTTGCCCAGCTCGCGGGCCACCCGCTCGCCGCGGTGCTCGAAACCGCTCTCCAACGATCCCTCCACCTCCTCCGCGGGCACGTACACCCCTCGGGAGTCCTTGAAGGCGTAGGCCTGGATGTAGCCCTGGTTGATGAGGCGCTTGAACGGCTCCGGTCCGCTCACATGGCCCAGGTCGTGGAGCACCTTGTGCCAGAACCGGGCGTACAGCAGGTGCAGCACGGCGTGCTCGACCCCGCCGACATACAGATCGACGCCGCCCACCCCGCCCGGCTCGGGATCGCCCATCCAGTAGCGCTCCACCTCAGGGTCTACTAGAGCCTTGTCGTTGCCGGGGTCGAGGTAGCGCAGGTAGTACCAGCACGACCCGGCCCATTGGGGCATCGTGTTGAGTTCCCGGCGGTAGCTGCGGGGGCCGTCGCCGAGGTCGAGGACTGCCTCGGTCCAGTCGCTCACCCGGCCCAGCGGCGGCTCCGGATCGGAGTCGCGGGCCAGCGCACGCGGCGCCCAGTCGGTCAGTTCGGGCAACTCCAGCGGCAGCATCGCCTCGGGCAAGGCGACCGGGCCGTGCTCGTCGAACACCACCGGTATCGGCTCGCCCCAGTAGCGCTGCCGGCTGAAGTTCCAGTCGCGCAGCCGGTAGTTGACCGTGGCCCGGCCGCAGCCAGCGGCAGCCAGCCGCTCGAGAATCAGCGCCTTGGACGCGTCCACGTCGAGTCCGTCGAGGAAGCCCGAGTTGATCGACACGCCGTCGCCCGTGTACGCCTGATCGCACGGGTGGTCATCGGGCGGCTGCACGGTGCGGATCACTCCCAGGCCGTAGGCCTCAGCGAACTCGCGGTCTCGCTGGTCCTCGCCGGGCACGCCCATAACCGCGCCGGTGCCGTAGCCCATCAACACGTAGTCGGCCACGAACACCGGCACTCGGGTCTGAGCGAACGGCACGGTCGCGTCCCGGCCGATGTACACCCCCGTCTTGGAGTCGCTGCGGGCGATGTCGCTCTTGGCAGCGGCTCGGGCCCGGTAGGCGTCGACCGCCTGGCGCGGCGTGGCCGCCCCGCCGGTCCAGGCTTCGGCGACCCCGACGGGCCACTCCTCGGCCAACAGTTCGTCGACCAGCGGATGCTCGGGGGCCAGCACCATGTAGGTCGTGCCGAAGAGGGTGTCGGGCCGGGTGGTGAACACCTCGATGCCCGCGGCGCGGCCCACCGCGTCGAAGGTGATCAGAGCGCCCGTCGAGCGGCCGATCCAGTTGCGCTGCATGGTCTTGACCGATTCGGGCCAGTCGAGCAGATCGAGATCCTCCAGCAGGCGGTCGCCATAGGCGGTGATGCGCATCATCCACTGCTTGAGCGGACGTCTGAACACCTCGTGGTTGCCCCGCTCGGAGCGCCCCTCGTTGGTGACCTCCTCGTTGGCGAGCACCGTGCCCAGCGCCGGGCACCAGTTGACCGGAGAGTCGGCCACGTAGGCGAGGCGGTGGCCGTCGATCATCTCACGGCGCTCGGCCTCGCTGAGGGTGCCCCAGGATCGTCCGTCGGGCCGCGTCCGCTCGCCCGCGGCGAACTCCGCCGCCAGCTCGGCGACCGGCCTGGCCCGGCGGGCCTGTGGATCGAACCACGAGTTGAAGATCTGCAAGAAGATCCACTGTGTCCAGCGGTAGTAGTCGACGTCGGTGGTGGCGACGCTGCGGCGCTTGTCGTGGCTCAACCCGAGCCGGTCGAGTTGGCGGCGCATGTTGGCGATGTTGGCCTCGGTGTTGATGCGGGGGTGCTGGCCGGTCTGGCGGGCGTGCTCCTCGGCGGGAAGCCCGAACGCGTCGAATCCCATCGTGTAGAGCACGTCGGCGCCGCACATCCGCCGGAAGCGGACGTACACGTCGGTGGCGATGTAGCCCAGCGGATGCCCGACGTGAAGCCCCGACCCCGACGGGTAGGGGAACATGTCCATCACGAACAGCTTGTTGGACCGTCGGGTGGGATCACCGGCGGCGTCATGCACCTCGTAGATCCGGCGGGTCTCCCATTCGGCCTGCCAGCGGCTCTCGATGGCCGCGGCCATCGCCGCGTCGTAGCGATGGGGAGGGGTGTCGGCGGGCATGACGGCCAAGGCTACGGGGCCGCCGCGCGGGTGAGGAGTTCCGGCTGCGCCGGGTGCGTATGTGAGACCCCGACTGTGGTACAGTCTGTTCCGTATACCGGAACGGGTCCACAGTGCGGAACCGGCGTGTGGCTGGCCTCGCTCAATGGGACCTCCGATCACACTGGGAGAGCGGGATGACCGACACCGCTGCTGATCGACCCGACGCCGTCGACGACGACATCGACTTGGCGAGCCTCGACGACGAGGAGCTCACCGCCCAGATGCACGACGATCTGTATGACGGGTTGGCCGACGAGATAGCCGAGGGCACCCACATCCTGCTCGGCCGGGGATGGTCCGCCGACAAGGTGCTCAACGACGCGCTCGTCGAGGGAATGCGCATTGTGGGCATCGACTTCCGCGACGGGATCCTCTTCGTGCCCGAGGTTCTGCTGGCCGCCAACGCCATGAAGGCGGGCATGGCCATCCTGCGGCCGCTGCTGGCCGAGACCGGCGCCGAGCCGGTGGGCAGCGTGGTGATCGGCACGGTGAAGGGCGACATCCACGACATCGGCAAGAACCTGGTGGCCATGATGCTCGAGGGGGCCGGCTTCGAGGTGTTCGACCTCGGCATCAACACCGACGCCGAGGAGTTCCTGGCCGCCCTCGACGAGCACCAGCCCGACATCTTGGGCATGTCGGCGCTGCTCACCACCACCATGCCCTACATGAAGGTCGTGATCGACACCCTCACCGAGAAGGGCATACGCGACAACTTCATCATCCTGGTCGGCGGAGCGCCCCTCAACGAGGAGTTCGGATCGGCCATCGGCGCCGACGCGTACTGCCGTGACGCCGCCATCGCGGCCGAGACGGCCAAGAGCCTCGTAGCGGCCCGCCGGGTCGCCCGATGACGGCCGACGAGTGACACCGCCGCAGACCGACAGCCCCTCGCCCCCCCACACGGCCGAGCCCGAGCCGCAGGGCGTTCTGGTCATCGGCTGCGGCGCCCTGGTTCGCGAACTGCGGGCCGTGGCCGCTCTCAACGGCCGATGCCCCCTCGACGTGGAGTGCCTGCCCGCGATCCTGCACAACCGCCCCGAGCAGATCCCCGACGCCGTCCGCGCCAGGGTGCGAGCCGCCAAGGACCGCGGTGCCCACCGCACCATCCTGGTGGGCTACATGGACTGCGGCACGGGTGGGCTGCTCGACCGGGTGTGCGCCGACGAGGGTGTCGAGCGGCTGCCCGGCGCCCACTGCTACGAGCTCTACGCCGGTGCCGACGCCTTCGCCGGCCTGCACGAGGCCGAGCCGGGCACCTTCTACCTCACCGACTATCTGGTGAGGCACTTCGACCGCCTGATCATGCAGGGCCTGGGCATCTCGCAGCATCCGCAGCTCCTCGAGCTGTACTTCGGCAACTACACCCGGGTGGTTCACCTGGCCCAGACCGACGACGACCGCCTGGCCCAAGCGGCCCGCCAGGCCGCCGACCGCCTCCGCCTGCGCTGCGAGCGGATCTTCACTGGCATCGGCGGACTCGAGGACCGCATCGTCGAGCTGGCCGGTTCAGCAGTGATGGCGGCGGCGTGAGCCCCCCGGCGGGACGCAGCGGGCGCAGGCGGCGCAGCGACGGCAACAGTCTGGTGCTGATCAGCTGGCGCGACATCCCCGCCCAGGTCAACGGCGGCTCGGGCGCGGACCGGGTTCAGCGCATCCTGCCCCGCCGCTTCCAGCGCGCCATCGACCGGGCCGCCATGGTGGCGGGCAAGACCGAGGCCTCGCAGTACGTCGGCGAATGGCGACGCACCACGATGCCCGCCGACGGCGCCGATCCTGAGGCGGCGGCGATAGCGGCCGCGGCATCGCTGGAGGAGGCCTTCCCGCGCGAGCGCCTCGACGAGTTCGTCGCCGCCGGCGGATGGAACCCCGACGCCGAAGGCCAGGGCGCGCTGTGACCGAACATCACAGCCACCTCCAGCGGAGCCGGCCGTGAACGAGCAGCTCAGCGAACTCCCGAGAAGCACGCTGTGACCGACACCGTCGTCAGTTCGGCCACCAAGGAGGTGGTGATCGGGTTCAACCGCCCGTTCGTGATGATCGGCGAGCGCATCAACCCCACCGGCCGGCGCCTGCTGGCCGAGGAGATGCGCGACGGCGACTTCAGCCGGGTTGAGGCCGACGCACTGGCCCAGACCACCGCCGGCGCCCACATGCTCGACGTCAATGCGGGCATTCCCCTCGCCGACGAGCCGGCCCTGCTGGCGCAGGCCGTGAAGCTCGTGCAGAGCGTGACCGACGTGCCCCTGTCCATCGACTCCTCGATCGTGGAGGCCTTGGAGGCCGGCATCGCGGTGTACGAGGGCAAGCCGCTCATCAACTCCGTCACCGGCGAGGAGGAGGTGCTGGAGCGGGTGCTGCCCCTGGTGGCCCGCCACGGCGCCGCGGTGGTGGCCATCTCCAACGACGAGACCGGCATCAGCGAGGATCCCGACGTCCGCTTCGAGGTGGCCCGCAAGATCGTGAACCGGGCCGCCGACCACGGAATCCCGGCCTGCGACGTGGTGGTAGACCCCCTGGTGATGCCGATAGGCGCCATGGGCACGGCCGGACGGCAGGTATTCCAGCTCGTGCGCCGTTTGAGCGCCGAGTTGGGGGTCAACACCACTTGTGGGGCCAGCAACGTCAGCTTCGGCCTGCCCGCCCGCCACATGATCACCGGCACCTTCCTGTCGATGGCCATGGGGGCCGGGCTGACATCAGCCATCATGAACCCCATGCATCCCGAGGTGAAGAACGCGGTGATGGCCGCCGATGTCCTGGCCGGGAACGACCGCGACTGCGCCGCGTGGATCGCGGAGCACCGAGACCCCGAAACGGTCGGCTTGAGACGGCGGGGCGGACGTCGCCGAAGCGCCTGAGCGCATGCACGACATGCCCTCGCCCGATATGCGCCTCATGCACGGCGCGCCGTGGCCGCAACCGCGCGACCCGTCACTGCCGGCCAGCTGACATGCACGACATGCACAGCGTGGTGTTCAACCCCTCGGGGATACGGGCCTCGGTGGCCGCGGGCGCGACCGTGCTCGACGCAGCCCGAGCGGGCGGGGTCGACCTCGACTCGGTGTGCGGCGGACGCGGCCTGTGCGGACGCTGCCAGGTCTCACCCACCGACGCGGGTGTCCTGTCGGACCCCGGCCCCACCGAGCTCCGCTACCGGGGCCGGCGCCCGCTGGCGGGGGGCTGCCGGCTGGGCTGTCAGGCCCTGGTGCTCGATAACGCGGTCATCGACGTTCCGCCTGCCAGCCAGATCCACCGCCCGGTGGTGCGCAAGTCGATCAACCTCGACGAGGTGGTCATCCATCCGGTGGTCACCCTGCACTATGTGGAGCTTCCCGAAGTCGTGCTGGGCTTCGAGGCCGCCGAGCTCGACCTGGTGGCCGAGGCCCTGGCCGCCGACTGGGGGTTGGACGACGTGGAGTTCCCGGTGCCGGTGCTGGCCGGGCTGTCGCCGGCCATCGCGGCCGGCGACCGGTCGGTCACGGTGGTGGTGCACGACCGCCGCACCGTGCTCGATGTGCGCCCCGGCTACTCCGACGAGGCCTGGGGTGTGGCCGTCGATGTCGGGTCGACAACCATCGCCGGCTACCTGCTCGAGCTCTCCTCGGGCGAGGTGGCCGCCGCCTCGGGTCAGATGAACCCGCAGATCCGCTTCGGTGAGGACCTCATGAGCCGGGTGTCCTACGTGATGATGAACCGCGGCGGCGACGCCGAGCTCACCAAGGCGGCGCGCGGCGCGGTGGACGAGCTGGTGGGCGAGCTGTGCGATGCGGCCGGCGTCGACCGCGCCAAGGTCCATGACCTGGTGGTGGTGGGCAACCCGATCATGCACCACCTGGTGCTGGGCCTGGACCCCACGCCGCTGGGAGCGGCTCCGTTCACGCTCACCACCGCCGCCGCGGTGCGGGGACGGGCCGCCGACATCGGCGTGGATCTGGGCAATGCCGCCCTCTACATGGGGCCGTGCATCGCCGGCCATGTGGGCGCCGACGCGGCCGCGGCCGCCCTGGCCGAGGGCCCCCACCGGGCGCCGGAGCCCATGCTGGTGGTGGACGTGGGCACCAACGCCGAGATCGTTCTGGGCGACGGCCACCGGGTGCTGGCCGCGTCGAGCCCGACCGGCCCGGCCTTCGAGGGTGCCCAGATCAGCTGCGGCCAGCGAGCCGCCCCCGGCGCGGTGGAGCGGGTCCGCATCGATCCCGACACCTGGGAGCCCCGGTTCAAGGTGATCGGCTGCGACCTCTGGTCTGACGAGCCCGGATTCGCCGAGGAGCTGGACCGGGCCGGACTCCAGGTGTCGGGGCTGTGCGGCTCGGGCATCATCGAGGTGATCGCGGAGATGTTCCTGGCCGGCATCACCGACCGCCACGGCGTGATCACCTCGCAGCAGAGCCGGTCGCGCCGCATCGTGGCCGACGGCCGCACCTTCAGCTACCTGATGCAGGACGAGCCGATCCGGCTGGCCGTCACCCAGAACGACGTACGGGCCATACAGCTGGCCAAGGCCGCCCTGCGGGCCGGCATCGACCTGCTGCGCGAGCACGCCGACATCGGCGAGGTGCCCGACATCGCGCTGGCCGGAGCGTTCGGCGCCCACATAGACCCGGTGCGGGCCATGGTGCTGGGCCTCGTCCCCGACACCCCCGCGGGCGGGGTGCGAGCGGCCGGCAACGCCGCGGGGGTGGGGGCGGTGCGGATGCTGCTGTCGGGCGAGCAGCGCACCGAGATCGAGCAGATGGTGCGGTCGGTGGTCAAGATCGAGACGGCCACAGAGTCCCGCTTCCAGGAGCTGTTCGTGGCCGCTATGGCCTTCCCCCACGAGACCGCCCCAAACCCCCACCTGGCCGAGGCGATTGATCTGCCGCAGGCGGACGCATCCGAGCCCGAGGCGCACCGGCGCCGCCGCCGCAGACCCCGCCCCGCGGCATGAGCGCATCCAACATGCATCGAGACCGCGAATCTGGCAAAGCTGCACCATGAGCGAGGCACCATGAGCGAAGCAACCCGACGCCGAGGAGGCGGCCGGGCGGGCCGGCGGGCGGCGCGGGAGGCCCCGTCGGTGGCTGCGCCGTACCTGATCCGCCGCCTGCCGCCGGTGGACATAGTCGACGACGAGGGCCTCGCGCAGATCGAGCGCAACGCCGAGACCATCCTGTCGGAGGTCGGCATCGCCTTCCAGGACTATCCCGAGGCCCTGGAACTCTGGCGCGGCGCCGGGGCCGACATCGACGGCGAGCTGGTGCGGTTCCCGCCCGGCCTGTGCCGCCAGATCGTTCAGGCCAGCGCCCCCGCCGCCTACACCCAGCACGCCCGCAACCCGGCCCGCAGCGTGAAGGTCGGCGGCGACGCCACCGTGTTCGCCCCCAACTACGGGTCGCCGTTCGTGATGGACCTCGACCGGGGCCGCCGCTACGCCACGCTGGAGGACTTCTGCAACGTGGTGAAGCTCGCCTACGCCCTGCCCCAGCTCCACCACAGCGGAGGCACGGTGTGCGAGCCGGTTGACGTAGCCGTCAACAAGCGCCACCTCGACATGGTGTACGCCCACCTGCGCTACAGCGACAAGCCGTTCATGGGCTCGGTGACCGCGGCCGAGCGGGCCGCCGACTCGGTGGAGATGGCCCGCATCGCCTTCGGCGGCGACCTCGCCGACCGCACGGTGATGACCTCGCTGATCAACGCCTCGTCGCCGATGCGCTGGGACGCCACCATGCTGGGTGCGGCCACGGCCTACGCCCGGGCCAACCAGGCCTGCATCGTCAGCCCGTTCATCCTGGCCGGGGCGATGTCGCCGGTGACGGTGGCCGGACTGGCCGCCCAAGCCCTGGCCGAGGCGCTGTCGGGCATGGCCTATCTGCAGCTGGTGCGGCCCGGCGCGCCGGTGGTGTTCGGCACGTTCGCCTCGTCGATGTCGATGGCCACCGGAGCGCCCACCTTCGGCACTCCCGAGGCCGGCCAGGCCATCTACGTGATGGCCTCGCTGGCCCGCCGGGTGGGGGTGCCGTTCCGCTCGGGCGGCCAGTTCACGTCGTCGAAGCTCCCCGACGCGCAGGCCGCCTACGAGTCGGCCCACACCCTGCTGCCCACCATGGCGGCCGGGGTGAACTTCGTGCTGCACGCCGCGGGCTGGCAGGAGGGCGGCCTGGCGCTGGGCTACGAGAAGCTCATCCTCGACGCCGACCAGCTCGGGGCCATGGAGGTTCTGGCCCGGGGGGTGGACACCAGCGACAACGGGCAGGCCATGGAGGCGTTCCGCAGCAACGCCCACGGCGACCACTTCCTGGGCAACCAGCACACCCTGGCCAACTTCGAGACCGCCTTCTGGCGCTCCGACATCTCCGACGCGGCCAGCTACGAGCAGTGGACCGAGGAGGGCTCGCTCTCAGCGGCCCAGCGGGCCAACGCCCGATGGAAGCAGCTGCTGGCCGACTACGAGCCTCCCGGCATCGACGTCGCGGTCGACGCCGAACTGCGCGACTACGTGGCCCGCCGCAAGGCGGAGATGCCCGACGAGATCGGCTGACAGCGCCGCTTGCTACTGCCTGGCTGGCGCAAGGCGGAGATGCCCGACGAGATCGGCTGATCCGGCCGCGGCCGGATCAGCCCTTGTCAGCTGGCGATCGAAACGTCCTCGAGCTGGGGACGGTCGGGCAGGCGCAGCCCGATGAGCTCGCCCGCGGCGTGCAGCTCGAAGTGCCACACGTCGAGGTCGTCGGGGCTGCTCTGGCGCAGCGAGGTGACTGAGTGCCAGATGGCGAGCCGGGCCGCGTGGGCGGTCGATTCGGGAGATTCCGCCGCCCGCGACACTGCCGCGTATCCGGCCGCGATGCCCGCATAGACGTCGCTGTGGACGGCTACCGACGCCGCCGCCCACTCGGCCAGAGCCCGAAGGGCGCGGGGCCGCGAGCGGTTGACAGGGTCGTCGAACACCGCCACCACCCATGAATGCCAAGCCGATGAGCCTCTCTCCGCCATCTGTCTCTCCCTTCGGAAGTCCACCGGGGAGGTTAGTGGCCCGCCGCCGCGCTTCGCGCAACGAATCAGGCGCCCAGTGGCTCCGCCGCTATGCCTGGAATTTCTGGGTGCGGGTCAGCCGATGACGGCCCAGTCGTAGATGTCGTAGTAGCCGCCGTGCACGCTCGACACGTAGGCGCCCGGTCCGTCCAGCACCGCGGGATCCCAGGCCAGCAGGTTGGGCAGCATGTACAGCGGGATCCAGGGAACGTCGTCGGCCAGCAGCGCCCCGAGTTCGTGCACCAGCTCCAGGCGCGCCGCCTCGTCAAGCTCGGCGTCGATGGCGAAGGCCAGCTCAGTGGCCCGCTCGCTGGCGTAGGCGGTGAAGTTCTGGCCGCTGAAGCCGTTGGCCTCGCTGGGGATGCCGTCGATGTCGTAGAGGGCCGAGACGGACGGATCGGGGTCGGTGCCGTTGGCGTAGAGGGCCAGCGGACCGAAGTCCATCACCGGCAGGCGGTTCTGGAACAGCTCGCCCGCGCTGTAGTTGATGATCTCGAAGCCGATTCCGAACGGCTCGGTCATCTCGGTCACCAGGGCCTGGATGTCCTCGCGGCGCTGGTTGCCGGCCACCGTGTTCCACTGCAGCACCAGCTCGACCCCCTCGGTGTTCACCCACCGGCCCTCGGGATCGGGACGGGTCCAGCCCTCGGCGGTCAGCAGCCGCTCGACGGCGGCCATGTCCTGGCTGTAGCGGGTGAAGTGATCGCCGCACCATTGCCCGAAGGCCGGGTTCCAGCCCGCGCACTGGAGCACCTCGGGGTTGTCGATGATGGGCCCCAGCGCCACCTCGGCGATCCGCTCGCGGTCGAGGGCGTGGGCCAGCGCCCGGCGGACGCTGGTGGTGATCTCGAATCTCCGGTCCGGCGCGGCCTGGTTGATCCAGAGGCCCTCCATGAAGGTGCCCTCGCCCGACACGAAGGCCAGCGGCGGGCCGAGGCGCTCCTTGGCGCCGGGGAAGGGCTGGGGCGAGGCGGCCATGACTTCGCCTGTCTGGAGGGCCGCCACCTCGGTGTCGGTGTCCTCGAGCGGGACCATCACCACCCGGTCGACGAGCGGCATCCGATCGGTCACCCAGTAGTTGTCGTTGGGGACCAGGATGTGCTGCTGGGGGCTCCACGACTCTTGCAGCCAGGGTCCGCCCGAGACGGGGATCGAGTCGTTCCAGCGGCCCGATATGTCGGTCTCGCCCTCGAATGCGTGGGCTGGCAGGATGCGCCCGAAGAGCTGGCGCCACGGCGCATACGGTTCCGAGAACGTGACGACCGCGGTGTGGGGATCGTCGTGGCCCACGTCGGTGATGAGGTCGTAGCCGATGGTGTCGAGCGAGCCCGCGGTGTCGAGCCGGGCCCGCCAGGAGAACCACACGTCGCTGCTGGTGATGGGGGTGCCGTCGCTCCAGCGGGCGTCGGGATCGAGGCTGTAGGTGACGGTGAAGCCGCCGTCGGGGCGAGTCTCCGCCGAGGGGGCCTCAACGAGCAGCGGCGACGCCCTGAGGTTGTTGTCCTCGTCGTACTCCATGAGCGTCGGCACCAGATGGACGAGCACCGACCAGTTGAGCCAGCTCGAGTTGGCGCAGGATGTGAGCGGGTTGAGGCACTCGGGCCACTGCTCCACCGCCAGCACGATCTCGCCGCCGCCCGGCTCGGGAACTGTCTCGGCTGTGACAGCAGATTCGGTGGCATCATCGCCGTCCTGGGACGCGGAGTCAGTCGCACCGCCGCACGCCGCTGCGGCCAGCGCCGTCACCAGCAGCAAGGCTCGCATGGGGCCAAAGAGCGTGCACGGGTAGGTACAAGCCCGTCGCGTCGCTGCGGGGTCTTTCCCGCTCTTGTTGGCTGCGCTCACGGGCCGCTCAAACCCCCACAACACAGTCCACGGTCTCACCCGTATGAGCCGGAATCGCTCGCCTGTTCGCTCGGCCCCCAAGCCCCGATTGTGCTCCGTCGGGCGCGCCTTCACCGATGGGCACACTAGCCCCGGCGGGGGCGGCGCAGGAGGTTGGCCGCCATAGCGGAGGCTCGGGCCGGCCAGGGATCGAACCGGCCCTGCTCGGCGACTGGCGGCGCCGGTCGGGTGAGCATGCGCTTCACGACGTGGAGCGCGATGACCACATGGCAAACGATCAGCACCCAGAAATAGGCCGGCGGCGCGATGGCGGCCATCAGGAACCCGCCCACTGTCGGGCCGATCACGGCCCCGATCCCGCTGACTTGCACCAGCGAGGCGCTGGCCCCGGTGAGCTGCGCGGGCGAGACGCTGTCGGCGGTGGTGGCCACCGCCAGCGAATAGAGCGGGAAGGTGGCGCCGCCGTGGATGAACATCAGCAGCAGCGACAGGGCAGATCCCACCGGAACCATCAGATGCAGCCCCGCCGAGCCGGCCGCCACGACGGCCACCACCGCGATCACATAGCGGCGAGGAACCCGATCGGAGGCGCTGCCGACGAGCCACTGGAACACCACCGACCCCACCATCGACGACGCCACAAAGAGCGAGACCCGGGTGTTGGACAGGCCCTCGGAGGCGGCGTAGACCGCACCGAGGCCCATCAGGCAGCCATGGGATACGCCCACCCAGAACGCGGTCAGCAGCCCCAGCGGCACGATCTTGACCAGCTCGCGCAGCGAGATCGGCTCGGGCAGCACCAGCGGCGGCGCGGTGGACGCCGACAGCGCCACCGGCACCAGCGCGAACGAGATCAGCGCGGACGACACCACGAACAGCTTGAAGCCACCGGGGTCGGCGAGGTTGAGCATGAGCTGGCCCGCGCCGATCCCGCCCATGGTCACGATCATGTAGCGCGACAGCATCCGGCCCCGGGTGGCGTTGGTGGCCATGTCGTTGAGCCACGACTCGACGGTCACCAGGATCCCGGCCAGGCACAGCCCGTAGGCGAGCCTCAGCAGCGTCCACGATGCCGGGTGGACCCAGACCACGTGCAGGATGGCGGCGGCCGAGCCCACCGACGACAGCGCCGCGAACACCCGGATGTGGCCGACCGAGGCGATGAAGTGCTCGGCTGCCCTGGTCCCGAACAGGAAGCCCAGGAAGTAGCCGGCCATCACCACGCCGGTCACGGCCAGTCCGAAGTCCTCCAGTTCGGCCCGCACTCCCAGCGCGACCCGCAACAGACCGTTGCAGGCCATCACCAAGGTCACGCCGACCAGCAGCGACCGCACCGCGCCGAAGCTGTCTCCGCCCGGCTCGATCCAGGGTCCGCCCGCGAGTCCCTCGTCGCCGGATTCGGGCCGCACCACCGCGCCGGAGGCCACGACGGGATCGTAGTTGCCGAGCCCGACCGCCAATCCGCAGCCCGCTCGTGACTTTGGTCACAGAGGCCGCGGTCAGCCCCGCCGGTTCGCCGGGGTCGGGTCAAGCGCGAGCGAGAGCGGCGGCGATGGCTTCAAAGCTCCGGTCGGCCGCGAGCGCCGCGATGAATTGCGTCAGGCGCGAGCCAGAGCGGCGGCGATGGCCTGGCGCGCCGCGATGGGGCTCTCGATCTGCATGAAGTGGCCCACCCGATCGAGGTATACGGCGGGACCGAACGCTTCGATCATGCCGGTGGCCGCCCGGTTGGGCGTCATCTTGTCCTCGCGGCCCAGCACGAGGGTGACCGGACACTGCACCCGGGCCGCGGCTGCCTCGGCGCCGTCGTAAGCGTTGCAGGCGGCCAGATCGCGGGCCAGCACTCCGTCGGGGGCCCGGTCCAGCAGCGATGTGTTGCCCCCGATCAACCACATGCCCGGCGAGGCGTGCCCGCCGGTGTGCGCTCGACTGCCGATGCCCCAAGAGGTGATGAGCTGTCCGGCTGCCGGGTCGTCGGCATCGGCGGCCGACTGCAGGGCGGGATGCACGGGCATGGCCCCGGCGGTGCCCAGCAGCACCAGCGACCGGACCACGCTGGGCCGCTGGGCGGCGGCCTCCAGCGCCACGAACGTGCCCATCGAGTGCCCCACCAGATGGGCGGGCGCCAAGCCCAGGGCCTCGGTGGCTCCGGCCAGCCACTCGCCCATCTCGCCGATGCCGGCCAGCGCGGGGCCCTCGCTGCCGCCGTGCCCGGGCAGGTCCACCGCCGCGGCCCGGTAGCCGTGGTGCGCGATCCAGCGGGTTTGGAGCTGCCAGACCGTGCGGTCGCCGCCCGCGCCGTGCACCAGCACCACCGCGGGCTCGTCGCCGTCGATGCTGCGGCCCCCGGTGGCACAGCGCACCACCCGCCCGCCGATCAGTGTCTCCACTGTTGGCCGTTCCTTTCGGGCATCAGCCTGGTGAGCGTCTCCGAGCAGCAACTCGGGGTCATCGGGTGGTGTGCGCCCATAGGACTTGTGCGGAGGCCCTCGTCAGCGCTGCGAGGCCTTCAGGGCCCGCTCCAAGTCCTCGATGATGTCGCGGGGATCCTCCAGCCCGACCGAGAGCCGCACCAGGTCCTCGCCCACCCCGGCCGCGGCCAGATCGGCGGCCGACATCTGCTGGTGGGTGGTGCTGGCCGGGTGGATCACCAGCGTCTTGGCGTCGCCCACGTTGGCCAGATGGGAGGCCAGGCGGACCGCAGCTATGAACTTGGCCCCCGCGTCGCGGCCCCCGGCGATGCCGAAGCTCAAGATGGCCCCGGTCCCCCTCGGGTAGAGCCGGCCGGCCAGGCCATAGTCGGGATGGTCGGGCATGGACGGGTACTTGACCCAGGTCACTGCGTCGTTGGCGTCCAGCGCCTCAACCACCGCCTCGGTGTTGGACACGTGGCGCTGCATCCTCAGCGGCAGCGTCTCGACGCCCTGAAGGATCTGGAAGGCGTTGGCCGGGCTCATGCAGGCGCCGAAGTCGCGCAGCCCCTCGGCCCGGGCCCGGCTGATGAAGGCGCTGGGGCCGAACTCGTCGCTGAAGCTGATGCCGTGGTAGCCGGCGTAGGGCTCGGTGATGGTTCCGAACAGCCCCGAGGCGTCCCAGTCGAAGTGGCCGCCGTCTACGAGCATGCCGCCGAGGGCCACCCCGTGGCCGCCCAGGAACTTGGTGGCCGAGTGCATCACAATGTCGGCGCCGTGCTCGAAGGGCCGGATCAGGTAGGGGGTGGAGAAGGTGGCGTCCACCATCAGCGGCAGGCGGTGCCGGTGGGCGACGTCGGCCACCGCGGCGATGTCGAGGACCTCGATGCCGGGATTGCCGAGGGTCTCGGCGAAGACGAGGCGGGTCTTGCCGCCGATGGCGGCCTCGAACTCATCGGGCCGGCGGGGGTCCACGAGCGTGGCGGTGATGCCGAACCGGGGCAGGGTCAGGTTGAGCATGTTGTGGGTGCCGCCGTAGATGTTGCGACTGGCCACGATGTGTCCGCCGGTGTCCATCAGGGTGGCCACGGCCAGGAAGAAGGCGGCCTGCCCGCTGGCGGTGGCCACCGCGCCCACCCCGCCCTCGAGCGCCGCCACCCGCTCCTCGAGCACGGCCACGGTGGGATTGGAGATCCGGGAATAGATGTGGCCGGGGATCTCGAGGTTGAACAGCCCGGCCGCGTGGTCGGTGTCCTCGAAGGAGTATGAGGTGGTGAAGTAGATGGGCACGGCCCTGGCCCCGGTGGCGGGGTCGCTGTGCTGGCCGGCGTGGAGGCTGAGGGTGTCGAAGCGAAGAAAGTCAGGCTCTACCACACCGGCGAGCCTAGAGGCCGAGCGGCGGGGAGCGACCCGTGAGCGACCTCGCGGGAACAGCGGGGCCCTGGGCCGCGCTGCGGCGGTTTGGGCGGCCGGCGAGCGCAGCCGGCAGGCGCCGGATGTGCATGGGGCGACGCGTCGAGGCCCTCGCCGTATCGGCTGGGGGATTGCCGATACCGGCGGGGCCTCGAGATCAGATGAGGGGCTTCACCCCTCTTCGGAGTCGTCGTGGGCGACTACTGCGTCAGCGGCTGGTCCGGTAGGGGCGGGCGGCGGCATCGCCGGTGACCCGCAACAGGCTCTCGGCTGCGCCCACGGCATAGCCGGGCCCCAGCGCGTCGCGCCACACAGAGTTGGCGCCGACTCTGGCGTTGCTCAGGGGAATGGAACGCATTTGCAGTCCTCCTTTGCGCTGTGTGCGCCGCGTCTCGGCGCTAACCGAGATTGTCTCGGCCACGGGGGTGAATTGCAAGGAATTGGAGGTCAGAGTGGGTGTGATATCGGTCACACCCGGTAGAAGTCCACCGGCTCGGGGGCTGGCGGGGTGTTGCCCAGGATCAGGTCGGCGGCCTTCTCGGCTAGCATCATCACCGGCGCGTAGATGTTGCCGTTGGTCACATACGGCATCGACGAGGCGTCCACCACCCGCAGGCCGGTGGTGCCGTGGACCTCGAGCGAGTCCGGGTGCAGCGCCGAGTCGTCGCCGAGGCCCATGCGGGCGGTGCACGACGGGTGCAGGGCGGTCTCGGCGTCGCGCCGCACCCAGTCGAGGATCTCCTCGTCGGTGCTCACTTCGGGCCCGGGCGAGACCTCGCCGCCGTTGAACGGGTCCATGGCCGGCTGGGTGAGGATGCGGCGGGCGTGGCGGACGGCCTCCACCCATTCGCGGCGGTCTTCGTCGGTGGACAGATAGTTGAAGCGCAGGGCGGGCTTGGTCCGGGGATCGGCCGACACGATGGCCACCGTCCCCCGCGAGTTGCTGTACATCGGCCCGACGTGCACCTGGTAGCCGTGGCCGCCGGCGGGCGTCGAGCCGTCGTAGCGGATGGCGATGGGCAGGAAGTGGAACATGAGGTTGGGGTAGGCCACGTCGTCGTTGCTGCGGATGAAGCCGCCCGCCTCGAAGTGGTTGGTGGCGGCCGGGCCGCGCCGGGCCAGCCACTGCAGCCCGATCCAGGGACGGCGCCACTTGGCCAGGTTGGGCTGCATCGACACCGGCTGCTTGCAGGCGTACTGGACGTACACCTCCAGGTGGTCCTGCATGTTGGCGCCGACCGCGGGCACGTCGGCCACCACGTCGATGCCGTGGCGGTGCAGCAGGCCGGCTGGGCCGACGCCGCTGAGCTGCAGAAGCTGCGGCGAGTTGATGGCGCCGCCGCAGCAGATCACCTCGCCGGCTCGCACCGTGCGGCCGCGGCCGGCCTTGGTGTAGGCCGCCCCCACCGCCCGGTTGGCCTCGAAGAGGATCCTGGTGGTGAGGGCCCGGGTGACGAGGGTGAGGTTGGGCCGGTCGAGCACCGGGTGCAGGTAGGCCCGCGACGCGCTGAGGCGCCGGCCCCGGTGGACGTTGCGGTCGAAGGCGGCGAAACCCTCCTGGCGGTAGCCGTTCACGTCGGCGGTGCGGGGATGGCCGGCCTGCTCGGTGGCGGCCAGGAAGGCCTCGAACAGCGGGTTGGTGGCCGGGCCCCGCTCCAGCACCAGCGGCCCCCGGTCGCCCCGGTAGACGCCGCTGGCGTTGGCGCGGCTGCTGTCCGCGTCGGCGCCATCATCGGCTCGGGCATCGCGGTCGGGGCGGCTCGGGTCGTCGCCGGCCAGGCAGAGCTCCATGCGCTTGAAGTAGGGCAGGCAGTGGGCGTAGTCCCAGCGCTGCATCCCCGCATCGGCGGCCCAGCGCTCGTAGTCGAGAGGATTGCCCCGCTGGAAGATCATGCCGTTGATGCTCGATGATCCGCCCAGCACCTTGCCGCGGGCGTGGTAGACGCGGCGACCGCCCATGTGGGGCTCGGGCTCGGAGGTGTACTGCCAGTCGTAGAAGCGGTTGCCGATGGGAAACGACAGGGCCGCCGGCATATGGATGTACACGTCGAAGCGCCAGTCCCGCCGGCCTGCCTCCAGCACCAGCACCGAGGTTTCCGGATCGGCGCTGAGCCGGTTGGCGAGGGCGCAGCCGGCCGAGCCCCCGCCCACGATCACATAGTCGTAGTGGCGTTCTGGGTCTGCCATGGTCACGCCATCGTCGGAAGCGGCCACCGGGACATCCGGGGCCCGCGGTCGTAGCAGCGTTCGCGCTCTGCCATGATCACCCTCCGGAACTTGGGCCGGGAGCGTAGGAGCCCCGGGCCGTGCAACAATCGCGACCCTACCGCTGCCGATCACAGAACAGTGAGGCGCTGGCATGAGCGAGAACCCCCGGTTGGAGCCAGACTCGCCGCCCTCGGGCCACTGCCTGTGCGGCGCGGTGAGCTACGAGGTGCACGGCCCGATCCGCCAGGTCTGGAACTGCCATTGCTGGCGCTGCCGCCGCTGGACCGGCCACTACATGGCCGGGTCGGGATGCAAGCGCTCCGACTTGAGGCTCCTGTCCGACGCCAGCCTCACATGGCACCACCCCGCCGACGATCCCAACGTGGCCTACGGCTTCTGCCGAGAATGCGGGAGCTCGCTGTTCTGGCAGGTAGCGGAGGGCCCACCTCGCCAGACCGACCACATCGCCATATGCGCCGGCACCATGGACCTGCCCACCGGCCTGCACACCGAGTGGGCTATCTTCGTAGACGACGCCGCCGACTACCACACCCTCGACCCAAGCATCGAATCCCACCACCGCGAATAGCCAGTCCAGTCGGTCGACGACGCGACGCCGACCGACTCGCGACCCAGCACTACAGGGGCGACATCGTGACGAACAGCGGCTGCTGTTCGGCAGTGCTCGCCGGTGACTGGGGCGATTCCGCTGACGGTGCTTGGGTGGCCTCAAGAAGTGCCTCGACGTCTTCAAGGCTGGACACAGGCAGGGCGCCTCGCTGCTGAAGGGGATCGTTGCCAGGACCTTCCCCGTCGCCTCGCCACACGGCGACCGGCCCGTAGCCGTGCTTGAGGGCTTCGACGGCGCCCGACCATGTACCCCCAGTCCCATCGTCGCTCGCTACAACCACCGTGAGCGCAGCCTGCGCATAGATGAGCTTGTTGCGACCCATGGCGTTGCCCGCGCTGAAGGGGGCACTGGGACTGTAGGGCGTGCACATGACCGTGCTGCCCTCGTACACGGCCCTCCGCACGTCGGGGCTCTTCAACTTGCGCGACAGCGCTTCGGCCAGCATGCCGACAACGGCTCCTCCGGCTTCGAAGGCGGCATCCATGGCGAGTTGGTCGACGCCTCGAGCACCGCCCGACGTGAGTGGCAGACCCCGACGTGCCGCGAGCCGAGCAACCTCTCTGGCAACCTCGCCCCCTGCTTGGGACACGTCGCGGCTCCCGACCACACCCAGCCCGGGCGCGTCGAGCAGTTCGAGCGCGCCAGCGGCGTGCACCAGCGGCGGGGCCTTGGCACGGAGCCGGTCTAGCCACGTACGCGGGTAGTGCTGATCGAACGCCGTGAGCGTCTTGATGCCTGACTGCTCCAACCGGTCTAGCTCGAAGGCAACCGCCGTGGCGCGGTCCATGAGCTCAGCAATGCGCTCGCCAAGATCCTCGGGCAGACCATGATCTCGCATGAGTTGATCCGCGCTCTGTCCGAGTAGCGGTCCTGGGTCCGCCTGTTGCCGTCCATCAGCGCGGATGAAATCGCGCAGGCTCCAGTAC
The DNA here is from genome assembly GCA_022821685.1 of Acidimicrobiia bacterium. GTDB lineage: Bacteria > Actinomycetota > Acidimicrobiia > Acidimicrobiales > Aldehydirespiratoraceae > Aldehydirespirator. Next base: position 34,303 of record JAJEDD010000034.1, read on the forward strand.
TCGGACGCCTTGAGTGGTCGCACCCCGTCAGCGCAGAGACGGCTTACGAGCAAGATCGTGGCCAGGGAGTCGTCGTGTCTCAACTGCCCGACCTCCCGACTGTGTCCGCCAAGGCGAACGGGAGAGATGCCTTGCGTCTGGAGCCAGCCCGAGACCCGCTCGGTGTCCGCGACCGTGAGGCAGTAGACGATGCCAGTGCCGGGCAACTCGTTGATCGCCGAGGCGAGCCACACGAGCCGTTCCGCCTGAATCGGCTTGTCCAGCGCGTGGAGCCGCAGGCCGCGGCGAGCAAGAGGGCCCCTCACTGGCACGAAGTCGGCTCCGAGTTGGGCAGTCACGTCATCCACCACCCGATCATTGGCAGTGGCGGTACAGCACAGCACTGGCACGCCGGTTGGCAGCAGATCGAGCACCCGCGCCAGCCGCCGATAATCGGGTCTGAAGTCATGGCCCCAGTCAGAAATGCAGTGGGCCTCATCGATCACGAGTAGTCCGCTTCTCCGGCCGACGATGGGTAGCACCTCATCGCGGAATTGCCGGTTCGCCAGTCGCTCAGGCGAGATCAGCAGCACGTCAACCTCGTCGTCGTTGATCCGACCTTCAACCTCGCTCCACTCTTCCTTGTTGGAGCTATTGATGGTCTCGGCACGGACGCCCAGCCGTTCAGCAGCTTCAATCTGGTTGCGCATGAGCGCAAGCAGCGGCGACACGAGCAGCGTCGGCCCAAGCCCCTGGTCCCGGAGCAGCCGAGTGGCGATGAAGTACACCGCGCTCTTGCCCCAGCCGGTCCGTTGCACCAGCAGCACCCGGCCCCGATCACCGGCCAACGCCAGGATCGCTTCGAGTTGGTCAGTCCGGAACTGGGCCGCGAGATCGCCGGTCAGCCGCTGGAGCAGCCCCAACGCCTCATTCGCAAGCTCAGATTCGGAGCTCATCGGGCCCGGACTGTACGCACCGCCTGTGACAACGCTGCGCCCCCACATCCTCTGTCGTCTGGTTTATCCAATATAAATTGGATACCGTGAACGAGTGCCCGGCCGCGCGGACATGCAGACCGACCAGCGCGCTGAGCGCCTAAGGGTCATGCTGTTCGACGGAATCGAGGACGCCGAAGAGTCCGTCGCAAGCATTGCGAGGCGGTGTGACCTCGGCCATGAGACCATCCGACGGCTCTATCGAAATCCGGGAACCCGTCTGAGGACCGGCCCATCCTTCTTCGTCGTAGCAGCCATTGCTCGCGCCCGTGGGCTGTCGCTCGACTCCCTAGCCGAGCGTGTCATGCAGGAACCGGCTGGACAGGAAGTCGTCGGTCAGTGACACTTCCCCGACCGGCACGGACAACAAGGGGGAGGATGTGCTGGGCTCACCCCTAGAGGTAGCGCTTGCTTCGTTTTCTCGCTTGACAGGACTTCCTGTCGTCCAATTCTCGATCGATGGGTCAGAAATGCTTGGAGCGTTGGAGATCTGCCCATCCGAGCACGAGCGCCGAAGGCAGGCCGGCGTTGGAGGCATCACCTCCACGGCATTGCTGCACGGCCTCTGGCTGTTGCCCCCGCATGGACCAACGCCGTCGGGGATGCTCCCTGAAATCAAGGTCCAGCGGTTGCGCGCCGCTCCACACGCTGCCGTCGAGACGGACGAGGGGTTTGAATTGACCTACTCGCCGCCAGGGATGTTGCGGTCGGTCGCCTTGCGCAGCCGGAGCGTGGAGCGAGCCGTGGATCGAGCAGCTCGGTTCACCCCGATCGTCGAGAGATTCGTGTTGGTTGACGAGACCCAGCAGCCTGTCGCATCGCCCACCGAGTGCGTAGCCCGAGAGTGGGGGGTCGGAATCATCTCTCTGTGCTGCGGGGATTCCCCGGAGGTCCTGGTACCTGCAAGCCCCGCGGAGACCGGCATCCCTAGCGTGTATCGCTGGTGGGTGGCCGAGCTTGCCTACGAGCGCTATCTCTACGAGAGCACCCAGCCGGTCAGCTGAGCCTTTGGCTTTTCAGGACCGTTGAAACCGGCACGGTCGTACCACTTGGTGGCGATTCGACATTGGCCGAGGAACTCGGAAGCTCGATCTGACTTCGGAGCGTTGATTACGTAGTCCGCCAGATCTGCAAGCGCGTTCATGTTGTGCCAGTCGGCATCGAGATCGGCATCAAGGAACCGAGCGAGCGACTGCCCATGGCAGCACGGGAGGTTACAGACAATGGCCTCCCCTGCGGCCGTCCAGCCTGCGACACCGCTGGCCAAGAACCAGTCGAGCAGCGGGCGAACGAATAGGCGAGCCGATTGCCCCGGCCGGCGCCAGGCTCCCTTGACAGGGGGTGCGTAGTGACGTGTCGAGGTCGTCAGTCCGACCGACGCGTGCCGGGCACCGAATGCCAAGGCTCCGATGGCCCCGTGATCGCTTCGCAGCAGTGACACCCGGTTGACCCGCTGAGCCACACGACGCAGACCCTGAACGGCGCCGGGTTCGGAGAGTGGGTCACCTCGATGGGCGAACACGAGTGCGACAGGCTGGTTCGCCGACATCAGCGTGTCGATCACGACTTCAGCCTTCCTGGCGATCCAGCGGGCATCGATAGCGAACAGCATCGTTGCCTCCAAGCCCGCGGCAATTCGGCTCTGCTCCTGCACGGTCCCAATGAACTCGATGTTGTCGCTCCGGTCCCAGGCCAAGAACGCACCCGGCAAGAGTGGGCAGACTGCCCCAATCGCACGCTGTGCGCCTACCCAGCCGTCGCGAGCAGGCAAGTCCATGTCTGCGTATCCCATCCCGTCGAACAGCACGGAACAGTCGAGTCCCAAGTCGCGCAGTTTTCTGACGATCTCGGGTCCTCCAGGCCCTGCGACCGTGATAGCGCCAGCCAGATCAGCCGCAGCTGCAGCTATCTGGGGATCCCGATTACATCGGGCCGCCGTCAAGTAGAACGAGAACGTTGGTCTTGGGGCCTCCACGAGCCACTCTGCCATCGCCATCACGACATCAACCCCGCATCTTGAAGGTCAGGGCGGACCTTGGGGATGTGAGCACGGTGAAGGCTCCAATTGTCAGTGAGCCGCTGGATCTGTCCGATGACCACACTCGGATGCACCTGATGATCCGTCGCGGTCTGCGCGATTTCGGAAACCGTGGTCGACCTCATCATCAGCTTGCCGGGAAACAGCCAGGTTGACGCTTGCTCGTCGGCAGCGATCTCGTCAGGATGGGTCTTGGTCACCGTGAGGTCATCGTCAACAATGGCGCCGGACTGCGGGGTGATGTGACCGAGCGTCAGATGCGCGCACTCATGGAGCAAGGTGAACAACAAGCTGTCGAACCGGTTGCCGCGCGTCGTTAGACCGATCGCCGGACGACCGTCACTGAGGAAGGTAACTGCACCGTCGAGCTTGCCCCCTCGAAGCCCCTCGCAAAAGACGAGGCAGACACCACACTCACCAAGAAGAGCGGGAAGCCGCTGGAGTTCACCAGGTCCGTTCCGCAGCAGGCGCGATAGGCGCTGCGCGAGCGCTCCGAGAGCCTCGACATCGAAGCGTTCAACCTGCTGGAGCTCGGCCATACGACGTACGCGGCCGAGCCATGCGGACTGCCGGAGCGTGATCGGTTCGGTGCGGTTGGAGCGTCTCGCAGCCACGGCGAACGCCGGCCTCTCTTCAAGAGACTCGATCTCGAGAAGATGGCATACTGCTGACTCTGTTTCATCGAGATCGCTCGTGTCGGGGATCCACCCCCGCGACCGCACTTGAGCCAGCGGAATCGCGCTGCGTAGGAGCGCCCGGCGAGCCACCGGCGCGAGATCGACACGGTCCGCCGCCGTGCGGTGCTGGTGCAAGCGATACCGCGTCTGAAGGTTCAGCCACACCTCGGGCGTCGTGCCGAGCGCCGCGGAGATGGCCATCGCTGTCTCAGCAGTGATCTCCTTCTTGGCGTTGAGGATTTCCGACACAGCCTGGATGGGCCGGCCGATGATCTCCGAGAACTCAGTCACAGTCCAGCCTCGCTCCTCCAGTTCGTCACGGAGGTACTCGCCGGGCGGGAATGCGTGAGCGGGAGTCTGGGCCATGTTCGTCGCTTTCTCCCTAGTAGTGGTTGGCAACCTCGACCACGATCAGCAGGCGTCCTTGGGCGTCTGACTCAACCCGCAGGATGAGTCGCCACTGACGGTTGAGCCGGATCGAGTGCTGCCCGGCGCGGCCCCCGCGAAGCTTCTCGAAGTGCAGTGCCTTGTAGTTGCGCAGGTCGGTCTCGGACTCGGCTTCTTCCAGGAACGCGACCTTCTTGCGGAACGCTCTGGTGACTTCCGGCCCGAACCTGGGCAAGGCGAAGTCGTGCTCCTCATGCAGCCGTCGGAGAGCATCGTCCTCGAATCGGATTCGCATATGTTCACACCTTCACCCTATAGGTGAACACTACTAGATGCAAGCACTGGTCCAGCGTGTCCTTGGTTGGTGCCGTGTGGTCCACCGCTATCGACAGAACACGATGGTGATTCGATCAGCACCACCCATTGGAGGACAACTGCCTAGCCGACCCGCAAGCGATTCTGGCGGATGGGCTGGGAGCAGCGCCAGACCCTTGTCCACAGGGCCGACGACTTGTTCCGGCTCCAGCACCGCTCGCTGATGCGACTTACCGCACTTGCAGAGTTGCACCAAGTGCTTCATGAGGGCGGTCATCCCACCCCGGCTCGTACCAGTGAATCGCCTCGACAGGAGTCCGGGTGGTTGGAGCATGCCAACGCTCTAGCCGATTGGGCGCAGCAGTGGCTGGCTTCAAAGGCCAGCGGCGAGGATCGTCTCACGGGCCTGGCCGCGGCGATTGAGGACCACCTGGGCGTGGACGTGATGGCAGAGAGCTTGGGCGAAGATGCGCCGCTGGGCCTGTCAATCACAGATCCGTGAGGCTGTCGCGCTGCGACACTGGGGTGATGATTGTGGTGGCTACCACTGTCGGCGAGTTGGCTGGGGTTCTTGGGCGGCTCCGGGATGTTGGTGTGCGCTCGTTGGAGGTGGTGGAGCCTGGGGCTGCTCGGCGAGTGGTGGTGGCGGCACTTGACGACGAAGCTGGCGCAGCCGGGCTGGCGGCGATGCTTCGAGCCGAGGGCCTGGCGGCGGTGACGAAGCCTCAGGGCGGCGCGGCGCTGGAAAGGTGGGTCAGCGACACTCGACCGGTCTGCTTCGGTGGCCGGCTCACGGTTTGTCCGGCCTGGTCTGAGCATGATCGTCGCGATTGGCCGGGGCTGATCGAGTTGGGCTTCGGCGGGTTCGGCAACGGCCGCCATCCCACCACCCGTCAGATGATCGAGGTGCTGCTGGAGCGGATCACTGGTGGCGAGCGGGTTCTCGATGTCGGCTGCGGCAGCGGGATTCTGGGGTTGTGCGCCCTGCGGCTGGACGCGGCCCGGGTCGTGGCGGTCGACGTCGCCGACGAGGCGGTCCAAGCCGCGAGGCGCAACGCGGCCATCAACTCCGTGGACTCCCAGCTGGAAGCGACGCTTGCACCTCTCGCGGAAGTCGAGGGCCGATTCGACGCTGTGGTGGCCAACATCGCCAGAGCGGGCGTCGCGGCGCTTGCCGAGGAACTGGTGTCGCACACTGCGCCGGGCGGCTGGCTCGCCGTCGGCGGCATCTCGCCGTCACAGTGCTCCCAAGCAGCCGGCTTTCTGAGCCCCCTAGTCGAAGTGGAGCGCCGAACCGAAGGCGAATGGTCCACCCTCGTGCTCAGCTGAGCAGGTGCTCTATTTCGGCTGGGGTTGGCAGGGAGGGCTGGGCGCCGTGGCGCAGCGTGGTGGCCGCTCCCACCTTGACCGCCCACTCCGCCGCGCTCACCAGATCGGCGCCGGACACGAGCGCGTCGGCCAGCGCGGCGCAGAAGGCGTCGCCTGCCGCGGTGGTGTCGACGGGCACGACCGTCGGCGCAGGCACATGGGTGGCATCGGTGGGGGTTACCACCATGGCGCCGGCCGCGCCCAGGGTCACCACCGCAGCCGCCACCGGCAGCCCTCGGGCCAGCGCCACCGCGGTCTCGGGGTCGACGCCGCCGATGGGGGAGAGTCCGGCGTGTCCCGCCATGGTGGCCAGTTCGGTCTGGTTGGGCACGATCACGTCCACCCTGTCGAGCAGTTCGGCGGGAAGCGGCGCCGCCGGCGCGGGCGCGGGGTTGAGCACCACCGTGCCGCGGGCGCAGCGCACTGCGGCCGCCACCGCCTCCAGCGGCACCTCCAGCTGCAGCAGCGCCACCGCGGCGGCGCCGAGCACATCAGCCGCGCGCTCTACGTCGTCGGAGCTGAGGCGGCCGTTGGCGCCCGGGCTCACCACGATGGCGTTGTCGCCGTCGGTGCCCACCGCGATCAGGGCGGTGCCGCTGGCGGTGCCGTCGGTGGTGAGCAGGCCGGCGGTGTCGACGCCGCTGGAGTCCATGGCGGCGCGCAGCATCGCGCCGGCGTCGTCGTCGCCGACCCGCCCGATCATGGCGACCCGCCGGCCCAGGCGCGACGCGGCCACGGCCTGGTTGGCCCCTTTGCCTCCGGGAATACGCCGCAGGTCGCCGCCGCGGACCGTCTCGCCCGCCACCGGCACCGTCTCCACCTCCACCACCAGGTCGAGGTTGGCGCTGCCCACGACGACGACCTCCGGCCCGGCCCGCGGGTCATCGGCCATGGCCCGAGGCGCGGGGCTCACAGGACGGCCACCGGGTTGACGGGGGAGCCGCAGCCGCCCACGAAGGGCTCCGGGTTGGCTTGCAGCAAGAACTCGTAGCGCTGCTCTTCGGCGCAGGCCGACGCCAGGGCCTCCAGATCCCAGTTCTGGCCCTGGGTCATGCCCATGTCCACCACATGCAGGCAGTGCACGCCCAGAGCGTCGTGGAAGCTCGGGCCGGGGAAGACTTCGAAGATGTAGGTGTCGTTGGCCACCGCGGCTACGTCGTTGCGCCAGAACCAGCGCACCGCGTCGAAGCCGGGCCCCGGGCTGGTCCCGTCGGCTTCGGGCCCGGTCACGTAGGGCTGCGCCCCCATCTCGCGGAACACCTGGATCCGACCGGTGCGCAGCAGCACGATGTCGCCGGGCCGCATGGCCACCCCGGCGTGCTCGGCCGCCTCGTCGAGGTCGTCGCCGGTGACTTCGTGATCGCTGGCGAGCCGGTCGAGGCCCTTGGCCGCGCAAACGTCGAGCAGCACGCCCCGTCCGGTGAGGTGGCGGACGTTCTCGATCCCGAGCACGGTGGCGCCGCCGGTGGGTTTGATCGACGAGACCGGCACCCCGTTGTAGAGGGTGTTGTCGTAGCTCACATGAGAGAGGCCGTCCCAGTGAGTGGCGGCCTGCAGGGGCATGGTCACGATGTCGTCAGAGAAGTGGGCGACCATTCCGGTGCCGTCGGGGTCGCCCAGATCGGGTCTGTGGATCTTGACCATGGTGTGCAGCGGGTTGATCCGCCCGTGCATCTGGCCGGTCTGCACGCCGCCGGAGTGCTTGAGGTCGAGTGCGCACGACACCCGCCGGCCGGTGCGCACCAGCGAGGAGGCGTGGGCCACCGCGTCGTCGGTGATCAGGTTGAGCGTGCCGAGGCGGTCGTCGTCGCCCCAGCGCCCCCAGTTGCGCACCTCGTCGCGCACCGCGAAGAAGGCATCGGTGAAGCTCACCGCGCCTGCGGCGCCCGCCAGCAGAAAGCCAGTGCGGACCTCACGGTCGCGATACTAGCTTTGGCCCATGTTCGCCCCGGCCCTCGACACCCGTGAGACCGCGGCGACTGGGGTAGGAGGCACCCATGAGACTGCGGTGATCCGTGATGCTGCGGTGTCCGGCACCCATGAGGCCGCGGTGAGTGGAGTAGCCCGATGACCTGGCTGTATACCTTCCTGCTGGCGGCCGGAGCGCCGGTGCTGCTGTGGTTCGTGTTCAGCGGCGGCGACGCCGAGGCGGACGCGGGCGCGGAGGCCGACGGGCTGTCGGACGTGTTCTCGGTGATACCGCTGAGCAGCCTCGCCTTCGTGGCCACGTTCTTCGGCGCCACTGGGCTGGTGTCGGAGTGGCTCGGAACCGGCGCGGTGTTCACCCTGCTGCTGGCTCTTGTGGTCGGGGTGCTGGCCGGTGCGCTCAACAGCGCCGCCTTCGCCTACCTGCGCCGCAGCGAGGCCTCCAGCGATGTGAGCGACCAGGAGATCGAGGGCAGCATTGCCCGGGTGTCTCTGCCGATGTCGAACGAGCAGCGGGGCCGCATCGTGCTCACCGTGGCCGGCGCCCGCACCCAGATGACGGCCGCCCCCATCGATCCCCTCGACGACGGCCGGGCCATCGAGGCCGGGGCGCGGGTCATCGTGGTGCGCATCGAGGGCGGCGTCGCCCTTGTCACCCGCCTCGACCCCGAACTGGAATAGCCGCGCGAATTCCCGCTCTTGTTCGCAGCGCTCACGGGCCGCCCAAACCACAGCGTCACAGCCCACGGCCTCGCCCGTATGGGCCGGACTCGCTCACTAAGAGGGAGCGCAAATAGGTGAGAGCCGGTCGCGTCGCAGCGGGGTCATTCCCGCTCTTGTTCGCTGCGCTCACGGGCCGCTCGGGCCACGGCCTCGCCCGTATGGGCCGGAATCGCTCACCTATTCGCTCGGCCTCTAACTCGCTCGGCCTCTGGGCCTGAACGCGCCCTTGTGGGGCTGGGAGGGGCTGGTTACGCTCGGCCGGGCCGCGGGTTCGAGGCCCGCGGCGCGCGTGGGAGGTATACGCAATGTCTTCAGCACTGGTGGCCGGAATCGCTGTGGCGCTGGCCGTTCTCTTTGTGATCTTGATCGTGCGGTCGCTGATCGTGATCTGTCCGCCCAACCGGGTGGCGGTGATCTCGGGCCGCAAGCGGACCCTGTCCGACGGGCGCACCGTGGGCTACCGGATCCTCAAGGGTGGCCGCACGCTGCGGATCCCCCTAATTGAGCGGGTGGCCTGGATGGACCTCAACACCATCCCCCTTGAGGTGGCCGTGCAGAACGCCTATTCGCGCGGGGCCATCCCCCTCAACGTGATGGGCATCGCCAACGTCAAGGTGTCGAGCGGCGAGGGCCTGCTGGAGAACGCGGCGGAGCGCTTCCTGCACGTCGACCACACCCATATCGGCAAGATCGCCAAAGAAACCCTGGAGGCCAACCTGCGGGGCGTGCTGGCCACCATGTCGCCCGAGGAGGTCAACGAGGACCGGCTCAAGTTCGGCCAGCAGCTCATCGACGAGGCCGACGACGACATCAAGACGCTGGGACTCGAGCTCGACGTGCTCAAGATCCAGAACGTCACCGACGACGTGAACTACCTCGAATCGGTGGGACGGCGCCTCACCGCCGAGGTGATCCGCGACGCCCGGGTGGCCGAGGCCAACCGCACCGCAGAGTCCGAGCAGGCTGAGGCGGCCGCCCGCCGCACCGCCCAGGTGGCCCAGATCGAGGCCGACAAGACCATCGTGGAGGAGCAGAACGCCCTGCGGGTGCGCACCGCCGAGCTCGAGGCCATCTCCCGGGCCCGCGAGGAGGAGGCGCTCGTGGCGGGAGAGACGGCCAAGGCGGTGGCCAGCCAGGAGCTGGAGACCGAGCGCATCGAGTTGGAGAAGCGCCGGGTGGAGGCCGACGTGGTGGTGCCGGCCCGCGCCGACCTCGAGGCCCGCCAGCTTCAGGCCCAGGCCGAGGCGGCCACCATCGTCGAGGACGGCAAGGCCCAGGTCGAGGTGTTCAAGCGTCTCACCGACCAGTACCAGGCGGCCGGCGCCGACGGCCACGACGTGCTGGTGCTCAACATGCTGCCGGACCTGGTCGACAAGATTGTCGCCACCGTCCAGAACGTGAGCATCGACCGGGTGGCGGTGGTGGACACCGGTGCCGCCGGCAGCGGCGACAGCAGCGCAGACGGCGGGTCCCGAGGGGGGATTCCGGGGCTGATGAGCCAGCTTCCGGCATCGCTGGTGGCCATGACCGAGCAGATCGAGGCCGCCACCGGGGTGGACATCCTGGCCTCGCTGCGCCGCCGCGAGGGCGAGGGCAAGAGCTGAGAGGGCGACCCTGAGCGCCTCAGGCTGAGGCTGAATCCGCGCAACACAGAGTGAGCGGGCACCTCGAGGGCAAGACCGTCGCGGTCACCGGCGGCGGGGGCGGCATCGGTCGGGCGGTGTCGCTGGCCTGCTCGGCCGAGGGGGCCAATGTGGTGGTGGCCGACTACGGCGTCGCTCTCGACGGCTCGGATCCCTCCAGCGCGGTGGCCGGGGCGGCCGTGGACGAGATCCGGGCCGCGGGCGGCGAGGCCATCGCAGTGGCTGGTGACGTGTCGCGGTTCGATGTGGGCGCCGCCATCGTGGAAGCGGCCTGCGATCAGTGGGGGAGCATCGACGGCGTGGTGTGCCCTGCGGGGGTGCTGCGGGAGCGGATGCTGTTCAACATGAGCGAGGACGAGTGGGACCAGGTGGTGGCCGTCCACCTCAAGGGGCACTTCAACGTGTACCGCGCCGCGCTGGCCCGCATGCGCAAGCAGCCGTCGGGCGGCTCGCTGGTCGGGTTCACCTCGGGAGCCTTCTCGGCCTCCACTGCTCAGGCCAACTACTCGGCGGCCAAGGGCGGCATCGTCAGCCTCACCCGCTCGGCGGCCATGACCGCGGCCTCGATACGCCTGCGGGGCGGGCCATCGATCAACGCCAACTGCATCGCGCCGGTGGCCCGCACCCGGATGAGCGAGAAGGTTCCCTTCGAGTTCGAGACGGGCGAGCCCGAAGCGGTGGCGCCCATGGCTGTGCATCTCCTCAGCGATGCCGGCCGGAGCGTCAATGCCCAGATCTACACGGTGGTGGGCAGGCGGATCTCGGTGTGGAACCAGCCGCAGGAGGTGCGCTCGATGTGGTCGTCGGGCGACCGATGGACACCGGCCGAGATCGCCGAGCTGTTGCCGGGCGCCGTCGGCCAGGAGCCCAACCCGATGATTGCCGACCTCGAGCGGCGCATGGCCGAGATGGAGCGCGACTGACCGCATGCAGTTCCTGGCAGGGTGTCATACCCGTCTGACAAGATGGCGCCGCTGACGGCTCGATCACCGGCTCCCACGGAAGGCAATCCGAATGGCTGCACGACTGACTTGCAAGCGCTCGCCGGCTCCTTTGGCGCCGATCCTTGCGCTCGCGCTGGTCGCGGCCGCGTGCGGGGGCGGGGCAGACGATGGCGAGTCGCCGTCGCCGGCCGCGGTGGAGACCACGGAGGCGACCGAGACGGCTGACGTTGCCGATGGGGCAGACGGCGCCGAGGTGACCGCCCCGGCGGCCGAGCCGGAGCCACAGGAGCCGCTGGTCGCCCCGGTGGACACCACCACCACGACTGCCGCGCCAACCACAGGCGACACCGCGGCCGAAGCGGTGGAGGATGCGCCGGCCGAGCCGCAGCCGCAGTTCGGAGGCACCCTCCGGGTCGCGGTTGAGGCCGAGGGCGACAGCCTGAACCCGACTTCTGGCAACTTCGCAGTCTCGGCCTACGTGATGACCTATCCCGTGTTCGAGCCCGTCGCCTACTGGGATCCGCAGGGCAACTGGATCCCGTATCTGGCCGAGTCGTTCACCCCGATCAACGGCGGCGAGTCCTGGGAGATGAAGCTGCGTGAGGGGGTGCGCTTCCACGACGGCACCGAACTCGACGCCGACGATGTGGTCGCGGCCTACGAGGCCCAGCTCCTCGACCTCGAGGTCTCGCTCGCGGTCCGGCCCATGTTTCCCGACACGGGCGGCGTTGTGAAGATCGACGACCTCACGGTTCAGTTCAACCCGCTCGACAAGACCGTCCACTTCCCCCAATTCGTCACCAGCCAACTCGGCATGGTCCCCCCGTCGGAGTGGCTGGCCCGGGCCATCGAGGATCCGACCCTCAACCAGTCCCCGCCCGGCACCGGGCCCTTCATGGTCGACAGCCGGATCCAGGACGAGGTGACGGTGCTGGTGCGCAACCCCGACTACTGGGCCGCTGACATCACCGACATATACCTCGACCGCATAGAGATCTATCCCATCACCGACTCGGTGATCGCCGCGGAGCGGCTCGCGGCCGGTGAGCTCGATCTGATGGTGACGAGCACCGCCGACGCCATCCTCACGCTGCGCGACGCCGAGGGGGTGCGAACCATCGAGAACCTTCGGGGCGAAGAGGATTTCGCCATGATGAACACGCAGAGCCCTCCGTTCGACGACATACGGGCTCGTCAGGCGCTGACGTTCGCCACCGACCGCGACGCCTATGTGGCCCTCATCCGCCAGGGAACCGCCCCGCCGGCCGACACGATGTTCCACCCGGACCTGATATGGCACAACCCGAACGTGAAACAGGAGACCAACATGCCTGAGCGGGCCGGCCCGCTCGTGGCTGCCTACTGCGCGGACTTCCCCTCCAACTGCAGCGACGGGAAGATCAACATGGAGTTGCAGTACTCGGGCCCGTCGGTGGTGCAGACCCGCATCGCGGATCTGCTGATCGATGGCTGGGAGGACTATTTCAACGTCACCCAGCAGGAACTGCTCCAAGACAACCACATCACAGAGGTAGCCATCGGGGCCTACAACGTGGTCACCTGGAGGCAGTTCGGCGCGGTCGATCCCGACAACGACATGTTGTGGATCCAGTGCAGCTCGATCGGATTCATCTCGATCAACTGGCCCCGAAACTGCGACCCCGAGAGCGACGCCCTCATGTTCGAACAGAGGGCGACCGACGACCTCGACCGGCGGGTGGAGATCTGGCACCAGATCCAGCAGGACCTCAGGGACTCGTACATATACATCTTCTTCAACCACGCCAACTGGACCATCGGCGCGGGGGAGCATGTACACAACGTCTGCGGACAGACCGCCCCCACCGGCGAAGAGCTTTTCTGCAACAACCAGGGCAGGGTGCAGTTGCACCAAGTCTGGCTGAGCTAGATTTCGCGGCGGCCGGCCGGGCATCGAAGGGCGATTTGGCATGGCTGCTCGACGGAGCCGCATTCATCGGAGGGTCGGGCTCGCGGCCGTGATCGCCTTCGCCCTTGCGGCGGCGGCGTGCGGCGGCGGGGGCGAGAGCGGCGAGCCCCAAGCCCCCCCGGCTTCTGAGCCCGCTGCGGCCGAGCCGACGGCCTCTGGCGGCGAGGCCGACGAGGCGCCCGTCGCCGCCGAGCAGAACCCACCGGACGAGTCGGAGCTGTTGGTGGCGCCGGTGGACACCACGACCACCACCGCGGCTCCCGGCGACGGCGGCGGGGAGCCGGGACCCGTCTACGGCGGCACGCTGAGAGTGGGCGCCTACGCCGAGGGCGATGGCCTCAACCCGGCGGCCAACGCCATCTCGACCCCCGTCTTCTTGATGGCCGGGCCGGTCTTCGACCCGCTGGCCTACTTCGACGCCGACGGCAACTGGATCCCGTTCCTGGCCGAGTCGTGGACCAAGGTCGGCGACGGCTCGGTCTGGCGGATGAAGCTGCGCGAGGGGGTGCGCTTCCACGACGGGACCGGGCTCGACGCCGACGATGTGGTGGCCACGTTCCAGGCCCAGCTGGCCGACCCCCTGATCTCGATCGCGTTCCGGCCCGGCTTCGACCCCGACGAGCCCATCCGCAAGATCGACAACCACACCGTCGAGTTCGTCGGGGTGCGGCCCTCGGCCCATCTGCCCAACGCCTTCGCCACCCAGATCGGGATGGTCCTGCCGTCGGAATGGCTACAGCGGGCCGCCGCCGATCCCGCGCTCAACCAAATGCCGGTCGGCACCGGCCCGTTCATGGTGCAGAGCCGCATCCAGGACGAGGTGACGGTGCTGGTGCGCAACCCCGACTACTGGGCCGCCGATCTGATCGACGTGTATCCCGACCGCATCGAGGTGTACCCCATCCCCGACTCGAGCGCGGCCGCCCAGCGGCTGATCGCGGGAGAGCTAGATCTGATGGTCACCGCCAGCACGGGAGCCATCCTGACGCTGCGCGACGCAGCGGATCAAGGCGTGACCACCATCGAAAACGTGCGGGCCGACGAGTCGGTGCTGTTCATCAACACGAAGAGCCCGGTCTTCTCCGACATCCGGGCCCGCCAGGCGCTCACGTTCGCCACCGACCAGGACCTCTACGTGGAGCTGCTGGGCGAGGGGACGGCACCGGCGGCCGAGTCGATCTTCCATCCCGACTTGATCTGGCGCAACCCCGAGGTCGCCCAGGAGACGAACATGGCCGAGCGGGCTGGGCCGCTGGTGGCCGAGCACTGCGCCGAGCATCCCCAGAACTGCTCGGAGGGCAGGATCAACATGCGTCTCGGCCTTCCCGGCCCTTCGGTGGAGAGCGACCGGGCCCGCGATCTGCTGGCCGCCACCTGGGGCGAGTTCTTCGACGTCGACACCACGGTGAAGCCCCTCGACGAGCTGATCGTCGACGTGGCGCTGGGAAACTACGACGTGGCGCTGAGCTCGGCCTTCGGGGCGGTCGACCCCGACAACGACGTCATCTTCATGGAGTGCGGGTCGATCAGCTTCATCTCGCTCAACTTCAGCCGCCACTGCGACCCCGAGCGCGACGATCTGATGTATGAGCAGCGGGCTATCGAAGACCTCGACCGGCGAGTGGAGATCTGGCACCGCATCCAGGCGATCAACCGCGACGCCTACGAGTCCATCCTGCTCACCCACACCAACTGGACCGTCGGCGCCCGTGACAACGTCCACAACGTCTGCGGGGCCACGGGGCCCGCCGGCGACCCGCTCTTCTGCAACAACCAGGGACGGATCTGGCTGCACCAGATCTGGCTGAGCTGAGGGTGTGGTGTGAGCGCAACTGCGGAGCCCTCTAGGGCGCGCCAGGCAAGCGTTCGACTGCGCCGCGCCGGCGAGCCGGCGACGGACCACTGACAGTCGAGGCGACCGGGCGGCGGGGGACTGGTGGCCAGGTTCGTGCTGCGCCGGGTGGCGCTGCTGCTCGCCGTGCTGTTCGCGGTGACCTTTCTGGGCTTCGCGGCCATGAACCTGCTGGGCGACCCGCTCGTGAACGTGGTGGGCGTGCTGGCCGAGCTGGACTGCGACGCCATCGAGGCCGGCACCGCCGAGGACACCACGGTGGACGCAGCCAGCCGGGACTGCGACACCGTGGCCGCGGCCCGAGCTGAATACCACCTCGACCGGGCCGTGCCAGTGCGCTACGGGCTGTGGCTGGGCGACATGGCTACCGGCGACTTCGGCACCTCGTTCCAGAACGACCAGCCGGTGAGCCAGGTGATCCGCGAGAAGCTGCCCGAGACGGTGATCCTGCTGGTGATGGCCCAGGCCGTGGCGCTGGGGCTGGCCGTCCCGTGGGGCGTGCTCGCCGCCTACCGGGCCAACCGGGCCTTCGACCGCGGCTCCACGGTGGCGTCGTTCGGCCTGCTGTCAGTGCCCAACTTCGCGCTGGGGGTGGTGCTGCTGTACCTGCTGGCGCTGCGTTGGCAGATCTTCCCGTCGGCCTACGAGAGCGACAGCGTCTCCGGGCTGCTGTTCTCCATGGTCCTGCCCGCCCTCACGCTCGGCCTGCCGCTGGCGGCCAGCTACCAGCGGCTGCTGCGCACCGACCTGATCACCACCCTGCAGGAGGACTACGTGCACATGGCCCGAGCCAAGGGGCTGCCGCCGATGCGGATCATGTTCCGCCACGCCCTGCGGCCGTCGCTGTTCTCGGTGGTGACCGTTTTCGGGGTTAGCACCGGCACCCTGATCGGCGGGTCGCTGGTGGTGGAGCAGATATTCGGTATTCCGGGGATCGGCCGGGAGATCGTGACCGCGGTGATCCGCGACGACTTCCCGGTGGTGCTGGCCATCGTGATGGTGGTGGCGGTCACCTTCGTGGTGCTCAACTTCCTGGTGGACCTGCTCTACAGCTGGCTGGATCCGAGGGTGCGGGCCCGGTGAGGCGTCTGGGATTCTGCTTCTGGCTGGCGGTGGGGTGGTTGGCGATGATGGCGCTGGTGGCCACCTTCGCGCCGCTGCTGCCCATAGCCGATCCCACCGAGGTGGCCTTCGGCGGACCCCGGGAGGCGCCCTCCGCCGACGCCTGGTTCGGCACCGACGCGCTGGGCCGAGACGTGTTCTCGCGCACCGTGCACGGTGCCCGCATCAGCCTGGCCGTGGGCGGCTTCGCCATCGTGTTCGGGATGGTGGTAGGGGGCGGGCTGGGGATCCTGGCCGGCTATTTTCGGGGCCGGCTGGATCAGGGCGTGGGCTTCGTGTTCTTCGTGCTGCTGTCGTTCCCGGCGCTGGTGCTGGCCATCTTGATAACCGCCACCCTCGAGCGCAGCCTTCTGGTGGTGAGCCTCACCATCGGGATCCTGGCGGTGGCGCCGGTGGGGCTGTTGTCGCGGGCCTCCACGTTAGTGTTCGCCGAGCGCGAGTTCGTGGCCGCGGCCCGGGTGCTCGGGGCCACCCACGGCCGGATCATCGTGCGCGAGCTGCTGCCAAACGTGGTCATACCCATGGGCGCGCTGACCCTGCTCGGCATGGCCGTGGCCGTGGTGGCCGAGGGCTCGCTCGCCTTCCTGGGACTGTCGGTGGCCGGCGACAACGCCATCTCGTGGGGCAAGATGATCGTCGACGGCTCCGGTCTGCGCGACCTGCAGAACGCCGCCCATGTGACGATGTTCCCGGTGGCGGTGATGTTCGCCACCGTGCTCTCGCTCAACTTCGCCGGCGACCGCATACGCCAGCATTTCGACGTCAAGGAGCTGGCCTTCTGATGGATCTGAAGCGACGGGTTGCGCCCGCTCTGCATTCGCGGTGCGATCGGTGGGAGTGGGCGCGCTGATGGCCGGTGATCCGCTGCTGTCGGTGCGCGACCTGCACGTGCGGTTCGCGACCGAGCGGGGCGACGTCAACGCCGTCAACGGCGTGAGCTTCGATCTGCACGAGGGCCAGACCCTGGCCATCGTGGGGGAGTCGGGGTCGGGCAAGTCGGTCACGGCCAAGACGCTGATGAACCTGCTGCCCCGCAGCGCGCGGGTGAGCGGCGAGGTGACCTACGGCGGCCACGACGTGCGGGCTCTGGCCGCGGCGGGAACCAAGCACTTCTTCGGCGTGCAGATGACCATGGTGTTCCAGGATCCGATGACCTCGCTCAATCCGGTCAAGCGGGTGGGCGAGCAGATCGCCGAGACCCTCCGCTACCACCTGGGCCGGTCCCGTTCCGAGGCCCGATCCGAGGCTGTCGAGCTGCTCGACACGGTGGGCGTGCCCGAGCCGGCCCGGCGGGTGCGACAGTACCCGCACGAGCTGTCGGGCGGGCTGCGCCAGCGGGTGGTCATTGCCATGGCGCTGGCCTGCCGGCCCCGGCTGCTGATCGCGGACGAGCCCACCACCGCGGTGGACGTCACCGTGCAGAAGCATCTGCTCGACCTGCTCGACGACCTGCGCCGCCGCCGGGGGATGTCGATGATCCTCATCACCCACGACCTGGGGGTGGCCCGAGGCCGGGCCGACGATGTGGCGGTGATGTACGCGGGCCGGGTGGTGGAGACCGCCGACGCCGACACCCTCTTCGCCGACATGCGCCACCCCTACACCGAGGCGCTGCTGCGGTCGATCCCCCGCATCGAGGATCCCGTCCATCACCGGCTCGACCCGATCCAGGGCCGCCCGCCGGAGTCGATCGACCCGCCCGAGGCGTGCGCCTTCGCGCCCCGCTGCGCCTACGCCCAAAGCGACTGTCTCAACGGCGTTCCGGAGTTGGATGGCCTGCTGGGACTTCACCGCTTTGCCTGCCTGCATCCAACGGGCACCGAGCGGGGCGCGGCCGCCATGTCGGCCAACCAGGCCGCAGGAGTGACCGCGGCCGGAATGCCGGTCGGGGGCGACCGCTGATGGCCGGCAGCGGCCGGGCGCAGCTGCGGGGCCGCGACGACGTGCTGCTGGAGGTCAAGGACCTCGTGGTGCACTTCGGCGCCGGCCGCAGGCGCGTCGTTCACGCCGTGTCGGGGGTGAGCTTCGATGTGGCCGAGGGCGAGACGCTCGGCATCGTGGGCGAGTCCGGGTGCGGTAAGTCGACGGTGGCCCGAGCCATCATCCGCCTAGTCGACATCACTGCCGGAGAGGTGCTGTTCGAGGGCCGGGACCTTGCCGGCCTTGAGGGCGAGGAGCTGCGCCGGGTGCGGCCCCGCCTGCAGATGATCTTCCAGGATCCGATCTCGTCGCTCAACCCCCGCCGCCGGGTCCGCGACGTGATCGCCGAGGGCCTGGCCGTGTGGGGCGACGACATCGGATCATGGAGCCACGACCGCATCGACGAGCTCATGGAGGCGGTCGGGGTGGAGGCCCGCCACGGCGACCGGCGGCCCCATGAGTTCTCCGGTGGCCAGTGCCAGCGCATCGGCATCGCCCGGGCCCTGGCCCTCGACCCCAAGGTGCTGATCTGCGACGAGCCGGTGTCGGCGCTCGACGTGTCGATCCAGGCCCAGATCCTGAACCTGCTCCAAGACATGAAGCGCCGCTACGGGCTGACGGTGCTGTTCATCTCGCACGACCTGGCGGTGGTGAAGAACGTCAGCGACCGGATCGTGGTCATGTATCTGGGCAAGGTGTGCGAGATCGGCAGCACCGCCGAGATCTACTCCCGCCCCGCCCATCCCTACACCCGGGCTCTGCTGGCCTCCATCCCCGAGCCCGCCGCCGCGGTGGCCGCCGACGAGGGCGACATAGGCGACGAGCTGCCGTCGGCGACCGCCCCCCCGAGCGGCTGCCGGTTCCACACCCGCTGCCCGCGGGCAACCGAGGTGTGCCGCGAGGTCGAGCCGGTCACAGAGCCGATTGGCGACGGTGACCACTACATCGCCTGCCACCACCCGGTGGCCGTCGATATCACCGCCCGCTCCAGATAGCGCTAGCCGCGCGCTCGCCCTTAGGTGGCGCACTCCGAGGCGCCGGTCTGCACTGCGTATGGTCCGGTCTCGTCGAAGTCCACATAGAACGACGGATCAGTCTCGAAGGCGGGGAACTCGTCGAGATCCTTGAGTCCCTCGGCCACGGCCCGGACGCCGCCGGCGCGCTCCATCCAGTCCCGGAAGCTCTCGGTGGCCCGGCGCTCGCCGACGAAGCGGCGGATCACCCGCACGGCGGCCTCGGGGGCGTTGCGGGCGGGCAGGCGCAGGGCCTTCTCGCCGAAGTGCATCTGCTGGGCGCCGATGTAGCCGCCGAGCAGCATCTGGTAGCCGGGGGCGCTGCGTCCGTTGGCCCGCCGCTCGGCCCCGAAGAAGCCGATGTCCGACGCGTGGTGCTGGCCGCAGGAGTTGGGGCAGCCGGAGATGTTGATGCGGATGCCGCCCACCTCGGCCAGGCCCTCGTCCTCGAGGCGCCGGCCGATGGCGTCGCCCAGGCCGCGGCTCTGGGTGACGGCCAGGTTGCAGGTGTCCGAGCCGGGGCAGGCCACCACATCGCGGGCCAGCTCCGCGCCGGGGCGGGCCATGTCGATGGCGGCCAGCCGGTCGTGGACCGCCCGCAGGTCGTCGGGGTGCAGGCCCCGGAACACTGCGTTCTGGCGGTTGGTCAGCCGCACGTCGGCGCCGAGGTCGCGCTGCAGGGCGGCCAGGGCCCGGAACTGGTCGCCGGTGATGTCGCCCAGATAGGCCTGGGCGTACACCGAGACGGAGCCGTCGCGTACGCCCCGCACCACGTTGGCCCGCTCCCAGCGCTGGTAGGCGGTCCCCGTGCCGATGGTGACCGGCGTGCCGTGGCCGATGGCGGTGGCCGCGGCCGGATCGATTGCGCCGGCGGGGTCGTCGCCGTCGATCTGCACCTCGGCGGGGATCCCGCCCGGCCAGGAGGTGGACGCCACCAGGAACTTGCGCTGGGTCAACACGCGGCGCTGGACCTCCTCGAAGCCGAGGGTGTCGACCAGCCACTTCATGCGGGCCCGCAGCTTGTTGTCTCGGTTGCCGGCCTGGTCGAACACCCGCAGGCAGGCCTCGATGGTGGGCAGCAGCTCCTCGCGGGGGGTGAAGTCCTCGAGGGCCAGAGCCGGATGGGGGGTGGTGCCGAGGCCGCCCGCGATGAACACTCTGAAGCCCCGCTCGACCTCGCCGCGGTCGGTGCGGCGCGCCACGCCGATCACGCCCACATCGTTGAACATGGCCTGGCCGCAGTCGGTCTCGCAGCCCGAGAAGTTGATCTTGAACTTGCGGGGCAGCCGCTGGCTGATCGGGTTGCGCACGAAATGGCGGTAGGCGGCCTCGGCCCACGGGGTTATGTCGAGCTGCTCATGGGGGCAGGCGCCGGCCAGGTGGCAGCCCTGAATGTTGCGGACAGTGTCGCCGCAGGCCTCCCGGGTGCTGAGGCCGACCGAGGCCAGATGCTCGAGCACCTCGGGAATCCGGTCGAGCTGCACGAAGTGGAACTGGATGTTCTGGCGGGTGGTTATGTGGCCCCAGCCCCGGCTGTAGTTGTCGACCAGCCAGCCGATCATCTCAAGCTGCTCGGGTCTGATCGACCCGTAGGGCACCTTCACCCGGACCATCTGGTTGGTGCCGCCCTGGCGTTGACCGTAGATACCGTTGGTGAGCCGGAAGACCCGGAACACCTCGTCGCTCAGCTCGCCGGCCTCGAAGAGCGCGTACTGCTGGCGGTACTTGTCGACGTCGGCACCGATGGCTGGGTCTACCGGGCCGCCGGCGGGCGGAGGCGAGGGCGTCGTGGGGGCGATGCGGGGCTCCAGCAGGGTCATGGCACGGCTCCTAGCGCGGTCAGGGCTGTCGGGTGATTGCGTGTTGAGGGGCGGTGGACAAGCTGTCGGCGGCCGGCGCGGGAGAGGTGAGCGTCACGACGCCAGAGCCTCTAGCAGCGCGCTCAAATCGGTGTGAGCCTGGTGCGTGGCAGCGGAGTCATTCCCGCTCTTGTTCGCTGCGCTCACGGGCCGCTCGAGCCACGGCCTCGCCCGTGTGGGCCGGATTCGCTCACCTATTCGCTCGGCCTCCAGGCCGTCGGGGGCGAGTCCGAGGTGGCGCCGCAGCAGGGCCCGGGCCTCGACGGTGCGCCCGACCCTCACCAATTCGAGGAGCCCGCCGTCGAGCGCGTCCTCCCAGCCGGGCAGTTCCGAGGTGCCGAACGCGGCTTTGGCGTCGCAGCGGGTCTCGGCCAGCAGTTCCAGCAGGGTGGCGTAGCCCGAGTCGATCTCTCGCTCGATCCGCTGTCGGAGCCAGCGGGCCAGCGCGGGGCTGCGCCCGCCGGTGGAGACCGCCACCTGCAGGTCGCCGCGCCGGGCCACCGACGGCAGCGTCAAGGTGCAGTTGTCCGGATCGTCGGCCGAGTTGACGAAGACGTTGGCCGCTTCGCAGTCCCGAGCCACCATGGCGTTGACCGCCGGGTCGCTGGTGGCCGTCACCACCAGCCGGTAGGCGCCCGACTCACCGGGTTGGTAGGCCCGCCGGTGCCAGACCACCTCGGGATTCTCGGCAATGGCAGAGACCGCGGCAGGGGCGATCACCGTCACGCAGGCACCGGCCTGCAGCAGCCCTTCCACCTTGCGGGCCGCGACCGGGCCGCCGCCCACAACCAGGACGCGATGCCCGGCGAGGCACAGGTTCACGGGATAGGACGGTGGCGTGCTGGTCATCTGAATCCGATAATTCCGATAAAACAAGTCAGGATTAGCGAGGGTAGCGGACGGCCAATCGCAATACAACACAATCCCGATCAGATTTATCGGGATTGGGCGCTTCAAATCGCTCGGCCATTCGCCCGCCCGCTGGCGCTTGCCAGGACCCCTGTAGAGGTAGCTTCATGGCCGACGGCGGTGAGTCCACCGGAGGGTGCCGTGCCCGACAATCCTCTCGACATGACTGGCCGGACTTTGATGGCCATTGACGCGGCGGCTCGCTACCGGCTTGACACAGGGCTATGACCCGGGTCGCCTTGCTGGCTGCGGTGGTGGCCGCCTTGGTTCTCGGCGTCCAGGCCAGTGCGGCGGCCCACGAGGGCGATGACGAGCCCCTG
Organism: Acidimicrobiia bacterium; assembly: GCA_022821685.1. Taxonomy (GTDB): domain Bacteria; phylum Actinomycetota; class Acidimicrobiia; order Acidimicrobiales; family Aldehydirespiratoraceae; genus Aldehydirespirator. The sequence continues at coordinate 56,241 of JAJEDD010000034.1, forward strand.
CCCTCCGACAGCAGCGACGGTCTGCGTCCGGTGTACGAGGTTCCCTCCGGCGCCGATCGGATCATCGGCTCCCCGGATCCGGGACCCGACCCTCAGCACTCCGGTGACCGGGGTGGGTCGCTCCAGTTCGTCACCCTAGGGGCGGTGGCCGTGGCGGTCGCCTTCATCATGTGGCGCATCGCTCGAGCCGTGCGTCGGTCGCCGGCGGACAGCCGCGCCTGACCGCTTCCAAGAGGTCGAGCGAATGGGGAAACGGCCGGTGGTGTACATGGTGTGCACCGGCAACGCGGCCCGGTCTCCTATGGCTGCGGCCATGCTGAGGGACCTCGACGCCGACGATGCCATCGACGTTCGCAGCGCGGGCACCCTGGCGTTGGAGGGCCACCCCGTCGGGGCGCGCACCCGGACGGCGCTGGCCCGCCACGGGCTCGTCGACCATGCCCACCGGTCGCGGCAGTTCGGCCGTGACCACGCGGCCGACGCCGATCTGGTGGTGGTGATGGAGCCGCTGCACCTGCGGTGGATCCGTCGCAATCTGCCCGAGGCAGCCCCGATCAGCGGGTCGCTGCGCCGGCTGGCCCGCGATCTGGCCCCGCCTGTCGTCGGCGACCTCGCTCAAAGGGTTAGAGCCTTGGGCTTGCACGCGCTGGAGGTGGAGCCGTGGGAGGAGATTGTCGATCCCGCCGCCGGCGATCAGGATGACTTCGACCGCTGCTGCGACGAGCTGCGCCTCCTGGTGGCCGAGTTATTCAGACGCTTGGTTTGAGCGCTCAGAAGGGGGCAGTGGCGCGGTCCTGCGACTGCCGTTGTCTGTCGAGTCCCACCACTGGCGTGTCCGCTCAGAAGGGGTTGGGCCAGTCGTCGGCGCGGAGCCGGGCGTCGATGCCGCAGTCCACGAAGAACACCGAGCCGCAGGCGAACCTCGCCGCTGGTGACAGCAGGAACTCCACCCACTGCGCCAGCGTGTCGGCGTCGGGCGTCTCGGCCACCGGCATGGGGACCGCCTCCATGACCGGGCCGTAGACCTTGTCGGCCAGCACCCGGCGCAGCAGCGGGGTGTCCACCGGCCCCGGCGCGATGACGTTCAGCCTGATGCCGCTGCCCGCCCATGGTTGCGACGCTGCGGCCCGGCGGCACCAGCGGGTGACGGCCAGCTTCGCGCCTGCGTAGGCGACGATCTGGGCAAACATCACATCGACTTCGCTCACGATGGCCACCGCGTCGTCCTCGCGGCTATCCAGATAGGCGGCCACCAACTCGTCGGGCAGATTCGGCGTGATGGTCGACGAGTTGGAGCCGAACTGCACCACTTGGGCCGAGCCCGAGGCGGCCAGCGCAGGTCGCAGCCCCTCCAGCAGTGCCACCGACCCGAAGTAGTTGACCCGGGCGATGTGCTCTGCCGCCGCGGGCGGAGCGAGCCCTGCGGCCGAGACTGCGCCGTCGAGCACTCCACCGGCCGCGCCGACGACGGCATCGACCGCTTCAGCCCGCCCCTCGGCCGTTGCCAGGTCGGCGCGCACCTCGGCGTCGCGCAAGTCGATGCCGATCACACGGTGTCCCGCGGCCTCGAGCCGGGACCGGGTGGCCGCGCCCATGCCCGAGGCTGAGCCGCTGATCGCGTAGGTGCCCATCACCCCATCTTGCTCTACTGCGAGCGCGGGTGTCGCGACTGGAGGGTTGGGGGCCAGACTGTTGGGCATGGACTCTGAGGCAATCGTCAACCAGATCGAGCTCGACGGGCGGCGCCTGATCGAGGTGGCCCGCTCCGACCTCGGTGCGGCCGTGCCCACCTGCGGCGACTGGACGCTGCGGGACCTGGCCGGGCACATGGGATGGGTGTACGCCCTGGTGGGCGGCTACGTGGCCAGCCGTGCCACCGGGCCAATGACTCGCGAGCAGATGCCCCAAGTGCCCGACGACGACTCGGCAGTCGACTTCGCGGCCGACGCCCTCGACCGGCTCGTAGACGCTCTGGCCGGCATCGATCCCGACACGCCGGTGTGGAACTGGTCGCCCCGGCCCGACGCCGGCTTCTACTTCCGCCGGATGCTGCACGAGACCAGCATTCACCGCTGGGACGCCGAGAACGCAGTGGGCGCCACCGCGCCGGTGGACGGCGAGCACGGCCGCGACGGGGTGGACGAGTTCTTCGAGTTCGTGCTGCCCAACGCCCAGAAGCGCAAGCGCCGGGACCTGCCGGCGGGCAGCCTGCATGTGCATCGCACCGACGGCGACGGCGAGTGGATCGTTCACGCCGACGGCGATGAGGTCGTCATGGAGCGTGTCCATGCCAAGGGCGACGCCGCGGTGCGGGGGCCGGGGGGCGCGCTGTTCCTGGCCATGTGGAACCGGCTGCCGCTCGACGACGCCTCGCTGTCGGTGATGGGCGACGAGCAGGTCCCCCGAGCCTGGGCCGCGCTCGCTCCGTGAACGATCCGGCCACCGACACGCACCGGGAGCACCCCGACACCGAGCGCTCCCCGGACATCGAGCACTCCGACACCGAGCAACCCGATAGCGAGCACCCCCTGGCACCGGCCGAACCGGCACCGCCGTCCGGACAGGCAATAGGGCGGTCTCGCCGCCTCGCTCCCAGCCGGAGCAGCCAGCTCGACCAGCTGATGCCGGTGGTGCTGTTCCTGGTGTTCTACAACCTGGACGCAGTCCGAGTGGCCGGCCTCAACAACATCGAGGTGGCGGTGATCGCGGCCACGGCCTGGTCGATCAAGGCCGCCTACAGCCGGGTGCGGCGGGGCCTGCCCATCGGCAAGTGGCTGCCCATCATCACCGCCTACCTGGTGGTGCGGGCCGGCGTCGCCGTCGCGGTGGAGCGCGAGCTGGTGGACTTCGGGGTCAGCTCCGAGGCGGTCTACTTCGGCATCGGCATCGGCACCAAGATCCTGATCGGTCTGGCCGCGGTGGCCACGATCATCGTCGGCAGGCCGTTCGCGCTGTGGGCCGTGCGCTTCGTCCCCGACCTGCCTGATGATCTGAGACTGGACCGTCGCTTCGTGTCCACTCTGCGCGACGTCACCTGGGTGATCGCGCTCTACGAGCTCGGCTCGTCGGTGTGGGACATCTGGCTGTACAACAACTCTGGGGTGAGCTGGTTCGTGGCCATCCGTTTCGTGGCCAACTATTTGGTGTCGTTCGTGCTGATCTTCGCCACGCTGGTGTACGTCGACCGCCGGTTCTCCAAGATCGAGGGCTGCCCGAGCCTGGTCGAGCTGGCAAGCCGGGCCACCCGCCGCCCCTCAAACGCCGGATCGTGACCGGCGGTCCGCTCGCATCGCGGGGCCGATAACTCACACAGCGCGGACGCGTCCCGACAGCCGTTGTTCCTGCACGGTGCGCAGCCGCTCCCATTCGTCGAGCAGACTCGAGTCCACGTCGCGCACCAGCCCGCCCAGCCAGTCGGTCACCTCGGCCAGACGTTCGTCGACCGCGGCCGCCGGCACGGTCTGCACCAGCGCCTTGTAGCAGTCGGTCAGGTAGCGCAGCACCAGGCCCTCGGAGCGCTTGAGCCCGTAGCGGCTCACGTACTGGTTGAAGGTGTCGGCGTGCTCCACCATGTCGCGCACCACCGACTTGGGGCTGGGCCGCAGATGCCCCACCCACGGATGGTGGCGGGCGAAGGTGTCGAAGGCGGGCTCGATGAACTCGGCCTCGGGCTTGGGCCAGGTGACCTCGGCCAGCCGGGCCATCCGCTCCTGGTACTCCACCCCCTGCTCCTTCATGCGGGTCATCAGCTCGTCGCGGGCCGCGTCCCGCTGGGCCAGCAGCACCGCCATCGGGTCCTCCAGTACCGACTCCACCACGCTGAGCGCCTGCAGGCCGTAGTCGGGGGCCTCGCAGTCCAGCACCGCGACGGCCTCCACCGCGAACAGCCCCAGCGGCTGGTTGAGCCGGAACTCGTCCTGGAGGTCGATGTTCACCCGCACCGGGCGGCCCGAGGCGTCGGGCTCGGGCAGCACCTCCACGATCTCGGCGTCGATCAGCGAGCGGAACACCCCGACCGCCTTGCGGATGTGGCGGCGCTGGCGGGGGCGGGGCTCGTGGTTGTCGACCAGCAGGCGCTTCATGGCCGCGCAGCCGTCGCCGGGGCGGTCCAGCACGTTGAGCATCATGGCGTGGGTCACGTCGAAGCTCGACTCCAGCGTCTCGGGGGCACCCTCCCACAGCCGGGTCAGGGTCTTGTCGTCGTAGTGGGCGTAGCCCCGCTCGGGAGGCTTCTTGCGGACCAGCTTGCGCAGTTTCTTGGGGTCTCCCGCGGCCCGCATCTCGGCTCGCTTGTTCTCCACCGCGTGCTCGGGGGCCTGCACCCACACGCTGCCCACGGTGTCGAAGCCGCGCCGGCCGGCCCGGCCGGCGATCTGCTGGAAGTCGCGCACCGACAGCACACGGGTGCGCCGGCCGTCGTACTTGTAGAGCTGGGTGAACAGCACGGTGCGGATGGGAACGTTCACCCCCACCCCAAGGGTGTCGGTGCCGCAGATCAGCTTCAGGTGGCCCTGCTGGGCCAGCTTCTCCACCAGCAGCCGGTACTTGGGCAGCATGCCGGCGTGGTGGAGGCCGATGCCGGCCAGCACGAAGCGGCGCAGGTCCTTGCCGATGGGCGTGTCGAAGCGGAACCCGCCCACCGCCTCCTTCACTGCGGCCTTCTCGTCGGCGTCGAGCACCCGCAGGCTGGTGAGGCTCTGGGCCCGGGCAGCGGCCTCGCGCTGGGTGAAGTGCACGATGTAGGTGGGGGCGCGTCCGGTGGAGAGCAGTTGCTCGATGGAGACGTGCAGCGGGGTCTCGCGGTATTCGACGTCGAGGGGGACGGGGCGCTCGGCCGAGGCGACCAGCGCGGTGTCGCGCCCGGTTCGGGCGGTGAGGTCGCGGCGCAGCCCGGCGGTGTCGCCCAGGGTGGCCGACATCAGCAGGAACCGGGCCCTGGGCATCTCCAGCAGCGGCACCTGCCAGGCCCAGCCCCGGTCGCGGTCGCCGTAGTAGTGGAACTCGTCCATCACCACCAGGTCGGCGGCGGTGTCGGAGCCCGAGCGCAGCGCCCGCTGGGCCAGGATCTCCGCGGTGCAGGCCACCACCGGGGCGTCGCCGTTGACGGAGGCGTCGCCGGTGACCATGCCCACATTGGCCGGGCCGAGGGCCTCGGTCAACTCGAAGAACTTCTCGCTCACCAGCGCCTTGATGGGTGCGGTGTAGACGGTGCGGCGCCGCTGGGCCAGCATGGCGAACGCTCCGGCCAGCGCCACCAGCGACTTGCCCGAGCCGGTGGGGGTGGCCAGCACCACGTTCTCGCCCGCCAGCAGGCGCAGCACCGCCTCCTCCTGGTGCGGGTACAGCTCGAGGCCGGCCGCCAGCGACCAGTCGATGAAGGCGTCGAGCAACTCGTCGGCGCCGGGCGTGTCGGGCAGGAAACTGCCAAGAGCGGGCAGGGCCATTCGGTCCGAAGGCTAGAGCGGGGCGCGCGTGCGGGTAATCCCGGGCCTGGCGCTGGTGCCGCGCGGGCTAGGACCGGGACAGGCCCCGCTCATAGCGTTGGGCTGATGCCGGTCGATCACCATCGCGGGGCTGAGCGCCACGCCGGCGACGATTCACCGGCAAGCGGCGCCGGGTCGTCGGCCCGGATCGGCCCGCGGTTGTGGGCCTTGCCGGTCGTCATCTTCTTGACCGCGGCCATGACCGTGGGCCAGATCACGATCCTGGGCAAGCAGGTGTACGACATGACTGGCGAGCCGCTCGATCTGGGCCTGCTCGGCCTGGCGGAGTTCGTGCCCACCCTGCTGCTGGCGCCGCTCAGCGGCGTGCTGTCGGACCGATTCGACCGGCGGGTGATGTACGCCTGCGGGCTGGTGGGCGAGGCGGCCGCGTCGGCGGGGTTGTACTTCTACGTGGCATCGGATCCTGCGTCGGTGGTACCGATCTTCGCTCTGGTGGTGCTCTTCGGCTGCGCTCGCTCGATGCTGAGCGCGGCCAGCCGGGTCATGCCGGTGGACATGGCGCCGCCCGGCGCGGTCGAGCGCATGGTGGCGGTGTGCATGTCGGGCTGGCAGGCCGGCTTCGTGGTGGGTCCGGTCGTGTTCAGCTTCGTCTTCGTGGTCGACGTGGCCGCTCCCTACCTGCTGGCCGCCGCCGCCGCGCTGGCTGCCGCGGCTCTGCTGGCGGTGGTGCCGGCCAGCGGCGTTGCCCGCTCCACCGCGGTTGGTGGCGGGGTGCGGGCGGTGCTGGTCCATGCCCTTCAGGGGCTCCGCTTCATCCGGCGCAATCGGGTGGTGCTGGGCATCATCTCCCTCGACCTGTTCGCGGTGCTGTTCGGGGGAGCGGTGGCGCTGCTGCCCGCCATCGCCGAGGAGCGTCTCGGCGTTGGGGCGGTGGGTCTGGGTTGGCTGCGGGCCGCGGTGGGGATCGGGGCCCTGGCCACGATGGCGGTGCTGGCGGTGCGGCCCCTGGCCCAGCGGGTGGGTCTGGCGCTGATGGCCGCGGTGGCGGTGTTCGGCCTGGGAACCATCGTGCTCGGCCTCACCCGCTCGTATGCGGTGGCCTTCATCGCGCTGCTGGCGCTGAGCGGCGCCGACTCGGTGAGCGTGTTCGTGCGCAGCACGCTGGTGCCCCTGGCAACCCCCGAGAACATGCGGGGCCGGGTCATGGCCGTCGAGTACACCTTCGTCGGAGCCTCCAACGAACTGGGCGCCTTCGAGTCCGGCGTCGCCGGGGCGCTGCTGGGAGTGGCCGGCGCAGTCGTGTTCGGAGGGGTCGGCACGCTGGCGGTAGTGGCCGCTTGGTGGCTGCTCTTCCCAGAACTGCGAAGAATCAACCGCTTCGCCGAAGTCCACCCCAACCCCTAGAGCAAGCACAACGATGGCGCTAGACGTGTTAACCGGGATCGCCTGCTACCGCTCCAGAGCCACCTCCGCACGAGTGTCACGATCACAAGCGCCATCGACGGCACGCCGAACAGTTCGCAGGTAGAGACCGACGACACTGGCTGAGGATGCTGAACTGGCGGTGGAGTCCTGCCCGACCCGAGCACTGAGACTCGAGTAGCCCGCGGTCAGCGGTCGGTGACGGTTCCGAGGGGGCTGTGCCGTGCGATCATGTCGAAGTCTCGGTTGTGTCGGCGAGTATCAGGTCCATTCGTGCCGGCTGGCGCGCATCTCGTCTAGGTCTCCCTCCCAGCCGGTGCCCTGCATGGCGAGGGCATCATCGAGGCTCATGGGCCCCACCGCAATGGCTCGCAATGCCAAATTGACGGCTTCTCGCTTCGTGCGCAGCCCGTATCTGCTCATCACCGACGCGCATGCCGCTTCGTCGATGTCGATGTTGGTCCTCGCCATACACCGACGATACACCACTGTCTCCTGTGCCGGTCGCGTCCGTCGCCCACCCTGTCGGACCAAAATGACTCACCGGTCGGCTCGGGCTACGGCCTTGCTGGCACGGACCGGATTCGCTTGCCTGCTTGCTTGGCCTCTAACGTGCGGTCGTGGAAGCAGTGCGGGTTCTGGACAGCGGCGAGGCTTGTCCCGAACTGCCCATCGTTGAGCGGGGGGGACGGGCCCGAGCCGTGGTTTGGCCCGGGGTCGGGGCCGTGCACCGGTCTATGCACCTGCTTCGGCTCGATGGCGGCGGACGGACCAGCGTTCTCAAGCACCCCTCGGATGCCGTGTACCACCTGTGCGAGGGATCGGCGACCGCGGACGATCCCGACGGGGGCGAAAGCTTCGAGATCGGGGTGGGGGCCATGCTCCACATCGACGCAGGCACCACCTATCGGATAAGGGCCGGTGATGACGGGGCCCTGTTGATTGGCGGCCCCTGCCCGCCCGACCCGGCCTTGTACGGGCATCTGGAGGGCTGACCCTTGGCTATCCGTGTTTTTCACCGCGACGAGCCCAGCCTGTACGCGCCCATCATCTCCAGCGACGCCCGGTTCGTAGTGTGGCCGGGGGTCGGCGCTGAGACGGCCAACATGAACTACGTCGTGCTCGAACCGGGCGAGGAGAACGTCCCCCATACCCACGACGAATCCGAGGACACGATCTTCTGCCTCGAGGGCCGGGGCACGGTGAGCGACCTCACCAACGACGCCCGGCTCGAGTTCGAGGCCGGCCAGGTCATCCATGTGCCCGCCGGCGTGGAGCACGCGGTCATGGCCGACCGGGGCGAGCGGATCGTCAGCATCGGCGGTCCCTGCCCGCCCGACTGGAACCTGCTGCGCTTTCTCGGATTCGCATGAGAGGCCGAGCGGATAGGCGAGCGATTCCGGCCCATACGGGCGAGGCCGTGGCCCGAGCGGCCCGTGAGCGCAGCGAACAAGAGCGGGGAATACCCCGCCGTGACGAGACAGGCCTTCATCCATTTGCGCGCCCTCTAAGGGCGACCCGCGAGTGAAGCCCGCCGCCTTCGACTATCGCGCCCCCCGCACGCTGGAGGAGGCGCTGGGCCTGCTGCGTGAGCATCAGGACGAGGCCAAGGTCTTGGCCGGCGGTCAGAGCCTGGTGCCAGCCATGAACTTCCGGCTGGCTCGGCCCGCGGTGCTGGTCGACATCGCCCGGGTGCCCGGACTGGACCGTATCGATCTGGACGACCCCGGCAGCGTGACCGTCGGGGCCCGGGTGCGCCACCTGGATCTGGAACACAACACCATCCCCGGGCCCCTGGGTGTGCTGCTGGCCCGCACCGGCCGCTGGGTGGGCCACTACCCGATCCGGGTGCGCGGCACTTTCGGCGGAAGCCTCGCCCACGCCGATCCGGCGGCCGAATGGTGTGCACTGGCCTGCGCCCTAGACGCCGAGATCCACTGCCGCAGCGCCAACGGTGCTCGGGTGGTGGAAGCGTGCGACTTCTTCGAGCAGATGGCCTTCACCACCTGCCTGGCGCCCGACGAACTGCTGATGGGGGTGCGGCTGCCGAGCCTCGGCGACTCATGGGGCGTCGGCATGGCCGAGTTCGCCCGTCGCTGGGGCGACTTCGCCATCGTGTTGGCCATTGCCGCGGTGGAGCGCGACGGAGACTCGGTCGCCCGGGCCCGGATCGCGCTGGGCGGCGTGGCCGGAGGACCGGTGCGGGCGGCCCACGCTGAGGCTGCCCTGAGCGGCCGCGCGGCCACGCCAGAGTCGGTGGCTGCGGCCGCGGCCGCGGCGGCCGAGGAGGTCGACCCCACCGGCGACATTCACGGTTCGGCCGACTATCGCCGAGATCTGGTGCGAACCATGGTTACCCGAGCGCTGAACCAGGCCCTGGCGTGAGCTGGACTGGCCGGTCGCTGCGCCGGTTCGAGGATCCGGCGCTGGTGCGGGGACTGGGCCGGTTCGTGGCCGATGTGGCCGACAATCACACCGGCGCCCGCCACGCCGCCTTCGTGCGCAGCCCGGTTCCGGCGGGCCGGATCCGCTCGATTGAGGCTCCGGCGGGCGCCTCGGTGTTCACCGCGGCCAGCTTCTCGGGGATCGGGACCATCTGTGCTCGGCTCGACCGGCCCGACTTTGTGCCGCTGGAGACGCCGGTGCTGGCGTCGGACGCGGTGCGCCATCAGGGCGAGCCGGTGGCCCTGGTGGTGGCCGGGTCGCGGGCCGAGGCCGAGGATCTGGCCGAGCAGGTGATCGTCGACATCGAGGCGACCCGCCCGGTGCTCGACGCGGCGGCGGCCACCGATCCGGACGCTCCCGCCGTCCACCGCGGCCTCGACATGCCGATGGGCAACAACGTGGTGCTCGACGCCCGCTTCGCCACCGACGAGCTGGAAGCGGCCTTCGAGGCGGCCGACGAGATCGTCGAGATCGAGATCCGGGCCCACCGGCAGAACGCGCTGCCCATCGAGGCTCGGGGCGCGATGGCGGCCCACGACCCCGGCACCGGCCGCACCACGCTCACCGCCGCCAACCAGATGCCCCACATGCTGCGCACCGCGCTGGCCGACATCCTGAACGTCCCGGAGGCCGAGCTTCGGGTGGTGACCCCCGAGGTGGGAGGGGCCTTCGGGCAGAAGATGTGCGTGCCCCGCGAGTACGTGGCGCTGGTGGCCGCCGCCCGCCTGCTCAACACCACCATCGCCTGGATCGAGGACCGCTCCGAGAACCTGCTGGCCTCGTGGCACAGCCGAGACCACAGCTACCGGCTCGCCGGCGCATTCAGCCGCGGTGGCGCCCTGCTCGGCCTCGACGCCGACATCGTGTGCAACATCGGGGCCTACAGCAACTATCCGGTCACCTTCGGCGTGGAGCCCCTCATGGCCCTGGCCGAGCTCCCCGGCCCGTACCGGCTGTCGCAGTACCGGGTGCGGTCCCGGGCGGTGACCACCAACCTGTGTCCCATCGCCCCCTACCGGGGCGTGTCGCGCCCGGTGCTGACCCTGGCCATGGAGCGCCTCATCGACACCGCCGCCCGCCGGCTCGGCCTCGATCCCGTCCGCGTCCGCCGGACCAACCTGGTCACCGAGTTTCCGTACTCGATGCCCACCGGGCTGCCGGTAGATCCGGGCTCCTACTCTGAGACCCTCGAAACGGCTGTCGAGGCGGTCGACCTCGAAGGTTTCCGCCGCCGTCAGCAGCAGGCCGCCGCCCAGGGCCGCTATCTCGGGATCGGGTTCTCGGTGTTCGGTGAGCGCACCGGCTACGGCACCCCCGCCTTCGCGGCCCGGGCCATGGAGATCACCCCCGGCTACGAGACGGTTCGGCTAGAGATGAACCCGTCGGGCGACGTCACCGCCCGCATCGGCGCCTCGCCCCACGGCCAGGGGCTGGCCACCGCCCTGTCGCAGCTGCTGGCCGACGAGCTCGGCGTCGAGCCCCGGCAGGTGGCGGTGGTCCACGGCGACACCGACGCCGCCCCCTACGGGTGGGGCACCTTCGCCAGCCGGTCGATGGTCATCGCGGGCGGGGCGACCAAGCTGGCCGGCCAGCGTCTGGCCGCGCGGCTCAAAGAGATCGCAGCCCACCACCTTGAGGCCAGCCCCGACGACATTCGCCTGGAGCAGGGGTCGGCCACGGTGGCCGGCACCAGCATCGGCATGGCCCTGCCCGAGATCGCCCGCCTGGCCCATCACAGCAGCCATCGCCTGCCCGGCGACATGGAGCCCGGCCTGGCGGTGTCGGCCACCTACGACCCGGCCGGCACCTTCTCCAACGCCTGCCACGCGGCGGTGGTCGAGGTCGATCCCGACACCGGCGCGGTGTGCCTGGAGCGTTTCGTGGTGATCGCCGACGCCGGGGTGGAGGTCAACCCCATGATCGTGGAGGGCCAGATCCACGGGGGCGTCACCCAGGGAATCGCCAACGCCCTCTACGAGGAGTTGGTGGTGGACGGCGACGGCAACCTGTTGACCGCCTCGCTGATGGACTTCCTGCCGCCGACTGCGTGCGAGATCCCCGACATCGAGGTGACCCACATCCAGACCGTCACCGACGCTTCGATCACCGGGGCCAAGGGCGTGGGCGAGGGCGGCGCCATCGGCGCCCCCGCCGCGGTGCTGAACGCCATCTCGGACGCGCTGGCGCCGCTGGGGATCGAGGTGAACGAGATGCCGGCCACCCCGTCGCGGCTGCGCGAGCTGATCCGCCAAGCCGTGCCCGCCAGCACAGCCGAGACCGCGGCCGCAGGAGGCTGAAACATGAACGCTGAGCGAGTCGAGTTGACCCTCACCGTGAACGGTGAGCCCCGCGCGGTGGCGGTGGAGCCGCGCAAGACCCTGGCCGACACCCTGCGCGAGGACTGCGGGCTGACCGGAACCCACCTCGGCTGCGAGCACGGCGTGTGCGGCGCCTGCACCGTCTTGGTCGACGACGAGCCGGTGCGGTCGTGCCTGATGTTCGCGGTGCAGTGCTCCGGCGTCGAGATCCGCACCGTGGAGGGCCTCGCCGACGGCGACCGCCTCCATCCCATCCAGCAGGCTTTCTGGGAGCATCACGGGCTGCAGTGCGGCTTCTGCACCCCTGGGTTCCTGATGCTGGCCACCTCGGTGCTCGAAGCCCGTCCCGACATCGGCGACGAAGAGCTGCGCGAGGTGCTGGCCTCGAACCTGTGCCGCTGCACCGGCTACCAGAACATCATCACCTCGGTGCACGCGGCCCGCGACCAGATGCGGCCGTGATCGGACCCACTCGGCTCGGCCCATGAGACGGCTGTGATCGGCGAGTCGGTTCCCCGCCTCGAGGATCGGCCCCTGCTGCGGGGCGAGGGCCGGTTCGTGGCCGACATCGACCTGCCGCACCAGCTCCACATGCGCATCGTGCGATCCCACGCCGCCCACGGCACGATCACCTCTATAGACGCGGCCGAGGCGCTGGCCGTGCCCGGCGTGGCCGCGGTCTGGACCGGCGCCGACGTGGCCGACGTGCCGCCCATCGACTTCAGGCAGGTGGGCGCCGACCAGATGGTTCCCTACCGCCAGCCGATCCTGGCCCAGCGCCGGGTGCGCTACGTGGGCGAGCCCGTCGCCGCGGTGTTCGCAGCCGACCCGTACACCGCCGAGGACGGTGCCGAACGGGTGGTGGTGGAGGTGGCGGAGCTGCCGCCGGTGCTCGACGCCGCCGGACCGCTCGGCGACTTCGACGAACGGCTCGACACCGAGGCCTACGTCTTCACCGAGGCCACCGGCGACGTCGAAGAGGCCTTCGCCCGAGCCGAGCACATCCTGGAGGCCGAGTTCCGGGTGGGGCGCCACACCGGCGTGCCCCTGGAGTGCCGGGGCGCGGTGGCCGCGCACCACCGAGACACCCAGACGCTCGAGTTTCTGGGCGCGGCCAAGGTCCCGTTCCAGAACCGCGACGCCCTGGCGCAGATGCTGGGCCTGCCGCCGTCGCGGGTGGTGCTGCGCGAAGCCCATGTGGGCGGCGGGTTCGGCGTGCGGGGCGAGCTGTACCCCGAGGACGTGCTGGTGGCGCTGGCCGCGCTGCGCCTCGGCCGGCCGGTGAAGTGGATCGAGGACCGCCAAGAGCATCTGGTGGCGGCCAACCATTCGCGCGATCAGCTCCACCGGCTGCGGGTGGCGACCGACGCTCGGGGAGTGATCGAGGGCCTCGAGGTGGAGTTCGTCAGCGACCAGGGCGCCTATGTCCGCACCCACGGGGCGACGGTGGCGACGCTGGCCGCGGCCATGCTGCCCGGCCCGTACCGGATCCCGAACTATCGCGTCACCGGCCGGGTGAGGCTGTCCAACAAGACCCCGGCCGGCACCTACCGGGCACCGGGACGCTACGAGAGCACGTTCGTGCGGGAACGGGCCATGGATGCCGTCGCCGCCGAACTGGGCATCGACCGAGCCGAGGTCCGCCGCCGCAACCTGATCGGATCCGACGAGATGCCCTTCGAGCGCGGCATCGACGCCCTCGGCACGCCGGTGGTGTACGACTCGGGCCGCTACGAGACGATGCTCGACCGGGTGTTGGACCACATCGACTATTCGGCCCTCACCGAGTCGCTGGCCGAGCGGCGGGCGGCCGGCGAGCTGGTCGGGCTCGGACTCGGCTTCTTCGTGGAGAAGTCGGGCCTCGGTCCGTTCGCGGGGAGCCGGATCACCGTCGACGGCTCGGGCCGGGTCACCGTCACCACCGGGGAGGCGTCGGTGGGCCAGGGCTTCGAGACGGTGATGGCCCAGATCTGCTCGGACGTTCTCGGCGTCGGCCTCGACAGCATCTCGGTGGTCCACGGCCAGACCGATCAGATGTCGTACGGGATGGGCGCCTTCGCCAGCCGGGCCACGGTGATGGCCGGAACCGCCACCCACGATGCCAGCGAGGCGCTGCGCCAGAGGGCCATAGAGGCGGCCGCCGAGATGCTCGAAGCCAGCGCCGACGACCTGGTGATGGCCGACGGCGCGGTGAGCGTGGCTGGCTCGCCCGCCCAGGCCGTCACGCTGGGCGAGATCGCGTCGGCTCTGGGCCCGGCGTCGCCCCTCGCAAGGGGCCGGCCCGGGCTGGTGGCCGAGGAGTGGTACACCACCAGCCACATGAACTACCCCTACGGGCTGCACGCCGGCGTGGCCGCGCTCGACCCCGACACCGGCCGTCTGGCTTTCGAGCGCTATGTGATCGCCTACGACGTCGGTCGGGCCATCAACCCGATGCTGGTGGAGGGCCAGATCGTGGGCGGCGCGGCCCAGGGCTTCGGCGGAGCGCTGTTCGAGGACTTCAGCTACGACGAGATCGGCCAGCCCCAGGCGACCACGTTCATGGACTACCTGATGCCCACCGCGGCCGAGATGCCCGACCTGGAGATCCTGCTGTCGGAGGACGCCCCCAGCCCGCTCAACCCGCTCGGCGTCAAGGGAGCGGGCGAGGGCGGCACCAACGCCTGCGGCGCGGTGGTGGCAGCCGCCATCGACGACGCCCTGGGCCGCCCCGGCGCGGTGACCTCGCTGCCCGTCACCCCGGAGCGCCTCCACGCCATGTGCCGGAGTCTCGCCGCGACCGGCTGACCGGTCGGGGCCTGTTCCCGCTCGTTGGCGTTCGAGTTGCCGGTTAGGTCACCGGGGATGCGTACCCTGCTGTCGGATTATCGCCGCTTCGGCGGCTGGGAGCGGACAGGGATGGGTAGCGGGACTCCAAGCGAAGGGTCGGCGGCGTGACGCTGGGCTTCGGTGATCTTGCTGCGGGGATGCGGCTTTCGGGGGTGGTGGCTGACGCGGATGTGACGGTGGTGGCTGTGGAGATGCACGGCACCGGCTCGGCCACTCTCACTTACAAGACCGGTGACGGCCGCCTCGGTGACCGGGTCATGCTCGTCGACGACTTGGCCCGGTTGGCGGAGGTGTCCGAGCGGCGGTGGAGCTTCGACGCCGACGGCGCGATGTTCCGGCTGGCCTCGGAGGCTCGCCGTATGCGGCAGGCTCATCTGGCGGATCCGTTCGCGGCTGTGGACACGTCCAATATCGATCCGTATCCGCATCAGATCGATGCCGTCTACAACCGGCTGCTCGCCCAGAGGCCGCTGCGGTTCCTGCTGGCCGACGACCCCGGCGCGGGCAAGACGATCATGTCGGGGCTGTTGATCCGCGAGCTGGTGCTGCGGGGTGATGTGGCCCGCTGCTTGATCGTGGCTCCGGGCAGCCTGGTGGAGCAGTGGCAGGACGAGTTGTGGGACAAGTTCGGCCTGTCCTTCGATCTAATGTCGCGGGCAGCGGTGGAGGCGTCTCGAACCGGCAACCCGTTCACCGAGAAGAACCTGCTCATCGCCCGGGTGGACCAGCTGTCGCGCTCTGACGAGCTGATGGCAAGAGTCAAGGCTTCCGACTGGGATCTTGTGATCGTGGATGAGGCCCACAAGATGTCGGCTCACCGCTACGGCGACGAGTTGCGGCGCACCGGGCGATTTATGTTGGGGGAGGCGCTGCGGGAGTGCACCCGCCATCTGTTGCTGCTGACTGCCACGCCCCACAACGGCAAGAACGAGGACTTCCTCGCCTTCATGACCCTGATCGACCCCGAGCGCTTCGCGGGCCGGCTGCGAGACGGCAGTGGCGGCGGCTCGGGGGCAGACACCGACGGTGACGGCCCGGCTATGCCCGATGTCAGCGACGTTATGCGACGGCTGGTCAAGGAGAACCTGCGCACCTTCGAGGGCAAGCGCCTGTTTCCTCAGCGCCACGCTCACAGTCTCAACTTCGAGCTATCAGAGCCGGAGGCCGAGTTATACAAGGCGGTCACTGACTATGTGCGCAACGGCATGAACCGGGCGGCGCGGATGCGCGAGGAGGGCGACAAGAGCCGCGGGATCATTGTCGGTTTCGCGCTGGCCGGTCTTCAGCGCCGCCTGGCTTCGTCCCCTGCGGCCATCTATCACTCGCTGCGCCGCCGCCGGGACCGCTTGGATGCCCAGGCCGCGGAGTTGCGCCGTCTGGCTGCTTCCGGCAGTCCGGTGCCGGTGATCGATCTGCCGAAGGGCGTGAAGATCGCCGATCTGGAGGACTTCGACTTCGACGACTACGACGACTCCGAGCGCGAGGACCTGGAGGGCGTCGTGATCGACGCGGCCACCGCGGCCGGCACCGCCGAGGAGTTGGAGGCCGAGGTCACCGAACTCAAGGAGTTGGTGAAGCTGGCCGACGGCGTGCGT
Organism: Acidimicrobiia bacterium; assembly: GCA_022821685.1. Taxonomy (GTDB): domain Bacteria; phylum Actinomycetota; class Acidimicrobiia; order Acidimicrobiales; family Aldehydirespiratoraceae; genus Aldehydirespirator. Next base: position 72,294 of record JAJEDD010000034.1, read on the forward strand.
CGCAGCGGCGTCGACGCCAAGTGGCTCCAGCTGCGGGGCCTGTTGCGCTCTGACCGCTTCGCGACGGGCGCTCTCTCGGATGCGGCCGACTCTGGCCTGGATTTGAGCGCCGACTCAGATTCGGCCCGCAAGTTGATTGTGTTCTCCGAGCACAAGGACACGCTCGACTATGTGGCCGAGCGGATCGAGTCCGAGCTGGGCCGGCCGGAGGCGGTGGTCAGGATCCACGGCGGCATCAAGCGCCACGACCGCCGCAGCATCCAAGACCGGTTCCGGGTCGATCCGACGGCGCGGGTGCTGGTGGCCACCGACGCGGCCGGCGAGGGCGTCAATCTCCAGGCGGCCAACATGGTGGTCAACTACGACTTGCCCTGGAACCCCAACCGCATCGAGCAGCGCTTCGGGCGGGTGCACCGCATCGGGCAGCATCGGCCGTGCCATCTGTGGAACCTGGTCGCGTTCGAGACCCGCGAGGGCAAGGTGTTCGAGAGGCTGTTCGCCAAGATCGAGGAGCAGCGCGGCGTCTACGGCGACCAGGTGTACGACGTGCTGGGCGACGCCCAGATCAACCTGTCGCTGCGCGACCTGCTGATGCGGGCCATTGCCTCTGATGAGGATCCTGCCCATGTCGAGTGGATGGACGAGGTGATCGACGATGACATCGGGCGCCAGATGCAGGGCGTGCTCGACGAGCGGGCGCTGGTGGCCGGGCTGGCCGATCCTGCCGCCAACGACAAGATCCGCCGCGACATGGAGATCGCTCGGGCCCGCCGGCTGCAGCCCTGGTTCGTGGAGTCGTTCTTCACCGAGGCTCTGCGCCGCTACGGCGGCCGTATCGCGGGGCGTGAGCACGGCCGCTTCGAGATAACCCGGGTGCCGGCCGCGGTCCGCGCCTGCGCCGAGACCGACCTCGGGCCGGTGCACGACCGCTACGAGAGAGTGACCTTCGACAAGGCCCACATCCAGCCGAACCGCGCCGGCGAGGGCCCACCGGGCGCATCGGTGCGGGCCGATCTGATCTCTCCTGGCACGCCGCTGCTGGCGGCGGTGGTGAACAAGGTGATGGTCGACTTCGGCTCGACCCTGCGGCGGGGCGCAGTGCTGGTAGACGACAGCGATCCGTCGACCGATTCACGCCTGCTCGTCTACCTGGACCACACCATCACCGACGGACGCGAGGTCCACGGCGCCCGCCAAGTGGTGTCACGCCGATTCCACTATGTCGAGATCGACCGTGCCGGCAATGTCGGAGACCCCGGAGACGAGCCCTACCTCAACTACGTGCCCCTGACCCAGAACCAGCAGACACTCCTGGACGGGCAACTAGACCTCGAATGGGCAGACCGAACCGCCGAGGACGCCGCCCGGTCCTGGGCCATCGAGCACCTGGCCGGCCCCCACTTCGACGAGGTAGCCGCAATCACCCACACCCGGGTCGCCAAGGTCTGGAATGCAGTGCGGGAGCGCCTGGAGTCCGAGATCCGCTACTGGGACCGGCGCACAGAGGAGATCAAGGCCCAGGAGATCGCAGGCAAGAAGCCCCGCATCAACTCCGGCCGCGCCCGAACCAGAGCCGATGAACTGCAGGCCCGCCTCGCCCGACGCCGCCTGGAGCTGACCCAAGAGGACGACCTCCACAACAGCCCACCCACCATCGTCGCAGCCGCGGTAGTAGTGCCCCAAGGTCTGCTCGATGAGCTGGCCGGCCGAACCGTCCTCTCCGTCGACCCCGCCAAGAAGGCCGAAACCGACCGCCGAGCCGTAGCTGCAGTGATGAAGGCCGAACAGAAACTGGGCCGAGTGCCCGAGGAACAAGCCCACAGCAACCCCGGCTACGACGTGCTGTCCACCGACCCAGCCTCCGGAGCGTGCTACTTCATAGAGGTCAAAGGCCACCTACCCCAAACCGAACAGATCAGAGTCAGCCGCCGCCAAGTAGGCCAGTCCCACAACAACCGCGAACGCTGGCGACTAGCCGTGGTCTCCGTCCCCGAAGACCCCGACACCGAACCCGAGGTCCACTACCTGGTCGAACCATTCAAGAACGTGACACTGCACCCAGCCCAAACCAGCGTCCCCCTGAACGTCGCCGACCTCCTCACCTACGCCGGTCCGCCCTGCTGAGCGCAAGGACCGTCCGGGCAGTGCCCGAAAGGCAAGCGGGCTGTGATGTTGTTAGTCCAGCAGGGAGATAGGTGGCCGGCCGCCTGGTGTTCCGACCATTCGCAGTTCTGCTTCTGCCCGTGCGGCGAGTGCTGTGGGCGAGGTTGCCCGGTCTGCTTGGAGTTGGGCATGAACGATGCGGTCCAAGCCTGCACCGACCAGACTGAAGGCGGTCCTTGTGGTTGCCGATAGGGCGGCTGATCGAAATGAGCCCGAGTGCGCGATCAGGTTTCGCTGGTTGTAGAGCCGGCGCAGTGACTCCGTGACGTACCGGCGGATGCGTTGGAGCTCGCCTGAGGGATCCATCAAGATTCCGATTGTGCGGTTCTGCGCGGCGATGTCGCTGCTGTCTGTCAGCGCGAGGCGTTTTCCCGCTCTCAGGTGGCTCGCGACCAGCTTCACTCTCGCATAGTTGGACTCTGCTTCTTCTAGTTGGTTGGCCAGGGTGTCATCGGCGATTCGCATGTGCTGGTGGGCAAGCGGCGTCAACTCGGCGCGAGGCAGAGAGCAGGTCACGAGAGCGGCGAGGCGGTCCGCCGCCAGGTAGTGCTGACCCTCACCGGGGCGGATGAGCAGTCCTTCGATCGCGGACCATCCGCCAATGATCGCCGCGCCGGCGCTCGGGGACTGCATGTACGAGGCCAGTTCCAGTGCGTCGTCGGTCGCTGCCGGAAGGCTGCCGTCAAACCGATACACGGATGCCTGTCGATCGAGGCTGCCGATTTCGACGTGGTTGACTTGATGGTTGACGTCGAAGCTGCGGGGGCTGCCCGCCACGCGGGCCCAGCCGTCCATCTGGATGCCCTCGTCGTTCAGCCGCGCTACTTTGGCTCGCGCATCAGCGCGCGCGACCAGGGATCTGGCCGCACTGACGGCGGCCCACGGGTCGCGTTGCTCGACGGCTGCGAGGAATCCCCCGCTGTGTCTTCTCGACTCTGCCTCGGGCACATTCGCGTGGAGCCATTCGGCAGCGGCGCGGCCGTCCAGCCACGTCACCGAGCCTGACGGCTCAGATGGCTTGGCATACGGAGCGGAGCAGGGCACCAGTACGGCGAACCGGCGAGGCTGCATCGTAGCGACCATCTCCGCGGCACTTTCCGCCAGTTCGGGGAGGGCCGTCAGCGAGGAGTGGTTGGCCTGTAGCCATCGGTACAGGTGTGTGCTGCTGAAGCCTGCGTCGAGCAGGTGTGAGGCGATGGTGCGTGCGGCGAACTCGACGGGGACGTCTTCCGGCGCGTCCACCCATCGGCCGAGGTAGTCGTCTCGCGCGCGGCGGACAAGGTGGTCGAGCTCATCGCGTAGGTCCCGGCGCACATCCTTGGGAGACGCGACTTCCAGTCGGCTGAGCAGCCCGCCAAGCTCGGAAGCTAGATGAGCGACACCGGGATCTCGGTCCGCTTCTCGGCGGGCGGTCTCGACGACGTACCTCAGGCCCTCGGTGTTGGATGCCCGTCCGGCCATGCAGTCGTCGGCGTACTCGAGCACCTCCCGCAGGCCGAGCGCCAGGCCTATGCTCCACAAGCGCCTGTGCCACGGAGCACGCTCGGCGAAGAAGTCTCGAAGCCTGCTGCAAACCAAGTCGAAATCAGTAGGGGAGGGTGCTTGTCGAGCGTCCACGGGTTCAGTATGCTCAGATCAGACCTTGACGCGAGGAGCGTCGGTCACCGTCTAGACAGGGAGGAGCCGCCCCAGGGCCGCTCCTCCCTTTGCCGTCTACACGCCATGCCGCAGGGTGCGGGGCTAGGGCTGCTCGGGTTGGGCCGCCCTGACTGGTTATCGGACAACTTCTTCGGCGAGAACGCCGGCTACCGCTACTTCAGGGCTGCTCGGGTTGGGCCGCCCTGACTGGTTATCGGACAGGTACTTCGCTCCCGCTGCATTCGGGGGGGGGGGGCGAGAGAATCCGAGCGCCTTGAACGTTGACCGCTGGCTGGTCGCGATCAGGGAGCAGCGCATCACTTCCTTCCTTGATGGTGCTCATGGCTGTCCCCCTGCCGGGGCCCAGGCGAATGCTCGACTGCGTTCGAGACCGCGTTTCCCGAAGCGGCCGATCGGTGCTCGTACATCGAGAATGCGGTCAGGCGAGCTACCCCTTCCTTCGGGCACCGCGCACTGGCATCGCTACCCTTGGTCGTGGTGGCGAGACACCGGCCGAAGTTGATTGAGGTGGCTTTGCCGTTGGCGGCGATCAACCGCGAGGCGGCTCGGGAGAAGTCGATTCGGCATGGGCACCCGTCGACGCTGCATCTTTGGTGGGCTCGGCGGCCGTTGGCAGCGGCCCGGGCGGTGATCTGGGCGTCGTTGGTGGACGATCCCTCGGGCTATGACGAGTTCGCGGCCCCAGACGACGAGACCGACGAGCAGAAGGCAGAGCGCGAGCAGAAGATGGACGCTGAGCGGCAGCGGCTGTTCGGGATCCTGGAGCGGCTCGTCAAGTGGGAGAACTCGAACAATCCCGGCGTGCTGGCCGAGGCCCGGGCCGAGATCGACCGGTGCTTCCCCGACGGGCCGCCGCCGATCCTGGACCCCTTCGCCGGGGGAGGGGCCATACCGCTGGAGGCCCAGCGACTCGGGCTCTCCGCACTCGCTGGAGACTTGAACCCCGTGGCGGTGCTCATCAACAAGGCGATGATCGAGATCCCGCCCCGCTTCGCGGGGATGCCGCCGGTGCATCCCGACATCGACAAGACCCTCACTACCTGGGAGCGGGCCCAGGGACTTGCCGCTGACGTCGCGGCGTACGGACAGTGGATGCGCGACGAGGCCAAGGAGCGCATCGGGCACCTGTATCCCGACGCCACCGGTCCCAACGGCGAGAAGTTCACGCCTATCGCCTGGATCTGGGCCCGCACCGTGGAGTCGCCCGACCCCAGCTGGTCAGGCCATGTGCCGCTAGTCGCGTCATGGACGCTCGCGAAGCGGCCAGGCGAGCCCAAGGTCTGGATTGAACCCATTATCGACCGAGAGATGCAAGCAATCAGCTTTGAGATCCACCGGGGTGGTGAACCATCGCACCAACGGACTACGAGCCGAGCGGGCGGAGTCTGCATCGCCACAGGAGCTGCAATGTCGTTTGAGTACCTCCGGTCGGAGTTCCGTGCTCGTCGGACTGGCCTTCAATTGATGGCCATCGTTTGTGAAGGTAGCGGCCGAACCTATGTCGCCCCAGCAGAGGACCATGTCATGGCGAGCAGCGTCTCCAGCCCCCCTACGACGAGCCTCGGCGAGATATTCGACTGGCCTGGCCGCACGAACGTTGTGCGATACGGCATGACCAGATGGGAAGAGCTGTTTACACCCAGGCAGCTTGTGGCGCTGACGACATTCTCGGGTCTCCTCGGCGAGGTGGCGAAGAAGGTGAAGTCGGATGCGATAGAAGCGGGTCTGACTGTTGACGGTCGCCGACTGCACGAGGACGGCAGAGGTGCCGATGCCTACGCGGACGCGGCTGTCACGTACTTGGCTTTCGCAATCGATAAGTGCGCCGACTATTGGTCCACGATCTGCACCTGGCACAACTCACGGGAGTTGATTCGCAACACCTTCGGACGTCAAGCGATCCCCATGACCTGGGACTTCGCCGAATGCAATCCGTTCTCTGGATCGACTGGCAACTGGATGGCGATGATTGATTGGATCGTGAAGGCGGTATCGCATTTTCCTGCTTCGGCTTCAGGCGGGGAGGCTCTGCAGCGGGATGCGCGAGCGCGCGTCCAAGAGTCGGCAGGGGCTCTGCTATCGACTGATCCGCCCTACTACGACAACATCTCCTATGCCGACCTGTCGGACTTCTTCTACGTGTGGCTACGACGCAATCTGGCCGACGTGTGGCCTGATGAGTGCTCAACTCTATTGACGCCCAAGGCTGAGGAATTGATCGCGAACCAGTATCGGGCTGGCTCACGGGAAGAGGCCGAGGAGCACTTCGAGTCTGGAATGGCCGAATTCATGGCTCAAGTTGCCCACGCTCAGGCAGCGGACATACCTGCCTCGATCTACTACGCGTACAAGGCTACCGAGGCCAAGGATGGGGAGATTCGGACCACAGGTTGGGACACGTTCCTGCAAGCTGTTCTTGATGCAGGCTTGCAGATCAACGCGACGTGGCCGATGCGCACAGAACTGGGCAATCGCCTCCTCGCATCAAAGGCGAACGCCTTGGCGTCCTCAGTGGTCCTTGCGTGTCGGCCTCGACCGTCCTCGGCAGTGCTCGCCACTCGAGGCGAGTTCATCGCTGCACTACGGCAGGAGTTGCCAGAGGCGGTGCGGGTGTTGCAGTCGGGCAATATTGCTCCGGTGGACATGGCGCAGTCCACCATCGGGCCGGGCATCAAGGTGTTCTCCCGGTATGCCCGGGTGGTGGAGGCCGACGGGTCGTCGATGCCGGTGTCGGCGGCACTGGCCATCATCAACGATGTGCTGGGCGAAGTGCTCGATGGTGAGGAGGCCGAACTCGACGCCGACACCCGCTTTGCGCTCACCTGGTTTGCCGAGCACGGCTACGACCCTGGACCCTCGGGCGACGCCGACAGCGTGGCCCGGGCCAAGAACACCTCGCTGGCTGGCATCAGGGAATCCGGCATCGGCGAGGCCCGCGCCGGCAAGTTCCGCCTCTATGAGCGGAGTGAACTCCCACCGGACTGGTCGCCGGTGCACGACGACCGGCGCACTGTGTGGGAGGCGACCCAGCACTTGGCCGCCGCGCTGGAACGCTCAGAGTCTGAGGCGGCTGAATTGCTGCACGTCCTTGGCGGCTATGGCGACCGAGCGCGCCAGCTCGCTTACCTGCTGTATCAGAAGGCCAATGACCGTGGTTGGGCCTCAGAGGCCGGGGCCTACAACAGCTTGATCACGGCTTGGCCCAATTTGCGCACCGGCGCCGCCACCGTCGCAGCTGCGGCCGCTGGCCCCTCCCAGCAACACCTGCTGTGACGACGCCTCACCCCTCCATCGCGTGGCTCGGCATCATTCGAAGACGACTCGCTCCTGGATCCATGCCGCGAGGGCTTGCTCGTCAATCTTGCCTGCGGCGACTGCGAGCATCGTCCGCTCGGCATCGTCGACCTCGGGTGGATCGGGCTCCCACCTACCGCCGTTGAGGTCGATGAACAGGACAAGGGAAGCCCAAGCGGCGCGCTTGTTGCCGTCGGGTAGCGGGTGATTGCGAGCTAGCCGCCAGCACAGCACGGCCGCCTTATCGCTGAGATGGGGATAGAAGTCCTCGTCGCCGAAGCCCGACTTTGGAGCATGGAGCGCAGAGTCCGCGAGTTCGATGCGGCTGGACTGGGAGAGCACCTCAGCCGAGATGCCTGTGACCTGTTCGGAGAGCCAGAGATACTCCGAGAGGCTCAGGTATCTCGTCACTGGGCCAGACGATCCAGCAACTCCTGGTCCCGTTCGATCAGTCTCCTTGCGCGAGCCGTGAAGTCCTCGTCGGCTCTCACGCGCCTTATCTCTGCGCGTAGTGAGTCGACGACGAGTTGGTTCACGCTCGAGCCCCGCACTCGGGCCACGGCCTCAGCCTCCTGCGCCAAGTCTTCCGGCAGTCGCACGGTCGTCTGTCTGGTCATGACATCACAATATCGTGATATCACAATCGTCGCTACATCCAGGACCCTCGCAACCCGCACCCGAGTCGAGGACCAGGACGCTCACCTGCGGGAGCCCTTCTGCAAGTGCTCCTTGATCGGTCGCCACCAGGCCTCCGCCTGCGCCATCTCCTCGGGCGTCGGCTCGCCGACTTCCTCAATCAGCTCAGCAACGTACTTCTCGTGCTCCCTGTGGAGCCTCTGCCTCTCGGCATCGGAGATGTGGATGCCCTCGGGAACGTAGTCGTCCCACTCGGAGAAGTCGTCGGAGAGGTCACCGTCGGCATCGGCACCAACCGCGGTCCTGCCGTCGCGCTCAGAGTTGCTGTGATCCAGCATGGGCGTAGATATATCAGATCATCATGAGGGCAACAACCTTTCGGTTGATGCGTCGACGGCAACGGCCTCAGTCTGCGGCTGTCGCGCTGGCGCTGAGTGACGCGATGTCACAAGTCCGTGGCATTGTGTGCGCCGTGCATGTCGCTGCTCACACCACCCGGAGGCCGCGACCATGGTGATGGCCAACACTGAGCGGGTTGCCAAGGCGTTGGATCTGCTGCGGGACGGGCTCGGTCCGGCGTGTGAGGCGACTTGGCGGGGGTCCTACGGCGACGGCTGGCTGCAGCAGGTCAACTCGCGGCTGCATCATCCCGACCGTGAGCCCTCTACCGGGGATGCTGCGTTTCTGTTCAAGGGGATCAAGGCCACCTGGAACGAGGTGTTCAGCCACGGGTTCGGGCCGTCGGTGCGGTCTCTGGTGTTCGAGGTGTCCGATGTGCGCAACCGGTGGGCGCACCAGCAGTCCCTGACCAGCGACGACACTGTGCGGGCTCTCGACTCGATGGAGCGGGTGCTGGAGGCTTTCGGCAACAGCGATCAGCGCGACCAGATCCGGGGCCTGCGCCGGGATCTGATGCGCCAGATGTTTGACGAGGAGTCCCGCAGTGAGCGTCGCCGCACCGCCGCCAAGCCGACCGAGGGGACGCCCCACGCTGGGCTCACCCCCTGGCGGGAGATCATCGCGCCTCACGCGGATGTGGCTGCGGGGCGCTTCGAGCAGGCCGAGTATGCAGCGGACCTTGCACAGGTCGCCGACGGCCGCGCCGAGGCCGAGTACCAGGATCCGCAGTCGTTCTACGCCCGCACCTACATCACCCAAGGTCTGCGCGACCTGCTGGCCGGCGCGGCCCGGCGGCTGTCGGGCTCGGGCGGCGACCCGGTGATCGAGTTGCAGACCAACTTCGGCGGGGGCAAGACCCACTCGCTGATCGCGCTCTACCACCTGGCATCCGGGGCGGACGCGGCCAAGCTGCCCGGGCTGGCGGAGATCCTTGCCGAGGAGGGCCTGACGCTGCCGGCGAAGGTGAACCGGGCCGTGCTGGTCGGTCAGAGCATCTCGGCGTCATCACCCGTGCCTGTCACCGATGGCATCCGGCTGTACACGCTGTGGGGCCGGCTCGCCTACCAACTCGGCGGACGCGACGGCTACGACATGGTCCGGGCCGATGATCTTGCCGGCACCAGCCCGGGCGCCGCGCTCACTGCGCTGTTCGAGCGGTTCGGCCCGGCGGTGGTGCTCATCGACGAGTGGGTCGCGTACGCGCGCCAACTGAGAGACGGCGACGAGGGCGGTCCCAAGGGCGAGCGTCTCGCCGGGGGGGACTTCGACACCCAGTTCACCTTCGCCCAGGCCCTGACCGAGGCCGCGGCGGCGGTGCCCGATGTGGTGGCGCTGATCTCGATTCCTGCATCTGATGTGGAGGTGGGCGGACCGCGGGGGCGGACCGCGTTGGAGAAGTTGAAGAACGTCGTGGCCCGCATTGGAGCCCAGTGGCAGCCGGCGTCGCCGGACGAGTCCTTCGAGATCGTGCGCCGCCGTCTGTTCGACCCCGTGCCCGCCGACAAGGCCAGAGTTCGCGACGGGGTGATCCGGGCGTTCTGTGACATGTACCGCGACCAGGCCGACAGATTCCCGGCCGGAGTCAGCGAGGGCGAGTACCGCCGCCGCATGGAGCTGTGCTATCCGATCCACCCCGAGCTGTTCGATCGGCTCTTTGACGACTGGTCCGCGCTCGACAAATTCCAGCGAACCCGGGGCGTGCTGCGGCTCATGGCGCTGGCCATCTCGCAGCTTTGGCAGCGCGACGACCGATCGCTGCTGATCATGCCGGGCAACCTGCCCATGGACTACGGGCTGCTGGTCAGCGAGATGAAGAAGTACCTCGAGGACGGCTGGGACCCCGTCATCAAAGCCGACGTGGACGGAGCCAACTCGCTGCCGCTGCGCATAGACGGCAACAACAGCCACTTCGGGCGGCTGTCGGCCACCCGCCGTGCGGCCCGGGCGGTTTACATGGGTTCGGCGCCCCGGCCCGACGGCAGAAGGGGAGTGGACCTCAAGTCGGTGGTGCTGGGCTGTGCGCAGCCCGGCGAGTCCCCCGGCCAGTTCGCCGACGCGCTGCGGCGCCTGTCGGGCGAGGCCACCCACCTCTATGTCGACGGCGCCCAGTACTGGTACTCGCTGATCCCCAACGTCACCCGCATCGCCGCCGACCGGGCCGGCTCCAACTACGACGACCGCGACGCCGACGACGAGGTGCGGCGCCGGATCGGCAACCAGCGCGACCGGGGCGCCTTTGCGGCGGTGCAGGTGTTCGCGGAGGGCCCAGGCGATGTGCCCGACAACGACGACGGTGTGCGGCTGGTGATCCTTGAGCCCGACGCCACCCACTCGCCAAACGACGACAACTCCCCGGCAGTGGAGCTCGCGGCGCGGATCCTGGCTCAGCGCGACGCCGGCCCGCGGGTCAACCCGAACCTGGTGGTGTTCCTGGCGGGGGCGGCCAACCGCCTAGCCGAGCTGCGGGCCGCGGCCCGCATGTACCTGGCCTGGAAGTCCATCGTGGGCGACCAGTCGATGAACCTCACCGCCCACCAGCAGCGCCAAGCCGACAGCAAGCTGGCCGAGACCTCCAAACAGGTAGACAGCCTCATCGCCGAGACGTTCACTCTGGCTCTCACGCCCTCGAAACAGCCGGGCCAGCGCGACATCGAATGGCAGACCACCCGAGTGACCGCAGTCGGCGACCTGACCCAGCGAACCAGCGACAAGCTCAGCAGCGAGGAGAAGCTCATCAGCACCTACAGCGGAGTGCGCATCCGCATGGACCTCGACCGCCGCGAGCTCTGGTCGGAGCGCGGCGACATCGCCGTCCACAAGCTGTGGGAGACCTACGCCCGGTTCGGATACATGCCCCGCCTTGCCGGCCGCGACGTGCTGTACGGCGCCATCGCGAATCGGGCCTCGACAATCACCTGGCAGGAGGACACCTTCGCCTACGCCGAAGCCCACGACGGTGAACGATGGGTGGGCCTGCACACCGACGACGCCATCCCGCCCGCACCCAGCGGACTGCTGATCCACCCCGACCATGTTCCGCAGCCCGACGAACAACCGGAGCCCGGAAGGAGAGAACCACCAAATGACCCCGGCGACACTGACGGCCTCACCGACCCGCCGGTTGACCCACCCGAGCCGGCGCCGAGCCTGCCCACCCAGTTCTACGCGCAGTTCAACCTCGACCCGGTGCGCTGTATCAAGCAACTCGGCGAGATCGCCGATCACGTCAGCAGCAAGCTCGGCTCCGACGTGGAACTGGTGCTGGAGATTCGAGCCAACAGCGAGGCAGGCTTCGACGAGTCCACTCGCCGAACCGTCTCAGAGAACGCCCGCAGCCTCGGAGCCCAATCCTCCGAGTTCGAGTAGGCAGCCGCCGGTCCGCTGAAGGCTGCCAAGAGCCGTTTGGTCACGGGCTGTGGCTGTCGACGATCATGGGCTGCGCCTCCGGTGGTTCAGGGCCTGCCAGACCCTCGCCGGGCTCACGGAGCTGTTGACAATCTCGGCTTCGGGTCCGAGGGCGTCGGCCACCGCGTTGGCCACTGCCCCCAGCGCGCCGACGATCCCGGCCTCCCCGCCGCCTTTGATGCCGAGAGGGTTGTCGCTGCAGCCGTACTCGAGGATGGTCACCTCCACGTTGGGCAGCTCGGCCGCGGTGGGCAGCGTGTAGTCGGCGAAGCTGGTGGTGAGGGGCTGCCCGTTGGAGTCGTAGGCGATCTCCTCGAGGAGCGCCCCGCCGATGCCCTGGGCGGCGGCGCCGGCCAACTGGCCGGTGAGCAGCCGCGGGTTGACGGCCCGGCCCACGTCGTGGGCCAGCGCGAAGCGCTCGACCCGGACCCCGCCGTCGGCGGGGTTCACCGCCACACGGCACACTGCGCCCCCGAAGGAGGCCGTCATCTGAGCCTTCTCGAAGCGTCCCCGCACCGCGCCGATGTCGGTCAGGCTCACCGCTCGGCCCCCGTCGGCGGTCGCCGCCCCGTCGCGCAGCACGATCTGGTCGGGATCGCAGGCCAATCTCTGCGCTGCGGTGGCCCGGATCTGTTCGACCGCGTCGGCGATGGCGTTGCCGACCAGCACGGTGGAGCGGCTGGCGAAGGCGCCGAAACCGGCCGGGATCTCGGCCGTGTCGTGGAACTCCACCGCCACCGCGTCGAGCGGCAGGCCGAGCATCTCGGCCGCGATCTGCGCAAGGGCGGTCTCCACTCCCTGGCCCACCGATCCCACCGCGCAGCGCACCGCCGCGCCGCGGCTCTGCGGCACCAGATCGACCTCCTCGAACGGCCCGGTCGAGCCGAACTCGACGTAGGCGGCAATGCCAATCCCGGCCCGCTCGTCTGTTGGCCCGGTCTTGCCGTTGCCGGTCTGCTCGTCTGTTGGCCCGGTCTTGCCGTTGCCGGTCTGCTTGTCGTCGTCGCGGTCTTGCCGTCGTTGCCGACTTTCTCGTCACCCGGTGCGGGCTTGTCGTTGCTGGCCTGCTTGTCGCCCGCTGCGGCGTCTCGCAGCTCGTGGTATTGCGCCGCGGCGAGCAACTCATCGAAGGCCCGGATGAAATCGCCGCTCCGGTAGGTGATGGGCAGCACCTCGCTAGAGCCGGGACCGGGCGTGAAGCAGAACGGCAGGGCATCTTTGGGGATCAGGTTGCGGCGCCTCAGATCGGCGGGATCGATGCCGAGCTCCGCGGCCGCGACGTCGATCATGCGCTCGCGCACGAAGGTCGCCTCGGTCATGCCCGGACCCCGGTAGGTGCCGACCGGAGTGCGGTTGGTCAGCACCGCGTCGACGTCCATGCTGAACGCCTCCCAGCGGTAGGGGCCCGGCAGGTGCAGCATGGGCAGGATGGCGGGCAGCAGGCCCTGGGTTCGCACGTAGGCGCCGTGGTCGCAGCGGCCTCTTACCCGAAAGCCCAGCAGCCGGCCGTCGGCGGAGGCGGCCAGCTCGACGTCGTGCTGTTGCTCGCGGGCATGGTTGGTGGCCACCATGTGCTCCCGGCGGCTTTCACACCAGCCCACCGGCCGCTCGAGTCGCAGCGCCAGCAGCGCCACCAGCACGTCCTCGGGGTACGGCTCGCCCCTCGTGCCGAACCCGCCGCCCACCTCCACCTCGACCACCCGCACCCGGTCGGGGTCCAGTCCGGTGACCTGGCTGAGCAGGTTGCGGGTGAAGTGCTTGACCTTGGCCCCGCCCCAGACAGTGAGCACGCCGCCGGATGGGTCGTAGTCGGCGATGAGGCCGCGGGTCTCCAGCGGGGCGGCGGCCTGCCGGTGGACGCGCAGCCGGCGGCGCACCACCACGTCCGCTGAGTCGAAGACGGCGTCGGCGTCGCCGTAGCGGTAGGCCAGTTGCTTGATGGTGTTGTTGGCGCAGGCCTCGTGAACCAGCGGCGACGACGCCAGCGCCGCCGCGGCCAGGTCGGCCACCGGCTCGAGCACCTCCAAGTCGACCGCCACCAGCTCGGCGGCGTCGCTGGCTGCGTAGGGGTCGGTGGCCACCACCACCGCCACCGGCTCGCCTGCGTAGCGCACCACGCCGTCGGCCAGCGGCGGCTGCAGGGCCAGGTTGGCCTCGGGCGACTCCGCGAACGGCAGCCGGATCGGTATCCGGATGTCGTCGATGTCGTCGGCGGTGATGACGGTCACCACTCCGGGCGCTCGCAGGGCCTCGGCACAGTCGATGCCGACGATTCGGCCCCGGGCCGCCGAGCTTCGCACCACCTGGGCGTGCAGCTGGCCGTCGAGGCGGATGTCGCCCACGTAGGGCGCGCTCCCGGTCAGCAGGTCGAGGTTCTTCCGCCTGACGGGCGAACTGCCGATAAGACCGTTGCTCATCTCGGCGGGCGCCGGCCACGCAGGGCGATCAGGCCGGTCCCCGGAGCCATCACGCCGCGGCGGTCGAGGCGAGTTCTCGCAGCTTTCTCGTAGTTGTCGTCCAGCATCGGCGACTCCGGCATTGCGCCGCGGCGGTTGCAGCGAGTTCTCGCAGCTTTCTCGTTGTTGTCGTCCAGCATCGGCGACTCCGGCATTACGCCGCGGTGGATGCGAGTTCTCGCAGGAGCTTGCGGTAGATGATCGATCCGGAGTCGGCCAGCTTCAGGTGCAGCTCCTCGCGGGGGTCGAGGGGCAGCTCGGCCGGGTCTTGGGCCTCGACCACGATGCGGTCCTGCTCCATCACCTCGTGGAACCCGGCCCCGAAGTCGGCGTCGGGGGTGTCGAAGGAGTGGTTGCGCGACAGCCACGAGAAGATCAGGGTCTCGGCCCGGTCGGTCGGCGAGGCGATGAACGTGATGGTGGTGATGTCGCCGGCCTTCGACTCGCCCTGCTCGGACCAGGTCACGCCCCCGGCGGCCGACACCACCGACTTGCGGTCGTGCAGCGTGAACGGCAGGTGCAGCGTGTAGTCGCGCAGCAGCACGCTGTCGTCGTAGGCGTAGGTCATGCCGCTGTCGGTGACCTCCACGTCGAAGGGCTTGATGAACGCCCCGTCGGCCAGCTCGGTGAAGCCCTCGTGCACGAAGTTGAAGTGGGCGAAGTCGATGGCGTTCTCCAGCATCCGCCCCGCCGAGGACTGCCAGCGCCACGTCCCCACCAAAAAGACGCGCCAGTCGTCGCTGGCCCAGTCGTCGTCGGGCCACGGCGGCAGGTCGGCGACCGGCTCGTCGGGCGCGATCCACACCGCGCCGTGGTCGTCGCGCACCCGGTAGCGCTCGACCTTGGCCTGGCTGGGGATGGCTCCGCCGGATCCCAGCGCGGGGATGAACGCCACCTTGCCGCTGCGGTCGTACTGCCAGCCGTGGTAGGGGCACATCAGCCGGCCGTCGCGGATGCATCCGCCCGACAGGGCCACGCCGCGGTGCACGCACTTGTCGCGCAGCGCCACCAGACCCTCGGCATCGCGGTACACCACGATGGTCTCGCCCAGCAGCCGCACCTGCTTCGGCTCCGCCGTGATCTCCTCCGATGTCGCCACCGGATGCCAGTAGCGCCTCAGCGCCCGGTCGAATTGCTGTGCCCGCATCGCAGTCCCCCGTATAGGCGACGCCTACCTTAGGGGCCACGCGGATAGGTGAGGAGGCTTCACGTCGAAGGGGGGTATCTCCCGCTCTTGTTCGCTGCGCTCACGGGCCGCTCGGCCTCAGGGCGTCTTCGACATGTCGACGATGGCGGCCACCATGCCGCCGCCGGCCGGACCCTGCTGGAGGGCGGCCACCGAGCAGTACACGGCCGGATCGCCGATGGCGGCGGCCGCCACCGCCCCCACCGCCCCCTTGGTGTGGTGGGTGTGGTGGATGTCGGAGTCGTTGATCGACACCAGCCGGCGGCCCCGCAGCCGCCCCGACGGGTCGGTCTCGCATTTGATGAAGCAGTTCACCACCGCATCGCCCAGATCGCGGGGGTGGGGACGGTCGGGCAGGTCGAGGCCGGCCGAGCGGATGGCGTCGTAGATGCCGTCGAAGTCGAGGGCATCGCGCATCACCGAGTGGCCGATGCGGAAGTCGCCGCCCGCGCCGGCTCTGTTGCCGACCACCACGATCTGGCCCGCATCCTGCTCCACCCCCGACGAGCACGACGCCACCGACGAGTAGAGGTCGAGGTCGCTGGCGATCTGATCCTCGCGGGGCAGGTCGAACTCGCCGACCGCGTACCCGATGCCCAGCGCGGCGGTGGCATTGGACACCGCCATCGACTCCATGGTGTCGGTCAGGGCCACCGTCTTGCCCCGGCTGCGGGCGTCCTCGATGCGCTCGCGGGTCAGCAGCGGGGTCTTGGACTGCACGAAGTGGACGTCGGCCGGGTCGGTGATGCCGGCGTTGGCCATGGCGACCCGCACCCCGTCGGCCACCTTCTCCACCATGGGAAGCCGGCCGATCTCCTCGGGCCGGATCGGCTCGGACATGGTCGCGCCCACCGCCAGCCGCTTCTCGCCGCCGGAATCAGCGCTGCCGCCGTCGCCGCCGACCCGGGCGAAGACGTTCATGTGGGGGGCGATCACGCCGTCGGTGCCGCCGGACCACACGATCGGCATCTGGTCGATCTCGGCCGGCGACCGGGTGCCGTGGGTGTTGAGGAAGTCGCGGAACACCCGGTCGGCCAGGATCCGCGAGAAGTCGTTGACCCCGCCGTTGCCCTCCGTCTTGCCGATCACGCCGATGATCTCATCGGCGGTGAACGAGCCGCCCTCGATCTCGGCCAGCAGCCCGCCCATGTCGGTGACGAACTCGAAGGGGATCTTGCGAACAACTATGGGCATCTACGTCTCTCCTGGGTTGTGGTCGACTCCGAAGAACAGCGACTGCAGCGCGGCGTCCTCCAGCACCGCCCGGCTCGACACGGGCTTGTCGAGCACCCCGGCCTGCATCACATAAACCCGGTCGCAGTGGGGCAGGCACACCAGCGGGCTCTCCTCGATCACCCACAGCAGGGTGGTGCCCGAATCGCGGATGCGCAGGATGTCGTCGATGCGCTCTCGCACGATCGACGGCGCCAGCCCGGTGGTGGGCTCGTCGAGGGCCAGGAAGCGGGGTCCGGTGATCATGGCGCTGGCCAGCGCCAGCATCTGGCGCTCGCCCCCCGACAGGGTGCTGGCGTTCTGGCCCATGCGGTCGCGCAGCGCCGGGTAGGCCTCGGCCACCTCGTCCACCCGTCGCCGGACCTCGACCGGGTTGGATCCTCGCAGCGCCACGGTGAGGTTGTCGCGCACGCTCAGGTCGGGGAAGGTGTTGTTCTCCTGGGGCACATAGCCCATGCCGATCTCGGCCAGGCTGTGGGTGGGATGGCGCTGCAGGTCGGCGCCCTCGAAGCTCACCGAGCCGCCCTGGGCGGGCAGCAGGCGGAAGATCGTCTTCAGCAGGGTGGACTTGCCCGCGCCGTTGGGCCCCACCACCGCTACGATCTCGCCCGCGGCCACCTCAAGGTCTACGCCGTGCAGCACCGGGAAGCCGCCGTAGCCCGCTTCGAGCGCCTCGACCCGCAGGACGGCGCTGCTCATGGTCCGTCGCCTCCGGCGCCGTCGGTGCCCAGATAGACCCGCATCACCTCGGGATCGGCCGCGATCTCCGCGGGCGGCCCCGAGGCCAGCAGCCCGCCCCGGTCGAGCACGTGCACCTCGTCGGCGATCTGCATGAGGAACGAGAGGTTGTGGTCGATGATCAGGCTGCCCAGCCCCCGCTCATCGCAGAGCCGCCGCACCAGCTGCGACAGCCGTCCGATGTTGGCCGGCGCCACCGCGGCGGCCGGCTCGTCGAGCAGCAGCATCTTGGGCTCGGCCATCAGCGAGCGGGCGAACTCCAGCAGCTTGCGGTCGCCGGCCGACAGCTCGTCGGTGCGCACGTCGAGCAGGTCGGCCAAGCCCAACTCGGCGGTGATCTCGTCGGCTCGGCCCTCGGCGACCCGCTCGTGGCCGCGGCCCCGGCGGGTCAGGCCGAGAGCCCCCAGCGGCGTCTCCACGAAGTGGGGGGTGGCCGCGGCCAGCATGCTCTCGCGCACGGTGAGGGTGGTGAATCCGACCGGCGTCTGGAAGGTCCGTATCAGCCCCATCTCGGCCACCCGCCACGGCGGCAGGCTGTCGATGCGCCGGCCGCCGAAGGTGATCGACCCCCGGTCGGGCGGGTCGAAGCCGGTAATGGCGTTGAACAGGGTGGTCTTGCCCGCCCCGTTGGGGCCGATCAGCGCAGTGATCTGGTCCTGGGGCATCACCGCCGACACGTCGTCCACCGCCACCACGCCCCCGAAGGTCTTGCGGACCGCGTCGAGCACCAGTTCCATGCCGGCCCCTATCCGCCCGACGTCGCCGCGGGCTCGGCCGGCCGCGGATCGCGGGCGCGGCTGTTCGAGCGGCCCCCGGCCCCGAAGGCGGTCCGCTCCGAGAACAGCCCGTCGGGACGGAAGCGCAGCACCAGCACCAGCAGCAGGCCCACCAGAAACGGCTCGATGGCCACCAGGATGTTGATGTGGGCCGGATCGACCTCGATCAGCCCCACCGCCTCGGTGAACACGATCAGCACGAAAGCGCCGGCCAGGCCGCCCCGGATGCTGCCGATGCCCCCGATCACCAGCGCGGTCCACACCGTGAAGGTGATGCCCGGCGCGAACAGCTGCGGCGAGATGGCCCGGATGTAGAACAGGTACACCGGGGCGGTGGCCCCGATGAGCACCCCGGCCAGAACGAAGGTCTGGATCCTCATGCGGTTGACCCGCTTGCCCAGAGCCAGCGCCACGGCCTCGTTGTCGCGGGCGGCCCGCAGCGTGCGACCGAAGGGAGAGACGCCGATCTGGCGGGTCACCAGGTACATCACTGCCGCGGCCGCCGCCGCGATGGCGAGCAGCACGTAGTTGTACTCGCGGCCGGAGACGAAGCTGTCGAAGGGCCGGTTGATGTTGGGGATGCCGACCGTGCCCCGGGTGAAGTCGGCCTGGATGACGACCAGCTGGCGGATGATCTCGGCGAAGGCCAGCGTGGTGATGAGGAAGTACTCGCGCCGCAATCGCAGCGCGGGCGCGCCGATGGCGAAGGCCACCAATCCGGTGAACAGCGCGGCCAGCGGCCAAGCCACCCACATCGACAGTCCGGGCGCGAAGCGCATGTCGAGATCCGGCCCGGCAGTGAGGATCACGTAGCAGTAGCTGCCCGAGGCCAGCAGCCCGGCGATGCCGAGATCCCACATCCCGCCCCAGCCCGACTCGACGTTGAGCGCCATGGCCAGGCTGGCGTAGATCAGCGCCAGCGTGAGCACGCCCACCCAGAAGATGGGATTGGTCACGGGCGAGCCGCCTCTGCAGGAACGGCGGCGGTCATGCCGCCACCGCGTCCTTGCGGCGCTGGATCGACAGGATCCCCTCGGGCCGCAGTATCAGCACCGCCACCAGCACGCCGAAGGCGACCACCGGCCGGTAGGCGGTGGGGATGAACAGCGCGGAGACGTCCATCATGATCCCCAGCAGCAGCCCGGCCAGGATCACCCCGGTGATGCTGCGCAGCCCGCCCAGCACGGCCGCGGCCAGCACTATCAGGATGTTGTGCCAGCCGATCTCGGTGTTGACCGAGCCCAGCACCCCGAGCATCACGCCGGCCATGGCCCCGAAGGCCGAGCTGATGAACCAGATGGTGTGAGACACGGTCCGCACCGGCACGCCCCGCACCCGGGCCAGGTCGTCGTTGCTGGCCACGGACCGGATGGCCCGGCCCAGCCCGGTGGAGTTGAGGAACAGCTGGAGCGCGGCGATGCTGCCGAACGCCAGCCCGATGATCACCAGTTCGTTGGTGGCGATGCCGATGCCGCCGATGCGGTGCAGGCTGCCCGACACGTCGGGGTAGAAGCGGGCCTGGGTTCCGAAAAGGGCGAGGATGGCGGCGTACATCATCAGGGCCAGCCCGATGGAGGTGAACAGCAGCACCGTTCCGCCCTGGTGGCGCACCGGCGCGAAGAAGACCGCGGCCAGCACCACGCCCAGCGCCCCGAGGCCGACCACGGTGATGGCGCCGGCCGCGAAGATGTTCATCCCGTAGGTGTCCACCAGCACCACTCCCACGAACGCGCCCAGCGCCATCATCTGGGCGTGGGCGATGTTGAGGAAGTTCTCGGTCTGGCGCACCAGCGCGAAGCCCAGGGTCGCCACGGCCAGGATGCTGCCAGTGACGATCCCGAAGACGACGTTCTGCACTGCTGATCTCCGGGGGCAAGCGACCCCCGGCGACCGGCCCGGACTTCGCCGGGCCGGCCGCCGTCAGGGTCTCGTCAAGGTCAGGACGGCTTGACCAGGGTGGGGTCGAGCTCGATGTTCTCGCGCACGTCCCAGGCTCCGTCCTCTACGTGGATCACGGCCATCACCGGCGACAGCAGGTTGCCGACGCTGTTGAGGTTGAGGTTGGAGGTGGTGCCGTGGTAGTCGATTTCGTTGCCGGCTTCGAGCTGGGCCACTCCGTCGGCGTAGGTGAACACCTCCACGCCGGGCGGGTTGGCGATGTCGGGGATGGCCGCGGCCACTGCGGCGCCGTCGGTGGTGCCGGCCGCGGCCATGGCCAGGCCCAAGATGATGTACTGGTCGTACTGCCAGGCGTCGTAGAACGCGATCTCCGGCGGGTCGCCGATCTTGGCCTCGAAGCGGGGCACGTAGGCGTCCCACGCCGGGTTGGACTCGGTGTCATATGCGGTGGCGCCCACGATGGCCGACGCGCCGTCCACGCCGCCGACGATCTCGGCGATCTCGGGGCTGAGCAGGTCGGTGGTGAAGATCATCGGGATGTCGGTGTAGCCGCGGCGCTGCCACTCGTTCAGCAGCGGCACGCCGGTCTCGAACCCCGCGGCGATGTACACCGCGTCGGGGCCTGACTCGAAGGCCTGCGCGACCTGCGCGGCGTAGGTGGTCTCACCGGCGTTGAAGCGGACGTCTTCGGTGACGGTGCCGCCCATCTGCTCGGTGAACACCGACTTGAACACGTTGGCGGGGCTCTCGGTGCCCTCGCTCAGCTCGACCAGCATGGCCACGCTGGTGTAGCCCTCGTCGCGGGCCACCTGCGCGCCCACGATGCCGTTGTCGGTGTCAGACGGGATGATCCTGAACACCATGTCGCCGCCGGTGCTGTCGAGTTCGGTGGTGCCACAAGTGCTGCAGATCGTGGGGATCTGCAGCTCGTGCACCGTCTCGAAGATGGCGATCATGCCGTCGGACTCGATCCCGCCCAAAGCATGGATGCCGTCCACCTCGGTCAACTCCGCGAAGCCCGACACCGCGCCCTCGGGCGTGGAACCGTTGTCCTCAACGACGAGCTCCACGTCGCGGCCCAGCACACCGCCGCCCGCGTTGAGCTCCTCCACGGCCACCTCGGCCGCGGCCAGCGCCCAATGGCCCCACGGGCCATAGTCGCCGGACTGTCCGTTGAGGAAGCCGAGCTTGACCGGCCCCTCGTCCTCGTCGTCTGAGCTGCACGCCGCGGCGATCAGGCCGAACGCGAGCAGACCAATGAGAATGCGCTTCACTTGGGTGTCTCCTTCCAGGTACCGGGCCGGGTGGACCCAGCCGACGTCTCCTGAGCCATAGCGTTACACCAAATCGGACCGCTGGCCTATTCGGGGCGAAATGTCTGACAGACCGGCGCCGCGGTGCAGCCGGCCCCGTCCCTGGTTGGGCTTGCTGCAAGAGGCCGAGCGAATTGGTGAGCGATCCGGCCCATGCGGGCGAGGCCGTGGCCCGAGCGGCCCGTGAGCGCAGCGAACAAGAGCGGGAAAGGCCCCGCGGCGGCGCGGCTGGCCTCGTCCCTGGTTGGGCTTGCTGCAAGGCGTGCGACATATAGTTGCTGCGTCGCATGCCGAGCTGAACGGGGGAGGCCAATGAGCAACGCGCTGCGCCAGTACTGGCACCCGGTGGCCGCAGTTTCCGAGCTTGACCGCGGGCCGGTCGCCACCACGCTGCTGGGCGAGGACCTGGTGGTGTACCGCTCCGGCGACGAGATCTGCGCCCTGCAGGATCTGTGCATCCATCGGGGCACGCCGCTGTCGCTTGGATCGGTCAACGCCGAGGGCTGCATCGTGTGTCCCTACCACGGCTGGTCCTACGACTCCGGCGGCAAGTGCGTGCACATCCCGTCGCAGCCGCCGGACCGCCAGCGCATCCCGTCGCAGGCGCGGGTGCCGTCCTACCGCACCGCGGCGCACTACGGGCTGGTGTATGTGGCCCTCGACGAGCCGGTGGCGCCGGTGCCGGACTTCCCCGAGTACTACGACGACGGCTTCCACATGATCAGGCCGGGGGAGTGGACCTGGAACGCCAGCGCGGCCCGCTTCGTGGAGAACGCCATCGACACGTCGCATCTGCCCATCGTGCATCCGGGCCTTCTGGCCGACGCTTCGGCCACCGTGATTTCTCCCTTCGACATGGAGGAGACCGACCGGGGCTACGCCTTCTCGGCGAGGCGCCACGACGTGGACGAGGCCATGTTCGGCGACGCCGACGAGCTGGTCACCCAGAAGACCTGGGTGGAGATCCCGTTCAGCTGGCGCCTGCTGATCACCGCCGAGTCCCAGAGCACGGTGGTGTTCATCGCCAACCAGCCGGTGTCGATCAACCAGGTGCGCTTCTGGGAGTACGTCGGCGTCAAGGGCCGCCAGGACCAGACCGACGACGAGATCATCGCCTTCCACCGCAAGGTCATCGAACAGGACCGCCACATCGTCGAGAACCAGAAGCCCGAGATGCTGCCGCTCGACATCACCGCCGAGCTGCATCTGCGGGTGGCCGACGAGCCCGCCCTCGAGTACCGGCGCCGCCTGGCCGCGGTGGCCGGCGCCGAATACGCCTGATCCGCCTGCCCCATACGCCTTTGCGCACGACCCGATACGCCCGGCCTGACACGCCCGCCCCGAAAGGAGAGCGTCCATGACGACGACAGCCATGAGCCTCGAATGGCCTGCTGAGGACTTCAGCCGAATCCCGTTCGCGGCCTACCTCGACGAGGACATCTACGTGGAGGAGCAGGAGCGGATCTTCCGGGGCCCGGTGTGGTCGTATTTGGCCCTCGAGGCCGAGATCCCCGAAGCGGGCGACTTCATCACCACCTACGTGGGCGACACGCCGGTGCTGGTCAACCGCCAGCGCGACGGCGAGGTCTCCGCCTTCGTCAACCGCTGCATGCACCGGGGCTCGATGCTCAAGCGCGAGTGCCGGGGCAACGCCACCATGCACACCTGTCTCTACCACCAGTGGGCCTACGACCTCACCGGCCAGCTGCGGGCGGTGCCCTTCGCCAAGGGGCACATGGGCCGGGGCGGGCTGCCGGCGGACTTCGACATCAAGTCTGTGAAGCTCACCGCGATGCGGGTGGAGAGCTACCGGGGGGTGCTGTTCGGGACGTTCTGTGACGACACCGAGCCGCTGGCCGACTACCTGGGCGCCAACGTGCGGGCCGAGCTCGACCGGGTCTTCAACCGGCCCCTCAACCTGCTCGGCTACCAGCGCCAGCGCATCCTCGGCAACTGGAAGCTCTACAACGACAACGTGCGCGACCCCAACCACGGCGCGCTGCTGCACATGTTCCACGCCACCTTCGGCCTGTACCGGCCCACCCAGCGCGGCGGGGTGAAGCTCGACGACCGGGGCCGCCACAACATCAGCTACTCGATGATGGGCACCAGCGACGACGACGCCGACGCCGAGGCCTTCGCCGGCACCCAGAAGGTGTTCGACAAGGGATTCCGGCTCGAGGATCCGTCGATGCTGCAGTACGACAAGGAGTTCCCCGACGACGTGTCGCTCACCATCTTGTCGATCTTCCCCAACATGGTGGTGCAGCAGATCACCAACAGCCTCTGCACCCGCCAGATCCAGACCCGGGGGCCGGGGGAGCTGGAGCTGTACTGGACCTACTTCGGCTACGCCGACGACGACGAGGAGATGACCCGCCACCGCCTCAACCAGGCCAACCTGGTCGGTCCGGGCGGGCTGATCTCCATGGAGGACGGCGAGGCGGTGGAGATGGTGCACCGGGCGGTCAAGCGCGAGCAGGACGACCACGGCATCGTCGAGATCGGCGGCAAGGGCGAGATCGGCGACCACGACTATCTGGTGACCGAGATCCCGATCCGGGGGTTCTGGTCGTACTACTACGACCTCATGGGCATCGAGACCGAGCAGGCGGCCTGATGGACGACAGGGACGAGCACGACGTTATGGGGATCGAGCGGGCGGCCTGATGGGCGACAGGAGCGAATACGACGCCATCGTGGCGCTGCTGGCCGACTACGCGCACCTGATCGACGAGGACCGGCTGGAGGAGTGGGTCGAGCTCTTCTGCGACGACTGCACCTACAAGATCCTGTCGCGTGAGAACGTCGAGGCGGGCTACCCGCTGGAGCTGATGTCGTGCAACAGCAAGGGGATGCTGCGGGACCGGGTGGTGTCGCTGCGGGAGGCCAACCTCTACAACCTCCACACCGACAAGCACATCCTCGGCGCGGTGCGGGTGCACGGCGCCGACGATGGCGTGTGGTCGGTGCAGGCCAACTTCTCGCTGTACCAGTCCACCCTCGACGGCTCCACCGACCTGTTCGCGGTCGGCACCTACCGCGACAAGGTGGTGTTCGACAACGGCCGCCCCCTGTTCGCGGAGAAGATCGTGATAAACGACACCTTCGCAGTAGCCAGAATGCTCTCAACCCCGATTTGAGCCCACTGGGCCGGTCGAGTGACGGCGAGATTCTCAAAATCTTAGATTAGCTGATCCACAAAACTTGGATTATCTGCCCTAGAGATCTAGGATTAGCAGCTATATTGAGGGTGTGGAGATCGTCGCCCGCCACCTGCTGCCCCGCCTGCACGAGGCCTTGGACGGCTTCCGAGCGGTAGTTCTCCACGGTGCCCGGCAGTGCGGCAAGTCGACGCTGGCGAGACTGCTGGCCGAGCAGCGCGGCGGAACCTACGCATCGCTCGACGACGAGGCCGCCCGTGACGCCGCCCTCGCCGATCCCCACGGTTTTCTGCTTGATCAGACCCACCCGCTGGTCGTGGACGAGGTCCAGCTCGGCGGCGACCGCGTGGTGCGCGCCCTGAAGCAGATCGTCGATGTCGACCCTGCCCGGGGCCGGTTCGTGCTCACTGGCTCCACGAACTTCCTAACCGTGCCCACCATCAGTGAGTCGCTGGCCGGACGGGTGCGCATTCTGCGTCTGTGGCCGCTGTCACAAGCCGAGCTCACCGGGTGCCCGGAACCGGGGGTCTGGGACTGGACTGAGGGCTTCGAAGCGTCGGCGCGTGCGCCGGTGCCGGACGGTTCGCCGCGCTCAGGTCGTCGAGCCTGTATGAGGCTGGTGTGCCGGGGCGGATTCCCCGAGATCGTGTCCATGAGCGGCCGCTCGCGGCCGGGCTGGTTCGAGAGCTACGTCGAGACGGTCATCGAACGCGATGTTGTGGCGCTCGGCGATCTGCGTCGTCGGTCGGTGCTGGTGCCGCTGGTCCGCTGGATCGCGGCGAGCACTTCCAGCGAACTCAACGTGCACGCCGTGTCAAGCCACCTGGGTGTCGACAGGGCCACGATGGAGTCGTACCTGGACTGGATGGAGACTGTGTTCTTGATGCACCGCCTGCCTGCTTGGTCTCGCCGCCTGACCTCGCGTGCCGTGCGGCGACCCAAGATCCACATCACCGACACTGGGCTCGCAGCCAGTCTCTTGGGGGTGGGCCCCAACTCGCTGACCGCTCCCACGTCGCCGTCGGCCGGCCCACTGTTCGAGAGCTTTATCGTCAACGAGATAGTCCGCCAGTTGTCGGCATCGCGCCCGGCAGATCGAGCGCTCTACTATCGCGACCATGACGGCCGCGAGGTCGACCTGCTGTTGGAGAGTCCCGACGGAGCGGTAACGGCCGTAGAGATCAAGGCCACCAGTTCGCCTCGAGCCCAGGATCTGCAGCATGTGGCTTGGCTGCGCGACCGCCTCGACGCCGCATCTCCCGGCGACTTCCGCGCTGGCGTGCTGATTCACACAGGCCAGACGCACCTCACCGTCGGTGACCGCCTCCACCTGCGGCCCATGCAGTCTCTCTGGGCTGTCTCCCCGACCGGGAACTCGGACCGGCAGCCACACCGCTCGCACACCGCCTGAAGCCGCCGCGGCCGCGTTGGGGCCGCGATCCGCCGGTCGGCGGCACCATTGATAGCCCGAGGGCGACCTGGCGCATCGCCCGTGCTGTGATCTGGGGTCGGCGGGCGGGTTACTCCTGCCAGCGCTTGTAGCGGGGGTCGTTCTCGAAGAAGGCACGGTACATGCCGTCGAAGGCGAGCCACTGGAGGTCGATGCTGCGCCTCACCGCGTTCCACACCCTGGTCCGGGTGTAGTCGTCGTTGGCGTAGCGGCGCACGATGGCGGGACCGATGTCGCCGTGGTCCTCCTCGATCTCGGAGGCGTGTATCTCCCAGTACTGCAGCTCGTCGGTGCCCCGGGTGTAGCCGTAGTCGTTGACGAACGACTCGATGAGCATGTCGTTGCGCTTGGCCGACGCCCCCTCGATGAAGGCGATGCCGGCGATGGCCGCGATCCAGTCGCCCTTGAAGGCGTTGAAGTAGCGCCACTGCTCGAAGGCGGCCGTTTCCGGGATGGCGTCAGTGGCCTTCATCTCGTCGACGGACAGGTCCAGCGAGGCGCACCAGTTGAAGTAGATCTGGAGGTGGTGGCCGGTGCCGGAGTGGCTGCCGGTGGCCTCCTCCATCAGCACGTCGTCGAACCACAGGTGCTCGATGTCGGGGTCGCCCTCGGGGGCGTAGGCGTACACCGCGCAGTGCGGGCGCGGGTTGGGCTTGGGCCCCACGAAGAAGAACTGCCGGGCGAAGCCCCTCAGGGACTCGCGGGAGGCGTTCCCCTCGCAGATGGCGCTCACTAGGGGATGGAACTTGATGTGCTCGGCCTCGACAGTCTCGTCGATGCGCCGCAGCAGGTCGTCGGTTTCAGCAGACATAGCGCGGCACCCTAGCCGGACCCCTCTTCATGGTCCGTGTCGGGCACGCAGTCGGGCGGCCATTCTCCGTGGTTCCACCGGGGGGATATGTGCCCGCGCAACGACAAGGACTGGCCCTTGCGGAGTTCCGTGCGGGTCAGCCAGCCGTCTCCGCGGGTGTAGCGACTTGGGGGATGAGTGCTGACGCGGCGGCGGCGTAGCCGAGCGGCATGGCGACGGCATCACCAATCCACTTCGCTAGCTGAGACCGACTCGCGGGCCGATCCAGCGCCGGGCTGAAGCGGTAGCTGTCAGGGAAGCCCTGTAGGCGAGCTGCCTCCGCTGGCGTGATCGTGCGCTGCTCGGTTGGATGGACGAAGCGTCCGCGTCCGGGCGTCATGTAGCCGGTGGTGATCGTTGGTGCAGGCCTTGCTGCGTGCATTCGTCCGTAGACGGCACCGTAGCTGGTTCCGTCTTGGTGGCAGTCGGGCCGTTCATGGAGCGCCAAGTCATGCTGGTCGTTGTCGAATAGCCACTGGATTCGTTCACGGTTTAAGAAGGTCAATTCGCTCTCAAGGTGCATTGTCGGATCTGGCGACAATCTCTCGCTCCCGCCGATGGCCCACAAGACCGAACGTGGCGGGCTGTCGGCTAGAGCCGATTGCACGTCCTCGATCGGAACAGGGGCCGATCCTGTCCCCTCGTTTGCTCGCCGAGCAACCAGGAAGTGCCGCTTACGTGTCTGGGGCCAACCCATCGAGTCTGCTGCCAGCACACCTTCGGTCACCGCATACCCGCATGACTCAAGTAGAGCGCGCGTGGTTGGCACTACCTGCGCTTCGTCACGCACTACGGACATGACGTTCTCAATGACGACGGCCTGCGCAGAGCACGCCACCGCGAATGCTGGCACCGTGAGATAGAGCAGGTTGCGCGGATCGCTACGTCGTGAGTGGTTGTTGAGGTTCGAGTGCCCCTGGCAGGGAGGGCCGGCTCCGACAAGATCGACGCCCTGGCACGCATCCATCAGGCGGTCGTCCAACAGCGCCGGCGGATAGACGAACCGTGCCGACGAACCAGAGTCCCGTATGCGGTAGTCGATGAGGGAGGTAACTGACTCTGATGAGACTCGACGGGTCCGGTGATTGAGGGTGTGCACAGCGAGCGCGTCCGCGTCCGTGTCAACCGCTAGCTCGCAGATCACGCGGCATCCCGCCTCGGCCGCGAGCTGCTGTACCCCGACCATGAGCCCGCCCACGCCCGAGAACAGGTCCAGGACGCGGAGCGGCTTGGGTCGAGACTCCAGAGGAGTTGCAGGCTCGGGTACACCGCCGCGAAGGCACGCTTTCCACCACGCCCCGAGTGGATCCGTACAGGCCTCTTCAAGCTCAGCGCCCTCCGGGGAGGAGACATCCAATGAAGAGCGCAGCGACCATCGCCCAAGCCTCAACGATCGAGTGAGCCGATCTCCCTCGAGCGTGATCTGTGGCGTCACCGTGTCTAGCATTGCTCTAGCCGCTTCTACTATCGGACTCGTTGCCGCGTCTGGTGCGGCGAGTTGCGGACTCCGCACGCGCTCGTGCTAGTCGGTTTTCCCAAAGCTCGCCTACCAGGTCCTCGGCTGCGTCGTCGTCGAGCAATGCCGGAACGACATTCGTCAGTGTGCGGTTCAAGTCCTTCGCCAGCTCCCGGAGATGGTCGGTCAGAAGCCTGGTTTCGTCGTTCGCTTGTCGCCGGACCATCGCTCGCACAATCGGCGGGTGCTCACCGACCTTGACTCGCAGGATGTGGCTGCGCCAGAAGTCGGTGCCGTCGCGAACGGCCGACGCGAGATCGGCGTGTTCGAGGCCCCCCAGCGCTTTCACCCGGAGGTACATGCGCACGGGTACGCATTCGTGGGGCCTGTTTCCGTCGACGTAGGACTTGAGACTCGCCGGTGTTTCTGGCATGCCTTCAGCCGATCGCTTCCCGGCGAATGCGGTGGGCTGACGCCACGCGGCGAAGTTCCAGATGTGGGCCAGACACACGTATCGCCAGAAGCCCGGATCGTCGAGGGCGGCCGCGTCGGCATCTGCATCGGTGATCGCCCGGAACAGCACGCATGCGGCCTTGCCCTCAAGCTGATCAGGGTCAGAGTCTTGTGTCTCCTCGTGGTCCAGCAGTCCCTCGATCTGAACTTGAGCATCCTCTAGGGGCGTGACGTCGAGATCATCGCCTTCTCCCCACAGCTTCACGACGTCGGCGAGATCGCTGCTGAGGTCATCGATCCGCAGATGATCTGGCCGTGCGGAGGCGACAGTTCGGGCCTGCGCGATGCGCAGAGCGGCGCTGCGGACGATCAGTGGGTGCTTCACGCCCTCACTGCTCCAGCGACTTGAGCGCAGCCGAGCGCAATCCCACGGCGTGTTCAGCCAACGCGACGGCCCTGCCCGGATCTTCCCTGCACAGCTTCAACATCGCGTCACGTTGCGAGTCGTCTGCTCTTGTACCCGCCAGCAGCCGTGCCACTCTGCCGATCAGAGAGTCTCGAATGTCCTCGTAGGACGCGACCTCGTCATGGTCGGCATTGCGAGCGAACTCAAGAATGACGCCGACGACAAAGTCAAAGGCCAGGTGCCGCTGAAAATGCTGCGCGACTGGCGATCGCCCCTGACGGTCCACATCGGTCAGCAGCTGCTCGTCGACCCAGAATGTAGGAACGTCTCCCTCGGCGAGCGGAAGCGTGAGGCTGGTCGGATCGAGCTCCAAGAACCGCACGGTTTCTTGAGCGAGGCGGAGCCTCTGGCGGTGCTCATCGTCAAGCGGCTGTGGTCGGAACAGGTCCGGCTCGCCCTCACACTCAACCCGGAACGAGGCATGGGCGAACCATGCAGCCATACGCGACGGCCGAAGCGGCGCCGGGTTGATAGGACGTCGCAGCGCTAGGTACGCATCTACTACCGCGCCGTGCGACTCGGCGCAGAACACGTGGCGGCGGGAGCCGTCCGGGGCCTTGTCCAGCGGCACCTTGCGGTCCAGTCCGTCAAGATCGTCGAGCGGCTGGAAGAACACGCGCTCACAGTGCTTGAGATAACCGGATCGCGCGGTGACGGCGAGGCACAGGCGCGATTCGTGAATGCCCATGCCGACGGCACCCAAGGCGAGATCGCGCTTGAAGTCTTCAAAGTGCTCCTCGGAGGACCACTCAAGGACCGGCTGACGCATTCCGAACGTGCGGTCCTCGATGAGCACGTGCTCGCCGGCCGTGCAGCGCCGGTCACCGTACGAGAACTCGGTGCTTCGAAACGCTCCCTCAAGTCGCCCATCGATCCGAAAGGGCCGAAGCAGGCGCGACTCGCTGCTCACGGCGGGTCACCACCAGCGTCGCTCGTCGTACTCCCATTGGCGGCGCCTTCCCGTCCGACCAACTCGGCGTTAACGAGCAGCTTCCCGGTCCAGCCCGGGTCGTACTCCTCGCTCAAGTACTCGAATCGGGCAGCCGACCCAGCGCCCAAGCGTCCGCGAAACGTATCGGACCTGCCAGGAACACGAGTGAACCCGGGAGGTGGCTCAACTGCCAGCTCCGCGCTGTCGCTCGGTCGATCGTCCTCCATGAACCGGTACGAGACCCGAACCTCAGACCTCATCGCCCTCCGCAGACCTAACTTCATGATGCTCACTGAACTCAACGACGGCCGTACCCGTCAGACGCAACCTTCCGTCCGCAACGACCTCTAAATCGCCACCCGGAGAAATTGAGAACGGCCGTTGCTCCGCTTGAGGCGGACGCTTGCCTGAACCACCACCGCCGAGAAGAGCTCGCATGACCCGATCAAACTCGGGAAGGTGCAAGTGCTCCGCCGGCCTGGGTGTCGGCTTGAGTTCCTGACGGAAGACATTGACATGGCGCTTGATACTGGCGAGCAGGTCACGCGCTGCCCTCGCATGGCCTTCGGGCACGTCGCCCGCGGCAGTCACTGTCTGCCAAGCATCGTGCGCCTTGGGCTCGGTTCGCCTCAACGCCTCATTGATCGAGTCGTCGGCCACAAACGTCCCCCGGACAAATGGCTGCGCCTGTCCCGCCTCGAAATACTCAACAACCATCCTCGGTTTGCGCACCAGCGCGACAAGGCTTCGGTGCTCGACGCCATCGTCTGCCTCCACATGCGCCGGGTACGACCACCCCGCCCTCTCGGCTCTCATCCCCAGCACTCCAGGACTGGCATATTCGCCGATGCGCCGGATGGGCCGCTGACGCACCTCAGCTCGCCGGTTGTCCTGAGGAGTGGTGGCCGCCTCGTACGCGTCGATGAACGGTTGAAGGTCGGGATTGGACTTCGGGCGCGGATAATGAATCTCGCCACCCTCGTCGACAACCTGCAAATGGAAGTGCAGCGCAGGTTCCTGAAGCGCCGGCCACCAATAGCGTTCCGCGGCCGCGACCAGATCGCGGGCGTTTACCGTTGGCTCAACGAGCAACAAGGTAGTACCGAGATCCGCGGGGACGGCCGGATCACGCACATCCATGCCGAGTTGTTCCGCGAGCCGGTCCGCTTCCTCGTTCTCAAGTGGGTTGGCGGTGTCGTCAGAGTCGCCCATGCCGAGGCGTGCTGATCCCGTGTAGCTCGTTCTATCGATCCTGTGGCCATCCCAATACGTCATCCCCAGCAGACGGCGGGTCACACCCGGATCCTCGTCGCGCTCCCTGAAGCATGTGTAGGCAATCACGAGGCGGACCTGGGAGCCTCGGATCAGCCCGGCCTTCCCATAGCCGTACGAGCCGCCCCGCCCCGTCACATCCGTGGTGATGCCGATGCTGCACAGGGCCATCCAAAGCTTGGACTCGTTGCCACGCCAAGGCCCGAACATGCCGCCACCAGCCTGTTCGCTGACCTCAAGCAGCCGAAGCTCTTCCTCGTCTTCCAGGTGCAGCAGGCAGTCATCGTCGGTCAAGCCGAGCGCATGACGATCTCCAACAGCAGAGACTCGCTCTGACAGCTCCTGCAGGCCCAGGTGATCGACAAGCCTTGATCGCTGCTCGTTCGTGTAGGACTTGAACGTGAAGCACACCTCAAACGGCGGCCCGGCTGGATCGGGAAACTCCTCTCGGCTCTCCAACGCCGCATCCCAGGAGTTCTGAACCACTTCACGCACGAGCAGCGCCGCCTCGGGCGCCGGAGCACCGACGCCCAACACACCCGGCACCTTCACCGGCTCATTCTTGAACATCTTCGACAAGTCGCCGCTCGCGCCCGTCCGGTTGGGGTCAATCCGCTCCCAACGCCACTTCGGGGAAGAGTTCAAGAGAGCTTCGCCTTCCTCATCACATCTGGGGGGTCGCGTCGTGGTCGTTCAGGAGCGCTGCCAACTCGGTCATGAAGATCGGGAGGCTTCGCTCGACCACGTCCCACACGAGACGGTCGTCGACGTCGCCATAGCCGTGGATGAGAAAGTTGCGGAACGCGATGATGCGTTGATGGTGGCTGATCCGGGAAGCCACAGCTTCGTCGATTCTCGCTAGCCGACTCATCGCCTCGCCGATGATCTCGAACTGTCGTTCGACGGCAGCTTGGAGCATGTAGTCGTGCTCGTAGTCCTCGAACGACTTGCCGCTCGTGAACTCGGCCAGCAGACCGGCGGACCGCTGCATGTCATCGAGGTACTTCCGAGTCTCAAGCCTCATACAGCACGCTGCTCGTCTCGTTGACGGAGCGCAGGAAGTACTGGTTCTTGATGGCCGATCGCACGACGAGGTCGACCGGCACTCCAAACAGCGTCTCCAGCGCCTCCAGCAGCCCGAAGTACGTGTTGGCGTAGTCGTCCAGAGCGGCCGGCTGGAACTCGACCAAGAAGTCCAAGTCGCTTCGGTCAGGGTCGTAGTCCCCGCGTGAAGCCGACCCGAACACGGTTAGCCGGCCCACATGGAAACGGCGGCACAGACCCTCGATCTCCGTTGCTCGGTCAGCAACGACACCGCTCATGCTGCCCCCTCGCGCCACCCAACACTGACGGAGGCCGGTACGCAAAGGATCGGAGAAGTTCCGTCAAGACGTCGACCGGGCCCCCGTCTGACCGCTGGACCTATTGCGACTCCCTGGCGCTTCATGAACCGCAACCGTAGCGGCCACGCAAGCACCCGGCATCCGATCCGCGATGCTCGACGCGCCACACCGTCTACTCGTCTTGACGCACCGGGGTCTTCGGGACTCGGCGGGCGATCTTCAGGGCATCTCTGGGTCAGTCGCGCAGCTCTACTCCTGCTAGAGGTTGTGAGCCGAGGCGGCCTGCCAAGAATTGGGTGACTATGGCGTTGAAGGTCTCGGGCCGTTCGTAGTAGGGGGCGTGGGCGGCGTTGTCCATGATGGCCAGGCGCGACCCGTCGAGCAGCTCGTGGGCGGCCTCGCCCATGGCCAGCGGGAAGCCCAAGTCCTCGCGGCCCCATACCAGCAGCATTCCGAACCGGCCGCTCAGGGCGGCGAGCTGTTCGCCCACTACGTCATCGTCGATGCGGTGGCCGAAATAGTCGGCGACCCGCTCGAATCCCTCGGCCGCGCCGGGCGAGTTGTTGATGCGCACCTCCTCGCGGTGCAACTCGGCGGTGACCAGGCTGTCGTCGTGGAGAACCGAATGGAGCTTGCGGTCCACCATCTCGGGGGTGGTGTCGCCGATCAGGCCTGCGGTGCGCGCCCTGGCCGCCTGACCGATGGGGGCCATGCCCAGCGTCCCCACCATCACCAGGCCAGCCACCCGCTCAGGGATCTGGCAGGCCAGCGCAGCCAGCACATGGCCGCCCAGCGACGTGCCCACCAGGCAGACCTCGCCGGTGGCGCCGACCTCGTCGAGCACGGCTCGGGCGAAGGCCGCGTAGTTGGGCACGGAATGGTCGAAGCGGGCGCCCTTCTCGGCCAGGCCGTGA
This sequence comes from Acidimicrobiia bacterium, assembly GCA_022821685.1. Lineage (GTDB taxonomy): Bacteria > Actinomycetota > Acidimicrobiia > Acidimicrobiales > Aldehydirespiratoraceae > Aldehydirespirator. The sequence goes on from JAJEDD010000034.1 coordinate 105,750, forward strand.
CCGGGCAGGTCGATGGCGTAGACGTGATAGCCCGCCTCGGCGAAGGCGTCGAGGTTGTGGCGCCAGCGGTCGGCGCGGGCCCCCACGCCGTGGATCAGCAGCATGGTCCGGTCGCCCTCGCCGGCCTCGAGGACGCGGGTCAGCGTCCCGGCCGCGCCGAGCGGATACTGGATCACCGCGTGTGCCTCCGACGGGTGAGGGGCGCAGGCTGCAGCGTGCTGGACCGCGGCGCTGGCCGCCGCAACGAGATGCTGTCCATAGCCGAGCTCAGCTCGACTCTTGGGCGGCGGTGGCGGCTAGGTCGTCGAGCTCGTCGAGCAGCTCGCGATCGCCGTTGGAGTCGAAGTCGCGGGGATCGGGCTGCGTCTCTGGTCCGCCGTTGTAGACGACGTCGTAGGTGATCTCCGACGGGCAGATGTGCTGAGCCCGGTCATAGGGGCGGCGCTGGGCCAGCACCTCGTCGTCGAAGGTCTGCACCTCTCCTCGCAGGATCACCGTCTCGATCCGCTCCTTCTGCTGCAGCACCCGGATGTCGGCCAGCGGATCGCCGTCCACGATGATGATGTCGGCGCCCTTGCCGGCTGCGAGCGCGCCGACGTCGTTGCCCTCGCCGAGCACGATGGCGCAGTCGCTGGTAGCGGCCTTGATTGCTTCGAGCGCGGTCATTCCGGCGTAGCGCATCAGCAGCTCCAGCTCGCGGGCGTGCCACTCGCCGTAGGGGGTCACCGCGAAGCCGGTGTCGGAGCCGACGATGAGGGTGACGCCCGCCTCTCGGGCCTTGTGCAGCGACTCGGCGGTGGCCTCGGTCAGCCTCATGTAGGCGTCTCGCAGGCCCTGGGGCACGCCCACGGCGCCGCCCAGCTCGCCCAGGTTGCCCAGCAGCAGCAGCACCGGGCACAGCGGGATCTTCGACTCGGCGAGCCGCTCGATGGTGTCGTCGCGCAAGGCGTTGCCGTGCATGATCCAGTCCAGTTCGCCGGCCACGGCCGAGTCGACGTTGTTGGAGCCGCGGGCGTGCATGGTGATGCGCTTGTTGAGCCGGTGGGCGGCGTCGGACATGGCCTTGACCTCGTCGCGGGAGAAGGCCTCGTAGTCGCCCAGGGGGCTGTCGCCGATCTTGATCAGGTCCACCCCGTTCTTCACCTGGTGGCGCACTTCGGTGACCATCTCATCGGCGGTGTTGACCACCTTGCCGATGCTGGAGTCGGGCACCCCCACCGAGGTCGGGTACCAGTCGGCGATGCCGTTGCTGGTGGACAGGAACCGGCCCGCGGTGGTCATCCGGGGGCCCTGCACGAGACCCTCGGCGATGCCCTCGCGCATGCCGACGCCGATGAAGTAGCTGCCGCCGGGATCAGAGATGCCGGTCACCCCGGACCGCAGCACCTTGGTGACGTTCCAGGCCGAGCGCAGCGTGCGCAGCTCGTGGCTGGTGTAGAGGTCCTGCTCCTCCTGCATGCGGGCCTCGCCGAACGACGTGTGGCAGTGGGCGTCTATCAACCCCGGCATCACCGTCTTGCCGGTGGCGTCGATGCGCACCACCTCTTCGCCGCGCGGTATCGAGTCGGTGCTGGCGCCCGCGCCGACCGCCTCGATGGTGTCGTCGCGCACCAGGACTGCGCAGTCGGGGACCGCGGGTGAGCCGGTGCCGTCGATGACAGTTCCGCCGCTGATCAATATCCATGAACTCACCGTTGCCTCCTACCGCCGGGGCGCCGTCGGACCATACCGCAGCCCCCGATCACGAAACGATTCGGGGTCCCATACCGGTTCACCGCCCCCGGCGTCCGGACACGGCCAGACCTCGAGCACCGGGGCACGGCCCCCGACCTGGCGCACTCGCACCCTGCACGCCGCCCCGGCGGGTAGACGGGCCAGACTTCGTGGCGGGGAAGCGGCGCTGTGATAATGGGGTGATGACAAGCCAACGGCCCCATGAGGCCAGACTTCCGCTGCTTGCCGACCGCGAGGGTCTCAGCGAGACCCAGCTGGTGGTGTTCGACTGGATCGTCGAGAGCCGGGGCACGATGATCCGCCCCTACGAGGTGATGCTGCACGTTCCCGAGATGGCCCGGCCCGCAGCCGAGCTCGGCCATCAGATCCGCTACGAGGGCGCCTTGAGCGACCACGACCGGGAGCTGGCCATCATCACCGCGGCTGTGGCCCACGCCTGCGGGTTCGAGTGGGACACTCATGTCGGGCTGGCCCGGTCGGCCGGGGTGGCCGAGGCGACGATCGCGGCGGTGCGCGATCGCGAGGGCGCCATCAAGCCGCCCGACGACGTGGTGGTCGGCTTCGTACGGGAGATGTGCGCGGCGTCCAGGGTGTCCGATGCCGTGTACGCCGCGGCGCACGACCGGCTGGGCGCCGCCGGGGTGGTGGAGCTGACCACGCTGGTGGGCTACTACACCATGCTCGCCTTCACCATCAACCTGGCCGAACCCCAGGATCCCGCCGCGTCGTGACAATTGCGAGAACGCCGCGGTCGAGCTAGCCGCGTCGGGTCGTCAGCCAAGAACCGGCCCGGCGGGCGAGGCCGTGGCCCGAGCGGCCCGTGAGCGTTGTGAACAGGAGCGGGAATCACCCCGCTGCGACGCGACGGGCTTGCACCTACCGCGCATGCTCTAGGCGCGGTTCACGGGAAGAGGCTGTCGAGGAGGGCCCACAGCAGCACCAGACCCGAGAGGGCTATCGGCACGGGGATGGCCAGCAGCAGCGTCCAGGTCAAGTAGCGCACCCAGGCCGGACGGTCGGCGAAGCGCCGCTGGTGGAAGGCGGCGTCGAGGGTCTCGGCCTCGGTGTCGGGCCGCTCCAGGCCGAGCAGGCCGGCGGCGAGGTCCGCGACCTCAGTTCGCACCACCAGCACCGCGAGGCGGTGGGTCACATGGTGGGGGGCGACCTCGGTGGCCGGGTCCACCAGCACCGCGGCCTCATAGCCCTCATCGCGTAGGCGGGCCGCGGCCACATCGGCCTCCCAGCGGCTGGGATACTCGGCGATGGCGACCATGCCCGGCAGCGGCTTCACTCCCATATCGTGCCCGCTGTAGAGCGAGCGCGGGCAGATGAGGACGCTGATCGTGGGGCGGAGTGGCTCACCCACTTCGCCCGGCCTGTAGCCGCCGATAGCGTGCCGACGGTGAATCCGGCCGTAGCCGTCGATGAACTGGTCAAGGATTACGGCTCGGTTCGGGCCGTCGACGGCGTGTCGTTCGAGGTGGAGCGGGGCGAGGTGTTCGCCCTGCTCGGACCCAACGGCGCGGGCAAGTCCACCATCGTGGAGATACTGGAGGGCCATCGCAGCCGCACGTCGGGCACGGCGCGGGTGCTCGACACCGATCCAGAGTCGGCCGGCGCGTCGTTCCGGGACCGCATCGGCGTGGTGTTGCAGTCCTCGGGCATCGACCCCGAGCTGACCGTGCGCGAGGCCATCGACTTCTACCGCGCCGCCTACTCGCGCCCGGTGGCGACCGGCGAGCTGATCGAGATGGTGGAGCTGGCCGAGAAGGCCGACGCCCGCATCTCCACCCTGTCGGGCGGGCAGCAGCGCCGCATCGACATGGCCTTGGGCCTGGCGGGCGACCCCGACGTGATGTTCCTCGACGAGCCGACCACGGGCTTCGACCCGGCCGCCCGACGGCGGGGCTGGGAGCTGGTCGAGCGGCTCGCCTCACAGCAGCGGGCCGTGCTGCTCACCACCCACTACCTCGACGAGGCCGAGGCTCTGGCCGACCGGGTGGCGGTGCTGGCGGGGGGCCGGATAGTGGCCGAGGGCACGCCGGCCGAGCTGCGAGCCCGAGCGGGCGCGGCGCTGATCCGGTTCGGTGTGCCCGACCGGGCCGAGCCGGTGGCCGATCTGCTGGCCCCGATCTCGGGCGAGATAGTCGGGCGTGACCGCTCCGTGGAGATCACCACCGACGCTCCCACCGCGGATTTGGCCCATCTGACCGGCTGGGCCGCCGAGCGAGGCATCGAGCTCGAGGGTCTGACCGTCTCCACGCCCAGCCTCGAAGACGTCTACCTCAGCCTCGTCGGCCACGACGACGGTGACGGCGGCGGCCGCGGTGAGGCGGGCGACGACGACGGCGAGGCGCCGGATGACGGGGGCGGCGAGCGGTGAGGCTGCTGTGGCGCTGCACCCGCCTCCAGAACCGGATCTTCTGGCGGACACCCATCGCCGCCTTCTTCACCCTGGTGTTCCCGCTGCTGATGCTGGTGCTGTTCACCGCCATCTTCGGCAACGACACCTTCGACAGCGTCTACGGCGAGGTCAAGAGCAGCCAGTTCTACACGCCCGGTCTGGCCGTGTACGCGGCGGCGTCGTCCACCTACACCGGTATCGGCATCATGCTGGCCAGCCGGCGCGAGCTCGGCATCCTCAAGCGGGTGCGGGGCACGCCCCTGCCGCCGTGGATGTACCTCACCGGAGTGGTGCTGTCGGCGGTGTGGATAGCGGCGCTGGCCGTGGCCGCCATGGTGGTGCTGGGGGTGGCGGCCTACGGAGTCAACGTCGAGGCGGCCAAGGTTCCGGCCATGCTTGTCACCTTCGCGGTGGGGTCGGTGTCGTTCGCCGCGCTGGGCCTGGCGCTGGCCTCACTGGCCCGGTCGGTGTCGATGGCGGTGCCTCTCGCCAACGCCACCCTGCTGCCCCTCGCCTTCATCTCCAACATCTTCGTGTCCTTCGGCCACGACACCCCCGCCTGGCTCGAGTTTCTCGGGGACGTGTTCCCGCTGAAGCACTTCGGCCTGGCCTTCGGGGAGGCCATGAACCCGTTCTCGGAGGCCCCCGCCTTCGAATGGCACCGGCTCGGCGTGATGCTGCTGTGGCTGGTGGCCGGCGCGGCCGTGGCCGCATGGCGATTCAGCTGGGTGCCGCCGGTGGTGGCCGGCCGTGCGTCCCGCCGCCGCGGGGGCCCAGCGGGGGCCTAGAGGCTTTCTGGCGACAAGCGACCCTGGGACCGGAGGTTCGCGGCGCGTCGGCTCACGGCGGGTGCTCCACTCGGCCTCTAGCATCGCCGGATGGTCTTCTACGACGAGTTCGGGCTGTTCGCTGAGAACGCCGCCGAGCACGGCCTGAAATGGTCGGACCCGCCGACGGTGCGCCGCGAGTCGGTGCCGCTGCCCTCGGGCCTGCGACTGTCGGCGCTGGTGTGGGGCACCGCCGAGCCGGAGCTGGTGCTGATCCACGGCGGCGCCCAGAACGCCCACACCTGGGACACGGTGGCGCTGGCCCTCGGCCGGCCGCTGGTGGCGGTGGACCTGCCCGGCCACGGACGCTCCGACCACCGGCCCGCCCACAACTACGGTCCCGCCTCCATGGCCGACGATGTGGCCGTGGCGGTCGAGGCGCTGGCGCCGGGGGCCGAGGCCGTGGTGGGCATGTCCTTGGGCGGTCTCACCGCCATCTGCCTGGCCGCCGATCACCCTCGCTGGGTGAGGCGGCTGGGGGTGGTGGACGTGACGCCGGGCACCGACGGTTCCAAGGCCGAGCCGATCGTCGCCTTCGTCGACGGGCCCGAGCACTTCGACAGCTTCGAGGCGATCCTGGAGCGCACCGTCGAGCACAACCCGGCTCGCAGCGTGTCGTCGCTGCGCCGGGGCGTGCTGCACAACGCCCACGAGACCGCCGACGGGCGCTGGAGGTGGAATTACGACCCGATGCGGGACTGGAAGGCCAGCGACACCACCGATCCCGGCTTCGGGGAGCTGTGGGCGAAGGTCTCCGCGGTGGCGGTCCCGACCGCGCTTTGGCAGGGCGGCGCGTGGAGCGTGGTGGACGATGCCGACGTGGCCGAGTGGATGCGGCGGCTGCCCGCAACCGTGCACGAGATGGTGGAGGGCGCGGGCCACTCGATCCAGGGCGACCGCCCGCTGGAGCTGGCCGCGCTGATCGAAGACCTCCTGGCCCGCCCGACCAGCTAGTCCTCCCGGTCCGCCGGTCGCCGTGTCCGGCTGGCCCGCCCGGCCCGTGGCGGTCTATGCGTCGGGCTGGTCCTCCTCGCGGTAGCCGGACTCGTCGAACCGGTAGCCGGTTGGGGTCATCTCCAGACGGTGACGGGGACCCGGCGTCGAGGCGTCGCCGGTGGCGTAGCCCGCGTCGCCATGCCACAGCGATATCGGGCCGTGATCGCCGTCGCTGAGGCGGGTCACGTAGCGGCGGGGGATCCGGCGGCTCAGGCCCGCCAGTGTCTCGGCCACCGTAGCGAAGCGACCGATGGTGTGCAGCGTCACCCAGGTGGGATCGATCAACTCGATCTCGCCGGCGTCGCGGCGCGCCATGGCCTCGGCGGGGGTCATCCACTCGTGGCCGGTGATCTCGCCGTCGTCGACGCGGACCTCGGTGGCGGGCGCCTCCGCCGCGAAGAACCAGGTGGCGAAGCGCTTGGGCGCGATCGGCGGAGGGATCCAGTACGAGAAGTGCACCAGGCGGGCCGGGTCGAGCACGATCGACGCCTCCTCGCAGGCCTCGCGGGCCGCGGCGTTGCGGGCGGCAGTGATCAGGTCGCCGGTGCGGTCGTGATCGGCGTCGTCGATGCGGCCCCCGGGGAATACCCACATGCCGCCGAAGACGAGGCGAGAGTTCCGGCGCAGCATAAGCGACTCCAGGCCGCGGGGACTGTCGCGCAGCACCACGACCGTGGCTGCGGGGATGGCCGGGGCCTCGCCGTGGAGCTCGAACCGCTCGCGCCACTCCTCGGTTGCCAGCACCTTTCGCCGGTACGGCTCTTGGACCCGGTTGCCGGTCGGGGTGCTGCTCACTTGGTCACGCTGTCGTGCCGGGCCGGGTCGTTACAGGCAATCGGGCCTTTTCCATGGTCGGGCGGTTCACTTGATCACGCCGTCGGTGCGGAGCCGGTCGATGCTGGCGGCGAGGCCCAGTTCGGCCAAGACCTCATCGGTGTGCTGGCCGTGTGTGGGCGCCGACGGCTGTCGCAGCTCGGCGGGGGTGGCCGAGAAGCGGGCCGCGGGGCGGGCCTGGCGGACCCGGCCCATGGCCGGGTGGTCGTGCTCCATGAACAACTGGTTGTGGACGGCCTGGGCGTCGTCGGCTATGTCCTCCACGCCGAGCACCACCCCGAACGGGACCTGTTGGCGATCCAGCGCTTCCACTGCGTCGGCCACGGGCATGGCCGCGGCTGCGCCATGTACGGCCCGGAACACGGCGGTGGTTTGCTCGGGGTGGCTCTGGCGGTCGCGCATGGTGGCCACTCGGGGGTCGCTGGAGTCCACGCCGAACGCCCTGGCCATGCCGTGGAACTCGTCGTCGGTCACCGCGGCCACCACCACGTGGCCGTTGGCGAGGGTGATGGCCCGCTGGTGGGCCGAGAAGGACTGGGCCAGGTGGCGCTCTTCGTTGTCCAAGGCCACCTCGTGGGCGGCCGCATCGGCGAACAGGAAGGCCACCGAGGCGTCCAGCATCGCCAGTTGGATGTGCTGGCCGCCCCCGCCCCGCTCGCGGGCCAGCAGGGCCGCGGTGATGGCCTGGGCGGCGGTGTAGGCGGTGACCTTGTCGGCCACGGCCTGGCGCAGGAACCGGGGGGACTCGTCGTTGAGGCCGGTCTGGTTGCCGACCAGCCCCGACTGGGCCTGTATCACCGAGTCGTACGCCCGGCGGTGGGCGTAGGGGCCGTCGGGGCCGAACCCCGACAGCGAGGCGTAGACGATGTCGGGGTTGCGGGCCCTCACGTCGTCGTAGCCGAGGCCGAGCCGCTCGATCACGCCCGGACGCATGTTTTGCACGAACACGTCGGCCCGGGAGGCGAGGTCGAGCACGATGTCGCGGCCCCGCGGCCGGGTGCAGTCCACCGCGATGGAGCGCTTGCCCCGGTTGCAGGTCTGGAACACGGCCGAGATGCCGCCCGACGCCACCCCCACATAGCGGATCTGGTCGCCGTGGCGGGGCGCCTCCACTTTGACGGCCTCGGCCCCCTGATCGACGAGCAGGCCCACTGCCAGGGGTCCGGTGATGGCCACGCTCATCTCCAGGATGCGGATGCCTTCGAGCGGTCCGGGCACGGAGTCTCGATCCTCGGCGGCTTAGCCGCGCTCGCCGGCTGCACTTGTCGGAGCTTGGAACTCCGTCAGGGCCTGCAAGTCCACAGCCCGCAACGATACGGCCCGTCACATAGGGCGCCTCGGGGTCACCGAAGCTTGGAGCCTCAGCCGCTACCTTCGGTCACGACAGTGAGCCGCACATGAATGCCCCGCAGGCCAGACCCGGGGCGGCGCGCGGAGCACCAGAAGCCTCGACAAGAACCAGAGCGCCCCGGATTCAGAGCAAGGATCAGAGCATGGAGACGATAGTGTCACCAACCCAGCAGCTGACCACCGCAACCCTCGACCCCGTTCCGGCCCGCCACCTGCACGACGTGCCGGTGGCTGAGGAGATGAGCGACTCGTTCCTCGCCTATGCGCTGTCGGTCATCACCTCTCGTGCCATCCCCGATGCGCGCGACGGCCTCAAGCCGGTGCAGCGCCGCGTGCTGTGGTCGATGCTGCAGATGGGTTTGCGGCCCGGCACCCCTTACCGCAAGTCGGCTCGGGTGGTGGGCGACACCATGGGCCGCTACCACCCCCACGGCGACGCCGCCATCTACGACACGCTGGTGCGGATGGGCCAGGACTTCAGCCGCATGGTGGCGCTGGTCGACCCGCAGGGCAATTTCGGCAGTCTCGACGACCCGCCGGCCGCGGCCCGCTACACCGAGTGCCGCCTCAGCGATGCGGCCATGGACATGGTGGCCGAGCTCGACGAGGACACCGTCGACTTCCGCCCCACCTACGACGGCGAGGACACCGAGCCCGTCGTGCTGCCCGCCGCGCTGCCCAATCTGCTGGTGAACGGCACCGCGGGAATCGCGGTGGGCATGGCCACCAACATGCTGCCCCACAACCTGGCCGAGGTCGGAGAGGCCATCGAGCTGGTGATGAGCAAGCAGCCGGACGGGGCCGGGCCACGGGGCGGGTCGGCCGACGAGGGCGGCGCTGCGAGCCGCAGGCGTCGGTCGCGGCCCACAACCGACGAGCTCATGGACGTGCTGCCCGGACCCGACTTCCCCGGAGGCGGGATCGTGGTGGCCGACGACGGCCTGCGGGCCGCCTACGACAGCGGCCGAGGATCGGTGAGGGTGCGGGCCCGTGTAGGCATCGAGTCGGTCACCCGGCGCCGCCAGGCCGTGATCGTCACCGAACTGCCCCACCTGGTGGGACCCGAGCGGGTGGTGTCGCGGATCACCGAGTTGGTCGGCGCCGGACGGCTGGGAGGCGTGTCCGGCATCGCCGACCTGAGCGACATGGACGGACTGCGCCTCCAGATCGACCTCAAGCCCGGCGTCGATCCCGGGCCCGTTCTGGCCGAGCTCTACCGGCACACACCCCTCGAGGAGAGCCTGAGCGTCAACAACGTGGTGCTTGTCGGGGGCGTCCCCACCACCGTCGGACTCCGGGAACTGTGCGAGCACTACGTGGCCCACCGCCTCGAGGTCGTAGTGCGCCGCACCCGCCACCGGCTGCAGCGGGCGCAAGATCGCCTCCACATCGTGGAGGGACTGATCACCGCGCTCGACAACATCGACGAGGTGGTGGCGCTGATCCGCGGCTGCAAGGACGCTCCTGCCGCGAGAACGGCGCTCATGGCCCGATACCGGCTCAGCGAAGTTCAGGCCGGCCACATACTCGACATGGCGCTGCGGCGGCTCACCGCGCTCGAGCGCGAGCGGCTCGATGCCGAGGCGGCGGCGCTGCGAGCGGACATCGGCGACCTCACCGAGATCCTGGAGAGCAGGCGCAGGCAGCGGACCATCGTGCGGCGTGAGCTGCGCCGCATCGTCGACGACCACGGCCGGCCCCGGCGCAGCCTGATCGTGGCGGCCGAGGCTGCCGACCGCGAGCTCGCCGAGAGTTCTCAGGGCGAGGCAGCCTCGCCCGCGGGTGCGAGTGCCGCCGACGCCGGGCCGGATGTGCCCTGCGTGGTCACGGTGTCGACCAGCGGCAACATCGGGCGAGCATCGCTCAAAGGCGACAAGCGGGCCTCGCCGGGACGCCACGATCTGATCTCGGCTCGGGTCGTGGCTTCGACCGGAGCGTCTTTGGCCGCGGTCACCACCCTGGGCCGAGCCTTCACCGTGCGTGGCGCCGACATCGAGGAGGCGAACAACCGCACACGCGGCGCCGACGCCAAGTCCGTCTTCGATCTGGGCTCCGGCGAGCGCATCCTGGCTCTCGTCGCCGGGGAGAGCGACCGGCTGGTCATGGTGACCAGAAGCGGCGTCATCAAGCGGGTAGACGCCGACGAGGTGCTCGCCGCTGCGCCGGGATCGTCGTTGATCTCGCTGGCGGCGGCCGACCGGGTGGCCTGTGCCTTCACCGCACCCGAGGAGGCGGACCTCGTGCTCGCCGTCGACGACGGCCGGGCCCTGCGCATGGAGGCTGCGGCCGTGCGGGTGCAGCGGCGCGGCGCGGCGGGGATGGCCGGCATCAAGTTGCGCGGAGGCGCGGTGCCGGTGGGTGCGGGCCCCGTGGTCGGAGACTCGGTGCTGGTGGTCGCCACCGGCGGGGCCAGCACTGACGGCGGCATCAAGGCCACGCACTGCTCGGAGCTGCCGACCCAGAGCAGGGGAGCGCAGGGAGTGCTGGTCGTCAAGCTTCAGCCAGGGGAGTCGGTCGTTGCCGCCGCGGTGGGCACCGCCGACGTAATGCTGGCGCTGATGGGCCAGGACGACAATCCCCGCAAGGTCGACCCTCACCCCGTGCCGGTGCGGGTCGAGCCCACGGCGCGGTACCGCTCGCCCCAGCGCTTCGAGCGCCGCATCCATGTGCTGGCACCGGGGCGGTGGTGATGGTGAAGCCATCGGGCACCGTCGAGGCGATCGCGCTGCCGCTGCTGACAGAAGCCGAGCCGGAGCCTGCCGCCGATTCGGGCCGTGACGCCGAGTCGGGTCCCGCCGCCGGTTCGGGCCCTGCCGCTGGTCTGGACGCCGTTGCTGATTCGGGCGGTCGGTCCGGGGCCAACGGCTCGTCGCGTCCCGGCGGCAGCTACGACGCCGACTCCATCGAGACCCTCGAGGGGCTCGAAGCGGTCCGCAAGCGGCCCGCCATGTACATCGGCGGCAACGGGTCCGAGGGCCTCATGCATCTCGTGTGGGAGATCGTCGACAATGCGGTGGACGAGGCCGCGGCCGGCTTCGCCTCGCGGGTGGATGTCACCCTGCGCCGAGACGGGTCGATCGAGGTGTCCGACAACGGCCGGGGCATACCTGTGGACAAGCATCCCGACCGCGACGTGTCGGCTCTCGAGGTGGTCTTCACCGAGCTTCATGCCGGCGGGAAGTTCGGCGAGGGTGCCTACAAGGCGTCGGGCGGGCTTCACGGAGTGGGAGCGTCGGTCGTCAACGCCCTGTCCACCCGCGTCGATGTGGAGGTGCGCCGCGACGGGTACCTCCACGAGCTGAGCTTCTCCGAGCGCGAGCCGGGACACTTCGTGGGCGGCAGGTTCGTGCCGAGCAGCAACGTGCGGCCCGCCAGCCAGCGCACCAAGGCAACCGGAACGAGGGTGAGGTTCTGGCCCGATGCGGCCCTGTTCCATCCCGAGGCGCGCATAGACGCCGACGAGGTGCGCAGCCGGGTCCGCCAGATGTGCTATCTCGTGCCCGGCCTGCGGATGACGGTGGCCGACAACCGGGCCGGCGCCAGCGGCGAGCCGTTCGACTTCGTCAGCCGGGGCGGCCTCGCCGACCTGGTGAAGGAGCGCTCCGAGCAGTCCGGCGCAGGCGCGGTGAGCGGGGTGATCACCGCCAACGGCATCGAGCGCTTCGTCGAGAAGGTCCCCGTCGACGGCAAGGTCACAGAAGTCGAGCGGGAGTGCACCGTCGACATCGCGCTGCGCTGGGTGTCGGGATACGACAGCGGTGTGGAGTCGTTCGTGAACACCATCCCCACCAGCTCGGGCGGCACCCACCTCGCCGGGTTCGACAAGGCCCTCACTCGGGTGGTCAACGGCGTGCTGCTCAAGGACAATCGCAAGCTGGCCCGGCTGGCCCGCGACAACGGCGGCAAGGGCGGCGGGGCCAAGACCAGCGCCACCAAGGACGATGTGCGCGAGGGTCTGATCGCAGCGGTCAAGGTGACCTTCTCCGAGCCGCAGTTCCGGGGCCAGACCAAACAGGAGCTGGGAACGCCCGCGGTCGAGGGCATCGTGGCCCGGGTCACCTACGAGCAGCTCAAGGAGTGGTTCGAGCCGGGGGGCGGTCCCCGATCGCAGGTCAAGGCCATCGGCGACAAGCTGGCCGCCGCGGTGGTGAACCGGGTCGCCTCCAAGCAGATGCTCGACACCAAGCGCAAGGCGGCCAGCCTCGGATCCACCGGCATGCCCGACAAGCTGGCCGACTGCCGCATCCACGGGTCCGAGGCCGAGCTGATCCTGGTGGAGGGCGACTCGGCCGCGGGCCCGGCCAAGCGGGGCCGCGACTCGGAGTTCATGGCCATTCTGCCGCTGCGGGGCAAGATCGTGAACGCGGCCAAGGCCAGCGCGAAGCAGGTGCTCGACAACGCCGAGGCCCAGGCCATCTTCACCGCCATGGGTGCCGGCGCGGGCGACGCCTTCGACATCGACTCGGCCCGCTACGGCCGGATCGTGATCCTGTGCGACGCCGACGTCGACGGCAGCCACATCCGCTGCCTGCTGCTGACCCTGATACACGGGTACATGAGGGAGATGCTGGTTCAGGGCCGGGTCTTCTCGGCCCAGCCCCCGCTGTACACCGCCAAGGTCGGGGACCGGACCCACCGGGCCTACTCCGACGACGAACGCGAGCGGATCACCGCCGAGCTCTGCCGGGGCAGCCGCCGGCCTGAGAGCGTCAAGTGGCAGCGCTTCAAGGGGCTGGGAGAGATGAACACCGACGAGCTGCGGCACTGTGCGTTGGATCCGGAGACCCGCACGCTGCGCCGCCTCACCATGGCCGACGCCACCGAGGCCGACGCCGCGGCTGAGATGTTCGACGTGCTGATGGGCAGCGACGTGGCCCTGCGGCGCGACTACCTGGTCGAGAACTCCTCCCTGGTGGACGAGGGGATGCTTGACATCTGACCCGCGGCCAACTCTGTGAGACGGAAGCGCGCCTATTCGCTCGGCCTCCAACCCGGACATCCCCGCGGCTGTCACACCTGTGAGCTAGAACGGCGGCATGCAGCTCGCGTTCGATCCTGCCGACATGCTCGACCCCGCGGGCGTCGGCGCGGTCGGCGACGACGGCCGTCCGAGACCGCCGCGGCGGCTGTCGCCGTCGGGAGCATCGACCTTCGAGCAGTGCCCCCGCCGCTGGCGGTTCCGTTACGTGGACCGCCTGCCCGATCCCCCCGGCCCCGAAGCCCTCGTCGGCACGTTCGCCCATCTGGTGCTCGAGCGCCTGATGCAGCAGCCGCCGAGCCGGCGCACCAAAGACGATGCCCGCCGGATCGCCAGAGCATTGTGGCCGGAGGTCTCAGGCTGCGACGACTTCCGCGATCTGGAACTCGACGATGAGCAGGCCCACGAGTTCCGGTGGCGGGCCTGGAGGGCAATCGAGGGCCTGTGGGACATCGAGGATCCGTCAGGCGTGGATGTGCGCTCCACCGAGCAGCAGGTGTCGGTGACGCTCGACGGCGTGCCCTTCCGTGGGGTTGTCGACCGGGTCGAGTCCGAGCCGGACGGCCTCGTAATCAGCGACTACAAGTCGGGCCGGGCCCCGACGGCGCGCTACGCGCCGGGCCGGTTGCAGCAAGTGCTGCTCTACGCGGCGGCCATTGCCGCCGAGACGGGCGAACAGCCGGTGCGGGCGCAGCTGCTGTACCTGGGCCAGAAGATCGTTTCCACCGAGGTCACCCACGACGAGCTCGAGGGCGCCGTCGAGCAGCTGAGTTCGACCTGGCACGCGATCGCCGATGCCTGCCACACCGACGATTTCTCGCCCAACCCCGGGCCGCTCTGCGACTACTGCCCCTACGCCGAGCTGTGCCCCGAAGGCCAAGCCGAGACAGTGCGGCGCTCAGAGCTTCGAGCCGCTGAGGAGGAGTCGCTGCTGAAGCTGGCCGGCTAGAGGCCGAGCGAATTAGCGGGTCCGGCGCCTCCAGAGCTTCCACCCCAGCCTCAGAGCCACCAATCCTGCCGCCGTGCCCAACACGGTGGACATCCCCACCGAATACAGCAGCCTCTCGGTCCAGCCGTCGCCGGGTCCAGGATCCGCTCCGGGGTTCTCGGCGTGCGCCGAGGTCGCAAGCGGGTCTTCGTCGGGTTGGGGCGGGTTGTCCACCGGATCGAGGAGGCTGTCAATCGAGGCGCGGTGCCCGTTGGACCGGAGGCGGGGCCGGTCTCGCTGCGGGTCATAGACCATTGCCATCCTCCGGGCCGCCTGCACCGACCACCAGATCGTAGAGGACGTCGAACTCGGCGCACGCCTCGGCTGCGCCCCGGCGGGGCGGAAGCGCGTGTATGGGAAGCGAGCGCGCCGCGGCCTCGGCCACCGCGGCCCGCAGACAGACCGGAGGCAGCACCAGCCGGCCGTGGTCGGAGACGAGCTGCTCGCTCCAGTAGCGCGAGTCGCGGGTGCGGGCCAAGCGATTGATGGCAACCCCCGACAGCTTGAGGCCAGACGGCTTCCGGCCCGCGACCCGCTCGATGGTCCGCATGATCTCGCTGACCCCGTCGGAGGCCCAGGCGCTGGGCTCGGTCACCACCAGAGCAGCGTCGGCGGCGAACAGGGCGTTGATGGTCAGAAGCCCAAGCGACGGGGGACAGTCGATCAGCGTGAGGCCCCCGCAGCCCGACAGCGCCACCCGGAGCCGGTCTTGAGCGCCCACCGGATCCGAGAGCAGCTGCCGCTCGCGGCCGGCCAGCGCCGCAGTGGATGCCACCACCCTGGGAGGCAGGCCCCTGTCGTCGGGCCATCCCGACCCAACGGCCAGCTCGGCCACAACGCCAGGCCGGTCCGATGCCAGGGCCTCATCCACCGTGGCCACCGGCGCCCAGACGCCGAGCCCGGTGGTTGCGTTCTGTTGCGGATCCAGGTCGATCACCAGGCACGGGGTCCGTCGCGCCCAGGCCGCCGACGCCAGCCCGAGGGCGGTCGTCGTCTTGCCGACTCCACCCTTCTGGTTGACGAAAGCTATGGCGGGCACGCCTGCACGGTAGCCACCCGGCGCATCATCGCGCCGAAGCACGGCCCGACGGAGCACACTGGCACCATGGCTGCACCCGGTCGCATGGGCCAGGCGATGGTGAGAGCGGGCTCGCGCTGGGGGCGAGACCTGCTGGCCGTGCGCGGCGCCTTCGCGGCGCTGGTGATGGCTGCCATCGCCAGCCTGGTGGCCGGCCTGATCCTGGCCTCCATCACCGACACGCTGGAGGAGCTGCCGGGTCTGCTGCTGCTGGTGCCGGCCGCCATCGCGGTGAAGGGCAACATTTTCGGGGCGTTGGGCAGCCGACTCGGCACCGCCATCCATGCCGGCACCTTCCGGCTGTCGCGCCGGCGGGACTCGGTGATGGCCCAGAACGCGGCGGCCTCGGTGGCGTTGAGCCTCGTGCTGGGCGTGGCGCTGGCGCTCATGGCCAAGGGCGCCGCGCTGGCCTTCAACGTCTCGCCCACCATGAGCCTGGCCGACTTCCTGGTGATCTCGGCGCTGGGATGTTTGATCGCGGCCTTCGTCGTGCTGGCCATCACCCTGGCGACAGCCGCGGGCGCGGCCCGGTTCGGCTGGGATCTCGACAATGTGGTCGCGCCCATGGTGACGGTGGCGGGCGACATCGTGACCCTGCCGTCGCTGGTGGTGGCGGCCGAGCTGGCCGGGATCGAGATCCTCACCCCGTCGATCGCCTGGGCGCTGGTGGTGACCGCCGCCCTCTCGGCGGTGTGGGGCCTGTGGAGCCGGCGGGCCGAGCTGCGCACGATCATGCGCGAGTCGCTGCCGGTGTTGGCCGCGGCCGGGTTGCTCGATCTGGTGGCCGGGATCACGGTCGAGAAGCGCATCGACGACTTCGTCGCCTTTCCGGTGCTGCTCGTTCTGCTTCCGGGCTACCTGAGCACCGCGGGAGCGCTCGGCGGCGTGCTGTCGAGCCGTCTGTCCACCAAGCTCCATCTCGGGCTGGCCCGGCCCTCGGCCGTTCCGTCCGGGGCGGCCCGAGTCGACCTTGCCACCACCTTCGCGCTCTCGATCCCGGTGTTCGCGCTGCTGGGCCTGGTGTCGTCGTCGGCGGCCGGTCTGGCCGGCCACGCCGGGCCGGCGCTGTCGGATCTGGTGGCGGTGGCGGTCCTCGGCGGTCTGCTCGCCACCGTGCTGATCGTGGTGGTCGCCTACTACGGGACGCTGGCCGCGGTTCGCTTCGGAGTGGACCCCGACACCTACGGGATCCCCATGGTCACGTCGTCGCTCGACCTGGTCGGGGCCTTCACCCTGATCGTGGCCGTGGTCGCGGTGGGGCTGGCCTAGGCCGAGCGATGAACGAGTGATGAGATCTACGATGAATCGAGGAGTGGCCTGATGGAAGACAGACCTCGCAACTTGCGGGAGATGCTGGCCGAGGCCAAGGACACCTCCGAGCTGATGGTGGACTTGGCCTACGCCGCGCTCTACTTCGGCGATCCCGACATGGCCGACGAGGTGGGCGAGCTCGAGGAGCGGATGAGCCACCTCGTGCAGGACATGAGGGCGGTGTGCATCCTGGCGGTGCGCCATCCTCGCGACGCCGACGGCATGTCGTCGGTGCTGCAGGTGATCTCCGCCATCGAGCGCATCGCCAACGACGCGGTCGACATTGCCCGCATCGTCACGCACCGGGTCGGCATTCCGGCCGCGCTCGTGGCCGAGTTGAGCGCCGCCGAGGAGGTGTCGCACCGTGTGCTGGTGTCCGACGGCTCTCTGCTGGCCCACCGCCGCCTCGCCGAGGTCGAGATGCCGGCCAAGATGGGCATGAGGGTGATGGCGGTGAGGCGCGAGCGGGAGTGGATCACCCAGGTGCGGGGCGACACGGTGCTCGTGCCCGACGACGTGCTGTTCCTGCGGGGCTCCC
Organism: Acidimicrobiia bacterium; assembly: GCA_022821685.1. GTDB lineage: Bacteria > Actinomycetota > Acidimicrobiia > Acidimicrobiales > Aldehydirespiratoraceae > Aldehydirespirator. The sequence continues at coordinate 122,788 of JAJEDD010000034.1, forward strand.
CCGACGGGATCGTCGAGCTGCGCAGCCTGGCCGGGTCGCCGGACTGGTCGCCGCCCGGGGAGCCCGAGGGCCCCCGCGCCTCGGACCTGCGCCGGGCGGTGAACGTCCTGGTGGAGATGAAGGATCTGTCGGAGGTGGCCGTCGGCTTGGCCTATTCGTCGCTGGTGCTGCGCGACGAGAGCCTCGCGGCGGAGGTGAGGCACCTCGAGGATCGCCTCGACGAGATGAAGGACCGGCTGGAGGAGTGGGTGCTGCGAGCGGCTCGCGAACACGTCGACCACTCCGGTCTTCGGGGGTTGCTGCAGCTCTCGCAGGCCGCCGAGGACTTGGGCGACCAGGCCCAGCAGATGGTGTGGATCATCGAGCGCCAGGAGCAGATCCACCCGATACTGGCCGTCGCCCTCGGCGACAGCGACGAGGTGGTGGCGCACCTTCCGGTGGCGGCGGGCTCCGAGATGGACGGCAGGACGCTGGGCGACCTCAGGCTGAACATCGAGCCCGGCTTCACCGTGCTGGCGATCCGCCGCGGGGGCCAGTACCGGTACCGGCCCCGCGGCCAGGAGCGGGTGGCGCCCGGCGACGCCCTGATCGCCAGCGGTCCCGACGAGGGGCGCGACCGCTTGGCCGAGATGTGCGGCTGGCGGCTCACCGACCGAGACGACGACGCCGCCATGGTGCTGGAGCCGTTGGGCCCGCGCCTGCCCACCGCCTAGACGAGTAGTTCCAAGGGGTGCGGGTCGACCATTTGAGGGGGTTCGCTCGGGTGCACCGCCCACCATTGCCGCTGCATGTCCCCAGGAGTTCTGGGAGTTGTCACTGCGATGCGATACGTTCCCCGCCGTGACGGCAAGTGCGGAGGGCTCGACTCCACCGGCCGGTGACGATTCTCATCGATGGCGTCTGAACCGCGCCGGAATCGTCAACGTCTACCAGTACGGCAACGACGTTCTGAGCTTCGCCGGTGGGAGGCTGCTGCTGCGAGGCGTCAACGGCTCGGGCAAGTCGACGGCCATGAACATGTTGCTGCCGTTCCTGCTGACCACCCGTGAGAGGGGCATCGACGCTGCGGGCGAGCAGAGCGGGATCCTCAAGTCCTGGATGCTCAGCGGGCGCGACGACGCACAGCCAGTCGGCTACCTGTGGATCGAGTTCGAACGCGGCGGCGAGTACGCGGTCTGCGGCTGTGGCATCAAGGCGAACCGGCAAGCCGACAGTGTCAACACCTGGTGGTTCCTGACCTCCAAACGCCCCGGCATCGACTTTGACCTGGCCGCGGGCGGAACTGCGCTCTCATCCGAGGCACTGCGGGCAGCTCTCGACGGCGACCCCGTCTTCGGCAAGGCCCAGCGACGCGACTACCGGCGCTCGGTGGAGCAGCGGCTCTTCGCAGGGGCGTCCATCGACCAGCATGTCCGCCTCATCAACAAGGTGCGCAGCCCCCGGGTCGGCGACCGCATCGACCTGGAGCTTCGGGACTACCTGGTCGACGCGCTCCCTCAAGTGTCCGAGCAGGCTCTGGCGGAGGCGGCCCAGCCCCTCGACGATCTCGACGAGCACCGCCGAGGCGTCGCCGAGCTGGCCAGGACGCTGGACGCGGTGCGAGGCCTGCTCGAGGTCTACCGCTCCTACTGCCTGAGCGACCTGCGACAGCGGTTGGCCGGCTGCGAGCAGCAACTCAAGGAACGGCGGGACTGCGGCCGCGCCGAGCGGAGCAGCGAGCGCGCCGCGGCGGCCGCGGCGGCCGAAGTGGGCCGGGTGGACCGCGAGATCGAGACGCTCGAAACCGACCAGGGGCGGCTGCGGGTGGAGATCGCAGCACTCGAGAAGTCGCGGGCCTACCAGGACGGCCAGCAGCTCGAAGGACTCCGGGAACTCGTGCTCGATCTGGCCCAGCAATGCCAGACGGCGGCCGCGAGGGTCGAGGCCGCCGAACAGCGAGCCCATAGGGACGCCGTTGAACTCGACCAGGCGCGGCACACGAGCCTGAACGACGGGGACACGCTCAACAAGGAACTCGCGGCCGCACGGGAATTGGGGAGCCGCTGTCGACTGGACCGTCGGCCACCGGGTCCGGTCACGGTGACCGGCCGCGACATCGCGCCCGCCGCGGCCGCGACGGATGCGTCCCCGCTCGACGACGAACCGCCGGATCGGCGAGGGCTGAACCCCGCAGAGCCGGAGGTCCTCGACACTGCCCGTATAGACCACGAGCTGGCGGCCGCGGTCTCCGCCGTCGGCCGGCGCCGTTCCGACGTCGAGCAGGTCAAGAAGGCCCTGCAGGCTGAGCAGGCGGCCGCGAGGGAGCTCGACCACGCGGAAGCGGCCCGTGAGCAGGCCGCTCACACCGCTGACCATGCTGCGCAACGTCTGACCGAGAGCAACCGGCGGCTCACCGCGGCGAGGAATGAATGGCTTCAGCAAACCCGCGAGTGGGCAGCGAAGTCGGCCCGATTGCTGGAATCGGCCGGCCTGCGCGGACCCGACACCGCCGCAGCCGGGGCGGAGATCCTGGCTGCGGACGCACCCCCCACGGACTTGGAGACGCGGCACGATCAACTTCGAGCGGTGGCTGAGACCCTCACAGACCATTGGCTGGGCATGGTGGTCGCAGTGGAGGCCCGACTTGAGCACGAGCAGCGGGCCGAGCATGAGGCGCAATCGCTCGTCGACGAACTCGAACGCCGGACCGAGCCCGAAGTCCCCCGCCTGCGTTGGCAGCGTGTGAGCGATTGGTGCCTCGCAGATCTCATCGACTTCGCTCCCGGCCTTCAGGAGTCGCAGCGAGCCGGACTGGAAGCCGCCCTGGAGGCGTCGGGCCTGTTGTCCGCTCGACCCGCCGACGGAGCCCTCGAGTTGGCGAGCGGCGAACTGGTGGCAGTCGCATCACAGGGCGTGGCCGACTCCCTGAGCGAGGTTCTAGCGATCACAGTCCCCGAACGGCTCGCGGGACAGATCGATGTCGGCTCGTTGCAGAAGTTGCTCGAGTCGATCTCCTGCAACGCTTCCTCGGACGCGGCCACGCTCGCGACCGTCGACGGGGAGTTCCGGGTCGGATCGCTGCGCGGGCACCATCGCAAAGACCGGGCCGAGCACATCGGCGCAACGGCCCGTCGCGCTCACCTCGAGAGGGCCCGAGCCGAGGCCCGACGCCACCGGGACGACGCTGCCGGAACCGTGCAGCGCAGCCGAGCCGAACTCGAACGCAGCCGGAATGCCCTCCGCGCAGCGCAACTCCAGCGCGATTGCCTGCCGGCCACGACGGCCATCCTCGGTGCGAGGGCTCAGGTGGACGGCGACACCGCCACCCTCGAAAGGGCCTCGGCCCGCCGCGACGAGGCCGCCGCGGCCGCATCCGACGCGGAACGGCAGCTCAGCCGATCGTCCGATGGGCTGCACCGCGTCGCAACGACGCTCTCGCTGCCCTCCGACGGCCACGGGCTCGGCGCCTTCGAGCTCGACCTCGCGGAGGTCGAAGCCGCGCTGCAGCGGTGCCGGTCCCATGCCGAGACACTTGCCCGTTCGATCACGTCGTGGCGGCGGGACTCCCACCGCTGGCGCAAAGCGGTCCAGGCGTTGGCGGAGGAACAGACCGAGCTTCGCCGTGTCGAGTCGAAGCACACCGACGAGCGTGCTGGCCTGGCCACCCTTGAGGACAGTATCGGGGCCGAGTACGCCGAGGTCGTCGCGACCCGTGACCGGTGCCGTGCCGAACTGGCCGGTCTGGAAGCCAGAGCGCCCGAACTGCGCAGGGAGCAGCGCCGAAGCCTGGAGCGCAAGGCCGAGGCCGAAGCAGCCGCGAGCGCCGCGGCTGAGCGCACGGAACGATCCGAGCATGCATGCGAGGCGGCACGATTCGCGCTCGACGGGGCCCTGGCGGTACCGGGCTACCTGGAGGCCATCCGATCCGCAACCTCCGAGCCCGATGCCGGAGAGCCGCGCCCGCCCTCCGGCCCTGGGGACGCGAGCCATGGCGACAGCGGCGGCTTGGCCAGCGGCGGTCCGATGGCTCCGATGCCCGGTTCGGAAGGACTTCGACAGGCCGTGGAGTCCCTATCGCATCTGGTCGCAGGCGCCGCCGGCCAATCGGATCAGGGCCGGCGCTCCGGCCGGGCCGAGGCACCCGATGCACGGCCGGACAGCGTGCGCCAGTCGCTGCTCCAGAGGCGGGACGCTCTCGGAGCCGGATGGGACGCCGGCGACTTCCAGCCGGACCCGGCGATGCCACTGTACGTGGAGGTGACCGGCCCGTCGGGACGGGCGACACTGGCGGAATCGGTCTCGGCGGTGGCTCAGCAGCACCAAAGAGTGGCCGGCCTGCTCAACCGCAAGCAGGACGACGCTTTGCGCCAGTTGCTCCAGGGCATGATCGCAAGGGAGGTCGCCGACAAGATCTTCGATGCCGAGCGGCTCGTCGAGCACATGAACACCCGGCTCCGTACGGTCGCCACCGCGCACCGGGTCGGCGTGCGTCTGAGATGGCGCCGCTCAGGCGAACTCGACGATGCCACCGCGCGCATGGTTGAACTGCTGGCCAAGAAGCCCGATGTCCGCACCGATGATGAGACCGGCGAGCTTCGCCGGGCACTGTCGGACCGCCTAGACGCGGCCAGGGCCGAGCAGCCCGACCTCTCCTACCGCCAGCTGATCGCCGAGACCCTCGACTACAAGCAATGGCATGAGATGGCGCTGATGGTGCGCCGGGGCAGCGAAGAATCGCGGCTGAGCAGGTCGACGCCGCTATCGGAGGGCGAGAAGAAGCTGGTCGCCTACCTGCCGCTGTTCGCAGCCGCGTCGGCGTCCTGCGACGCGCTGGCGGAGCACCAGGCGCCCCCAGGCGAGCAGCGGCCCGGCATCGCGCGCTTCGTGCTGCTCGACGATGCCTTCGCCAAGGTCTCCGAGGACAACCACGCCGCGCTGTTCAGCCTGCTGGTCGACCTGGACCTGGACTTTGTCGCCACCAGCGAACGACTGTGGGGAACCCACGCAACCGTGCCTGAACTTGCCGTGACCGAGGTCATACGCGATGCGCAGCTGGAGACCATCCTGCTCGAGCACTACCGGTGGGACGGTGCCACCCTCACGCACAGGCCGACTGATGGCACAACCCATGGACGACAACCCCGCTGAATCGCAGGACACCCGCTCCGATCACTCTTCGGGGGGCGATCCGGACGGTGCTCGCCTGCTGTTCCGGTATCTCGGCGGCGAGGAGTGGAACGAGTACCGGGCCATCCTTCGGGTCTTCGCCGACACCTTTTTCGCCGAGTTCACCCCCGAGGATGTGGCCTCACGCACCGGTACCGGCGCGGACACGGCAAGGGACCGCCTGGAGAGCCTGCGTCGCTGGGGCAACCTCACGGTGTCGTCGTCGGTGGGCAACCCGTCCAGCCTCGACGACTACTACCGGAGGCGCCACCGATACCTGATCACCCGCTCGGGCCAAGAAGTGTTCGATTTGGTTGAGGGGGTGCTGGCCACGGCTGACGAGATCGGTGACGTGCAGGCCGGGCGGCTGCGCGACCTGCATCGGGCTCTGGGCGCGGTGCTCGAGCACACCGCGCCCGCCGCGGAGATGTCGCCTGAAGCGTCGAGCCGCCTGGCCGACACGGTTCGCACCGTCTTCGATCTCCACGACAGCTTCACGACCGAATTGACGCATTTCTTCGCCCAGCTCAACGAATGGCAGAACCGCTACGACCTCACGCCCGACGAGGTTCAGATCTTCGCCGGCGTCCTCGTCGACTATGTGGGCGAACAGCTCACCGACATCGAGCGCATGGTCGGGCCCATCGGACGCTCTCTCGAGTCGGTGCTGGCCCGTCTCGACGACCTGCTGCCGACACTGCGATCCGGTCTTGCTGCTCGGGTGGATGATGCGGGCCTGGCCTCCAGCGTGACCGTTCGCAGGATCAAGGGCACCGCGGAAGAGGACTGGCAGCACCTCGCGGCCTGGTTCGTCCGGGCGACGGGCCGGCCGTCGCGACTCGACCAGCACACCCGTCAAGCGCTGGCCGCGGTGCGCACTCTCACCACCAACGTCAGCCGGCTGGCCCGGCTCGGCACGGGCATGTCTTCGAGGCGCTCGGACTTCGTGCGGCTGGCCGGGTTCTTCGACCGGGCCGCCTCGGCAGAAGCCGCCCACGAACTGGCTGCCGCGGCGTTCGGTCTCGGCGCCTGCCGCCGCCTAGGCACACCGGCAGCGGACGCGCACGACCCAGAGCCCACCTCGACCCCGTGGCCGGACGCTCCCAGGGCGACGGTGCCGGTGTCGCTGCGAGAGCGGGGCGACATCTCGACACGGGGCTCAGCCTCGCCCATGCGCGACCGGGGCCGGGAACTCGAAATGCTGAGGAGGCGCCGGGAGCTGGAGCGGGTGGCTCGTGATCGCACCGCCGCCGAACTGCTGACCTCTGCCGGCGACACGGGCAGGATCGACGGCGCCAAGCTCTCGCGAGAGTGCTTTGCAATGCTGCGCGATCTGGTGAGCCGTTCAGGACACGGTGCGAGGCCCGGCTCGTCCACTCGCGACGCGGTGGAGGCCGGCGTGCGCTGCGAGGTCCGCCGGGTTCCCGGCTCACGCACGGTGGTGGAGTCGCCGGAGGGACGTTTGGCTATGCACGATCTGGTTGTGACCGTCGCCGCTTCCGGCAACCCCGGCGGAGCGTAGGTGGCCGACGACCGGCCGCACCGCGGCCCTGTCGGTCGTGACGGGCCCCGTCCCGAGACAGCGCTCGACCTGCGGGCGGCCGCCCGTCACTTGGTCGCGCACCCCATGGTCGCCGCGGAGACAGACCCCGAGACGTTCCGCCTGATCCGCAGGCACGAGCCTCAACTCGACCGGTGGTTCACCCAGCGCTTCGGCTACCGGCTCCAAGTGGGCACCGACACCGCCCGGCTGTTCAAGTCGTCGACAGTCGCCACCAGACGGCCCCTCCGCACCGCGACCGCTGCCAGCCGGCCGTTCACGCAGCGCGAGTACACGATGTTGGCCCTGGCACTGGCCGCCGTTGCCGCTGGGCCCGAAGTGGTCAGTCTGCGCGACCTGATCGAGGAGATCAGGTCCGTCGCGGCCGACGCCAATGTGTCGCTCAGCGAGGAGCCGTCGGACCGGAGGGCGCTGGTGACCGCGCTGCGCTGGATGATCGGCTGCGGAGCGGCCACCGAGATGCACGCCCGAATCGACAGCTACGCGTCCGACGGCTCTGCCGACGCGGTTCTGAGGGTGCGACCCGACCGGGTAGCAATGATTGCCCTGCCGGTGCTGGCACGCGCCGAAACTCCCGAGCAGCTGCTGGACCGCTCCGAGCAGCGGAGAGCGTCAAGGCCCTGGATGCGCTCGCTGCTGCTTGAGGAGCCCGTCGTCTATCGCACCGACTTGAGCAGCGCCGAATGGACCGAACTGCGGCGCCGGCTGGGCGAGGAGTCCGCGATCCTGGACGAGATGTTCGGGATGGTCATCGAAGCCCGGGCCGAGGGGCTCGCGGCGATCGACCCCGACGGAGACCTCACTGACAGCCGCTTCCCCGCGGGGGGCACAGTCGGACAAGCCGCCCTGTTACTGATCGACAGGCTGGTCGCAGCCGACCGCAACCCTGTCGAGCGCCATGCTCTGGTGACCATCGTCGCCGATCTGGCCGAGGCCCATCGCGTCGAGAGCCGCCACTGGGCTCAGATCGCCGAGGATCCTGTGCGACTGACCGACGAGGTGCTCGAACTCCTCCAAGACCACCGGCTGGTGCAAGTTGGCGGTGAATCCGTCGAACTGCTGCCGGCTGCTTGGCGGTACGCGGTGGAGGTGCGCATCGAGCAGGGATCGCTGCTGTGACCGGCGGTGCGGCCGGTACGGGACACATCCCGCAGTCTCTCCTGGATTCGGGCCTGCAGCCGGTCTGGGCCCGGGTACGCCGCCACCTCGACAAGCACGGAGCACAGCGGCGCGGCGCCGTCGCTCTGAGCGACCTGAACCCAGCCAGCGAGCTGACGCTGAGATCCATGCTGGGCAGTGTCAGCAGACGGCTCGATCTCAGCCGACTGGAGGCTGCGCTGGTCGAGCGTGGGTTGGGCGCCGACCTCAGCGAAGCGCTCACCCAGCTGGGTCACCCACCTTCTGCGGCGGCCGCCCAGCGCAGGAGCGACCGGGCCCGGGCATCTGCAGCCCAGACGGTGCTGCGAGACGCGGCTGAGTCGTGGCCGGAGCCCTGGGCCCGGGAATGGGCCGATGCCGCAATCAAGGCCGGGCTTCACGGAGGGCTCGACCCGGGCGAGGTCGAGGCGCTCGTGGAGGATGTGCGGCGCCTGATCGACTATCTGGACAGCGGCGACTCGATCGTCGGCGGCGCGGGACTGTCTCCTCAGCGTGGGCAGGAACCCAGCGAATCGGCGGATGCGGACAAGCCCCCGGGATCAGCTGGATCGCCGCTGTCCAGCCGCACCGAGCTTGCCGCCGCGCTCTTCGGTTCCGCCCATGCCCTCGATCCCGGAACCAAGCTGACCGCCCTCCTGACGCGGGCCCTTCAACTGCGGACCGGCCGAGACCTGACCGGACGCGAACTCTGGGAGGCGGCCGGCATCCAGGCGGACCGGGTGTCCTCTCCCGCGCTTGTCTGGGGCGTCCCGGCAACGGGGAGTTCGATGCTCGCCGAGATGTTGCGGGGCGCGGCGAGCGGCGGGCTCCCGCTCCACCTGAGCCTGATGGCGTTGCGCCGCGATCCGGTGACGGTCCCGGCCGGGACGCAGGTGCTAGTAGCCGAGAACCCCCGACTCGTCGAGGCCGCCGCGGAGCGGAGCCTCAACTGCTGCGTGGCGGCCACCAACGGCAACCCCACCACGGCCGTGACCACATTGCTGCAGCAGTTGCAGGGATCCGGGGCCCGTCTCTGGTACCACGGCGACTTCGACGCGGCTGGGATCGCGATCTGCCGCCGGATGCACGACCTCGGCTGCCGCCCCTGGCTGATGGGTGCCAGGCACTATCTGGCCGCGATCCGCCGGGCCGAGAACGGCGGAACGCGACTGGAACGCGACGCCAAGGGCTGCGGTCCCACGCCTTGGGATACGACACTACAGGAGGTGTTCGACACACAGCCGCTCATCGTGCACGAGGAGTTCGTACTCGACGAGGTGCTCAGCGAGTTCCAGCACATGGCGCTCAGGGCTGCCGCCACGGATCGATGACTTCGATGTCGAGCCCCTCGAAGTGCTTGGTGTCCCTTGTCGCGATGGCCAGGTCGTTGACGGCCGCGGTGGCGGCGATCAGCGCGTCCCCCAGGTCGAGGGTCCGCCCCGACTGTCGAGCCCGGACTCTGAGGCTGGCAGACCTTTCCGCTTCATCGACGCCCACGGGCAGCACGCGATCGGCGTGGCGGGCGACGAGCGACCGCATGGCGACCGCGATCAGGTCCCGGCGACGGCCGACCGGGAGCATCTTTACCCCGAAGTCCAGTTCATGAATCACGATGGTCGACAGCCAGAGTTGGTGATCGGCAGACAGGAACGCGAGCACACGGCTGTCGGGCTCGGGCCGCACCGTCTCTGACACGACGTTTGTATCGAGAAGGACGCCCGTCATGGCGCGTCGAGGCTCGCGTCAGAGAAGGGGATGTCGCGATCGGAGCGCCGGCCAGGGGACTCGAGCTCGTAGTCTCGGGGCATATGGTCCACAAGCCAGCGGCCCAAGGAGACCTCGGGTGACGAGCGGACCTTCCACAGCCGCTCTGGAACCACTATGTAGGTGCGTTGGCGGCCGATGCGTTGTAGACCCTCCGCCTCGGCGCGGCGCAGGATGTGCGACAGGTGTGCCTTAGCCTCGGCGACTGTCCAGGAGTGGGACACACTGGCTGATTCTGAACTGGCTGATTCTGAGTCCACGCATCCTCCTATTTTCTGATCTAGTCTAGACTAGTAGATTACCACCTAGCTGGGCGGCCGAGCCAAGGGGCCGAGCGGATAGGCGAGCGAGTCCGGCCCATACGGGCGAGGCCGTGGGCTGTGTTGTCGCGGTTTGGGCGGTCCGTGAGCGCAGCGAACAAGAGCGGGAATGATGGCGCGGCGCTAGCTTCAGCGGCCATGGTGACTTCGTCCGGCGGGCTCTGCCTGCTCACCGTTCACGCCCATCCCGATGACGAGGCCTCTAAGGGCGCGCCCACGGTGGCCCGCTACCACGCCGAGGGCGTGCGAACCGTGCTGGTGTGCTGCACGGGCGGTGAGGAGGGCGAGATCCTCAACCCGGCGCTGGACAAGCCCTCGATGGCCGAGAAGCTGGCCGAGATACGCGCTGAGGAACTGGCCCGGGCCGCCGAGGTGATCGGCTACGACGGGGTGGTGATGCTCGGCTATCGCGACTCGGGCATGGAGGGATCGGAGGCCAACGCCCACCCCGACTGCTTCGCCAACGCCGACCTCGAGGAGGCCGTGAGCCGTCTGGTGGCGGTGATCCGCCGCCACCGGCCCCAGGTGATCGTCACCTATCCCGAGGACCAGGGCGGCTACATGCACCCGGACCATGTGCGGGTCCACGAAGTGTCCATGCCGGCCTTCGAGCAAGCCGGCGACCCGCAGTATCGCCCCGATCTGGGGGAGCCCTGGTCGCCGGCCAAGCTCTACTACACGCTCTGGTCGCGGCGGCGCATCGAGGAGCGGCACCAGGCCTTCCAGGATCTCGGCTTGGAGTCGCCCTACAGCGAGTGGTGGTTCGACCGGCCCTCCACCGACGACCAGATCACCACCCAGGTGCCGGTGGACGGGTTCATCGACGCCCGCATCGAGGGACTGCTGGCCCACGCCACCCAGATCGACCCTGAGTCGACCTTCTGGTTCGGTCTGCCCGCAGAGGTCGAGCGCTCCATTCACCCCTACGACGACTACGTGCTGGCCCGCGGCCCCCGCCCCGCGGCACTGCCCGAGCGCGACCTGTTCGAGGGCCTGCGCTGAGCATGGGGCCAGAACCTCTGGGCGAGGGATGGCTGGAGGCCGTTGCGGTCGAGTTGGAGACTGTCGACGCGGCCGGCTCAGCCGACGGCGTGGCCCAGGTCGTCGTCAGCGGATCGCCGTCGGGAACGGCCACGTTCTGTGTCGTGGTGGCCGACGGTCGCCTGAGCGCGGCGCCGGGACGGCACCCGGAGCCCGACATGGTGCTTTCCTGGTCTTGCAAGGACTTCGTGGACGCTTGGCAGGGCGGGCTCTCGCTGGAAGCGGCCTACATGTCGGGCCGGATGAAGCTTGAGGGCAACCAGGTCCTGCTGTTTGACGGCTGGAGGCCGCTGTTGCGCTCGCCCCAGCTCCGATCGGCGCTGGCCTCTCTGCGCTGAGCCCGTAGGGGGCGAGTCCGTCGACTTCGTGAGCGGGTCATTCCCGCTCTTGTTCGCTGCGCTAACAGGCCGCTCGGGCCCAGGGGCCTCGCCCGTACGGGCCGGACTCGCTCGCTACTTTCTCGGCTTCCTAGATCCGGTGCCGTGCTCTGCGCTGGGCGCTGCGAAGCGCGCCGTAGCCGATCATCACCGCGCCCGACTGCCGGAGCATCTCGGCCATCTCGGCTGACAGGGCGAGCGCGAGGTCGTCGACCCGGCCCGCGGCTGCGGGGTCGATGGCGTGGATCTCGGGTTCGTCGAGCGCCGGGCACAGCGACAGCTCGGTGACCCCCGGCTTCAAGTCGGCTAACTGCTGGGTCACATGACGGCGGGCGTTGCCCCGGATGAGCCGGAAATGGTCCGGGAAGACAACGCCGGCGGCTGTGGCCAGCGACCGGAACGGGAATCCGGCGCGGGCCTCTGCGTCGCCGCTCTCGAGCCGAAGGGGCAGATCGAAGGCGACGGCCAGGTCGAGCAGCGCGTCGAAGAACTCCGGACGCTGCTGCATGGCGGCCAGATGGGTGGTGAGGTGGGTGACGTCGAACCCCCAGAGCACGGCTCGCTCGACCTGGGCGCGGCACTCCCGGCGCACCTCGTCGAGATCGGCGTGCTCCCACAGATCCTGCAGCGTTCGGGGAAAGCCGCCGTCGCCGTCGAGCAGGCTCGGAGCGTTGGTGATCGGACCCCACCGGAAGCAGTCGAGCTCGGAGTTGAGCGTGAGGTGGACGCCCAGATCCTCGCCCCGGTACATCTCGGCGCCATGGCGGGCCCACGCTGCGGGCATCACGATCGTGCCGGTCGTGGCCGCGCCGTCGCGCAGAGCCTGATATCCGCCGGCAGTGGAGGAGTGGGTGGTGCCGATCCGGTCCGCGCTCACGATCACGAGCTTCGCGTCGGGAGGGTGACCCAGTCGCTCTACCAGCGATTCCACAGCCCTGACGGTACCCGAAGCTGATGGGGCCGGTGAGCCTCGGCGACTCGGTCAGTCCAGCGGGACGTCGGGGCCGCCGCACACACCCCACAGGCCGAGGCCGGAGGCAACGGCCTGTGCTTCAGCCCAACTGAAGGCTTCGGCGTAGTGGTCGTTGGGCGGGTAGATCAGCACCGCGGCATAGCCGGCTGCCACAAGCTCCAGGTTGACGAAGAGGCCGTCGTGGGATCGCACCACATAGCCCAGCAGCCGGTCGTAGATGTCTCGGGCCTCGACATCGCGCACCAGCGTGATCTCTGTCCCGGCGGGAAGCAGGGCTCCGAGGAACTGCGACGCCTCTGGGCCGAAGCACTGCACCGGCCGGGTGGGTGCCACCGACTCGGGAGCGTCGAGACCGATGAGGCGAACGGTTTCGGAACGGCCCCCGATCGTCGCGATGATCGTGTCTCCATCCACGACGCGCTCGACGACCGCGTTGGGTGCCCAGCTGCCGTCAACATCGAGAGAGCCTGCGCCAGCACCGGGAGCCGGGGTTGCGGGAGGGTCGCGCCCGCCCGCTTGGGTCGCGGCCTCGACGCCGAAGCCGGACGACGGGGTCGGCCCGGAGTCCGGCGCGCTGGGCGCGGGGTCGGCGGGGCCGCCAGCGTTGGCACCGCAGCCCCATGTGAGCAACAACAGCAGCATGGGTGCGAACACCCGCAGCCCTAGACGCAACATCGCGTCCCCCTCCCTTCACAAGGGTTGGATCTGCAAGATGACAAGGCCGCCATCTGGGCCCCTCAGCCTTCAGCAGGCCGGGGCGATAGGACTCCCGAGGCGGTCAGGCCGCAGCGGGCAGGCTCGGGCGAGAGACAGTATCGGTCCGGGCATCCGCGCGTGCCTCCTGCAGCGCCTGGCGGGCTCGGGCCACCCCTCGCCGGCCGATCTCGCAGGTGGCGGGGTCGAGCTGCCAGCTGCCCGTTGAGTCGGCCGTCGCGGCGGGAGTTACTTCGATGAGAATCAGTTGATTGGTCATGTGAACATCATGGCGAGGGGGTGTGACAGCGGCCCCCAATCCGCGCCTACGCTCAGCGCCATAGGCGGCGGGCGACGGCGCCGAGGACCGCACCGATGCCAATCCCCGCGGCCACGTCGCTGGCGTGGTGGAGCCGCACGTGTATGCGGCTTAGCGCCACGACCGCCGCCAGCGCGTAGTAGGCGGGCGCCAACCGGCTGCGGCGCGACAGCATTGCTGCCGCGACCATGGCCGCGCTGGCGTGGCCACTGGGGAAGCTGCTGGTGAGCGGCTGGCGCAGGGTGTGGGGCCGCTGCCCGCTGAAGGCAGGGCGCCGACGCCCGAAGATCGTCTTGACCAGACCGTTGACCAGCGCCGCCTCCGAGATGAGGGCCACGCTCAGTTCCGTGGCGGCGCGGGGGTCGCGGCGTGCCGCGGCCTGCACCGCCCCCAGCATGTGCCACAGCCGTGAATGGTTGGCGGCCTCCGATGCGGCGTACATGATCCGATCCATCGCCGGCCTGCCCCGCAGGGCGCGCTCCCACCAGGCGTCGACCGCGGTGTCGATGCCCTCTACGGGGGTCGTCGGATCGCTCGCCGAGTCGCTCATGGAGACTCGCCCCCGGCGGTCGCAGCAGGGGTGACGCTGGTCTGGGGCGCACCCGCGTTGTCATCGGTGCCGCTGTCCTGCGGCCCGGAGCCCGCCTCGCCCGAATCTGATCCGGTCTCGTCGGAATCTGACTCCGTTGCTCCGGCATCGGTACCGGTCTCGCTTGTATCGGTACCAGCGTCGCCGGTATCGGTTCCGGTCTCGCCCTGTTCCCAGCCGGACTCCTCGCCGCTCTGGGGCTCGCCCCCATCGGTCCCCTCGGGCGGAATGGTCGTTGTGGTGGTCGTGGTCACCGACGGCGACCCGTCGCACTTCAGACCCTCGGGGCGGTACTGGGCCCACACCGTGTCGGTCTCGGTGCGCCCGTCGGTGAGATAGGTGCGGGTTCGCTCCGTGGTCACCCGGGTGCAGGTCGTCCCCACGGTCCGCGTCCACTGGTCGGTCTGGTCGGCCAGCACCCACGGCGTGGAGTAGAGCTTCACCGTGATCGAGTCTCGGCCGGTTGTGGGCCACAGCATCACCCCGTGGGGGGTGTTGTTCTCGATCACGAGATCGGGCGCCGGATACGACACGGTGGCCTCGCGCCCGTAGGGGTAGCGGCTCAGGTAGATGGTGTGGCTCTGGTATTCGATGAAGTCCAGCCCGGCGAAGAAGGCCGCGTTGAACAGGGTGGTGGCGTACTGCGAGATGCCGCCGCCCACCGAGTCCACGAACACCCCTTCGAGGATCATGGCCGCCGGGACGAAGCCCTTGGATGCGGTGCGCTGCCCGACGAAGTCGTTCACCGAGAACCGCTCGCCGGGCTCGATGATGGCGCCGCGTGTCAGCTCGGAGATGCGGGCGATGTTGATGATCCGGTCCTGGCCCGGCCTGAACGGCGTGGTGAACTCGCCGACCACTTGTTGGATTCCCAGCGACTCGGCCCACTCCCGGCCCTGGGGGTGAGGCGCCGCCGCGGCCGGCAGAGTGATCACCGGCTGGTCGTCGACCATTCCCGCGAGCAGCGCGCCGACGGCCGAGGCGTCGCAGCATTTGAAGCCCGCCTCGCCCGCGGCGATGGTCACCTCGCCGGCTTCGTCCAGGCCGAAGGTGGCGGGCAGCCCCGCGCTGCCGATTCCCACGAAGAGGCTGGCCAGGGTGTCGACAATCCGCGGGTCCAGCCCGAGGCGGGTGTTGTGCTGGGATCCTTCGAGGACAATGAACTGCCGCAGGGGCAGCTCGCCGATGGCGAACGTCTCGGCGGCGCCCTCGAGCCCGAGCACCACCCCTCCCTCGGTGATCTCGTTGGCCTTGGCGGCGAGGGCGGACGCCCGCGCCACCGCTATCGGGTCGGCCGGCTCCATGCCCCGGATGGGAACCTCGACCACCACTCGGCCGCCGACGTTGTTGAGCACGGCTTCCTCCAGCCGGCGAGCCAGCAGCTCCATGTCGGGGATGGGCACGTCCGTGCTGTCGATCGGCCGGAACGACCCGTCCACCAACTCGATGCGGGGCGTCTCGGGGTCGGTGTAGGGGTCGACCGTGTCGGCCAGGGTTCCAAGGTCGGTGGTTACGGCCGGACTCACCTCGCGGCTGGCGAACAGATCGAACAGCCACGCGGCCGGCCGCACCGCCGTCGGTGCTGGGTTGTCGGCCTCGGCCAGGATCCTCTCAGTGTCCAGCGAGACGCCCAGTTCGGCTGCGGTGAACTCGGTGGCGGGAACGGTGACGCTCTGGTCCTGGAACTGCAACTCGATGAATTGCAGCTCGATGGTGGTCTCGGCGACCTCCTCGACGACCGGCTCGAGGGCGGTGACCGCCTCCTCGGGCTCGAGGCCGCCGATGTCCACCCCTCGCACGACGGCGCCCTCGCGGATCTCGGAATCCTGCTGTGTCTCGTACACCTGCCAGCCCACGAACAGCACCGCCACGACCAGGGCGGCAATAGCGACGACGGGCCACAGCCACCCGCGCCGATCCTCCCCGTTGACCACGGGTTGAGGGTATCCGCAGCCGGTGACCGCGCCGGATCGACAGCTGCGCCGGGCCTCGCAGAACAGCCGTTAGGACAGCCAACTTCGGCCCGGCTGCTCCACGGGCGCCCGTGGAGTCAGAACAGCCGCAGTTCCGGCGACTCGATGCCCCGCAGCTCGTCGTAGTCCACCTCCACGCAGTCGATGGAGCGGTCGCCGGCCAGCACCTTGGCCTGGGGCTTGATGGTCCGGGCCACGAACACGCCGCGCACCGGGGCCAGGCTCGGGTCGGAGTTCAGGTAGTGCAGGTAGCGGGTGAGTTGCTCCACCCCGTCGATCTCACCGTTGCGCTTCACCTCTACCGCCACCGCGCCGCCCGAGGCGTCGCGGCACAGCAGGTCCACCGGGCCGATGGCAGTGGGGAACTCGCGCCGCACCAGCGTGAAGCCGGCCTCGATGGCCTCCGGGTTGCCGGCCAGAAGCTCCTGCATCTGCGCCTCCACACCGTCCTTCTGCAGACCGGGGTCGGCGCCCATCTCGTGGCTGCTGTCGTGGAGGATCTCCTCGATGCTGATGACGAGGCAGTCGCGGCGGCCCGGAGCGGTCACCCGCCACACCCCGGCTTGCTCGTCGGTCACGAGCCGGTTGGGGGCGTTCATCCAGTTGAGCGGCTTGTAGGCGCCCCCGTCGGCGTGGACGGCCACGCAGCCGTCGGCCTTGACCATGATGAGGCGCACCGCGGAGGGCAGGTGGGCCTGCAGGCGGCCGTCGTAGTCGACGGTGCAGCGGGCGATCACGAGCCGCACTGCGGCCCAAGCTAGAGGCCGATGTGCTCCGCTGCCATACTGGCGCGATGGACCTTGCGGGACGGACCGCCCTGGTGACCGGGGGTGCCGTACGGGTCGGCCGGGGCATCACGCTGACGCTGGCCCGGGCCGGCGCCAATGTGGTTATCAACTACAACACCTCGGCCGACGAGGCCAACCGCACCGCGGCCGATGCCGAGGCGCTGGGAGTGCAGGCCCTGCCGGTGGCCGCCGATGTGACCGATGACGGCCAGGTTCAGGCCATGGTCGCGGCGGCAACAGAGCGTTTCGGCACCATCGATGTGCTGGTCAACAACGCCTCCACCTTCGCCTTCGGTGCCTTCCCGACCGACGATCTGAGCGTGTGGCGCCGGTCGATCGACACCCTCGTCCACGGCCCCTTCCACTGCGCCAACCGGGTGGCGCCGGTCATGCTCTCCCAGGGCTCGGGCGCGATCGTGAGCATCGGCGATCTGAGCGCCTTCGAACCCTGGCCGGGGTTCGCGGGCCACGCGGTAGGCAAGGGAGCGATCATCTCCCTGACCCGCCAGCTGGCCCTGGAACTGGCCCCGACCGTGAGGGTCAACGCAGTGGTCCCCGGTCCGGCCCTGCGCCCCGCCGACTACGACGACGCCACCTACCAGCGGGTGGCCGACGAGACGCTGGTCGGCCGGTGGGGCACACCCGAAGAGATGGGCCAGGCGGTCCAGTTCCTCATTGAGGCCGACTACATCACCGGCGAGGTCATCACGGTGGACGGCGGCCAGCGCTACGGGCACCGCAAACACGCCCACGGCTGATCCCGGTCGCGGTCGCGTAAGCCCGTAGCATCAGCGGCCATGGACTCGCCGAACCTCGACCGGATCTTCGGCCCCGACGGGCGGTCCGTGATCATCGCCTTGGACCACGGACTGATCGACGGCCCCTGCCCCGGCTTCGAGCGCCCGGCCGAGACCATCTCGGCGGTGGTGGCCGGCGGACCCGACGCGGTGTTGACCTCCTACGGGATCGCCAAGCGCTTCGCGGCCGAACTCGAGGGCGTCGGTCTCATCCTGCGCAGCGACGGGTCGGTGAGCAACCTCGGATCGCCCAGCACCGGTTCGATCGGACGGTTCTTCGGCGTCGAGGAGGCGCGGCGGGTGGGAGCGGACGCCTTGGCGGTCACCGCCCTGCCCGGCTCGCCCGCGGAGGCGGATACCCTGCGCAATCTGGCCCACACCATCGCTGAGGCCCACCGCTCGGACCTGCCGGTCATGGCCGAGATGGTGCCGGGCGGGTTCGACTCGCCCCCCGAGTTTCGGGGCGCCGAGGCGGTGGCCTTCGCGGCCCGCCTGGGCGCCGAGTTGGGCGCCGACTTCGTCAAGGCCCCCTACTGCGACGACTACGCCCGGGTCGCAGCCGCGACCTTCGTCCCGGTGGTGATCCTGGGTGGATCCAAGGGCTCCGAAGCGGCCACCCTGGCCAACATCCGGACCGCCATCGACGCAGGCGCGGCCGGAGTGGCCATGGGCCGCAACGTCTTCCAGAGCGACAACCCCACCGCCATGACCCGAGCCGTGGCCGCGGCAGTGCATGCCGACTCCAGCGTCGAGGAAGCCCTAGCCATCCTGAAAGGATGACCCGGTGAGCGACGCCGCGGCCGGGAAGGCGAATCGCGGCGGCATCGTCCTGGGGCTGGATGCGGGGACTACGTCGGCCAAGGCGGTTGTTGTCGACCGGGCCGGTGAGACTCTGTCGAGCGGTGGGTCGGATCCCATCGCGGTTCGCTCGACGCCCGCCGGCGGTCGCGAGCAGGAACCCGAAGAGATCTGGCAAGCCTTGACAACCGCTGGCCGGCGGGCCGTCGAAGGGCTCGGATCCGGCGTCGTCGTGGCCGCGCTGGCGTTGGCCGCCCAGAGCGGCTCGGTGATTCCGGTTCCAGCCGACGGTTCGCCACAGCGGGTTGTCACCTGGATGGATGCCCGGTTCCAGTCGGTGGCGGACAGTTGGCCCCGCGAGATTGAGGCCAGGATCCGGGCGGTCAGCGGATGGGTGCCTGCGGCTGGAGTCGGCCTGTCCACCATCGTCGGACTGCAGGCCGAGCGGTCGAAGAGACCAAAAGTCGATCCGGGATCTGTGTCCCGTTGGGCCTCGGTGGACGATTATCTGATGTTCCGCCTCACTGGGGAGTGGGCCACCAACCCCTCCAACGCGGCCGGAATGCAGTTGATGGACGTCGCCGCCCGGACGTGGAGCGACGAGTTGTGCAGCCTGGCCGGGCTCGACCCGCGGATGCTGTCGCCGATCCGGGAGTCGGGCACCGTCGTCGGCGAACTGACCGGCGAGGCGGCCGCCGCCCTCGGACTGGACGCGGGTGCCCCGGTGGTGATGGGCGGCCACGACCAGGCCTGCGCCGCGCTGGGGCTCGGTGCGGTCGAGCCCGGCGACCTGTTCCTGTCGGCCGGCACCGCGTGGGTGTTGACTGCGGTCACCGACCGGGTCGATGCCGCTGCTCTACCGTCCTCGCTGAACCTAAGTCCCCATGTGCTGCCCGGAGTCTGGACTGCTTCACAGAACCTGGGCGGTCTGGGGGCGATGCTCGCCGAGACCCCGCCCCCCAGGATGAGGGACGTATTCGAGGCGTGTGCCCGCCAAGTGGCGCAGGCTCTCGCCGGGGCTGGTGAGCTAGTTGCGGGCGGCGAGGAACTGATCATGGTCGGGGGCGGAACCCGTTCCGGGGAACTGATCGCCGTCGTCAAAGACCTCATCGGCCGGCCGGTGACGGCTCGCCCCGAGGCCGCGTGGCCTGCCATCGGCGCAGCCAGTCTCGCCCAAGCAGCCTTCGAGGCCGAGCGGATAGGCGAGTGAATCCGCCACCTGCGGGCGAGGCCGTGGCCCGAGCGGCCCGTGAGCGCAGCGAACAAGAGCGGGAGACACCCCCCTTCGACGTGAAACCTCCTCACCTATCCGTATGGTCGCTTAGCCTGACGACCAGTGAGCAGACCTGTCGTCGCCATCGCCATCGGCCGATCTCACTACCGGCGCATGTTCAGCGCCGAGGCTCTCGCCGACCTGGCCGCGGTGGCCGAGATCGCCCACCATCCCGGCGACGAGCCGGCCGGCAAGGCCGACCTGCTGGACGTTCTGGCCGGGGCCGACGCCTGCATCACCAGTTGGGGAGTGGCGCCCCTGGACGCCGACGTGGTGGCCGGTGCCCCCCGCCTGAGGCATCTGGCCCACATGGGCGGCAGCGTGAAGCGCTTCGTGTCGGCGGCGGTGTGGGAGCGGGAGATCAGGGTCACCAGTGCCTCGGTTGCCCTGGCCCGCGACGTGGCCGAGACCACCTTGGGCCTGATGATCGTGGGCCGCAAGCGGATCTGGCCCCTGGGAAGCCATGTACGCGACGGCGGCTGGCGCGACAGTCCGGCCTGGGACCGCTGGGATGCCCGGGAGCTCAGCCGCTCGACCGTGGGCCTGATCGGTGTCGGCAACGTCGGCCGCCACGTGATCGAACTGCTCGCCCCGTTCGAGGCCAACATCCTGGTGGCCGACCCCTACCTCGGTGACGAGGAGGCCCGGCAGCTCGGAGTGGAGCGGGTCGAGCTGGCCGAGCTGATGGACCGCGGCGACGTGGTGTCGGTCCACGCTGCCGCCACCGACGAGACCAGACACATGATCGATGCGGGACTGCTGGGCCGGCTCAGCGACGGGGCAGTGCTGATCAACACCGCCCGGGGCAGCATCATCGACGAGGCGGCCCTGGTTGACGAGCTGGCCACCGGGCGGATCTTCGCCTTCCTCGACGTGACCGACCCGGAGCCCCCATCACCCGACAGCCCGCTCCGGCGTCTCGACAACGTGGTGGTCACCCCCCACATCGCGGGCTGCATCGAGAACTGCCACCGCATGGGCGAGTTGGCCGTCGAGGAGGTCCGCCGCTATCTCTCGGGCGAACCGGCCATCAATGAGGTCAGGCCCGACATGCTCGACCGGATCGCCTGAACGTCAGCTGAGGACGAGGCCACCGTCGACCTCGATGGCCTGACCGGTCAGGTAGCGGGCGTCGTCGCTGGCCAGGAAGGCGACCACTCCGGCTATCTCCTCCGGCCGGGCCAGCCGCTTGAGAGCGGTGTCGTTGGCCCGCATGTCCAGCCACTCTTGGGCGCCCATCCCCACCGTGGCCCCGACCTCGGCCGCCACCTTGCGCACCATGTCGGTGAGGGTGTTGCCCGCACACACCGCGTTGACGGTGACACCGTGGGGCCCCAGCTCCATGGCGGCCGAACGGGTGATGCCCACCACCCCGCTCTTGGTGCCCGAGTACTCCGCCGAGTAGGGCCAGCTCGTCTTGGCGGCCATGGACGCGATGTTGATGATGGAGCCGCGCCCCTGAGCGGTCATCACCGGCGCGGCCAGGCTATTGGAGACCAGGACGCCGGTCAGGTTGACGGCCACGATGTCGTCCCAGCGGTCGAGGGGCACCTCCGGCAGCGGTCCGCCCACATAGATCCCCGCGCTGGCCACCAGCACGTCGAGGCGGCCCCAAGATCCCTTGACGGTCTCAAAGGCGGCGTGCTGTGAGTCTCGGGAGCGCACGTCGCAGTGCAGCGCCAGCGCCTCGACCCCCGCGGCTTGGGCCGCTTCGGCGGTGGCCTCGTTGTCGGCGTCGTTGATGTCGAGGCAGGCAACCCGCGCCCCCTCGGCCGCGAACCGAAGCGCCGTGGCCGCCCCGATCCCAGTAGCCGACCCGGTGATCACCACCACCTGATTCTCGAACCGCCGCATCGAGCGACCCTACCAACCCTGCACTCGGGCATCGCGTCGTTCGTAGCTGATGGCTGCGTCCGCCCAACCACACAGTTCCGATCGCCTACTTCAGGTCTTTATCCCGGTCAACTAGCCTGAAGGAATCTGCCCGATGTTGAGTGCGGTCGAGCACTTCCTCGGTCCGTGCAGCGGGGGAGGCAACTCGCCGACGTAGTGCTGTCCGACCACACCCTGCGAGCGACTCAAGATCGCTGAACAAGCGATCCGGCGGTTGAAGTGTTCGGGTGTTCGATGGTGCCTATAGCGTTGAAGATGTCGCGTAGTAGGCCGGGGAAGACGATCTCCTGGAAGTCGGGGTCGTTGAGGCAGCGGGTGACGAGGGCGTCGTTTCCGGCCATCCGGTCGACCATGAGCCTCTGAAGCTCGGGCCGGATGCCGAGGCTGAACTTCTCGAAGGTGTTGGCGAGAGCCGTCTTGCGGATGCCGTCTGATGCGATGGCGTCCTCCTTGACCTGCTGGAGGAACAGCCGGTCGGCGTCAGTGAAGTCGGTTCCGAACCGGTCGTTGAGCAGTCGGATGATCTCCGACAATGGGGCGGTCTCCTCCTCGGGGTCTCCAGTGCCGACGGCGGTCGGGCTGGTGACCCGCGCGTCGTCGTCCTCGCCCAGTTCGACGGCACCGGACGTGACCAGCCGGAGGCGGTAGTACTCCAGTTCCACGTCGCCACCGAGGCTCACCGCTTCGTGGTCCTGGCGCAGGTGCGGCAGCAGGGCTCGGCCGAAGGCCGATAGCTGTTCGAGGTCTCCGTCGGCGTAGGGGATTATCTGACTCACGAAGACGTAGAGGCTCACGAACGCCGAGAGCCGGTCCCGGAACTCGGCCTGCTGCTCGTCGTCGAGTTGGTTGTACCGGTCCACGGCGGGCTGTACCTGCGCCTGCAGGAGCGCGTGGTGCTCCGCCCTGCGCTGCTCGGGCGGAAGGTAGAACACCCGGGCGTACGCCTCCACCTCCTGCTGGTGGTACACCTGCATCTCGTCGAGCTCGTGCTTGAGCCGGTCGAGTTGATACGGGTCGGTGCAGTCCTGCAGCTGGGTCTGGTCGTAGTAGGGCGCGAAGGCCGCCCGGATGTCCTCGGGGTTGTTCCTGAAGTCGAGGACGAACGGCGGCTCCTTGCCGGGCGCGACCCGGTTGAGCCTCGACAGCGTCTGAACGGCCTGCACCCCGTCGAGGCGCTTGTCGACGTACATGGCCTGCAGCAGTGGCTGGTCGAAGCCGGTCTGGTACTTCTCGGCCACGAGCAGGATCTGGTAGTCGGGCGAGTCGAACCGCGCCGGCAGCGCCGCCTCGCTGATCGGCTTGCCCGACACGATGTCGGTGTTCATTCCCGGCTCGGTGAACTCCTCGCCGCTGTCGGGGTCGCTGACGGTGCCGCTGAACGCCACCAGCGGGCGCACGTCGTCGTATCCGTGCTCATCGAGGTAGCGCTGGAAGGCCTGCATGTAGCGAACGGCGTGCAGTCTCGACGGGGTGACCACCATGGCCTTGGCCTTGCCGCCGATGCGGTGCACCACATGGTCGCGGAAGTGCTCGATGATCACCGCCGTCTTCTGCTCGATGTTGTAGGGGTGCAGGCTCAAGAACCGGGCCAGCGCCACAGCCGTTCGGCGCTTCGGGAAGTCCGGGTCGTCGGCGGCCTGCTTGACGAGCTTGAAGTAGGTGTCGTAGTCGGTGTAGTTGCGCAGCACGTCGAGGATGAACCCCTCCTCGATGGCCTGGCGCATGCTGTAGACATGGAACGGCTCGGGCTTGCCGCTCGGGCCGGCCCGGCCGAACAGCTCGATGGTCTTGCCCTTGGGCGTGGCCGTGAACGCGAAGAACGACAGGTTGGGCTGCTGGCCGCGTGACTCCACTACGGCATTGAGGCCGTCTTCCCAACTCTGGGCCTCCTCCTCGGTTTCGGCGGCAGCTTGTGAGCGCGAGCCGAGGACGGCCTTCATCTCCCTTGCGCTCTCGCCGGTCTGGCTGGAGTGCGCCTCGTCCACGATCACTGCGTAGCGCCGGGCTGCGATGGCCTGTCGCCACTGAGCTGCCTGGGCCTGCTCGGCCGCGGTCGGCGCGTCGGTCGAGTCGGGGCCCCCGCCAGCAATGGCCAGCAGGCCCCTCATTACGAACGGGAACTTCTGCAGCGTGGTGACCACGATCTTGGTTCCGTCCACGAGCGCCTGAGCCAGCTGCCTGGAGTCCTGGTCGATGGCCTGGACCACGCCCTGGGCGTGCTCGATCTGGTAGATGGCGTCCTGCAGTTGGCGGTCCAGCACCCGCCGGTCGGTGATCACCAGCACGCAGTCGAAGACCTTGTCGTCGTCGCGGGTGTGGAGGCTCGCCAGGCGGTGGGCGAGCCAGGAGATGCTGTTGGTCTTGCCACTGCCCGCCGAGTGCTGAATGAGGTAGTTGCTCCCCGGCCCGGCGTCTCGGGCGGCCTTGACGAGCCCGTCGACCGAGTCGAGCTGGTGGTAGCGCGGGAAGATCAGCGTCCTGCGCTCCACCGTGCTCGCGCCCTGGTCGTTGTAGACCTTCTCCTCGCGGGTCTCGATGAACACGTACGAGCCGATGATGTTCAGGAACCGGTCTCGGTCCAGGGCCTCCTGCCAGAAGTAGCCGCTGCGGTAGCCCGACGGGTGCTGCGGGTTGCCGGCACCGCACTTGACCTCCCCGGGATGGCTGCCGCGGTTGAAGGGCAGGAACCGCGTCGCCTCCTTGGCGAGGCGGGTGGCCATGTGGATCTGGTCGCAGTCGGCGGCGAAGTGCACCAGCGCCCGCTTGGCGAACCGGAACAAAGGAGCGTCCGGGTCGCGATCCTGCCGGTACTGGCGGACGGCGTCGCGCCAGTTCTGGCCGGTGCCCGGGTTCTTGAGCTCGCAGGTGGCGACGGGCAGGCCGTTGAGAGCGAACACCATGTCGACGGTGTCGTGCTTGCCGGGATGGCAAGGAACCTGGCGGGTCACTGTCAGCCGGTTGAAATCGAACAGGGCCATTGCGTCGGGGTTGAGGCCGTGAGCGGGCCGGAACTTGGCGAGACGCAGCGTCTTGCCCTGGAACCTGAAGCCGCGTCGCAAGACGGTCAATGTTCCTTTGAGGTCTAGTTCGCGGACAAGGTGCTCGATGACAAGCGGAGTGAGCTGGTCTCCGAGCTGAGCAGCCAGTTGCGCCCACAGCTCCGGTTGTGCAGCCTGCATGAATGAGACCGCATCCGTCGGGAACAGAGCCCGATCCACGTCCCACTCCGCTCGGTTGCCCTTGCGCCACCCGCCGTCGAGCAGCATCGACTCGACGGTCGACTCGAACGCCTCCTCGTTCGTCTGGCTCGTCATGCGCCGACTCGCTCAGGCTCGGCCGGCACGCCACCCCGCAAATCGATCTTGCCGGTCACAGCCGCGGTGATCAACGCGGCGCGATACTCATCCAAGCGCTCGATTGCAGCCTCCACCCGGGATGTCAGATCGTCGACGCGCTCAAGCCTGCGGTTTAGAAACGCGGCGATGGCATGCTGCTCATCGAGCGGCGGCAGCGGTATGAGCGTTTCCCCGACGGCCGCGTTTGGTAGCCCGTACCGGGTGACGCCTGTGGCCGATGTCTGAAGCTGCTGGTTGATCGTCTGCGATTGCATCGACCGGAAGATGAACTCTGGATCAGCGAGCTTGGTGGTTCGGATGAGGCCAAGGTGGTAGCCGCAGACGAAGTCTCTGGCGGTTTCGTCGATGAGCGCGGGTACGGCGATGTCTCGCCAGTCCTCGGAGTCCTTGGTGATGAGGACATCTCCTTGACTCAGTTTGAACCGGGTGATCTCCTTTGGCGATGCAGTTGCCTGCATGTATTCGCCGTCACTGGCTCGAATGCGGTCCTGGTAGTAGACGTCGGTGTAGTTGCAGAGTCTGACGGGCGACTCCGCGTCCTCGGTCTTCTTGTCCACACTGCTTGTGCGGTACGCAGCGACATGCTTCAGTCGCTTGACCTCCCAGTGGTCGGGGATCTCGCCGAGCCAATCCTCGGGGGGGGGTCTGGGCGACGCGGGGCGACGGGTCGAGGCCAGCAGCACGGGCGGCTTCGGGCGGGAGGCCACGTGTGACCGTGCGAGCGATCAGCGCCTGCCGGTACTCGTAGAGCCGCTCGATTAGCAGCCGCTTCCTGTCCACGAGGTGGTCGATCTTGGCCGTCTCACGGTCAAGGAACTCGGCGATGGCCTGCTGCTCCTGGAGCGTGGGCACTGGGAGCAGCGAGTCGCTCACGAAGCGCCAACTTGCTCGGGGCATCCTTGCGCCGAAGGTCGAGGAATCGACCAACGAAACGAAGCCGTTGGTTAGTAGCGCGTAGAGGAGATACCTACGCCGGTAGCCGAACGGCTTCAATACGAGGAACTCCGTCGAGCACAGCCCATCGAAGTCGGCACAGAACGCCTTCGCCAAGTACGGACGCAACTTCCCGAAGAGCACATCGCCGTTTGTGAACGCGTTGGACAGGCTCTCCGGCGTCTGCTGTTCGTCGAGGGGCATGAGGGCCCCAGTCCACGATGAGACATGTTCAAGTCCGACATAGGGCATCTGGTCCGCATCTTCGGATTCGACCTTCACATCTGATCTGACTACAGACGTCTTGAGGCGTTTGACCTCCCAGTGGTCGGGGATCTCGCCGAGCCACTCCACACCGGAGTCTCGGTAGCGGGGGTAGGTGCGTCTCATCAGGCGACCGGGTGATTGGGCGCGGCCATCCAGAGATCATGCGTTTGCGGACGCAGAGCCGTGCTCGGGCAAGCCCGCCCGAGCACGGCGGGTCCGGGCAGTCCGGTCACTTACACGGCCTCGAACTGCATGGCCGAGAGGTCGAGGTCCTCTTTGTCGTTGTAGTCCAGAACGACGCCAGGTGCGATCTCAACAGACTCGATGTTGTCAGACTCGTCGCGCCGCAAGTTTGGGGCATCGGCGTCGACTCGCGGAGCCTCATTGCCGGTTGCCGGTCCGTGTGGGTGTTCAGGGGGTCGCGTGCTTGCGCTTGTTGCGGGCTTGAAGCCTGCGATCCAGCCACTTCGGGAACCACGACTCGGGCAGCATCCCGCGATGGACGACGATGCTGGGATACTTGGCAAGCTCTTCGTCGATCTCGGGGGATTTCCTGGGTGTCCCGGCGTTCGTCATAGGCATACCTTAGTGCGAGCACAGCTGCGATGAGAACGCAGATGCCTGCGAGGGTGATGACGGCTTGGAGGCCGAGCCAAAACCGCAGCCGACGAATGGCGACCTCGTTGCGGCGATAGTGGATCATCAAGCCCCTTCACCCCGCCGTCTACTACGCCGACTCGGTTGCCTCCCAGGCCATCCAGGCTGCTGACTTGGTGGCGGGAACGCGGCGGCGGATCGTCGAGGGCGACCTCAACCTGCGGGCGCTCGCACGCAGCCTGGCGGCCCTGCGCCCGGTCTCGTTGACCACCAGGCACACGCACACCGGGCGACCGTGGACCAACGAGATGACCCTGTTCTGACATCCGTCCTTGCGAACCTCTGGCGCGGGCTGTACCGTCTTGTTGGCACCTAATGGTCACAGTTAGTAGGTCTTTGGGCCGAATGCGACTGTATGCGCAGGTGCCTGGGGCCCCGGACCGCACGGGGTCCCTTTCCTTTGGCCGACATGTCAGATGTCCGGGCTGTCCCCGGCTTGGCGGCCATGCGGTCTGGGCGATCCTGTCCGCGACCGGCGACAGTGCCCCGAACGGCTCGATAGCGACTGATGCTGGCTATGGCTTAGATGGGGCGAAGACTCTGAAGTCGTATTCTCCATGTTTGACGTAAAGGTCGACGATGGCCTTGCGATGCCTGATGGCTTCAGGGTCGGTGGCGTGGTCGGTTGCGGCCAGGATGTCTCGTACTTGGTCGCCCCAGCCGAGGTGGTCCCAGTCGTCGGCAGCCCCCTCCAGCATCTGAAGCGTGCATCGCGTAGCTGCGGTTGGCTTGATGGCGATACGGCGGTGCAGCAAGGACCCATCCTCTAGCGAGTCCACCACCGCCCGGAGATCCTCGTCGGAACGTGTGCACCTGGTCAAAGTGGCCGACTTCATCGTGGTTCATTGTTCCCCATCCTCACCGTGTCGGCCCGAGACGCGTCGGCGTGCGGCGGGCCGCGTCGAGGGTCGCGGCTAGGATGGGGATATCGATTCCTGTGGACGGGATTACATGATGTATGCCAACAGCTCTGCTGCAGCACTGCCGGAGCTCCTAGCGCAAGACGACCATCGCGGCCGTGTCGTCGCCTTGCGCGTGCTCGTGAAGGACTGGGCTCAGAACCCGCAGGCCCGCGCCGAGATGATCGCTGAGCCGCCGCGCCGACGGCGCTGGCATCATCGTTTCACGGCTCGACGCCGTGACCTGCCGCGTGTCGCCGCCGTGGTCCATGCGCTCTGCGACCGGGATGGCGTAGACGTGCCCGCATGGGTGCATGAGCACCGCAGCCGCAAGCCCATCGCAGTGACGGACTCCATCTCGCTGCACACCGAGTACGGAAGGCTGATGCAAGCCGAGGCTCCCGCAGCGTGCAGCTACCACAGGGTCTACTTCGATCGCTCCACCATCGAGGATCACAGAGTCCACGGCTTCAGACCCTGATGGCCCGACGCAGCACCGGCTCGCGCCCACCGGGAGAAGGGCTCTACCGGCAGTTCAACGCGGCCGAGATGCGCCAACTGCTCAGCGAGGTCGACGACGAACTGCAAGCCGTCAACGCAGAACCGGCGCATCTCTTGATCGCCGGTGGCGCCTCAATGCTGTCGAGACGCGTATCACGCGTGACCGGAGATGTCGATGTGGTCTCCGAAGGCATGAGCAAGGCGGTGCGGCGCGCCTCACAGACAGTGGCCGCACGCCACAACCTCGCGCCCGACTGGATCAACGACGGCGCCAAGGGACTGGCCGTGAGCCTCCCTGCAGACACGGAGCCGGTGTTCTCAGGCTCCTGCCTCGTGGTGGAGTCGGTCGGGCCGAAGCACATCCTGGCAATGAAGCTCGCCGCAGCACGTCCCGAAGACCTTGAGGACTGTGTCCACCTGATCCAAGAGATCGGAATCAGCAGCCACGACGAACTTCTGGATCTCATCGAGCGGGCTCTCCGTCCACCGCGCGAGCCCACCATCAAGATGGCCTACTTCGCTCGCGACGCCCTAGCCGCCGCGCAACGCGATACCTGACAGCTCCGCCAAGTTCTGCGGCAGCCCGGCTGCTGGCGGCACAAGTAGTAGTCGGGCGGCCGTCAGCCGGTTGGGGTCACTCGGTGATTTCTGCGAGCAGGCCGACGATCTCGTGCTCGAGGGCTTGCAGGTCGGCGTCGATCTCTTCGAGTGGTCGGGGCGGCTCGTACACGTAGAAGTGGCGGTTGAAGGGGATCTCGTAGCCGATTTTCGTCTTGGTGTGGTCCACCCAGGCGTCGGGCGTGTGGGGGAGCACCTCGCGGGCCATGTACTCGTCGATGTCCTCGTGCAGCGGCACGGTCTCGGTGTCGCGCAGCTCCGGGTCGGGCTCGGGGTTGCCGCGGCGGTCACGGCACACCGCGGCCTGCGGGTCGCGCTCGCTCAGCGCGGCGAGCACGGCCCGACGCTCGGCCGCGGTCAGCCGTACGCCTGCGTCGTTGGCAGCTTCCAGCAGTGCGGCCAGAAATACCTCGCGGTCGGGCACCACCGCACCATTCGTGTGGTGTGACATCAGGCCCAGCAGGGCGCGGATCAGATCCTGCTGGGATCGTCCGGCGGCGATCTCGGCTTCGCGTACGGCCGTGTCGCGCTTCTTGCTGGTGGCGAGTTTCTGGAATACCGGCTCGTCATCGAGGCGGGCGATGCGCTCCGGGGCTCGTGGGTGATGGGATCGGTGTCGGTGAGGTCGCGGGTCTCGCCGTCGGTGAAGCTGCCGTGCAGGCGCACGAGGTCGTCGATCTGGTCCCTCGACAGCTCGTTGCGCTTGTTGCCCAAGCTCTTGCGCATCTTCACATAGGACTCACGGCCGTCGATCAGCTGCACCCTGCCGGCCCGGCGGGGCTCCTTGCGGTTGGTGAGCACCCAGACGTAGGTGGAGATCCCGGTGTTGTAGAACAGCTGGTCGGGCAGGGCCACGATCGCCTCGAGCCAGTCGTTCTCGATGATCCAGCGCCGGATGCTGCTCTCGCCTCCGCCGGCGTCGCCGGTGAACAGCGGCGAGCCGTTGAACACGATGGCGATGCGGCTGCCGCCCGCGCCGTCGTGCCGAATGGGCTGCTGCTTGGCCAGCATGTG
The DNA here is from genome assembly GCA_022821685.1 of Acidimicrobiia bacterium. Lineage (GTDB taxonomy): Bacteria > Actinomycetota > Acidimicrobiia > Acidimicrobiales > Aldehydirespiratoraceae > Aldehydirespirator. Next base: position 152,474 of record JAJEDD010000034.1, read on the forward strand.
CTGGAGAAACAGCAATGCGCCGTCGGTGATCCTCGGCAGCCCCGCCCCGAAGCGCCCGTCCCAACCCAGGGTCTCGCGCTCGGTATTGATGGCCTGCTTCTGCTGCTTCCACTCCACCCCGAAGGGCGGGTTGGCCAGCATGTAGTCGAATGCCGATGGGCGGCCGTCGGCGCCGCGGCGGTAGCCGTCCTGTGTGAGGGTGTCGCCGAGGATGATGTTGTCGGCGTTCTCGCCCTTGATCAGCATGTCGGACTTGCAGACGGCCCACGCCTCGTCGTTGTGGTCCTGGCCGTAGAGGATCGGCATCGCCTCGAGGTTGTGGTCCCGCAGGTACCGCTCGGCCACCGACAGCATGCCGCCCGTGCCGCAGGCGGGGTCGTAGATCGTCTTGACGACGTGGCCCCTGCCCAGGTCCTTCTCGGGCGAGAGCAGCAGGCTGACCATCAACTGGATCACCTCGCGGGGCGTGAAGTGCTCGCTGGCCTCCTCGTTGGCCTGCTCGGCGCCGATGCGGATCAGCTCCTCGAACACGTAGCCCATCTGCATGTTGTCCACCCGCTCGGGCGACAGATCCAGAGAGGCGAAGCGTTGCACCACCTGGAACAGCAGGTCCTTCTCGGCCATGCGCCCGATGTGCTCGCTGAAGCCGAAGCGGTCGATGATCTCGCGTACGTTGTCGGAGAAGCCGCGGATGTAGGCGTGGAGGTTCGGCGCGAGCTGGTTCGGGTCGTCGAGCAGCCGGGCGAAGTCGAGCTCGGAGATGTTGTAGAACGACCGCCCGGCCGCAGCCTCGAGGAGCTTGTTGCGCAGGCTGCCCGTCTTCGCCTTGTGCTCGGCGGCAGCGGCGAGGACTTGCTGCTTCGTGGGCGCGAGCACGCAGTCGAAGCGCCGCAGCACCGTCAGCGGCAGGATCACCTTGCGGTACTCGTTGCGCTTGTACGGGCCGCGCAGAAGGTTGCAGATGCCCCAGATGAACCGGGCCATTTCGTTGTGGGTTCGGGTGTTCACGGTGCTGCCGCCTCAGCGATGGGGCCGGAGGCTAACCGGCTGCCAGCGCGGTGAGCACTGGGGCTGCAAGCTCGGGGCGGCAGATCACCAGGTCGGGCAGGTAGACGTCGGGTTGGTTGTAGCGGAGTTCGGAGCCGTCGAGACGGCTGACCGCGCAGCCCGCCGCCGCGGCCACCGCCACCGGGGCACACGAGTCCCACTCGTGCTGCCCGCCGGCATGGACGTACACGTCGGCCTGTCCGAGCACCACCGCCATCGCCTTGGCTCCGGCCGAGCCGAGCGCCAGAACCTCGCCGTCGAGCGCTTCTGCCACCGCCCGCGCTGCGAGCTGCGGCCGGGTCCGCGACGCCACCACCCTCGGGCGTCCGGCCCGCCGCGGCGGCAACTCGGGCGGCGCCGCGGTCGACAGCGTCAGGCCCAGCGCCGGCAGCGCCACCGCGCCCGCCGCGGGCCGCTCGTCGACGACCAGCGCCACGTGAACCGCCCAGTCGGCGCGCCGCGGCTCGGAGAAGCCCCGGGTGCCGTCGAGCGGGTCGATCACCCACACCCGCTCGGCGTCGAGGCGGGCCGGGTCGTCGCTGCCCTCCTCCGACAGCACCGCGTCGGCCGGGCGGGCCGAAGCCAGAGCGTCCACCAGCAGCTCGTGAGCCTGGCGATCGCCCTCGGCTCCCAGCACCGCCGCGGGTGCCCTCTGAGCGACCAGCCGCGCCCGCAGCCCGAGCAGCAGCTCCCCGGCGCGGCGGGCGAGATCGGCGGCCAGACGGTGATCGTCGCTGGTTGGCGGCTCAGCGGCCACGGACTTCGCTCACGGTCGCCGAGCCGCCTGTCCGCAGACAAGTGGCAGCAGCCTCCCCGCGCCCCCGCCAGCGCACAGGCGGCGGCCGCCCGCAGGCGAGCGACGGCAGCCTCCCCGCACCATCGCCGGCGCACAGGCAGTGGCCGCCCGCGGCGGGGGTCAGGCCAACACCGCCGCGTCTAGGAGGTCCTGCTGCTCTTGGGCGTGAACGGTGGGACTGCCGCCCGCGGGGCTGCCCGACTCGGGGCGGCTCACCCTGCGGATGGAGCAGTCGTCGCCGTGGGCCTCGTAGAGTCGTCCCTTGATCCCGTTCCAGGCGCCCATGTTCTCGGGCTCCTCCTGCAGCCAGACGATCTCGGTGGCGTTGGGGTAGCGGCGCAGCTCGTAGTCGACCGCCCCGTACGGCCACGGGAACAGCTGCTCCACCCGGCACACCGCCAGCGGAGCGGAGTGCTCGTCGCGCAGCTCCATGGCAGCGTAGGCCACCTTGCCGCTGCAGAACACCACCCTGGTCACCGCCTCGGCATCGACGGTCCCCGCCTCCACGCCGGGATCGCCGAGCACCTCCTCGAACGTGCCCGACGACAGGTCGGCCACCCTGGATCGGGCCGGCTTGGCTCTCAGCAGCGACTTGGGCGTGAACACGATCATGGGCTTGCGAACCCGGTGGATCATCTGGCGGCGCAGCAGATGGAAGTACTGGCCCGCGGTGGTGGGCTGGCACACATGCATGTTGTCCTCCGCGGCCAGCGTCAGGAAGCGCTCTATGCGCGCCGACGAGTGCTCGGGGCCCTGTCCCTCCATGCCGTGGGGCAGCAGCAGCACGATGCCGCAGTGCTGGTCCCACTTGTCCTCGGCGGCCACTATGAACTGGTCGATGATGATCTGGGCTCCGTTGGCGAAGTCGCCGAACTGGGCCTCCCACATCACCAGAGCCTCCGGCTTGGCCACCGAATAGCCGTACTCGAAGCCCAGCGCGGCGTACTCCGACAGCAGCGAGTCGTAGATCCACAGATCGGCCTCGCGCGAGCACAGCGCCGACAGGGGCACATGCTCGGCGCCGGTCAGGTGGTCCACCAGGGTGGAGTGCCGGTGCGAGAAGGTCCCCCGGCGGCTGTCCTGGCCGCTGAGGCGCACCGGGGTGCCCTCCATGAGCAGCGACCCGAAGGCCATCGCCTCGCCCACGCCCCAGTCGAACTCGCCGCTGCGGAACAGCTTGTTGCGCTGCTCGAACTGCCGGGCCAGCTTCGGATGCACGGTGAACCCCTCGGGCACGGTGTTGAGAGCCTCGTAGATCCGCTCCACCGTCACCGAGTCGATGGCGGTGCGGACATGGGGCATCACGCCCATCGGCTCGGGCGGGCGCCGGGCCCGGACATTGTGGCCCGGCGCGGCGTCTCGGGTCTCGTCGAGGGCTGCCTGGAGCTGGTCGCGGTACTCGGCCAGCGAGGCGTCGGCGTCCTCGGCGCTGATGTCGCCCCGCTTCAGCAGCGACTCCCGGTACTGGGTCCGCACCGACGGCTTGGCGTCGATGCGGCGATACATGTCCGGCAGCGTGTAGCTGGGGTCGTCGCCCTCGTTGTGGCCGTGGCGCCGGTAGCAGATCATGTCGATCACGGCGTCCTTGTTGAACCGCTGGCGGTAGGCGAAGGCCAGGCGGGCCACCCGCACGCAGGCCTCGGGGTCGTCGCCGTTGACGTGGAAGATCGGCGCGCCGACCATCTTGGCCACGTCGGTGGAGTACTGGGTGGAGCGGGCCGAGTCCGGCGTGGTGGTGAACCCGAGCTGGTTGTTGATCACCAGGTGGATGGTCCCGCCGACGCGATATCCCCGGATGAGGCTCAGGTTGAAGGTCTCGGCCACCACCCCCTGCCCCGCGAAGGCGGCGTCGCCGTGCACCAGCAGCGGCATCACCGGGTAGGGGCCGTAGCTGCTCTCGGGCGGGATGTTGTCCATGCGGGCCCGGGCCATGCCCACTACCACCGGGTCGACCGCCTCGAGGTGGGAGGGGTTGGCGGCCAGCTCCACCAGCAGGTGCTTGCCCGACGGGCTCTCGTAGGCGCCGACCTGGCCGAGGTGGTACTTGACGTCGCCGCTGCCCTGGATCTGGTCCTCGGTGATTGCCCCCTCGAACTCCTTGAACAGCTCGTGGTAGGTCTTGCCCACCAGGTTGACGAGCACGTTGAGCCGCCCCCGGTGGGCGAGGCCCATCACCACCTCGGCCAGCGGCGCGTCGGCCGCGCAGGTCAGCAGGGCGTCCAGCAGCGGGATGGCGGACTCGGCGCCCTCCAGTCCGAAGCGCTTCTGGCCCACGTACTTGGTGCCCAGGAAGCTGCTGAGGGCCTCGGCCGCGTTGAGCTGGCTGAGGATGCGGCGCTGGTCCTCGCCCTTGAGCTCGGTGTCGGACCCCTCGATCTGCTCCTGGATCCAGCGCTTCTCCTCGGGCTCCTGGATGTGCATGTACTCCACGCCGACGGTGCGGCAGTAGGCGTCGCGCAGCACGCCCAGCAGATCGCCGAGCTTCATGCGGCGGTCCGGGCCCACGGTGGCGTAGATGCCGGTGTCGCTGCCGGTGAGGAACTGGCGGTCGAGGTCCCAGATGGTCAGTCCGTAGGTGGCCGGGTCGAGCTCGGAGTGCATCACCGGCGCCTCGTGGCGCAGCGGGTTGAGGTCGGCGATCAGATGGCCCCGCACCCGGTACTGGTTGATGAGCTGGTTGACCTTGGCCTGCTTCTCGAGCATGGCCGCCTCGCGGTCGACCGGGTTGAAGTCGCGGCGCCACTTCACCGCCTCATAGGGGATGTGCAGCGACCTGAAGGCCCCGTCGTAGAAGTCGTCGGCGCCCAGCAGCAGGTCGTGCACCCGCTGCAGGAACAGCCCCGACTCGGCGCCCTGGATCACCCGGTGGTCGTAGGTGCTGCTGATCGTGACCAGCTTGCTCACCCCCAGGTCGGCCAGCAGCGCCGGGTCGGCGGCCTCGTACTCGGTGGGGTAGGCCAGCGCCCCGATGCCCACGATCGTTCCCTGCCCGGTCATTAGTCGGGGCACCGAATGCTGGGTGCCGATGGTGCCGGGGTTGGTGATGGTGACGGTCACGCCCGCCATGTCGTCGGCGCTGATCCTGCCCTCGCGGATCTTGGCGATCTGGGCGTCGTAGCGCTCCACGAAGTCGGCGAAGTCGAGGGTGTCGGCGTCGTGGATGCACGGCACCATCAGCGACCGGGTGCCGTCGTCGCGGGCGATGTCGACCGCGATCCCGAGGCCGATGTGCTCGGGCCGCACCAGCCTCGGCTTGCCCGCCGCGTCGGTGGCGTAGATGTTGTTCATGGCCCCGACGGTGCCGCTGATGGCTCGCACCACCGCGTAGCCGATCAGGTGGGTGAACGAGACTTTGCGGACCATCTTGCGGCTGAGGTGGCCGTTGACGATCTTGCGGTTGACCTCGAGGAGCTTGGCGGGGACCTCTCGGAAGCTCGTGGCGGTGGGGACGGTCAGGCTGGCCTCCATGTTGGAGACGATGCGGGCGCCCACCCCCCTGATCGGCTCGCCGATGGGCGCATCGGGGGCCTGCTCCGGGCGCGCTTTGGCAGGTGCGGGCGGTGGCGGGGGATCGCCTGCCAGCGGTGCGGCCGCCGCGTCGGGCGCCGTCACCTCGGTGGCGGTGGTGTCGATGGTGGTGCGGGTGGCGGACGATGCCTTCGTCGACCGGCTCGGCGTGTCGGCCGTCTCGCCCTCGAACAGGGCCCGCCAGGCCTCGTCCACCGAGGCGGGGTCGGCCGCCCACAGGTCGCGCATCTCGTCGATGACCCAGGCGTTGGCGCCCAGGGAGTCGCTCGCCTCGGAGCGGGTCCGCTCGTTCATGGCCGCGATCCTAGTTTCTGGCTTTCGGGCCGGGGTAGGGTCGGCTCGTGCGGGTCGTCACCTGGAACGTGAACTCCCTGAAGGCCCGTCTGGGCCGGGTGCAGCGCTGGATCGAGGCGTTCTCGCCCGACGTGGTGTGCCTGCAGGAGACCAAGCTCGCCGACGACGCCTTCCCCGCGCTGGCCTTCCAGTCGCTGGGATACGACTGCTTCCATCACGGCGAGGGACGCTGGAACGGCGTGGCCGTGCTTAGCAGAGTGGGGCTCACCGACACGGTGGCCGGATTCGGCGCCGGCATCGAGCCCGACCCCGACGCCCGCCTGGCCTGGGCCACCTGCGCCGGTCTGCGGGTGGCGTCGTGCTATGTGCCCAACGGACGGGCAGTCGGCCACGACCACTACCACTACAAGCTCGACTGGCTGAGCCGGCTGCGGGCCTCCCTCGACACGCGGGCCGACCCCGGCCGGCCCGTGCTGGTGTGCGGCGACTTCAACATCGCCCCCGACGACCGCGACGTGTACGACCCGGCTGCCTTCACCGACACCACCCACACCAGCGGGCCGGAGCGGGAGCGGCTGGCAGGCCTGCTCGACTGGGGCCTCATCGACGTGTTCCGCCAGCACCATGACGGCGCCGGGCTGTTCACCTGGTGGGACTACCGGGGAGGAAACTTCCACAAGCGCAAGGGCATGCGCATCGACCTCGCCCTGGCCACCCGGTCGGCAGCCGACGCAGCCGGCTTCGTGCTCGTCGACCGCAACGAGCGCAAGGGTCCCAAGGACGACCCGCCCAGCGACCACGCGCCCCTGTTCGTCGATCTCGACGAGAACGCTCTGAACCGGCCATGCTGACTCCGCTGGACGAGCACGCCCTGCTCGTCTTCTGGACCCAGCTGCTGGTGCTCGTGGCCGCGGCCCGGGCCGCGGGATTCCTGATGCGCAAGGTCGGGCTGCCGTCGGTGATCGGCCAGTTGGCCGCGGGGGTGGTCCTCGGCCCCTCGGTGTTCGGCGCGGTGTGGCCGAGCGGGTTCGAGTGGTTCCTGCCCCACGAGGAGATCTCCTCGGGCGCGCTCTTCGCGGTGGCCTGGCTCGGAGTGGCCCTGCTGCTGGTCACCGCCGGATTCGAGACCGACCTGGCGCTGATCCGACGCCTGGGGCGCGCCGCCGCGCTGGTGACGGGCTTCAGCCTGGTGGTGCCATTGGCCGGCGGCCTGGTGACCGGCTTGCTGCTGCCCGACGACTTTGTGGGCGGCGGCGCCGACCGCACCGTGTTCGCCCTGTTCGTGGCGGCCGCACTGTCGGTGTCGGCTCTGGCCGTGATCGCGCGGATCCTGTCGGAATTGGGCTTGATGAGGCGCGACTTCGGCCAGATAACGGTGGCGGCCGGCATGGCCAACGACGTGGTCGGATGGGTGATGTTGGCCGTCTTCACCGGCTTCGCCACCGCGGGCGAGGTGTCGGTGGGGGCCACGCTGCGCACGGTGCTGGGGCTGGCCGCTTTCTTGCTGTTGGCCATGACGCTGGGCCAGCGGGCCGTGGACGCCGGCCTGCGCCGGATCCGGCGCGACGGACCCGACTTGCACGGCGCGCTCGGCGTGGCGGTGATCACCATGTTGGTGTTCGGGGTGGCCACCCAGGCGCTGGGCATCGAGGCGGTGCTGGGGGCGTTCGTGGCCGGGGTGGTGCTGAACCGGTCGCGCTTCCAGCAGCACGAAGTCGTGCATCACATCGAGTCGCTCACCAACGCCTTCCTCGCGCCGGTGTTCTTCGCCACGGCCGGGCTGCGGGTGGATCTCGCCCTGCTGGGCTCCGCCGATGCGCTGGGGTGGGCCGCAGCGGTGATGGCGGTGGCCATCGTTGCCAAGTTCGCGGGGGCCTTCGCGGGGGCGCGGCTGGCCGGGCAGTCGCCGCGGGCCGCGGTGGCGCTGGGCGCCGGGCTCAACGCCCGGGGCGCCCTCGAGATCGTCATCGCCTCGGTGGGGCTGTCGCTGGGCGTGTTCAGCGAGACCGCCTACACCGTCATCGTGATCGTGCCCCTGGTGACATCGGTGTTCGCCGCGGTGAGCCTGCGGCTGGCGGTGCGGGACTGGATGGGGTCGCCCGCGGAGCGCGAGCGCCTCGAGCGCGAGGAGGCGCTGAGCCGCAACCTGGTAGTGCGCTCGTCGCGTCTGCTGCTCGCCTCGCGGGCCGAGCCGGCGTCCATCGCGGCTGCTCAGCTCATGCACTTGGCCTGGCCTCCGCAGGTTCCGGCCACGGTCATCTCGGTGGCGCCGGAGAGCCCCGGCGACGGCGCCTACCACTCCGACGGCGCAACCCGGCCGCAGTGGCCCGACATCGCGATCATCCGCAGCGTGCTCGACGGCCGCGACGTCGATCATCGCCAGGTGCGAGCCTCCAGCCCGGCCGGTGCGGTCGTGGCCGCGGCCATCGTGGCTGAGGCCCGCCTCGGCTACGGGGCGATCTGCGTGGGGGTGGCCGGACGCCACGAGGGCCAGCTCTACTCGCCGCTGGTCGACGAGTTGCTGTTGCACTCGCCGCTGCCGGTGGTGATCGTGCGGCGGGCCGAGGGTCTGGAGACGCCCCTGCCGGGGGCCTTCACCCGGGCCATCGTGCCGGTCACCGGGACCCGGTCGTCGAGGGCCGCCCAGGAAGTGGCCTTCGGGGTGAGCAGACAGCTGGGAACCGAGGTGGTGCTCACCCATGTGGTGCAGCGACATTGGGCGGAACTGAGGCTCCCCAAGCGACTGGCCCGCACCAGGCTGGCCGCTCGAGTGCTGGGCGAGCCCGCCGTCGAATCGCCCGACGCGGTGGTGGATGCGCTCATGGACGGGGCCCGGGCTCGGGGCGCCGAGATGGGGGTCGAGGCCCGCACCCTGGTGCGGGAGGGCTCGTCTGCGGCCTCGACGCTGGTGGCGGCGGCCGCCGAGCAGGAGGCCGACCTGGTGGTGTTGGGAGCGTCGCTGCGCAACGTCGACGGCCGCCCCTTCCTGGGTCACACCGTGGAGACGGTCCTGGAGCGCTGCACCGCCAACGTGGCGGTAGTGGCTCTGCCTCGGGCCTGAGTTGGTCAGCGGCTAGGAGTCGTCCCCGTCCAGTTCGCTTTGAGGCGCCTCAATGCCCAGCCGACCCTCGATGCGGGCGATGCGCTCACCGTTGCGGGCGACGGCCGATCGCAGCTTGTCGATGGCGCTCGTGCTGTCGTCTCGGAGCCTGTTGATGCTGCCGGTGGTTTCGTTTCGGAGCTTGTTGATGCTGTGCTGCTGGTGCCAGATGATTCCCAGCACTCCGAGGATCACGGTCACAAGTTGCAGAATCGTTTCAGCGGGCATGGCCGCGAAACTTAGTTGAGACTCACACAAGATGCAACACAAGAATACGAGAAATGTCTATTCGGACCGGGCTCTCTCGAGTATGTGCCTCGCCTGGGCAATACCGGCCTGGTTGGCGACCTGCTGCGCGTCGGCATCGGTCGCTCTGGCTTCGCCGAAGGCGGAGAGCCAGGGTGATGGCTGCCTGTCCACCGATCTGCTGCCCAGTTCGCGCCGGTCACACCACAGCACATGGAGCTCCCGCTCGGCCCGGGTGGCGGCCACATGCAGCAGGCGGCGCTCCTCGGCTCGGGCGGCGGCGGTGCGGGCGTGGGCGATGGGCACGAACCCGTCCTCGATGCCGACGAGATGGACGATGGGCCACTCCAGCCCCTTGGCGCCGTGGAAGGTGGTCAGATTGACGCCGTCGGACGATGCCAGCAGCCGGTCGTCGGCCCGCAGGGCGATGGTGAAGTCGTTGACAGTGGCGTCGGGGTCTAGCGACAGATGGTCGTCCGCGAACGCCAGGAAGGCCTCGACGTTGGCTCGGGCCTCGGGCGTGTCAAGGGCCGGGTTGTTGCCCATGTCCGCAGCACCCGGAGTGTCGCCGAGCAACTGGCGGGCGTCGGCCACGCAGGAGGCCAGCGGTGCGCTCCGTGACCAGGATTGCAGCACCGCTGCGATCTCGGGCCGGCGGAGCAGGCCTGCCTCGCTGCTGGCGGCCACCGGGATGCCCTGGCGCAGCAGCGCTTTGCGCAACGGTTCGAGCTGGGCGTTGGTGCGGGCCAGCACCGCCTGCCGTCGCCATCGCGAGCCGGGCCGGTGGCGCCCGCGGACCAGCCGGGCCAGCACAGCGGCCTCCTCGGCGCCGTCACAGACCGTGACCGTGGGATCGTTGCCCGGCGGGCGCATCGCGGGCTGGGGGGCGCGGTCAAGGATGCGGCCCGCCGCGGCCAACACCTCGGGCGTGGAGCGGAAGTTGGTGCGCATGTGCAGCACCGCGCAGCCCGCGAAATGGTCGGTGACCGAGCCGATCAGGCCCGGATCGGCGCCGTTCCAGCCGTAGATGGCCTGGTCGGGGTCGCCCACCGCCAGCAGCGTCGAGTCGGAGCCCAGCCACGCTTTCAGGAGCGCGAACTGCAGCGGGTTGATGTCCTGGAACTCGTCCACGAGCAGGTGCTGGTGCAGCCACCGGTGGGCGGCCGCATGCTTGGGCTCGGTCGCCATCAGCTCCACCGAGCGGGCCAGCACGTCGTCGAAGTCGAGCACCCGGCGCTTGCGCTTGGCCGACTCGTAGTCGGCGTAGATCTGGGCGAAGCGGTCGCTGCGCCCCGAAGGCGGTCGGCGTCCCGCCTGCCGTGCTGCAAGCGAGTAGGCCTCGGGGGCAACCAGCCGGGCCCGGCACCAGCCGATCTCGTGGGCGATGTCGGCCGCCGCGGCCCGGTCGGCTCGGGGCCGCAGCTCGGCGATCAGGCTCGCCGCGTTGTCGAGGATCCGGGGCGGGCGCCGGCCGGTGTCGGCGGCGTAGCGGCGGAGTTGGGCCAGCGCGATGGCGTGGAAGGTTCCGGCCCGCACCGCGTCGTTGAGGCCGAGGCCCCGCAGCCGGGACCGCAGCTCGCGGGCGGCCCGGCGGGTGAAGGTCACCGCCAGGGTGCGCCTCGGGTCGATGTGGCCCTCGCCCGCCTGCCAGGCGATGCGCCGGGTCAGCACGCGGGTCTTGCCCGAGCCGGCGCCCGCGATGATGCACAGCGGCGAGGCTCGGGTTGTGACCGCGTCGCGCTGCTCGACCGTCAGGCCCTCCAGCAGCGGATGCTCGGGTTCGGTCACCGCCCGACCCTAGAGGCCGAGCGAACGGGCACGCGATGCGGTTCGTGCGGGCGAGGCCCGTGGGCTGTGTTGCCGGGGATGAGCGGACCTTGAGCGAAGCGAACAAGAGCGGGGGTTGTCGGAGGCGGAGAGAATCGGTGTGCTGTCGGCCGGTACTGTCTGGCCGGTGTTCCTGGTCGACGAGGCCCGCTTCGAGCAGCTGGTGGGCGAGGCCCTCGATTCGCTGCCCACCGCGCTGGGAGAGATGATGGAGAACATCGTGGTGGTGGTGGTGGACGCCCATCCAGAAGAGGATCTGCTCGGCCTCTACGAGGGCGTGCCCCTCACCGAGCGGGAGGACTACGGCGGGCTAGCCATGCCCGACCGGGTGACGGTCTACCGGCTGCCGATCTGCGAGATGTGCGACAGCGAGGACGAGCTGATGGCCGAGATCACCGTCACCGTGGTGCACGAGGTGGCCCACCACTTCGGCATCGACGACGAGACCCTGCACCAGCTCGGCTGGGACTGATTAGCGGCCGACTGAGCCCCGGCAACCCGGTCTCGCCCGCATGAGCCGGTTTCTCCCGCCCAGCCGCTCAACGCTCAGACGAGGCACGGAAAGCGGGCGGCGGCGGAGCCGGACGGCGGTCCGCGCCTGGCGGTCGCGCTGTGGCTACGTTTCGGCTGAGTCTCGTCCGCCGTCGCTTGGGAGCCCATGATGCAGCCGACCGTCGATTCGCACAGAGCGCGCCGATCCCGATTCGGACCTTCTGGTTGGATCCAGTCCCTTGCCGCAGTAGCGGCCGCGATCGCTCTGGTGGCCGCGCTGAACGCGACCTCGACTGCGCTGGCCCAGACGGACGAGCCCACCGACCGCGGCGTGCTCATGGAGTTCTTCGAGTCCACCGGCGGCGACGATTGGGATCGGGGCGACCTCTGGGGCTCGGACCTCCCGCTGGACCGGTGGCACGGCGTGACCGCCGACGGCGAGGGCAGGGTTCTTCGCTTGGAGCTGCCGTCGAACGGGCTGTCGGGCCAGATTCCGGCCACCATCGGCGGCCTCGCCCGCCTGCAGCATCTGGATCTCGGCGACAACGAGCTCTACGGGGAGATACCGGGCGAGATCGGAGAACTGCGCAACCTCACCCACCTGGACCTTCAAGACAACGACCTCGACCGGCAGATTCCGGCCGCGCTCGGCGACCTCGACAAGCTCGCCACCCTGAACCTGCGGGGCAACGGCCTGTGGGGGGCGCTTGCGCCGGAGCTCGGCCAACTGGCGAGCCTGGAGATTCTGGACCTTCGCGACAACGGGTTCTCCCGCGAGATTCCCGCCGAGTACGGAGGCCTCACGTCGCTTGCTCGCATGGCGCTCAGCGGCAACCGGCTGTCCGGTGAGATCCCCGCTGAGTTGGGCGGCCTCACCGAACTTGTCTGGCTGGACTTGAGCTCCAACGGCCTTTTCGGCGAGATCCCCGCTGAGTTGGGCGGCCTCACCGAACTTGTCTGGCTGGACTTGAGCTCCAACGGCCTGTCGGGTGAGATCCCCGAGACTCTCAGCTTCATGTCGGGGCTGGAGCGTCTCGATCTTCACGACAACGAGTTGTCGGGCGAGATTCCCGATGCGCTCGGCCTCCTGGACCGACTCGAGGATCTCAGCCTCAGCGTGAACGGCCTGTCGGGGCCGATTCCCGCCCGACTGGGCGATCTTGAGGCACTGAGGACCGCAAGGCTCGGCCACAACCGCCTGTCGGGGCCGATTCCCGCCGAGTTGGGCAATCTCGCGAGCCTGCGGCACCTGTGGCTCGAGGACAATGAGCTGACGGGGCCGATACCAGCCGAGCTGGGTCGTCTCGCCCATCTCAGGGATCTGCTGCTGGAGGACAATCGGCTGTCGGGCTCTATTCCCGCTCAGCTTGGGAGGCTCTCGAGGCTGGAGCGGCTGTACCTCCACAACAACGACCTGTCGGGGAAGATTCCGGCGCATCTTGTGGAGTTGTCGAGCCTCAGGGAACTGGACCTCTCCCACAACCGCCTCACCGGCGAGATCCCCGCGGGCATCGGCGAGCTCGCGAAGCTGGAGCGGCTCAGCCTGGCCGACAACTGGCTGTGGGGCGAGATCCCCGCGGGCATCGGCGAGCTCGCGAGGCTGGAGCAGCTGCTGCTGCACAACAATGAGTTGTCGGGCGAGATCCCCGAAAGCGTCGGCCGCCTCGCGAGCCTCACCGAGCTCAGCCTGCGCAACAACCAGCTGTCGGGCTCGATCCCGGCCGGGATCGGCAGGCTCAAGCAGCTCACCCGGCTAGACGCCCGCCACAACCGGCTCTCAGGCCAGATCCCCGCCGCCATCGGCGACCTCGACGCGCTCGAAGTTCTCAGCCTGAGCGGCAACCGGCTGAGCGGGCCGATCCCCGAGAGCCTGGCCGAACTCTCGGGCCTGACCCGCCTGGAGATGCGCGGCAACCGTCTGACGGGCGAGATTCCGCCGTCGCTGGGCACGCTCGACCGGCTCGAACTGCTGGACCTGAGCCGCAACCAGCTGGCTGGGGAGATTCCGGCGGCGCTCGGCGAACTCTCAAGCCTCAAGTCGCTGAACCTCAGCTTCAACTTCATCGAGGGCGAGATTCCCGCCGAGTTGGGCAGCCTCGCCAACCTCAGGCTCCTGAAGCTGCGGTTCAACCAGCTGTCGGGTGCGATCCCCGCCGAGTTGGGCGGTCTCGCCGACCTCAGGCAGCTCAACCTGTGGCACAACCAGCTGTCGGGTGCGATCCCCGCCGAGTTGGGGAGCCTCGTCACCCTCACCCGGCTCGACCTCGACGAGAACCAGCTGTCGGGCGAGATCCCGGCCGGGTTGGGCAACCTCACGAGGCTGGAGGAACTGTGGCTGAGGGGGAACGAGTTGTCGGGTGCGATCCCGGCCGAGTTGGGCAACCTCACCGGGCTGCGGCGCCTATACCTCGACGGCAACCGGCTCACCGGGGCGATCCCGGCCGAGTTGGGCAACTTGGCCGGGATCAAGCGGCTGTGGCTCCAAGACAACAGCCTGTCGGGCGAGCTACCCACCGAGTTGGGCAACCTGCTGGCCGATCTCGACCAAATCATCCTCGGCGGCACCAACTCGTTCGAGGGATGCCTGTCTGAGGCTTGGGTGCCACCCGAGACCCTGATCCACGATCTGGGCGCGCTGGGCTCGGGGTTCTGCACCGAAGCCGGGGCTACCCAGCCCGAGTCGGGAGGCTAGCGAGCCTGCCATTCGGCCAGCCAAGAGCAAGCGGATTGCTTGAGCATGGTTGGTGCTTGATCCGAGGTGCGCTAGCTTGCCCGGCGGGTCTCGCGGGCGTGATCCGCTTGCCGTGACGACTGAGGACAGGATTTGCGCATTCGAGAGGCCCTGGCCAACTGTGTCCCTGCCCGCGTCCTCTCCATAGGAACGGGCGTAAACCGCCTGGAGGGGCGACGGCGACATTGGCCCACCACCCTGCTGGGCATCGCGTCGCTGGCCGCCGCTGTCCTGTTTCCGCAGGCGGCAGTGGCGAGCGACCCGCCTGGACCATGCGAAGACGGCTATGTCGCCCCAACCCCGGTCGCGGTGGCAGTGACCGACGTTCCCATCGAGGTGGCTTCGACCACCTCCGACTATTTTGTGTTGTACGTTCAGATCGACAACGTCGTCAGTGTCACCAATACCGCCGGTGCAACTAGCCGCCTTCCCATATCAGTCACGCTGGGAGAGGATGGCACTACGACCCTTGTCGACAACCTGTCCCCCATGAGCCCCGACCGGTATCGCGTGGAAAAATACTCGGTGGCGCAACCCGGAGACATCGACGGCGACTGCGTGGATGATCTGACGGAGCTGGCAGACCTGGGAACCTACAATCCGGTCAATCCGGCCAACGCCATAGACATAGTCAATGGCGCGGTCGCCATTGATTCCTTGGAGACGTTCCAGCAACTCTCGTTCAATGGAACTTCACAGTATGAAGAATTGGGTCATCTCCAGAACCTGGAGTTCATCAAGTTCTATATTTTGAATACCGCAGCCGACAATCCGATCATCTACTTTCTGAACACGAACACCACAAAGAACCACGGCTCGTTCGCTCATGCCATAGGCATGAACATTTCTGCTAGCTCAGCCTTCACAAAGGGCGAAATCGTATACCACCCCAACGTACGGGCTCCGGACGGGTCGTTGGGGATATATCGCTTCAGCTTCCAAGCGCTCGAAGATGGAAATCTCAAGAATATTGCTAAATATAATGAAATTCTGGCATCGGCCATTCCGCTGCTTGAAAATGACCTGTTTTACTACCCGATTACGGAAACTCAACTCCGTGTCTACCGGCAGAAGAAGGAATCCTTTGACGCCTCCAGGGTCAATGTACTGTTGGAAGCGGACATCCTGAAAGACGTAGATTTCCTCCCCTTCAACCAGGCAGAGGGGTACGGAAGGCTGCGGTTGATGGAGGATGATGACCGCCCCAGCCCGTTCGACGTGGCCATCTACACAACCCTGCCCAACGACCTGCCCCGCGTGGCCGGAACCATCACCACCGTGCCGCAAACACCGCTATCCCACGTCAACCTGCGCGCCATTCAGAACGGCCTGCCCAATGCCTTCATCCGCGACGCGCCGGAGGTGGATGCCATCTCCTCGCTGCTGGATGGCTACGTCTATTTCGCGGTCACCGCTGACGGCTACACCATTCGCGCCGCAACCAAGAAGGAGGTGGACGACCACCACGAGAGTTTGCGTCCCCAGAGCGTCCAAACCCTGCAAAGCGACCTGACAGTCACCGCGATCGCCTCGTTGGCGGATGTCGACTTCGACGACTGGACTTCCTACGGCGTCAAGGCGGCCAACGTGGCAGAGCTCACCCAACTCTCTCTACCCGACGGAACCACGCCCGTGGGATTCGCGGTTCCGTTCTATTTCTATGACGAGTTCATGAAGCAGGCCACTGTCGCCGAGGAGACGATTCTGGGCAAGAAGAAGGCCCCGGATGAGGAGAAGATCAAGCTGGCGCCTGGAACCACGCTCGCCTCCGCGGTCACGCAGATGCTGGCCCACGCCTACTTCCAGAGCGATGCCGACATCCAAGAAGAGATGCTCGATGACTTGCGCGACGCGATCAAGGATGCGACATCGCCCAAGTTCATCATCGACGCGCTGACTGCCATGCACGCCGAGTATCCCGACGGCCAGTCGTTGCGCTACCGGTCCAGCACCAACAACGAAGACCTGCCGTCCTTCAATGGTGCCGGCCTGTACAGCTCCAAGACCCAGGATCCCGATGAGACTGCCGACGATGGCATCGACAAGTCGATCAAGGGTGTCTGGGCCAGTCTGTGGAACTATCGCGCCTTTCTGGAGCGCGACTTTCACCGGGTCGATCACACTACCGTGTACATGGGGGTGCTGGTTCATCCCAACTACTCCGACGAGTTGGTCAACGGTGTCGCGGTCAGCTATGACCCCATTACCCTCCAGGCCAATGCCTACTACGTCAACTCGCAGGTGGGCGAGGATCTGGTAACCAATCCAGAGGCTTACTCCCAACCCGAGCAACTGCTGTTGGGAGCCACTGGTTCCGCCACCGTGCTGTCTCGCTCCAACCTGGCGACCTCCAACGATCTCCTGATGAGCGACGCCCAGATGCGTCAACTGCGCAGCAACCTCAAGACCATCCACGACCATTTCAAGACCCTCTACGAGGTTCAGGATGGCGATGACTACGCCATTGAGATCGAGTTCAAGATCACTGCCGCCAACAAGCTGGCCATCAAGCAGGCCCGGCCTTGGATCTTCGCCGAGCCGCTGGAACTGACGCCCACGGTGACAATAGCCTTGAGTTCGGCCCAGGCCGCCGAGGGTGCCGGACTGGAACTCACCGCAACTCGCAGCGGCGGTGTATTGTCCTTGCCCCTCGCCGTTGACCTGGCCTGGAGCGAAACCGGCGCGATGCTCGCCAGCAACCTACCGGCTGCGGTGACGATCCCGGGCAATCAATCAAGTATGACCCTCACCGAAATTGTTGACGACGACCAAGAAGACGAGCATGACAGCACAGTAACCGTGAGCATTGCCGACAACAGTGACTACGTCATCGGAACTACCGGCTCGACAACCGCCACTGTAACCGATGATGACCTGACTCAGATCTCGGTGCGCGCTGATGCCGGAACGGTGACCGAGGGTTCGACAGCAGACTTCACGTTCAAGCGATCGGGCAGCGTATTGGAGCAGCCGCTGACCGTGGACATTACGGTCAATGAAAGCGGGAACCGGCTCACTGGCCCCTTGCCCACCACGGTAGCCTTCGCCGCCAACAGCGCAACCGCGTCTGTGTCTCTTGCGACTACAGATGACTCTGTGAGGACTCCCGAGAGCACGGTGAGTGTGGAGATCGATTCGGGCAGCGGTTATGGGATCGGTGCGGCTGGAGTTGCGAGACTCAAGATTGAGGATGACGAATTGCCGGGCCCTAAGATTCTGACTCCCCTTGATCATATGTTCGAGCACAACAAGGTGGGGGTGGTCGCGTTGCATGCCAGCAAGCGGGATGTGAGCTATGCGATTG
Organism: Acidimicrobiia bacterium; assembly: GCA_022821685.1. GTDB lineage: Bacteria > Actinomycetota > Acidimicrobiia > Acidimicrobiales > Aldehydirespiratoraceae > Aldehydirespirator. The sequence goes on from JAJEDD010000034.1 coordinate 169,839, forward strand.
CTGGGCCCGATGTGGATGACTTCACGCTGTATTCCTCAACCGGATTGGTGATCCTTGAAGGCCGCAGTTTCGCGAACCCGGTCGACGCGAACCGAGATGGCATCTATGAGATCGACCTCACGGTTTCCGCCAGGAACGCGGCTTCTACTACTGTGCGGATGAGATTCGTCATCACCAGAGATGCCTTCCTGTCGGTCACCGAGCAAAGCTGGGATCAACTCGACGTCAGCGACCGGACTGCTCTGCTTCCCGACATTGCGATCTCGCGTCTCAACAGGGCTTTCGCCGATCTGGAGGATCACGTTCAGGCCACCGTGGCGATCGTCTCGAGACAGGGCCAGATCCCGGCGCCCGGGCCCACGATCAGCATCAGCAGCGGCGGCGATGTCACAGAAGGCAGCGACGCTGCCTTCACCGTCACCGCAAATCCGGCCCCGACGGCTGATCTCGATGTCACCGTCAGCGTGTCCCAGATCGGCGACTTCGGTGTCGACATCACCGCCCGCACCGTGACCATTCCAAGCAGCGGCACCCAGACGCTGACTATGGCAACCACCGACGACGACATCCATGAGAGCAACGGCTCGGTGACCGCCACCGTTGACCGAGGCAGCGGATACCTGGTGTCCCACGCAAGCGGGCAAGCAACAGTCGCAATCAACGATGACGACGACCCGCCAGCGGTCACACCCGAGGTCAGCATCGCGGCGGGCGGCGGGATCATCGAGGGCGGCGACGCGGTGTTCACGATAACGGCCGATCCCGCGCCGGTGAGTGCGTTGACGGTGGATGTGACCGTGGCCCAGGCCGGCGACTTCGGCGTCTCGGTGGGCTCGCACCAGGTGACGGTCCCGACCTCGGGGGGCGCCACGTTGACGGTCGCCACGACGAACGACAGCACCGACGAGGCCGACGGGTCGGTCACCGCCACGCTCAGCGACGGTCAGGACTACACCGTCTCGGTGTCCGTGAACACGGCCACAGTCGCAGTATCAGACGACGACGTGCCCGAGGTCAGCATCGCGGCGGGCTCCGGTGTGACCGAGGGCGGCGACGCAACCTTCACGATCACGGCCGATCCGGCGCCGCCGGCGGCGTTGTCGGTGGATGTGACGGTGGCCCAGTCAGGTGATTTCGGTGTGGTGACGGGTTCGCGTCAGGTGGCGGTTTCGACGTCTGGCACTGCGACGCTGACGGTGTCGAGTGCCAACGACAGCACCGATGAGTCCGACGGTTCGGTGAGGGTGACGGTCGATGGCGGCTCGGGCTACACGGTGTCTTCCACGGCCGGCTCTGCGACGGTCGCGGTCTCCGATGACGACGATCCGGTCGTGGTCACTCCCGAGGCCAGCATCGCGGCGGGCGGCGGGATCATCGAGGGCGGCGACGCAACCTTCACGATCACGGCCGATCCGGCGCCGCCGGCGGCGTTGTCGGTGGATGTGACGGTGGCCCAGTCAGGTGATTTCGGTGTGGCCACGGGCTCGCGTCAGGTGACGGTGCCGACGTCGGGCACTGCGACGCTGACGTTGTCCACCACCGGTGACGATGTTGATGAGCCGGACGGTTCGGTGACGGTGACGGTGGACGGCGGTTCGGGCTACAGCGTGTCGTCGGTGGCTGGTTCGGCGTCGGTGGCGGTGGCCGATGACGACGATGCGCCGGTGGTGGTTGATGATGATCCGCCGGTGGTGGTTGATGCGTGTGTGGCGGCGCTGTCGAGTGACGGCAGCGTTGACGGCGAGTGGACCGCGGCGTGCGCGTCGGTGGGTCGAGTTGGGCGCTATGCGCGGTTCTTCACGTTCTCGCTGGCTGGTCAGAGCGCGGTGACGGTCGATCTGGAGTCGTCGGTTGACACGTATCTGTACCTGCGGTCTGGCAAGAACCAGAAGTCTGGAACTGCTCTGCACCGCGATGATGACGGTGGCAGCGGCTACAACTCTCGGATCGTCGAGTCGCTGTCGGCGGGCGACTACACGATTGAGGCGACCACCTATTCTGGATCGAGGACGGGGTTGTTCAAGTTGACGGTCGCCGGTTTGCCTGCTGCTCCGGCGGTCGAGCCCGAGATCAGCATCGCGGCAGGCTTGGGTGTGATCGAGGGCGGCGACGCGGTGTTCACCGTCACCGCAAGCCCGGCGCCGTCGAGCGCGTTGGCGGTGGATGTGACGGTGGCCCCGAGCGGCGATTTTGGTGTGTCCGCCGGCTCGCAGACGGTGACGATACCCACTAGCGGCAGCGCCACGCTGACGGTCGCTACTGTGAATGACAGCATTGACGAATCCGACGGTTCGGTGACTGTCACTGTCGATGACGGCTCGGACTACACGGTGTCGGCGACGGCGGGAGCGGCGACGGTGGCCGTGGCCGATGACGACGCAGCGCCGCCGGTCGACCCGGCGCCGGTTGCATGCGACGCCGCCGAGGCCATTGAGAAGGCGGGAGCGGCGTTTGACTGGCACTCGAGCCATGGTTCTGAGGCGCCGCTGTTTTGGCGTATCTTGAACACGCTGGGCGCGCAGAATTTGCCCGCGAAGCCCTCGCAGGTCGCGGTTGAGACGGTCACCGCGCAGGAGGTGGGAGATTTCAGCGAGGGCAAGGGCTGGCCCGGCTGGGCGCCCGTCGTCGCGGCGCTGCGGTGCGTTGAGTCCACCGACACAACCGAACCGGCAGCGACGCCGGAGGTGAGCATCACAGCAGGCAGCGGTGTGACCGAGGGCGCCGACGCGGTGTTCACCGTCACCGCGGATCCGGTGCCGGCGAGTCCGTTGTCGGTGGAGGTGACGGTCGCGCAGAGCGGCGATTTCGGGGTCGGCACCGGTTCGCGGCAGGTCACGGTCTCCGCCGGCGGCACCGCAACGTTGACGGTCGCCACCGTCAACGACAGCGCCGACGAAGCAGACGGGTCGGTCACCGTCACCGTCAACAGCGGCTCGGGCTACAGCGTGTCGTCCACGGCGGGCGCCGCAGCCGTCGCCGTCGCCGATGACGACGATCCCGCACCCCCGCCGCCTCCTCCGGTGGTCGAGCCAGAGGTCTCCATTGCTGCGGGTGCGGGCGTGGCCGAGGGCGGTGACGCGGTGTTCACGGTGACCGCGGATCCGGCGCCGTCGAGCGCGTTGTCGGTGGACGTGGCGGTCACACAAAGCGGCGACTACGGGGTCGGCACCGGTTCGCGCCAAGTCACGGTCCCCGCCGGCGGCACCGCAACGCTGACGGTGTCCACCGTCAACGACAGCGCTGACGAAGCAGACGGGTCGGTCACCGTCACCGTCAACAGCGGCTCGGGCTACACGGTTTCTGCGACACAACGCTCCGCGACCGTCGCGGTGACCGACAACGACGACCCGCCCCCGCCGCCTCCCCCGGCGGACGCCCCCGGATTCTCCATTGCGGATGCTTCGGGCACAGAGGGCGAACAGGTGACCGTCACGGTGACTTTGTCGGACGCCTCGAGTCAGCGCCTGCGGGTGTACTGGAAGACCGAGTTCGGCGGATCCAGCCCGTGGGACCACAGAAACCCCATATGGGCGTCTCCGGGATCCGACTACGACAGCGCGGGCGGCTGGCTGACATTCCAGCCCGGCGTGGTCCAACAGCGGGTGCAGGTCAACCTCAGAGACGACTCCCGCGTCGAGCCCGCCGAAGAGTTCCAGGTGAACTTGGTGTTCGTGTCGCCCTACGGGGCCGTCCCCTTCGCCGACCGCAGAGCCATCATCACCATCACCGACAACGACTGACGCTCGAGCGCGTATAGTCGCGGGCGACAACAAGAGCCGGGGAGCTCGGGACAGCCGGGCTGAGAGGGCATCCGCGCCATTCGCAGCGATGTCGACCCGCCGACCTGATCTGGGTAATGCTAGCGGAGGAAGACCCACAACACGTTCTTGCAGCGCGGCCTCGACTGCGCCATGTTCGAGCCGCACACTTCGCTCGGCCTCGCCCGGCGTGCCAAGAGCAAGCGGGTTTCTTGGGCCTGGTTGGTGCTTGACCGCGGCGCGCTAGCCTGACCGGCGCGCCATGTGGGCGTATTCCTCTAGCCCCTAGCGCTGCGCACTGGAGAACCTTCGTGATGGAGTCGGTCGACTCGCGGCGCGTCCATGCGCCTGATGGCATGAGCCGCGGGTCAACCCCATCTCTTGTGACTGCACCTGTTCGGAGTGTTCTACTAGTCACAGCAGTCATGGCGATGCTCGGCTTGGGGATGGTTGCTGCGTCGTCCTGGGTGCCGACGGCGCCGGCCAGCAACCCGAGCTCAACGGCGGCTGTAGGGCGGGAGGTGGCCGAGAACCAACCGGCCGGTACTCACGTCGGCGCCCCGGTTACTCCGAACAACCCCGACGGCACTGTGACCCACCGGCTTGGGGGCGCCGACGCTGCGAGCTTCACCATCGACCCCGCCAGCGGGCAGCTTCGCACCAACGATCGGCTCGATTATGAGGAGCAGGACCGCTACGCGGTGACGGTCACGGCCACCGACGACAATGGCGCCACAGATTTCGAGGTGTCGATATCAGTCAGCGACGTCGAGGAGCCGGGGACGCTGACGGTGGCTCCTGAGCCCATTCGCGCCGGCACCATCATCCGGGCACGTCTAACCGATCCAGACGGTGGAGTAGATGTCAGAAGCGCCGTATGGAGGTGGTCCCTTTCCGATGACGGTGTGAACTTCAGCCAAGTGGCTGCCGGGATCGCGGGTGAGGTCCCAGGCAAGGATTCCGAAGCGGCCGCCTTCGAGTCGGCCATCGAGCACGCCGGGAAGTATCTCAAGGTGCGGGTTTCGTACGTCGACCGCCGCAGTCCTAGTCAGGCGATCGCGGACAAGTCGGCAGAGTGGGTATCTGCCGCCCCGATTGCGGCCGGCGAATCACCGTCGGCGCTGGCAGTGAGTTCTGTGATGTCGGGACTCACCATTCCGTGGGATGTCGCCTTCACGCCGGACGGTACGATGCTGGTCACCGAGCGTCGCGGTCGCTTGCTGAGCCGCCGCCTCGATGGCCGGGTGCAGCCGGTCAGCGCAGACTTCAGCGATGTCTTCAGCAACATCTACGTGGGACTAACGAGCCTTGCGGTCGACCCCGACTTCGCCAACAACAGGCGGTTCTACACCTGTCAGGTCCACACCGGCGGTACTCCAGTTCAGGTGATCGCCTGGACCATGAACGCCGACTACAGCGCGGCAACTCGTGTGGCCGATCCTCTGGTGGGCGGCATTCGGTTGACCGGGTTTCCGCGTCACGGCGGCTGTCGCATACGCTTCGGTCCCGACGGATACTTGTGGATTACCACGGGCGACGGCGACAACCCTCCGGCCGCTCAAGATCTCAACTCCCTCAGCGGCAAGGTGCTGCGCGTCGACGCTCAGACGGGTCAAGGAGCACCTGACAATCCGTTCGCGGCCGACGCCAACCCGGTCACGCGTCGCATCTACACCTACGGGCACCGCAACCCGCAGGGCCTGGCCTTTCGACCGGGAACCAGTCAGGCGTGGTCGGTGGAGCACGGTCCGTCCTACGACGACGAGATCAACCTCCTCGTCAGCGGTGGCAACTATGGCTGGGACCCGGAGTGGCGCAACGGCTCATACTTCGAGAGCGTGCCGATGACCGACTTGGAAGACTTTCCAGAGGCTGTCGAGGCCAAGTGGCGGTCGGGGTTTCCGGCGATCGCCACTAGCGGCGCAGCCTTCCTCGACGGAGAGGGCTGGGGAGTCTGGGACGGTCGCCTGGCGGTTGCGCTGCTGAAACAGCAGCAGTTGAAGCTCTTCGAGTTCAGCGAAGACGGCGCCCTGATCAGCGAAGTTCTCGTGTCGGAGCTCGACCAGGCATACGGTCGCTTGCGCTCACCGGTGCTCGGACCCGACGGTGCCCTGTACATCACGACTTCCAACGGTTCTGGGAATGACCAAGTCCTTCAGGTTCATGGCCCCTCCACGCCGCGCCTGGGCGGCGAGAAGGCCGTCACGTACGCCGAAGGCGGCACTCAGCCGGTGACAACCCTGGTGGCCCACAACCTCGGTGGTTCCGTGAGTTGGATGCTTGAAGGCGAGGATGCGTCAGCTTTCGACATCTCAGTCGCTGGAGTGTTGAGCTTTCGAGCAACTCCCCGGGCAGCCGCACCGGGGGATGCCGATGCCGACAATGTCTATTACGTGATGGTCGAAGCCGATGATGGTGACGAGTCAGTCCACTCGGCTGTCGTGGTCACAGTCGTAGGCCCAGAAGTGAGCATCACGCCTGGACCAGGAGTCACTGAGGGCGGCGACGCGGTGTTCACGTTGTCGGCGGATCCGGTGCCGTCGAGTCCGTTGACCGTGACCGTGGACGTGGCCCAGAGCGGTGACTTCGGCGCGGCGACAGGTTCGCGTCATGTGACGATCTCGACGGGCGGGACCGGCTCGTTGACGGTTTCCACGACCGATGACAGTCAGCACGAGGCTGACGGCCGAATCACCGCGACACTGACGGCGGGTCTGGAGTACACCGTCTCGCCTACAGCCGGTTCAGCGGGTGTGGCGGTGGCCGACGATGAGGCGGGGCCCGTGGATCCGTGCATCACGGTGCTGACCGGCGACGGGAGCGTAGCCGGCAAGTGGGCCGACGCTTGTCGGTCGGAGACCAGGACCGGCCGCTACGCGCACTTCTACACGTTCCACTTGGACAGCGGCAGCCCGGTGACGATCAATCTGGAGTCGGGGGTTGACACGTACCTGATCTTGTGGTCTGGCAAGAACCAGAAGTCCGGACATGCCGTACGCCACAACGATGACGGCGGCAACGGCCTCAACTCGCGGATCATCGAGTCGCTGTCGGCGGGGCACTACACGATTGAGGCGACCACCTATTCCGCGTCGAGATCGGGATCGTTCAAGTTGTCGGTCAACGGCCTGCCCGAGCCCTCGGTGGTTGACCCGGAGATCAGTATCGCGGCAGACGCGGCCGTCATCGAGGGCGGCGACGCGGTGTTCACGTTGACCGCGGATCCGGTGCCGTCGGCGGCGTTGTCGGTGAGTGTCGCGGTGTCTCAAACCGGCGACTACACAGCGATTGGTTCGCGGACGGTCACGATCCCGACCTCTGGCAGTGCCACGTTGACGGTCGGCACGACGAACGACAGCGCCGACGAGCCCGACGGGTCGGTCACTGTCACGCTCAGCGACGGTCAGGGCTACACCATTTCGGCATCTGCCGACACGGCCACAGTTGCAGTATCAGACGACGATGTGCCCGAGGTCAGCATCGCGGCGGGCGGTGGTGTCATCGAGGGCGGCGGTGCGGTGTTCACGTTGACCGCGGATCCGGCGCCGTCGAGTGCGTTGTTGGTGGATGTGACGGTTGCGCAGTTCGGTGATTTCGGTGTGGCGACGGGCTCGCGCCAGGTGACGGTGCCGACGTCGGGCACTGCGACGCTGACGTTGTCCACCACCGGTGACGATGTTGATGAGCCGGATGGTTCGGTGACAGTGACAGTCGATGACGGCTCGGGCTACACGGTCTCATCCACGGCCGGCTCGGCGGCGGCGGCAGTGGCCGACGACGACGATCCGCCGGTGGTGGTTGATGCTTGTGTGGCGGCGCTGTCGAGCGACGGCAGTATCGACGGCGAGTGGACCTCGGCGTGTGCGTCGGTGGATCGAGTTGGGAGCTATGCGCGGTTCTACACGTTCTCGCTGGCCAGTCAGAGCACGGTGACGATCGACCTCGAGTCGTCGGTGGACACGTACCTGTACTTGCGTTCCGGCAAGGACAAGCAGTCCGGATCCTCTCTGGACCAGGACGATGACGACGGCAGCGGCTACAACTCGCGGATCGTCGAGTCGTTGCGGCCGGGCGATTACACGATCGAGGCGACCACCTATGCCAGATCGAGGACGGGGTCGTTCAAGTTGACGGTCGCCGGTTTGCCTGCCGCTCCGGCGGTCGAGCCGGAGGTGAGCATCGCAGCGGGTTCCGGTGTGACCGAGGGCGGTGACGCGGTGTTCACCGTCGCGGCGAGCCCGGCGCCGTCGGCGGCGTTGTTGGTGGATGTGACGGTGGCGCAGTCGGGTGATTTCGGGGTGTCCACGGGGCCGCGGCAGGTGACGGTCTCGACGTCTGGGAGCGTGACGCTGTCGGTGCCTACGGCGGGTGACGGTATAGATGAGGCTGATGGTTCGGTGACGGTGACGGTGGACGACGCCTCGGGCTACACAGTGTCACCCACGGCTGCTTCAGCGACGGTGGCGGTGGCCGATGATGACGATCCGCCGCCGGTGTGTGTGCCGCAGTTGCCCTCTGATGCGGTGACGGTGACAGAGGTGACCGCGTGGCGCGACGCTCACAGCCATGTCAGCGCGCATGTGCTGCGCTGGAATCGGGTGCTGGCCGCGTTGGGCGTCGACACCGGCGAGACCTCCATGACTGTGGCGGAGTCGCGCTCCAACGAGGGTCAGTTCATGTTGAGCCGCTGGGACCGCGTCACGCGGACCCTCGAAGCCCACGCGCAGTGCAACGACCCGTCACCGCCACCCCCGCCGCCGCCTCCTCCGGTGGTTGAGCCCGAGGTTTCCATTGCTGCGGGTGCGGGTGTGACCGAGGGCGCCGACGCGGTGTTCACGGTGACCGCGGATCCGGCGCCATCGAGTCCGTTGTCGGTGGACGTGACGGTCGCGCAAAGCGGCGACTTCGGTGTGTCCACCGGCTCGCGGCAGGTCACGGTCTCCGCCAGTGGCACCGCGACGCTGACGGTCGCCACCACCAACGACAGCACCGACGAGGCCGACGGGTCGGTCACCGTCACCGTCGACAGCGGCTCGGGCTACAGCGTGTCGTCCACGGCAGGCTCCGCAGCCGTCGCCGTCGCCGATGACGACGATCCACCACCCCCGCCGCCTCCGCCTCCGACAGATCCGGGGTTCGCGGTCCATGACGCCACCGGAACCGAGGGCGACACGCTGCGGTTTCGGGTGACGCTCAACACCGGCCCGCGCGCCAGGCCAGCGGAGGTCGTCTGGATGGCGTTCTACGGCGGCGGCAACGGCAACCTGATAGCCGTGCCCGGCCGCGACTACCCCGCTCGAGCGCTCGGCCTGCTCTCCTTCAACCCCGGCGACACCGAGAAATGGGCACAGATCCCCCTCCTTGAGGACAGCCTGCAAGAAACCGAAGAACAGTTCTACGTCAGACTCGTCCTCGTCTACCCCTACGCCACCAACCCTTACACCCCCGGACCCCCCATCGCCGACCGCCAAGCCACCATGACCATCACCGACAACGACTGACGCTTGAGGGCGTATAGTCGCGGGCGACAACAAGAGCCGGGGAGCTCGGGACAGCCGGGCTGAGAGGGCATCCGCGCCATTCGCAGCGGTGTCGACCCGCCGACCTGATCTGGGTAATGCCAGCGGAGGAAGACCCCATGGATCACCAACCCCCACGAAATCCCGCCCATACCGGCGCGCCCCGGCGAATCAATCGTCGAGGGACTCGGGTGTTCCTCGGCCTGTTCGCTGTGGCCGCAGTCTCCATGATCGCGGCAGCCTGCAGCGGCGACCGCGCCGGGGATTCCGACGACCTCGCGGGCACCACGGTGACGCTGCTCACCCATGACTCGTTCTACGTCTCGCCCGAGACGTTCGAGGCGTTCACCGCGGCCACCGGCATCGAGGTGGAGCAGCTCGCCTCCGGCGATGCCGGCGCGCTGGTGGCCCAGGCCTGCCTCACCGCGGGCGAGCCGCTGGGTGATGTGCTGTTCGGGATCGACAACACGTTCTTGCAGCGCGGCCTCGACTGCGCCATGTTCGAGCCGCACACTTCCCCCGGCCTCGCCGGGGTGCCCGAGCGCTTCGTGCTCGATCCCGAGCACCGGGTCACGCCGGTCGACTTCGGCGACGTGTGCCTCAACTACTGGATCGACGCCTTCGACGGCTCGCCGCCGCCCCCGTCGTCCCTCGACGATCTGACCGACCCGGCCTACGAGGGAATGCTCGTCGTGCAGAGCCCCGAGACCTCGTCGCCGGGCCTGGCCTTCCTGCTGGCCACCGTCGCCCGCTACGGCGACGGCTGGGAGGACTACTGGGCCGCGCTGCGCGACAACGGCGTGTCGGTCACCGCCGGCTGGGAGGACGCCTACTACGGCGAGTTCACCGCGGGCGGCGGTGACCGGCCGATCGTGGTGTCGTATGCGTCGAGCCCGCCCGCGGAGGTCATCTTCGCTGATCCGCCCGTCGACGAGCCCCCCACCGGTGTCGTCACCGCCAGCTGCTACCGCCAGATCGAGTTCGCCGGCGTGCTCGCCGGTGCCGACAACCCCGCAGGGGCCCGGGCCCTGGTCGACTTCATGCTCACCGACACGTTCCAGAACGACGTTCCGCTCAACATGTTCGTGTTCCCGGTCGCCGCGGCGGCCACCCTGCCGCCGGAGTTCGTGGCCCACGCCGAGATCGCGGCCGCCCCGTTCATGTTGGACCCGGCCGAGATCGAGGCCCAGCGCGACGCCTGGACCGACCGCTGGGTGGAGATAGTCCTGCGCTGAACCGCCCCGTGCGAGCAAGCCGCGCCCGCTCGGAGCCTGCGACCTTGACGGCCCCGGTCCGGATCGTTCGGGGTGCCGCCGCCGCGCTGCCCGCAGTGGCGGTGGTCGCCTTCATGGTGCTGTTCTTCGCCTGGCCCATCGCCGGGGTGATCGCACGAGGCTTCGGCGGGACCAGTCCGGCCGGGCTGCTGGGCGAAGTGCTCGGCTCTGGTTCGCATCGCTCGGTGATCTGGTTCACCGCCTGGCAGGCGGCCGTGTCCACCGCTGCAACCGTGGCGGTGGCGCTGCCCGCGGCCGCTGCCATGGCCCGGCTGCGCTTCCGGGGGCAGCGGCTGATGAGGGCGCTGGCGACGGTGCCGTTCGTGCTGCCGACCGTGGTGGTGGCCGCCGCCTTCGAGGGCGTTTTCGCCCGGTTCGGCCTCGCCGGCGGCGACGGGGTGAACCTGCGCCACACGGTGTGGGCCATCCTGGCGGCCCATGTGTTCTTCAACTACGCCGTGGTGCTGCGAACGGTCGGCGCCCACTGGGCCAACCTCGACGCCCGGGTGGAGGACCAGGCCAGGGTGTTCGGCGCCTCGCGGATCGCGGTCTTCCGTCGCGTCGTGCTGCCCCGACTGGCACCGTCGGTAGCGGCGGCCTCGGCCATCGTCTACCTGTTCTCGTTCACGTCTTTCGGGGTGGTGCTGATACTGGGAGGACCGGCCCGGGCCACCATCGAGACCGAGATCTACCGCTACGCAGTGGTCCGGCTCGACCTGGAGACGGCCGCGGCCCTGGCTGTGGTGCAGTTGGCCGCGGTGATTGCCCTCGTGGCGGTGTCGAACGCGCTCGAGCGGCGGCGGGCCACCGTCGAGCCCGCCTCCTCGCCTGCGGCCGCGCCCCGGCGCAGAGGCCCCGGCCTGATCGCCAACCTGACGGTGATGGCGCTGATCCTGGGCCTGCCGCTGGCGGTGCTGGTGGAGCGGTCGTTCGCGGCTGGCCGCAGCGGCGGCTACACGATTCGCAACTACACCGCCATGGCCGAGCGTGTCAGCCTGCTGCCCGACACGGCCCTGGCCGCCCTGGGAAACTCGCTCGCCTTCGCGTTTCCCGCCGCCGCGCTGGCGCTGCTGGTGGGTGGGGCGGCCGCGCTGGTGGTGCTGCGGTCGGACTCCCGAGGCGCCCTCTTGGGCCGAGCCTTCGACATTGGGCTGACCCTGCCGCTGGGCGTCTCGGCGGTCACCATCGGACTGGGGTTCCTGTTGGTGCTCGACCGCCCGCCCATCGACATCCGCACCTCGGTGATCGTGGTGCCCATCGCCCACGCCCTAGTGGGGATTCCCTTCGTGGTGCGGACGCTGGTGCCGATGCTGCGCACCGTGAATCCTCGGGCTCGGGAGGCGGCGGCGGTGCTCGGCGCCCCGCCCCGGCGGGTGCGCCGCGAGGTGGACCTGCGGGTGGCGGCCCGGGGCGTGGCCGTCGGCGCCGGGTTCGCCTTCGCGGTGTCGCTGGGGGAGTTCGGGGCGACGTCTTTCATCCCCCGCCGGCCCGAGACGCTCACCGCCCCGCTGGCGCTGTTCCGGCTGCTGGGCACCCCCGGCGAGGCCCTGAGGGGCCAGGCCATGGCGCTGGCGGTGGCGCTCATGGCGCTCACCGCTGTGGCAGTCTTCGTCATGGACCTTTGGGGCGACACCCGCAGGGGGGCGTTCTAGATGTTGACGGTGAGCGGGGCCAGGGTCGCCTTCGGCCGGGTCGCAGCCCTCGACGGGGTCGACTTGGAGGCGGCGACCGGCGAGGTTGTCGCCATTCTGGGTCCGAGCGGCTGCGGCAAGAGCACGCTGCTGCGGGCCGTGGCCGGCTTGCAGCCCCTAGACGGCGGCGAGGTCCGCTGGGACGGCGAGGATCTGGCCGGTCTGCCGGTGCATCGCCGCGACTTCGGGCTGATGTTCCAGGAGCACGCCCTGTTCTCGCACCGCGATGTGGCCGCCAACGTGGCGTTCGGGCTGCGGATGCAGAAGATCGACGCGTCGGCCCGCCGCCGCCGGGTGGCCGAGGTGCTGGCGCTGGTGGGTCTGGCCGGCTTCGAGCCGCGCCAGATCGCCACGCTGTCGGGCGGCGAGGCCCAGCGGGTGGCGCTGGCCCGCTCGCTGGCCCCCGAGCCCCGGCTGTTGATGCTCGACGAGCCGCTGGGCTCGCTGGACCGTCCCCGCCGCGACGAGCTCACCGAGGAGTTGAGGACTCTGCTGCGCCGCCTCGGCGTGACCGTCCTGCACGTCACCCACGACCACGACGAGGCCTTCGCGGTGGCCGACCGGGTGGCGGTGATGCAGTCGGGCCGCATCGCTCGGATCGGTTCCCCGGCCGACATCTGGCACGATCCCCGAAGCGAGGCGGTGGCCCGCTTCCTGGGCCACGCCAACGTGGTGACCGTCGGGAACGACGGCGCGGTGCCCTGGGGCCGCTTGAGCGCCCCCACAGGCTCCGCAGTGCTCCGCGCCGACGCCTTCACCCGCCTTGATGAACTGCCGTCGAGCACCGGCGACGCCGTCACCGGCAACGTTGCCGATGTCCGCTTCCGAGGAGACCATTACGAGCTGATCCTGCGAACCGTCCCCGGCAACTTCGCCCTGCTGGCACGAGACCCCGGCGCGGCCACCGTCGGCGAGACGCTCAGCTACTCGATAGACACCACCAAGCTTGCCCCCCTGGAGGGCTGAGCGAAGCCCCGCATTCAGGCGAGTTGGCGGTGGCGGGTCAACCGGGCGGTGATCCAGGCGCCGGCGGCGGCGGCGACTAGCAGCAGGGCGGCAATGCCCGAGTAGTGGCTCAGCGACTGGTAGCCGAGAAGCTCGACCAGGGCCCCCGACGACATGCCGCCCACCGCGCCGCCGGTGATCATCACGAAGTCGGCGCCGCCCTGCACCTCCACCCGCTGGTGGACGGGGAAGGCGTTGGTGAGCAGCGTGCTGCCCGCGATCAGCCCGCAGCTCCAGCCGATGCCGATGAGGGTGAGGCCGCTGAACAAACCGGCGCTGTGCCCGGGGTCGGTGTGGCCGGCCAACTCCGCGCCCACGAACAGGATCAGTCCGCCGACAGTGACCACCGTGTGGGTTCCCAGCCGGTCGACGAGCCATCCCACCAGCGGCGAGAAGGCGTACATCCCGACGATGTGCAGAGAGATCACCTGGCCGATCACCGCCAGGTCCTGATTGCCGCTGGTCATGTGCAGCGGCGTGGCCGTCATAACCCCCACCATCACCAGCTGCCCCACCAGCATGGCCAGCAGGGCGAGGCGGGCCTCGGGCACGGTCGCGATCCGGCGGACCACGGTGGCCGGAGACGCCGGGCGGGGCGCCTCCGAACCGATCGTGCCGAGCACCTCGAGCGGGTCGGGCCGCAGCCAGACGTGGGTGATGGCCAGCCCGGCCACAAACATTGCCGTGCTCAGCACATAGGGACCGGCCAGCTCGGGAAGGCCGACGAACCCGGCAGCGTCGGCAATCGGGCCCAGCGCGAAGGCCGGCCCGGTGGCTGCGCCGAAGGTGGAGGCCCACACCAGCATGCCGATGGCTCGGGCCCGGCGGTCCTCGGCGGCGTTGTCGGCCACCGCATAGCGGGCGGCCAGGTTGGTGGCCTGGCCCGCGCCGACCCCGATCATGCCCAGCACCACCAGCGGGTACAGGCTGAACAGGGCCGCCAGCACCGCCGCCAGCGCTCCCGCCGCGCCGGCCCACCATCCGGCCACCAATCCCGAGCGCCGGCCCAGGCGGGCCATGCGGCGCGACAGTGGAACGGCGGCGGCCATGCTGCCGATCGACATCGAGCCCGCGGCCAGCGTCGCCAGCGTGGCGCTGCCGGTGATCTCCTCGGCCAGCACCGCCGAGGCTGCGAACGCCGCCCCCATGGCCATCGTCGTGGGAACCACCGAGCTCATCGACACCGCCACGGTGCGCCGCTGCACCGCGGCCCGGTCGTAGGCCTCAGCAGTCACCGGCCGCTGGCCGGCACGTCGAGGCCGAGCGAATAGGTGAGCGAATCCGGTTCATACGGGCGAGGCCGTGGCCCGAGCGGCCCGTGAGCGCAGCGAACAAGAGCGGGAATGACACCGCTGCTGCGCGAGAGGCTTGCCGTCAATCCGCGCATGTTCTTGGCCAAGGTCAGATCCACGATGCAGGCCACCGACCGACGCTATACCCCAACTGGGAAGCGGAGATAGCTTGCCGTTGAGGTTGAGGGTATAGCCGCACGGAAGGGGAGGGGTATGGGGCCGTTGACAGGGGTCCGGGTGATTGAGATTGCCGGCATCGGGCCGGGGCCGTTCTGCGCCATGATGCTGGCCGACATGGGTGCCGACGTGGTGCGGGTCGACCGGGCCGCCGCGGTGCGTGGCGGCGACCCCGAGGATCCTCCCCGCGACCTCCTCAACCGGGGCAGGCGCTCAATCGGCATCAACCTCAAGTCTCCCGCTGGGGTCGAGACGGTGCTGTCGCTGATCGACGGCGCCGACGCGCTGGTTGAGGGGTTCCGTCCCGGCGTGGCCGAGCGTCTCGGGATCGGCCCGCAGCACTGCCTGGACCGCAATCCGCGCCTGGTGCACGGCCGGATGACCGGCTGGGGCCAGGACGGCCCCTACGCCGGCGCTGCGGGCCACGACATCAACTACATCGCCCTGTCCGGGGCGCTGCACGGCATCGGCCGGCGGGGCGAGGCGCCGGTGCCGCCCCTCAACCTGGTCGGCGACTTCGGCGGCGGTGGCATGTACCTCGCCTTCGGGATGGCGTGCGCCCTGCTGGAGGCCCGCCGCTCAGGGCGGGGACAGGTGGTGGACGCAGCCATGGTCGACGGGGCCGCGTCGCTGATGACCGTCTTCTTCGGGATGGCCGGCTCGGGCTTCTGGAACGACGAGCGCGGCACCAACCTGCTCGACACCGGCGCCCACTTCTACAACGTGTACAAGACCGCCGACGGGGGCTACATCTCGCTGGGGCCGCTCGAGCCACAGTTCTACGCCGAGCTGAGGGAGCGGCTCGGACTGCACGGCCCGGAGTGGGACCAGCAAATGGATCGAGCTGCATGGCCTGAGCTCACCGACAAGCTCGCGGAGGTAGTGGCCCAGCGCACCCGGGCCGAGTGGTGCGAGCTGCTCGAAGGCACCGACACATGCTTCGCGCCCGTGCTGTCGCTGGCCGAGGCGCCCGAGCATCCCCACAATCGCGAGCGGGGCACCTTTGTTGAGGTGGCCGGAGCGGTCCAGCCCGGCCCGGCCCCCCGCTTCAGCCGGACCCCGGGCGCGATCCGCCGGCCGCCGCCCCACGCCGGCCAGCACACCGACGAGATCCTGGCCGAGCTGGGCTTCGACTCCGACGAGGCAGTGGCCCTGCGGCGCGGCGGAGCGGTCGCCTGATGGCGGTGACGGCATCGGCCCCACCTCCCTCGGGCTGGGGCTGTGTGTGCTTGAGCGGAGCAGTCGCCTGATGGCGGTGGCCGCATCGGCTGTCGCCGGGGTCCACGACTGGTTCTCGTGGGTGGTGATCGCCTCCAACGCCGCGGCCGGAGGCTGGGCCCTCGCCGCCCACTATCGGGACGGCCTGCGCAGGCGGTCGCTGTGGGTGCTGACGGTGTTGGCGCAGCTCAGCGTGTTTGTGCAGGCCGGTCTCGGCTCGTGGCTCATCGTGCGCGACGGCCGCGAGGTCCCGGACCTCCACTCCCTCTACGGGTTCTCGGCACTGGTGGCCGTCGGCATCGCCTACAGCTACCGCCAGCAGCTTCGGGCCCGCCTATATCTGCTGTACGGCTTCACCGGGCTGTTCCTGATGGGCTTGGGTATCCGAGCCGTGTTCCTGGACAGCTTCGCCTAGAAGGCCCGATCCCGCCGCCTCCCGAGGTCGAGCGGATTGGCTGATCCCGCGGCCAGGCCGAACGCCTAGCGGATTGACCCCCCTCCTTTCGCCGGGTGTCGGCGCGCTTGCTCTAGGCTGCGGCCTCGTGCAGGGCGTCATCAAGAGCTACGACCCCGTCACCGGCGACGGGGTGCTCGTCAACGAGGCCGATCTGGCCGACATCGACCTGGCGGCCGACGCGCTGGAGGGGTCGCTGTTCCGGATGCTGCGCCAGGGCCAGCGGGTGCAGTTCGACCTCGACGATCACGGCAGGGCCACCCGGCTGCGCCTCGGCTCCGAAGTCGACATGGGCACGCCCGACTTCTAGCCGACCTTCTTGGGGCGTGTACGGGTAGGTACCAGCCCGTTGCGGCGCCGCTACAGCGCGGCCGCTATGCCCATCTCGGCGTAACCCTCCCGCTCGTAGCGGGCCCGGAACAGATCCCTGAGGCGGTGGGCCGCGGCATCGTAGGCGTTGGAAGCCTCCCAGGTCTTGCCGGGGTCGAGCGTCGCGTCGTCTACGCCGTCACAGCGAAGCGGCATCCTCAGGCCCAGGATCGGGTGTTGTTGGGTAGGAGCGCCGTCGAACTCCCCCGAGAGGGCGGCATCGAGAAGCCGGCGCGTCACCGGCAGCGGCATACGCCGGCCGACCCCGTAGGCGCCGCCGGACCAGCCTGTGTTCAGCAGCACGCAGCGAGCCCGGTGCTCGTGCATGCGCCGCTTGAGCAGCCGGGCGTACACGTCGGGCTTGCGGGCCATGAACGGCGCGCCGAAACAGGGCGAGAAGGTCGCCTCCGGCTCGGTCACGCCCACTTCGGTGCCGGCCAGCCGGGCGGTGAAGCCCATCACGAAGTGGTACATCACCTCGTCGGGGTCGAGGATCGCCACCGGGGGAAGCACACCGAAGGCATCGGCGGTGAGCAGCACAATGGTGCTCGGATGGGGGCCGCGGCGTCCCGGCGCCAGGTTCGGGTTGCATTCGAGGGGGTAGGCGAAGCGGGTGTTCTCGGTGACCGAGCGATCGCCCAGATCCAGATCTTGGGGATGCGTCTCGGCCAAGCGGCGGCCTTCGAGGGGCGGCACGTTCTCGATCAGGGTTCCCCGCATCGACAGCGCCGACGCGATCACCGGCTCGGCCTGCTTGTCAAGGTCGATGAGCTTGGCGTAGCAGCCGGCCTCGTAGTTGGAGATGCCGGCGTCGGTCCAGACGTGCTCGTCGTCGCCGATCAATTCTCGCTGAGGGTCGGCCGACAGGGTGGTCTTGCCGGTGCCCGACAGCCCGAACAGGATGGCGCTGTCGCCGTCGGCGCCCACATTGGCCGAGCAGTGCATCGAGAGCTGGCCGCGGCCGGGCTGAACGAAGTTCATGATGGTGAACATCGTCTTCTTGTTGATGCCGCAGTAGTCGGCGCGCCCGAGCACCAGCGCGAGCCGGCGCTCGAGGTCGATGATCACGGCGCGCTCTGTGCGGGTGCAGTCGCGGTCGGGGCTGCATCGAAAGGATGGCACGTTGAGCAGGGTCCAGCGGTGTCTGGCGCTAGCCGCGGCGCCGTCGATGTCGGCGGGAAACATGATGTTGCAGAAATAGGCGTGGGTGGCGAACTCTCCGACGAACCGGCACCCCTCGGCGTAGGCGGCCTCGGCCCCGCAGAACACGTCGGTCACGTAGAGCCGGGCCCGGCGACCGTTGAGATGGGCTGCGACGCGGGGCACTAGGGCGTCGAAGGCGTCGGCGTCGAAGGGCGAGAAGCCGTCCTTCCACCACACCTCCGCGCTGATCGAGGGGCGGCCCACGCAGTAGGTGTCGTCCACCGGCCGGCCGGTGCAGGAGGGGTCGGAATAGAAGATCAGCGGACCGTCGGTGCCCAGGGCGGTGGCGTGGGCCTTGTGCTCGTCGTCGGCTCCGCCAGGGCGGATCCGGCCGAGATCGCCCGCCACCGCGGCGTCGAAGAGCTCGTCCTGGGTGAGTGCGTAGCTGACGTCCACCGTGGTCAGCCCCAGCGTGGAGGCGAGGTCGGCGGCGACGGTTGCGGGTTCAGCGAGATCAGTCATTGAGATTCGGGGCGAGCGGATCGCCGAGGCGTGACCGTAACGACTTCACCGCCGCAGCATGAACATGGCCGCAGCCACTCTGTAGAGGGCGCGCGGATTGTGAGAGTGGGGTGCGTCGCGGCGTTCGGCCGCTTGGCGAGCCAGCGATTGAGAGGAGCGGTGGCAGGCGTTCGGGACCGCATCGGGGCGCGCCGGTATCATCGGCGCCATGGCACCGCCCGTTCTCGACGCGGCCACCCTGCGGCGCGTCCTCGTCGGCTTCCACGCCGGGCTGGCCGCCCACCGGCAGGTGATCGACAACCTCAACGTCTATCCGGTTCCCGACGGCGACACCGGCACGAACATGACTCTGACTATGCAGTCGGTGGTGGAGAGCCTCGACGGCGTGGACGACGAGCTCGAGCCGCTGTGTGCGGCGGTGGCCCACGGGGCGCTCATGGGCGCCCGGGGCAACTCGGGGGTGATCTTGGCCCAGATCCTGCGGGGCGTGGCCGGCGTGCTGCGCGACGCCGAGGCGCCGGACGCGTCGGTGGTGGCCTCGGCGCTGGCCGCCGCCAGCGACGGCGCCTACTCGGCGGTGGCCCGGCCGGTGGAGGGCACCATCCTCACCGTCATCCGGGAGGCCTCGGAGTCGGCGGCGGCCGCGGCCGCGGCCGGAGGCGATCTGACCGAGATGTTCGACGCGGCCCGCGACCGGGGCGGCGACGCGCTGGAGCGCACGCCGGAGATGCTGGCCGTGCTGGCCGACGCGGGGGTGGTGGACGCGGGCGGCGCAGGGCTGCTGTTGCTGTTCGACGCCTGCCTGGCCGAGCTCGACGGCCGGCCCATGCCCGAGGCCCCCGAGCCCTCCGACCCGCCGGCGGTGGCTGGCGCGTCGGAGCCGTCCGATGAGCCGTCAATCGCCGACTTGCGCTACGAGGTGATGTTCCTGCTGGACGCGCCCGACTCCGCTGTAGTCGGCTTCAAGGCCGCTTGGCAGGACATCGGCGACTCGATTGTGGTGGTCGGCGGCGACGGCATCTGGAACTGCCACATCCACACCGACGACATCGGCGCGGCCATCGAGGCCGGCATCGCTGCGGGCCGGCCCCACCGCATCCAGATCACCGACCTGCTCGATCAGGCAGCCGAGCACTCCGAATCGTTCGCCCCGCTGGGGTCCGACGACGCTGCCTCGCCCGACGGGCCCGCAGCGATCACCGAGGCCGACCGATGCTCGGTGGTGGCGGTCGGCGCCGGCGCGGGCGTGGTCGAGGTCCTTCAGTCGATGGGTGCCCACCGGGTGGTGGCCGGCGGCCAGTCCATGAACCCCTCCACCGCGGAGTTGCTCGCCGCGGTCGACTCGCTGCCCACCGGCGGGGTCGTGGTGCTGCCCAACAACAAGAACATCATTGCGGTGGCCGAGCAGGTCGGAGGCCAGACCGAGCGCACGGTGGGCGTGGTTCCCACCCGCAGCGTGGTCGAGGGCATCGCCGGTCTGTTGGCCTTCTCGCCGGAGGCCACCGCCGACCAGAACCGTGAGGCGATGGCCGCCGCGGCCACCTCGGTCACCGCCGGCGAGGTCACCCGGGCCGTCCGCGACGCCGCCAGCGCAGTCGGCCCCGTCGCCGAGGGCGACTGGCTCGGCATCGGCCCCGAAGGCATCGCCGCGGTCGAGTCGGACACGGCCGCGGCCGCGACCGCGCTGCTCGACGCCATCATCGACGGCGACCACGAACTGCTCACCGTGCTCACCGGTGCCGACGCAGCGGCGTGCACCACCGAGGCCATCGTCGCCCACATGGCCGAGCATCACCCTGAAGTGGAGGTCGAGGTGTCGGACGGCGGCCAGCCCCTGTATCCGTACTACTTCGGCCTCGAATAGCGCCGGGCACCCCTCCGATGCCCGAGGATGATCCGCCTCTTACCCTTCGAGACTTGGAGGCCATCTCGGTCAGCCGGCTGCGCGATGTGGGCCGCAAGCGGGCCAGCGCCCTCACCAAGATGGAGATCGACTCGGTGCTCGACCTGCTGCAGCACTATCCCCGCCGCTACATCGACCGCACCAGGCAGGCCCGCATCGCCGAGTTGGCTCCCGGCGAGGAGGTGTTCGTGGAGGGCAGCGTGGAGCGCAGCTCGTCGCGCCCCACCCGGCGGCGCCAGAAGCTCGTCGAGGCCGTCATCACCGACGGCACCGGCCGGCTCAAGCTCACCTTCTTCAACCAGCCTTGGCAGGAGGAGAGCCTGCGGCCAGGCCGTCAGGTGGTGGTCTTCGGCAGCCCCAAGCCGTTCCGGGGCTCGCTGCAGATGACGAATCCGGTGGTCGACCTGGTGGGCGACCGCACCGGACGCTTCTTCGCGGTGTATCCGCAGTCGGAGAAGGCGAGCGTGAGCACCTGGGAGATCGCCCGGTTCGTCGAGCAGGCCCTCAACCGCTGCCGGCCCCGAGGGATACTCGACCCGGTTCCCGCCGCGGTGCTGGAGCGATTCCAATTCGTGGGCCGCCACACCGCCCTCGACGGGATCCATCGGCCCGAGGCCATGCGGGAGTCGAGCGAGGCCCGGCGCCGGCTCATGTTCGACGAGCTGTTGCGGGTGCAGCTCGAGTTAGTCCGCCGCAAGCGCCGGCTGGAGCGCCACACCGCCGGCCTGTCCCACGCGGTCGGCGGCGAGCTGATCGACCGCTTCCTCGCCCGCCTGCCCTTCCCGCTGACCGGCGCCCAGCAGCGGGCCATCGACGAGATCGCCGACGATCTGGCCAAACCCCATCCCATGCACCGGCTGATGCAGGGCGATGTGGGCGCGGGCAAGACGGTGGTGGCGCTGTGCGCGCTGCTCACCGCGGTGCAGGGCCGCTTCCAGGGGGCGTTGATGGCGCCTACCGAGGTGCTGGCCGAGCAGCACCACCGCACCATGGTCTCGCTGCTGGGCGACCTGTCGGTGCCCGACGAGTCGAGGCTGGGCGGGGAGCGTCCGCTGCGGGTGGAGCTGCTGTCGGGGAGCCGGGGCGCGGCCGACCGGCGCAGAGCCGCGGCCGGGCTCGCGGCCGGCGACGTCGACATCGTGGTCGGCACCCACGCCCTGATCTCCGAGGGGCTCGAGTACCGGGCGCTGGGCGTGGTGGTGATCGACGAGCAGCACCGCTTCGGGGTGGAGCAGCGGGCGGTGCTGCGCGACCGAGGTCCCGGCTCAGTGATGCCCGACCTGCTGGTGATGACGGCCACGCCCATTCCCCGCACCGCGGCCATGACCGTGTACGGCGACCTCGACGTGTCGGTGCTCGACGAGCTCCCCGCCGGCCGGCTGCCGGTGGCCACCTCGTGGGCCCGCGGCCCGCTGGAGGAGGCCCAGGTCTGGGAGGCGGTGCGGGCCGCGGCGTCGGCAGGCCGGCAGGCCTATGTGGTGTGTCCCGTCATCGAGGAGTCCGAGGCGCTCGATGTCCGCTCGGTGACCGAGACCCACGAGCGGCTCACCGGCGACGGCGGCGAGCTGGCCGAGCTGCAGGTCGGCCTGCTGCACGGGCGAGTCTCGCCCGCAGAGAAGGAGGCCACCATGGAGCTGTTCCGCTCGGGGGCGCTCGACGTGCTGGTGTCCACCACCGTCATCGAGGTCGGGGTGGATGTGCCCAACGCCACCGTGATGGTGGTGGTCGACGCCGGCCGCTTCGGCATCGCCCAGCTCCATCAGCTGCGCGGCCGGGTGGGTCGCGCCCAGCATGAGTCGAGCTGCTACCTGGTGGGCGAGGCCGCCACCGCCGAGGCCGAGGCCCGGCTCACCGCGGTGGTGGCATCCAACGACGGCTTCGACTTGGCCGAGGCCGACCTGGAGCTGCGGGGCGAGGGAACGATCATGGGGGAGCGCCAGAAGGGTCGCAACGACCTGCGGCTCGCCTCGCTGCGACGCGACAAGGAGTGGGTCGCCATAGCCCGTGGCGTGGCCATCGAGATGCTCGACGCCGACCCCGACCTGGAGGGCTGCCCGGCGCTGGCTGACGAGATCGACCTGATCCTCGGCGACCGCGACGCCGAGTTCCTCCTCAAGAGCTGAGCGGCCGAGCCGATGGGGGGCATCCGGGTGGTGGCGGGATCGGCCAAGGGCCGCCGGCTGGCCGCTCCCGACGGCCTGGCAACCCGGCCCACCCCCAACCGGGTGCGCGAGGCCGTGTTCAACTCGCTGTACTCGCTCGACGCCATAGACGGCGCCCGGGTGCTGGACCTCTTCGCCGGCACCGGCGCGCTGGGGATCGAGGCGCTGAGCCGGGGCGCGGCCAGCGCGGTGTTCGTCGAGCGGGACCCGTCCGTGGCCGACGTGCTGCGCCGCAACCTGGAGGCCACCGGGCTGGCGGACGCGGCCGACGTCATGGTGGCCGACACCGACGCGGCGCTGGCCGCACTGGCCACCCGGCGCTTCGACGTGGCGCTGGTCGATCCGCCCTACGCCTTCGACGCCTGGCCGGAACTGCTGGCCCGGGTTCCAGCCGCCCTGGTGGTGGCCGAGTCGGATCGCGGTGTAGAGGTGGGGCCGGGCTGGGCCATCCACCACCGCAGGCGTCACGGCGGTACCGTGGTGACGTTCGCACGAGAGCGGATAGGGAGCGATCAGTGACCCGTGTGCTGTACCCCGGATCCTTCGATCCGATCCACTACGGCCATCTTGAGATCATCGAGACCATCGCCGGACTGTTCGATGAGGTGGTGGTGGCGGCCATGCGCAATCCCCAGAAGGGGGAGGGTCTGTTCAGCCTCGACGAGCGCGAGCAGATGATCAAGGAGTGCTGCACCCACCTGACCAATGTGTCGGTGGCGATGTTCTCCAACCTGGTGGTCAATCTGGCCCGAGACCTCGACGCCGACTTCATCGTGAAGGGGCTGAGAGCGGTCTCCGACTTCGAGAACGAGCTGCAGATGGCCCAGATGAACCACGCTCTGGCTGGGGTGCAGACGATTTTCATCCCGTCGGCCAGCAAGCGGTCGTTCGTGGCCTCCAAGCTGATCCGCGAGGTGGTGCGCCTCGGCGGCGACGTGTCGTCGATGGTGCCAGAGCCGGTGCAGGCGCGGCTGGCCGTCCGGTTCGAGCAGGAACAGTGAGTTCGACGGAGGCCGCCCGGGCCGACACTTCGGCTGAGACTCGGCGACTGGCGGTCGAGCAGATGCTGACCCAGGCCATACGGATAGTCGAGAGGTCGCGGCCGATGCCGTTCTCGACCTCGGTGATGATCAACGGCGAGGAACTGCTGGGGATGCTGCAGAAGGCGTTCGCGGCCCTGCCCGAGGAGCTGCGGGCGGCGCGGTGGATGCTCAAGGAGCGCGACGAGATGCGGCTGCGCACCCAGCGCGAGGGCGAGGACATCATCGCGGCGGCCCGAGCCCGGGCCGAGCAGATGGTCCAGCGCAGCGAGGTGGTCAAGTCGGCGGAGATGCGGGCCAGGCGCACGGTCGAGGAGGCCGAGGAGCGGGCCCGCAGGATGAAGCTGGAGACCGAGGACTGGTGCGATCAGCGCCTCGCCGCCTTCGAGGCGATGCTCCACAAGACGGCCACCGCGGTGTCGACCGGGCGCCAGCGACTCCAGGACACCCGGCTGCCCCGCCCGGTGCCCGCACCCTCGCCGCCCGAACTCGAAGACGACATATTCGACCAGGACGTGGGTTGAGCGGACAAGAGCGGGTATCAACCCGGCTCATCGTTGACTGCGTGAGGTTGGAGGCCGGTTCGGTCGACCGCATCGAGGTCGCCCGGCGGTGCCTCCTGGACGATCCCGGTGTGCAGGGAGCCTCGGTGGTGGACGGCGTGGTCGAGGTCGAGGCGACGGTTCGAGCCGCGGGCGGGGCCTACTGCGCGGTCGGACGGGTGGCTGGGACGTGGACCGCGGAGTGCCGCCGCTGCCTCGGCGAGGTGCGCGGCCCGCTGGAGGCGCCGCTGCGGGAGGTGTTCGAGTGGACGCCCACCGAGGGGGAGACCTGGCCCATCCACGATCAGCGCATCGACCTGGCCCCCGCGGCACGGGAGGTGGCCATGCTGGCCCTGCCGCTGGCCCCGCTGTGCTCGGATGACTGCGCCGGGCCGGTGCCCGAGCGCTTCCCTACCGGCCCAGCCGCGTTCGCAGCCGGTGGCCGGTAGGGTTGCCGGTCGCAATAGTTCGCTCGTCGTCCCACGATCAGGATCTCTCATGGCTGTTCCCAAGAAGAAGACCTCCAAGGCCAAGGGGCGCAGCCGGCGAGCCTCCGCATGGCGGATCCGCCCCGGCGGCCGCAGCACCTGCAGCCGCTGCGGCGTGGTCAAGCGGCCCCACCGCGCCTGCGGAAGCTGCGGGTGGTATCGCGACCGGCAGGCCCTCGAGGTCGAATAGCCGGCGTCCCAGCTGGTCGGTCCCAGTCGCACGCCGGGTGTCAGCGAGTTGGCATGGAACCTTTGTCGGCGTTGCAAAGTCTGAACGATTATGTGCGAGGTCAATTTGGTGCGAGCCCGTCGCGGCGCAGCGGTGTCACTCCCGCTCTTGTTCGCTGCGCTCACGGGCCGCCCAAACCCCAGCGTCACAGCCCACGGCCTCGCCGGTATGGACTGGACTCGCTCGCCCGCTTGCTCGGCCTCTGGGCGCCGCGGGGCCGGTAACCGGATCGGGCGGTTGTTGCCGGAGTCATGGAACCGGTAGCCGTTGATGCCATGGGGGGTGACCGCGCCCCCCACGAGATCGTGGCCGGCGCCCGCCGCGCCGCCGACGAGCTGGGCATTCCGGTGGTGCTGGTGGGTCGCCCCGACGAGATGGGAGACACCGCCGGGCTGGAGGTGATCGAGGCGTCCGAGGTGATTCCCATGGACGCCGAGCCGGGATCGAGCGTGCGCACCATGAAGGACTCGTCGCTGGTGAGGGCGGCCGAGGCGGTGCGCGACGGCCGGGCCTCGGCCATGGTCTCGGCGGGCAACACCGGGGCGGCCATGGGCTCGGCCCTGCTGCGCATGGGCCGCATCCGGGGCATCGCCCGCCCCGCCATCGCCACGCCCATCCCCACGCCGGGGTCCAGCCCCACCACCATGCTCGACTCGGGCGCCAACGCCGAGTGCCGGCCGGAGTGGCTCGTGCAGTTCGCGCGCATGGGGTCGGTCTACGCCCGCGACCGCTTCGGGATCGAGCGGCCCCGAGTGGGCCTGCTGTCGATCGGCGAGGAGGCCGGCAAGGGCAACGACTTCACCAAGTGCGCCTTCGAACTGCTTGCCGACGGCCGCTGGGCCGACGATGTGGGCGCGGATTGGATCGGCAACGTGGAGGGCCGAGACATCATGACTCCCGCCGTCGATGTGGTGGTCACCGACGGCTTCACCGGCAACGTCACGCTCAAGGCGCTGGAGGGGGCGCTGCGGGCCTTGTTCGGTCGGATGCTGGTGGCCATAGACACCGACGACACCTCGCGGCGGGCCGGGGAGCTGCTCGCTCCCGCCCTCGACGCCATGGCCGAGGAGCTCCACCCCGACAGCGTCGGCGGGGCGCTGCTGCTGGGGGTGCGGGGCGTGTGCGTGATCTCGCACGGCGCCAGCAGCGCGGCCGCGGTGATGAACGCGGTGAGGGTGGCCCGCGAGATGGTCGCCGCCAGCATGGTGGACCACATCGCGGCCACCGCCCGCACCTAGCTCGTGGGCGGCACGGGCCGATAGGCGGCCTGCGGCCTCGACGGTAGGGTTGTCGGCTGCATCGACTACATACCGCGCATGGAGGTGCCGATGCCGGCAGAAACCCACGTGGAGCAGGCACCCATGGGGCGTGAGGAGGTGTTGGCGCTCATCCGCGACCGCCTGGCCGACATCCTCGAGATCGATCCCTCCGACATCGCGGAGGGCGCCTCGTTCGCCGATGATCTCGACGCCGACTCGCTGGCCCTCATCGAGCTGGTGGAGGGCATCGAGGAGGAGCTGGCGGAGCGTGCGGTGGGCTTCCGCATCGAAGACGAGGATCTCGAAGACCTGCGCTCGGTGCGAGATGCGGTCGATTACGTCGTAGCGAAGCTGGGTTGACGGTTCAGGCCGCTTCGGCGGACACCGCGGTGCTGATGGACCGGCTGGGCCACCGGTTCGGCGACAGTGGCTTGCTCGAGTTGGCCCTCACCCACCGGTCCTGGTGTGCGGAGCACCCGGGATCGTCCTCCAACCAGCGGCTGGAGTTCCTCGGCGACGCGGTTCTGGGCCTGGTGGTGGCCCAGAGGCTCTATTCGCGTTTCGCTGAGTGGTCCGAGGGCGACTTGGCCAAGACCCGGGCCTCGCTGGTCGACTCGGCCACGCTGGCCGCGGCAGGCCGCTCGATCGGCTTGGGCGACCTGCTGCGCCTCGGCCGGGGGGAGGCCGCCTCGGGCGGGCGCGACAAGTCGTCGATACTGGCCGATGCGATGGAGGCGGTGATCGGGGCGGTGTATCTCGACGGCGGAGTCGGCGCGGCCGACCGTGCCGTCGGCCGGCTCCTCGGCACTCGCATCGATGCCGCGGCCCGAGCTCCGGGCCACGCCGACTTCAAGACCAGGCTCCAGGAACTGGCGGCCCGGCTCGGCTTCGACCCTCCCGTCTACGAGGTGGCCGCCAGCGGACCCGCCCACGACACGTCGTTCGAGGCCATGGTGCGGGCCGGCGCCGCCCGCGGTATCGGCAGGGGCAGCACCAAGAAGGACGCCGAGCAGCGGGCCGCCCAAATCGCCCACGCAGCTCTACGAACACAGGCGCAGTCGTGAGCGCGTCGCGGGCCAGCCTCGACCTTGCCTTCGAGTTGCCGGAGGTCGAGACGATCCGGCGAGACCTCGAACGCGAGATCGTCGGCAAGAAGATCAAGATGGCCGAGGCCGCCAGCATGAAGTGCCTGCGCCGCTATCGCAACCGCAAGGCCTTCACCTCGCAGCTGGAGGGGGCCAAGATCACCGACGTGCGCCGGGCGGGCCTCTATCTGGTGATCGAGCTCAGCACCGAGAGGCTCTTGGTGGTGTCGCTCGGCTCGTCGGGCTCGCCTCGCCGCAACGCCAACAAGAATCCCACCGTGGCCGGCACCGAGGTGGTGATCTCGTTCACCCAGTACGGCCAGCTGCGCTTCGTGGACGCCGACGGCACGGGCCAGATGTTCGTGGTGCCCTGCGACGACTTCTCGACCGCGCTGCCCGATGTGGCCGGTCTCGGCCTCGACCCGGTGGCCACGCCGATCTCCTGGACGGAGATGGGCCGGCTGCTGCTCCAGAAGGACGTCAAGCTCAAGCCGCTCGTCACCGACGACACGTTCGTGGTCGGCATCGGCGACATCTACGCCGACGAGATCCTGTTCGAGGCCGGGCTGCGATTCGACCGAGTGGCCAACACCCTGTCCACCCAGGAGATCCGCCGCCTCCACCGGGCGCTGGTGGGCACCATGCACGACGCCATGAAGTACCGGGGAACCTCCGTGCCGGAGCGCCCCTTCGTGGACCCGTTCGGCCAGCCCGGCAGCTACGCCGGCCATCTCAAGGTGTGGGGTCGCCACGGCGATCTGAGCGAGAGGTCCAGGACGCCGATCAAGCGGATCAAGTTCCGGGGCCGCTGGACGTACTATTGCGACACCCAGGTCTGAGCCGGAGGCCGAGCTTGCGAGGCCGTGGCCTGAGCGGCCCGTGAGCGAAGCGAACATGAGCGGGCAATCTGAGGCCGAGCTTGCGAGGCCGTGGCCTGAGCGGCCCGTGAGCGAAGCGAACATGAGCGGGAAACATTGGTCTCGCTACGGCGGGGATGACCGGCTGCGCCCGTCGCCCGAACTAGCGTCGCATCCGTGTATCTGAAGACGCTGACGCTGAAGGGCTTCAAGTCCTTCGCCGAGCCGGCCTCCATCCGGTTGGAGCCGGGGGTCACGGTGGTGGTCGGGCCCAACGGCAGCGGCAAGTCCAACGTGGTGGATGCGGTGGCCTGGGTGCTGGGGGCCCAGGCGCCGAGCGCGGTGCGCTCCGCTCGCATGGACGACGTGATCTTCGCGGGCACGGCCCACAAGTCAGCGCTGGGCCGGGCCGAGGTCTCGCTCACCATCGACAACTCCGACGCAATGCTGCCGATGGCGGCCAGCGAGGTGCAGATCACCCGCACCCTGTTCCGCAACGGCGAGTCGACCTACGCGCTCAACGGCACCCCGTGCCGGTTGCTGGACGTGGTCGAACTGCTCTCCGACACCGGCGTGGGCCGCCAGCAGCACATGATCGTGTCGCAGAGCCAGATCGACGCCGTTCTCAACGCCCGCCCCGCCGACCGGCGGGCGGTGGTGGAGGAGGCGGCCGGGATCCTCAAGTACCGCAAGCGGCGGGAGCGGGCCGAGCGCCGCCTGCTGGGCACCGACGGCGACCTGACCCGGATCAGCGACCTGCTGCGAGAGGTGCGCCGGCGGCTGCGTCCCCTGCAGAAGCAGGCCGAGGCGGCCCGGCGCCATGCCGACCTGCTGGCCGAGCTAGAGGCGCTGCGGGTGCATCTGGCCGGTCGCGAGATCGCGGCCATGCGCGACGAGCTGCGGCTGCACAAGGAGCGGGGGGACGATCAGGCGGCGCAGCAGGCCGAGCTGCGAGCCGAACTCGAAGAGGTCGCCGCCCGGATCGGCGCCGACGAGCAGCTGCTGGCCCGCCACGGCATGGATGACCACTCGGAGCGCCTGGCCCGCCTGGAGGGGCTCCGGGCCAGGGCGGCCGGTCTGGCCGCGGTGGCGGTTGAGCGGCAGCGGGGCCTCGAGCATCAGCGGGCCGCCCTCGCCGACCATGATCTGGCCGCTGGGCTGGAGGCCGAATTGGAGCGCTGTCGCGCCGAGCTCTCCGCGGTGGTCCTGTCGGCCGCGGCGGCCGATTCCGGCCGGCTCCGCCTGGCGCAGGCCCAAGAGCGCCTGGATGCCGACCGAGCCCAGTTCAACGCCCAGTGGGGTGAGACGGCCGGTGCTGATGTCGGCGTGGCTGCCGAGGCTGCGGAGGCCAGGGGCGAGCTGTCGGCACTGCGCTCGAGCATCAGTCTCAACCAGTCGGAGCAGCGACGCTTGGCTGAGCGCTTAGAGGACTCCGAGCGCCGCCTTCAGGAGTTGGACGGGCGGGTGGACGGCCACCGCCGCCAATCGGGCCGGTGCCGCGACGAGATCGCGGCTCGGCGCGCCGAGTTGGCGGAGGCGGAGGCCGCATTGGCTGATGCCGCCAGTGCGCTGGAGGGTGCAGTCGAGGCCCGCTCGCAGGCCGAGGGCGATCTGCGGCACTGGACGGCGCGAAGCGAGGCCCTGGCCATGGCGGTCGAGGAGGCGGCCAGGCCGGCTCCCATCGGTGAGCGGGCCGTCGCCGATGGCGTGCTGGGCGTGCTGGGCGACCTGGTGGAGGTGGATGCGGGCTTCGAGGCTGCTTTCGCGGCCGCGGCCGGTGACGCCATCGGCGCGGTAGTGGTGCGCCACGCCGCTTCGGCCCGCACCCTGCTCGACAGCCTCGAGGCCGGCGACGCCGGTGCGGCCGTCATCGCCTTGGAGGACAGCGGCGTCGACGGTGCGGCCGGTGTGCCGGTTCGCGACCTCGGGCTGGAGCCGTTGCGTGCCCGGATCCGCGCCGCTGATCCGGGCGTTGACCGCCTGCTGGACGGGCTGCTCGCATCCACCGCGGTGGTGGACGGCGATTGGCGCTCTGCGGCCGATACCTGGATGCGCCATCGGGGCACCGTGGTGGTCACCCCGGCCGGTGATCGGTTGAGCAGCCGGGGCTGGCGGCTCGGAGTGCACGGCGCGGCCGGGCTGCGGCCCGCGCTGGCCGAGGCCGACCAGAGGGTTGAGGCGTCCCGAGAGGCGTGTGAGCGCGCCGTTGCCGCTTGCGAGGCAGCTGGCCGCGCCCAGGCCGAGAGCCGAGAGCGCGTCGACGAGCTCGGCAGCGCACTGGCTGCCGCCGAGGCCGCGGCAGCCTCGGCGACCGAGGCCATCAACCGCGCCGAGTCCGATCGCCGCCACCTCGACACCGCCAGCACGAACCTGCGCGACCAGCTGACGGAGACGACCGTCCGCCTCGACGAGGCTGTTGGCCGGGCGGCGCAGATCGAGTCTGCGATGCCCGCCCTCGAGGCGGCCGAGTCCGAAGCGCAACAGCGGCGACGGGAGGTGTCCGAGGCTCGCGCCGCGCTCGACCGGCGGGCATCGGAGGTGGCAGCGCTGGCCGCCGAGCAGAGCGCAACCGACGCCGGGTTGGAGCAGCGCCAGCAGATGCTGCAAGCCCGGGCCGCGGAACTGGAGGACCGGCTGGCCCGCCACCGCTCGTCGCGGGCGGTAGCCACCGAGCGCATTGCGGCGCTGGAGCGCGAGGCCGCGGTCCTCGACACGCTGAGGCGAGCGGTGGAGGAGCGGACGGGAATCTTGAACGCGGGGCTGGCCGAGATCCGAGAAGTGCGCCGCAGGCACTCCGAGGAGGTCCGGGCCCTGGCCGCGAGCCTCGACGACCTGCGCGGCCGGCAGGCCGACGCCGAGAGCCGCTACGAGACCCTGCGCCAGGCTGAGAGCCGCCGAGACATCGAGGAGGCGGAGCTGCGCACCCTGCTGCAGGGGGCGGTCGAGCGTCTGCGCGACTCATACGGACTGTCGCCGCAGCAGGCGGCCGAGGCGCCTCTGCCGGAGCTGCCCGACGGGCTCGACCCCGGCCAGCGGGTCGAGCAGCTGGCCACCGAGCTGGAGATCATGGGTCCGGTCAATCCGCTGGCGCTGGCCGAGTACGACGAGCTCTATGAGCGCCACGAGCTTCTAAGCGGCCAGATGGACGACATCCGGGCCGCCCGCCGTGACCTCAACCGGGTGATCCGGTCGATCGACGCCGAGATCAGGACCGTGTTCAGCTCGGCCTTCGTGGATGTGGCCACCAACTTCGAGGTGCTCTTCGAGGCGCTGTTCCCCGGCGGCGAGGGACGCCTCAGCCTCACCGACCCCGACGATCTGCTCGACACCGGCATCGAGATCTCGGCCAAGCCGTCGGGCAAGAACGTGAAGCGGCTGTCGCTGCTGTCGGGCGGGGAGCGGACCCTGGCCGCGCTGGCCTTCCTGTTTGCGGTGTTCCGCAGCCGGCCCTCGCCGTTCTACGTGATGGACGAGGTGGAGGCGGCGCTCGACGACGTGAACCTGCACCGCTTCTTGAAGCTCGTCGACGAGTTCCGATCCGACGCCCAGCTAGTGATCGTCACCCACCAGAAGCGCACCATGGAGGCCGCGGACTGCCTCCAAGGCGTCTCAATGAAGCCCGGCGGCTCATCAATGGTCGTATCAGAACGAGTGTCAGAAGCCGCCTAACCCGGCCTGGGGCCAGCTCGGCTGATCGCTCCACACTGGCCGCAAGTTCGACTGCTCCGTCTAGCGTTGGGGGCTGTGCGGGATCCTCTTGCTGTTCGGCGGACTGCGGTGGTCAGGCCTCCGGCTGGACCTAGCGCGGTGGTCAGGCCGCGGGAGGTCGACGAGGTCGGCTCTCGGGCGCGGGGGTCTGGGTGGTGGATCGCTTCGGTGGTGATGCTGGGCTGTCTGTTGATCGTGGCCGGAACTTCGCTGGGAGTGCTGTTGGCGGATGGCTGGCGAGACGCGGCACCGGAGCCGGGTCTGAGACTGGCGTCGCCCGATGAGATTGCCGCTGTTGAGGGGCCTGGATCTGCGACGGTCGAGCAACCGAGCGCCGAGGTGCCGGCTGTTGAGCAGCTCTCGGGCGAACCGGCGAGCGGGCCGAGCGAGGAATCGATCCCCGACGGGCCTGCAGTAGCCGGGACTGAGCCGACCCCTGTGCCTCCGGTTGCCTCCCACGAGCCGGTGGTGGCTGTGGCCGAGGCTCTCAGCCCGTCGGTGGTGCTCGTCGAGGTCGATGCCGAAGTCGGCTTCGGCTTGGGCTCCGGCATCGTGTGGGACGCCGACGACGGGTACATCGTCACCAACCAGCATGTGGTGGAGGGCGCCGCCACCGTGTTCGTCACCCTGTCTGACGGCACCCGCCTCGAAGGCGAGGTGGTCGGCGGGTCGTCCGGGCACGACGTGGCGGTGGTGCGGGTCGATCCCGAGGCCGCCGAGATGGTCGAGGCCCCCTTCGCGCCGGCCGGCTCCGTGCGGGTGGGCCAGCTCGCCGTGGCCATCGGCAGCCCCCTGGGCCTCACCGGCACGGTCACATCGGGGATCGTCAGCGCGGTGAGGATCCAGGTGCAGGGCGGTTCCGACCCGAACTCACCGGTGCCGGTGGAGATGATCCAGACCGACGCCGCCATCAACCGCGGCAACTCCGGCGGCGCGCTGGCCGACTCGCAGGGCCGGGTCATCGGGATGAACACGATGATCCAGACCACCACCGGCGGCAGCATCGGCCTGGGCTTCGCCGTGCCCAGCGACACAGTCGACCTGATCGCCACCCGCATCATCAACGGGGAGTCGCTGGAACTCGGTTATCTCGGCATCAGCGGTCAGGCTGGCGAGGGCGACGATGTGGGCGTGGTGGTGGTCGAAGTCTTGCCCGACTCCCCGGCCGCGGAGGCCGGGCTGGCGACAGGCGACGTGATCATCAGCCTCGACGACGAGCCGATGTACGACATCGCCGAACTCTCGGCGGCCATCAAGCTGCGCCGGCCCGGTGAGGCGGTCGAGATGACGATCAGACGCGGCGGCGACCTCTACGTGGCCACCGCCGTGCTCGACCCGCTGGGATGATCGACGACGGGACACGGGCAGTGCTGGGCCCGTGACGGTTAAATCTACGTGGCCACGGCTGGGCTGGAAGTCCTCGAATGACACCTGAGGCAGCCGTTGGACTAGTTGTCGTAGCCATCGCCGTCCTTGCGGTGGTCGCCCTGCTGGCGTGGAGGAGCCGCCGCAAGCAGGGCTCGGCGCCCGCTCGCCGCACCGAGGCCGCAGCCCGAGATGCAGCCAGGGTCGCTGATCGGGTGGTGGACCGGGTGGCAGAGCGCGCCCCGACGGCCGCGGCCGGCCCTTCGCTGCGCGACCGGCTGGGCAAGGCCAGAGCCGCGCTGGCGGGTTCCCTTGCCTCGGCGCTCGACCGGCCCTCCATCTCCGAGGAAGCCTGGACCAGTGTCACCGAGGCCCTGATTCGGGCCGATGTCGGCCTGACCACAAGCTCCGAGATCGTTAGCGCGGCCCGGGCTCGAGTCGAGGCCGGCGGCGACGGGCAAGTCGATGCCATGGCCGCGCTGCGGGCCGAGTTGCGCGACCGCCTCGGCAGGGTCGACCGCTCGCTGGCCCGGCGCGACGACGGCGCACACCCGTCGGTGTGGCTCTTCGTGGGCGTGAACGGCACCGGCAAGACCACCACCATCGGCAAGCTGGCCAAACGCGAGGCCGACGGTGGCACCGATGTCGTTCTGGCCGCGGGCGATACCTTCCGGGCCGCGGCCGCCGACCAGCTCGCCATGTGGGCGGAGCGCTCGTCGGCTCACATCGTTCGGGGCGCCGCGGGGGCCGACCCGGCGTCGGTGGTGTTCGACGCGGTGGAGTCGGCCGCGGCGCGGGGCGCCGAGTTGGTGCTGGCCGACACCGCCGGCCGCTTCCACACCGAGCAGAACCTCATGGCCGAGCTTCAGAAGGTGAGGCGGGTGGCCGAGAAGGGGTCCGGCGTAGTCACCGAGACGCTCCTCGTGCTCGATGCCACCACCGGCCAGAACGGCCTGGCCCAGGCCCGACAGTTCATCGAAGCGGTCGATGTCACCGGTGTGGTGCTCACCAAGCTCGACGGATCGGCCAAGGGCGGGATCGTGGTGTCGGTTCAGACCGAGCTGGGGGTGCCGGTGAAGCTCGTCGGAGTGGGCGAGGCCATAGCCGACCTAGTGCCTTTCGACGCCGCCGAGTTCACCGACGCCCTGTTCGCCTAGGCCTCTGGCCCTGCCGGTAGTGTGGCCCGGCCATGTTTGACACGCTGACCAGCCGCTTCGAGACCGTCTTCTCCCGGCTGCGCGGCAAGGGGCGGCTCTCCGAGCAGGACGTCGATGCCGCCCTCGCCGAGATCCGGGTTGCGCTGCTCGAGGCCGACGTCAACCTCGACGTGGTCGCCAACCTCACCGCCCGCATCCGCCGGCGGGCCGTCGGCGAGGAGCTCTCCGGGGCGCTCAACCCGGCCCAGCAGGTGGTCAAGATCGTGCTGGCGGAGCTCACCTCCAGCCTCGGAGGCGAGCAGCTGGTCCTCAGCTACGCGCCCAAGCCGCCAACCGTCGTGCTTCTGGCCGGCCTCCAGGGCACGGGCAAGACCACCAATGCGGCCAAGCTGGCCCAGTGGTTCCTGCGCCGGGGCCGCAGCCCGCTGCTGGTCGGCGCCGACTTGCAACGACCCGCCGCGGTCGAGCAGCTCCGCACGCTGGGCGAGCGGGCCGGCGTGCCCGTCTTCAGCCACCCCCGCAGCCCGGTCAAGGCGGCGTCGGCCGCGCTGGCCGAGGCGGCCCGCACGGGACGCGACGTGGTGATCGTCGACACCGCCGGCCGGCTGGCCATCGATGCCGAGATGATGGACCAGGTCCGCCGCATCTCCAAGGCGGTACGGCCCCACTACACCTTCCTGGTGGTGGACTCCACCGTCGGCCAGGACGCGGTGAACTCGGCCAGGGCCTTCCACGACACGCTGGGGATCGACGGCGTGATCCTCACCAAGCTCGACGGCGACGCCCGCGGCGGAGCCGCGCTGTCGGTCAAGGAGGTGGTGGGCCGGCCCATCGCCTTCGCCTCGGTCGGCGAGAAGCTGGAGGACTTCGAGCCGTTCCATCCCGACCGCCTCGCCAGCCGCATCCTGGGCATGGGCGACGTCGAGACCCTGATCGACAAGGCCGAGGCCGCCTTCGAGGCCGAGCAGGCGGAAGAGGCGGCGTCACGGCTGCTCGAGGGCACGTTCACCTTCGACGACTTCCTGTCCACCATGCAGCAGGTCCTCGGCATGGGCAACCTGCGCAGCCTCCTCGGGATGATGCCGGGCCTGCCCCAGGAGATGCGCGGCGCCGACATCGACGAGGGCCGCATCGGCCGCATCACCGGCATGATCCACTCGATGACGCCGGCGGAGCGGGCCGAGCCCGACATCATCGACGCCTCCCGCCGACAGCGCATTGCGGCCGGTTCGGGCTGCCGTCCGGCCGACGTCAAGGCCCTGGTCGACCAGTTCAAGCAGATGCGCTCGGCCATGCGGGGCCTCGGCGGTCTCGCCGGCAAGCGCAGGGCGTCTTCACCGAAGCCGGGGGCGGCCCGCGCCGGCCGCAAGGGGCGGCGCAGCGCCGGTGGCCGTACCACGCCCAAGGGTCCTGCGCCCGTGTCCAAGGCGCCTCTTGCCCTCCCAGGGTTGGAAAAGGGTGACTGGCCCGGGTTGAATTGACCCTCACGCCCCCCAACAGATCAGAGGAATCACATTGGCCGTCAAGTTGCGCCTCATGCGGATGGGGAAGAAGAAGCAGCCCACCTACCGCGTTGTGGCGGCAGACTCCCGTGCGCCCCGCAACGGGCGCTTCATCGAGATAATCGGGTTCTACGAGCCCCGCCAGGATCCGTCGGTGGTGCGCATCGACAACGAGCGGGCCCTGCACTGGCTGCGCCACGGCGCCCAGCCCACCGAGCGGGTCGAGAAGCTGTTGAGAATCAGCGGCGCTTGGGACACCTTCCGCGGTCCCGAGCCTGCCGATGCGGTGCCCGCAGCCGCGGCCAGCGCTGAGGACGGCGGCTCGTGAGCGATCTGGCCCCCACCGCCGAGGCGATGTGCCGCTACGTGGTCACCAGCATCGTCGACGACGCCGACGCGGTGCAGATAACCGCCAGCTCAGCCGGAGCCGATGCGGTGCGCCTCGACGTGCGCGTCGCCCAAGGCGAGATGGGACGGGTGATCGGCAAGCGAGGCCGCGTGGCCCACGCCATCCGGACAGTCGTGCGGGCCGCCGGATCCCGCGACGATGTGGACATCGAGGTCGAGTTCGTCGACTGAGGCCGAGCGACTAGGTGAGCGAATCCGGCCAACACGGGCGAGGCCTCAGGGCCCGAGCGGCCCGTGAGCGCAGCGAACAGGAGCGGGTAGCTGGCCCGAGCGGCCCGTGAGCGCAGCGAACAAGAGCGGGAATCCCGATACTGCTGACCCCTCCGAGCGCCTGCTTGAGATTGGCCGGGTGGGCCGGCCCCACGGCACCGGCGGCGAGGTGGTGGTCACGCTGGTCTCCAACCGGCCCGAGCGGCTGGCGCCGGGATCGGAGTTTCAGACCGATGCGGCGGCGCTGCGAGTGGTGGCGGCCCGGCCCCACAACCAGCGCCACCTGGTGAGGTTCGCCGGTATCGACGACCGGGGCAAGGCCGAGGCCCTGCGGGGTTTGGTGCTGCGAGCCGCGCCGATCGCCGACCCCGACGAGCTGTGGGTCCACGAGCTGATCGGGGCGCTGGTGGTGGATACTTTCGGCACGGATCGGGGCCGGGTCGCATCGGTGGTGGCGAATCCGGCCGGCGACCTGCTCGAACTCGACGACGGCACCCTCGTGCCGCTGCGCTTCGTGACAGACGCCGCGCCCGGCGAGCGCATCGAGGTGGACCCGCCCGACGGGCTGTTCGAGCCGTGAGCTTCCGCATCGACATATTCACCATCTTCCCCGACCTGGTGGAGGCCATGGCCTCGGCCTCGGTCATCGGGCGG
Source organism: Acidimicrobiia bacterium (assembly GCA_022821685.1). Taxonomy (GTDB): domain Bacteria; phylum Actinomycetota; class Acidimicrobiia; order Acidimicrobiales; family Aldehydirespiratoraceae; genus Aldehydirespirator. The sequence goes on from JAJEDD010000034.1 coordinate 206,830, forward strand.
GCTCGGGCTGACGGTCGGCTCGACGTGCGGGTCCACGACCTGCGGATGGCCGCCGCCGGGCGCCACCGCAGCGTCGACGACGCACCCTTCGGCGGGGGAGCGGGAATGGTGATGATGCCCCAGCCGCTGTTCGACGCGGTGGAGGCGGTCGAGCCGCCCCGGCCGCTGTGCTACCTGTCGCCCGCGGGCCGCCGCTTCGACCAGGCCATGGCCGATGAGTTGGCCTCAGGCGAGGGGTTCTCGATGCTCTGCGGGCGCTACGAGGGCGTCGACGAGCGGGTGTGCCAACACCTGGTGGACGCGGAGGTCTCGGTCGGCGACGTGGTTTTGTCCGGCGGCGAGGTGGCCGCCGGGGTGGTGCTGGAGGCGGTGGCGCGCTGCGTGCCCGGAGTGCTCTCCAACGAGGCTTCCACCGCTGAGGAGTCCTTCGCCGAGGGGCTGCTGGAGTACCCGCACTACACCCGGCCCGCTGCCTTCCGGGGGTGGCCGGTGCCCGAGGTGTTGCTGTCGGGAGACCACAACCGGGTGGCCCGCTGGCGCCGGGCGCAGTCGCTGGCCCGCACCTTCGAGCGCCGCCCCGACCTGATCGAGGCCCGGGGCGGGCTCAGCGACGAGGAGCGGGAACTCCTCATCGAGCACGGCCTCGACGCCGACACACCACAGGTCCAGAGGTCCGGCGGATAGGCCGGCGGCGCATGTTCGTTGGGGGTGGAGGCTCACGGCGGCAGTCGTAGACTCGCTCGGTCCGGCCGTAAGCGGAGACGATCATGAACCCCACCGATCTCGTTGATTCCCAGAGCCTCCGCGACGACATCCCCGAGTTCCAGCCTGGCGACACCGTCCGTGTCCATGTCCGGGTGGTGGAGGGCAACCGGGCCCGCACCCAGGTGTTCGAGGGTGTCGTCCTGCGCCGCCAGGGCAGCGGTGTGCGGGAGACCTTCACCGTGCGGAAGGTGAGCTTCGGGGTGGGGGTGGAGCGGACGTTTCCCGTGCACACCCCGGTGATCGACCGCATCGAGCGAGTCACGCAGGGAGATGTGCGCCGGGCGAAGCTGTACTACCTGCGCGACCGCGTCGGCAAGGCGGCGAAGGTCAAGGAAAAGCGCTATCGCTAACCAGCAGTCCGGCGGCCGGTCGCCGGACCGTTCGAAGCAGGCCCGAGGCGCATGGGGTGAGCGCATGGCGGCTCGCTGGTACCTCGACGCCGGCTACGAGATCCTGGACCGGAACTGGCGGGTGCGCTCGGGCGAGCTGGACTTGGTGCTGTTACGCGACGGGGAGATCGTCTTCTGCGAGGTCAAGTCGCGCCGTTCCGAGCGCTTCGGGGCCGCCGCGGAGGCGGTGGACCGCCGCAAGCAGCTGCGCATACGGTCGCTGGCCGCCCAATGGTTGAAGGCCAACGCCCGCCGGGGCCGGGTCCGCTTCGATGTGGCCACCGTCACCGGTGTAGAGGTCGAAGTGATCGAGGGCGCGTTCTAGCCCATACTCCGCTGGCGGCGGTCCCAGCAGCCTCGGTGCCAGTGGCGCCGCAGGTCGGGCGCCTCGACGGGCACTACCGCGTAGTGGCCGGTTCCGGCCGGAATGGTCCGGTTGCAGCCGGGGCAGACGTAGTGCTTGGTCGCCCGGTACGACGGGATGAAGCGGACCTCTACCTCGCCGAGGCGCTCGGGTTCGTCCACCGGCTCACCCCAGCAGCGCCCACAACACCAGAGCGAAGCCCACCAGCAGCCCGGCGACCACGAAGACGAGGTCGGCGGGCCGACGCCGGTGGGGGCGGGTGGGGTCGAAGCCCATGACACAAGTATCGTGCCGCGCCGTCCCCTCCGCACCCCGGACTCTGGTGCCATGACCCTTCGCCGCCGACTGCTGTACCGCCTGCTGCTGATGCTCTTGATCTCAGCGCTTGCGGCGGTCGGGGCCTGCGCGGCCGACGACGTGCCGGAGGTGCCCGTCGGCCCGGACGGCTATCCGGACCGGGAGCTGGTGGCGGGGCGGCAGGTCTACATCGAGCGCTGCGCCAACTGCCACGGCAACGACGGCAGCGGGGGGCGGGGCACCAGGATCGCCGACGGTCGGATGGTTGCGCAGTATCCCGACATCGGCGCCCAGGTCGAGATCGTCGCCGCCGGAGTGCGATCCATGCCCGCCTTCGCCGAGGTGCTCGACCCCGCCGAGATCGCTGCGGTGGTCCGATACACCCGAGAGGTCCTATAGGTACCCAGGCGCCGAGCTTGCGCCCGTTTGTGTCTGCCCTATAGTGATGGCCCATTAGTGGCCCATTTGCTTCTGGCACACTGACTAACTGACAACCCCACGGCTAGCCGCCGGCCGAATTGACGACGGCCTCCACTTCCTCGGACTACGGAGGCCGCCATGCTCGCTACCGTCCGCTCCGCCACCCTCGTGGGCGTGTGGGGCCATCCCGTCACCGTGGAGGTCCATGTTGCCGACGGGCTTCCGGGGTTCACCGTCGTGGGCCTGCCCGACGCCTCCTGCCGTGAGGCCCGCGATCGGGTCCGTGCCGCCATCGTGTCGAGCCGGCTCAAGTGGCCGTCGAAGCGCATAACCGTCAACCTGGCCCCCAGCGACATGCCGAAGTCGGGGGCCGGCCTCGATCTGGCCGTGGCCGTCGGGGTGCTGGTGGCCGACGATCAGCTGGCGTCCGCATCGATCTCCGATGTCGGGATGCTCGGGCAGCTGGGGCTCGACGGATCGGTGCGGCCAGTTCCGGGCGCGCTGCCGCTGGTAGACGCCATGAGCGACTCCTCGGTGGTGGTCGCGGCCCGAGACCGCGCCGTGGCCGAAGTGGTGGCCCGCGACCGGGTCCGTCCGGTCAACAGTCTCAGGGAGACTTTCGATGCGCTGGCCGGGACCGCGCCGTGGCCCGAGCCGCCCGTCGTCCGGCGCACCCGGCGGGTGGATCCCGAACCCGACCTGTCCGACATCGCGGGCCAGCCGCTGGCCCGATGGGCGCTGGAGGTGGCCGCGGCCGGCGGGCACCACCTGCTGCTGGTCGGGCCTCCCGGCGCGGGCAAGACCATGCTGGCCCGCCGCCTGGTGGGCCTGCTGCCCGACCTGTCCACCGAGGAGGCTCTGGAGGTCACCCGGGTCCATTCGGCGGCGGGGCTGGCGCTGCCCGACGGCCTGGTCACCCGCCCGCCGTTCCGGGCGCCGCATCATTCGTCGTCGATGGCTGCGCTGGTGGGCGGAGGCAGCGCCAGGGCCAGACCGGGCGAGGTGAGCGCGGCCACCGGCGGCGTGCTGTTCCTCGACGAGCTCGGCGAGTTCGCGCCGTCGGTGCTCGACGCCCTGCGCCAGCCGCTGGAGGAGGGCATGATCCGGGTGGCCCGCTCCCAGGGCATGGTCGAGCATCCCGCCCGGTTCCTGCTGATGGCGGCCATGAACCCCTGCCCGTGCGGCGCGGGCGGCACGGTGGGCTGTCGCTGCGCTCCCGGCGCGCTGGCCCGCTATCAGCGTCGGCTGTCGGGGCCGTTCGTGGACCGGCTCGATCTGGTGGTGCGGGTGGACCGCCCCGATCCCGCCGACCTGCTCGACACCAGCCCGAGCCCCTCCAGCGCCGAGGTTGCCGGGCGGGTGGCGGCTGTGCGGGCCCTGGCCCGGGCGCGGGGCGTGGGCCGCAACGGGGAGCTGGACGGCGCCGCCCTGGAGGAGCACGCCCCGCTGGAGAGTGCCGCCACCGAGGTGCTGCGGGCCGCGCTGGCCGAGGGCCGCCTCAGTGCCAGGGGCCTGCGCCGGGTCCGGACCGTGGCCCGCACCATCCGAGACCTCGACGACGGCGGTTCGGAGCTGCGGGCCGTTGACGTGCTGGCCGCCCTCTCTTTGAGGATGCGGCTCGACGGCACGGGAGGCCTGGTCCATGGATGAGCAGGATCTTGGGGCCGAGAAGCCCGATGGCGCAGTGCCGAGCGAGCCAGGTTTCCCAGTGGCGGCTGATGCTCCTGGCGCCGTGCACCCGCACGCGGCCCCGACCGGCCGGGGCGTCCACGCCGCCGCGCTGGCCTCGCTGCCCCGGGCGACGCCGCGGCGGCTCGAGCGGCTGCTGGGCCGGCGGGATCCGGTGAAGGTCTGGCGGCAGGTGGAGGCAGGCGAGGCGCCCGAGTGGGGGAGGGACGAGAATCTGCAGAACCTCTGGAGGGATCATGCCCGCCGCGCCGACCTTGCCGCGCTGGCTGACCAACTCGAGTCGCTCGACGCCCGAGTGACGACTCCGGCCAGCGCCCAGCATCCGGCCGCAGTCATCGGCGACATCGATCCCGCGCCGATCTTGTTCCGGCGCGGGCGGGTGCCCGATCCGGCCCGGCCCGCAGTGGCGATAGTGGGCACCAGGCGCTGCACCCCCACCGGCCGCTCGGTGGCCATGGAGCTGGGAGCGGGCTTGGCCCAGGCCGGTGTGACGGTGGTCTCCGGCCTTGCCCTGGGGATCGACGGCGCAGCCCATCGGGGTGCGTTGGCCGCGGATGGCGCACCGGTGGTGGGAGTGGTGGGCAGCGGGCTCGATGTGGTGTATCCGAGAGGCAACCGAGACCTCTGGGACGCGGTGGCTGCCGCCGGAACCCTGTTGAGTGAGGCGCCGTTGGGCGCCGAGCCCGAGGGTTGGCGGTTCCCGGCTCGCAACCGGCTGCTGGCCGCGCTGGCCGATGTGGTGGTAGTGGTCGAGTCCAAGCGGGCCGGAGGTTCGATGCACACCGTCGAGGAGGCCCTGCGCCGCGATGTGACGGTCATGGCCGTGCCCGGCTCGGTTCGCAACCCGGCCGCGGCGGGCACCAACCTGCTGCTCAGTGAGGGCTGTGCTCCGGCCTGCTCCACCGACGATGTGCTGGTAGCACTCGGCCTGGCCACCGCGGCAACGGCTGGCACCGATCCGGCCGCCGCCCGCCCAAATGTCAGCATCGACGGCCTCGACCCGCTCCAGAAAAGGCTGCTCGAACTTCTCGACGACGGCCCGGTGAGCCTCGATGTGCTGGTGCTGCGGGCAGCAGCGCCCGTGCCCGAGGCGCTGGTGGCCGCCGAGAGCCTGGAGCGCCTCGGCCTGCTTGCCCGAGACGGCGCCCGAGTGCTGCGAGCCTGACTGCACCAGCGTGGCTTGGCAAAAGGATCCCCGCCACCCCATAGTGCTCACGTAAACCTTGCATGCTTTGGATGCCATGGAGAAGCGGGGAATTCGTATGGAATGGGTGGCGCGTACAGTGGCCGAGCCCGCGCAACGGACGCGAGACCCCTACGATGAGGCTGTGGAGCGGTTCTTCTCTCGGGTTCCCGAGTTCGGTGGCAGAGTGCTGCGCGTCGCGGTGAACACTCAAGCTGATCCCTGGCGCGTGGTGAGTACGTTCTTCGATCGCTCGATGAGAGGTGGGCTATGAAGTTGCGAATTGACAGCAAGGCCGACGCTCTGTCCCTCCGCCTCGACGACTCGGCCATCGTCGAGTCCGTCGAGGTCGCCCCCGGAGTCGTGCTGGACTACAACCAGGCAGAGCAGGTCGTCGGCGTTGAGATGCTTCGCCTGTCCACCCGATCACCGGGCCTCGACATCTCGGACCTGAAGTTCGAGGCCATTACGGGGTCTGCTGCCGAGCCGCCGCCTGCTGGGTAGATAGACGGCAGCGCTCGAAGCGAGTGGTGGTCGAAGCGGGCCATTGCTGTGGATAACTAGACTCTTGGTGTGGACAGCTGGGGCTTGGGGGTGTGGCTCGACTCTCTGAGCGGTGTGGCCGACTCCACCCGGGCCGTGTACAAGCGCGACGCGGGCGCCTTCGTCGGATGGTTCGTTGATGTCGGCATCGACGGTCCCGCGTCGGTGGATCGCAGGACCGTACGGCGCTACCTGGCCGACTTGGGGGCCAACCGCTACGCGGCCCGCACCGTCACCCGCAAGGTCTCGGTTCTGCGCCGCTATTTCGATTGGGCCCGCCGCACCGGCCGGATCGATGCCGACCCCACTGTCGGGCTGATGGCGCCGAGAGGGCCGTCTCGGCTACCCCAGGTGCTCAAGGACGACCACATCCGCACCCTCATCGACAAACCGGCCCGGGCCGGCGACGACGCGGCCCGCGATGCCCGCGACTTGGCCATTGTGGAGTTGCTGTACGGAAGCGGCTTGCGGGTGAGCGAGCTGTGCGGCCTGCGTCGTGAGGATCTGGACTTGGCCCGGGGCGAGGTCCGGGTCTGGGGCAAGGGCGCCAAGCAGCGGCTGGTGCCGATCAGCGATCCTGCCGCGGCCGCGCTGCAAACCTGGCTCGACGCCTGGCGCGGGGCTTTCGTCACTGCCGACACCCCCGCGGCCGCGGTCTTCTTGAACCAGCGGGGCCGGGCCATGACGCCCCGCGATGTGCGCCGGGTGCTCGACCGCCGCAGCGTGGTGCCGACCCATCCCCACGCCCTGCGCCATACCTTCGCCACCCACCTGCTCGACGGCGGCGCCGACCTGCGGGCCGTTCAGGAGCTGCTCGGCCACGCCGACATAGCCACCACCCAGATCTACACCCATGTGAGCCGCGAGCGCCTGCGCGAGGCTCACCGGTCATCGCACCCCAGGGCCTGAAGCGAGCAATGCCGCTACCTCCGGGTGTTACTTTGCCGGTTGGTGACTGACCGCCATCCCGACCGGGATCCCGTCTCGGATGAGGATGCGGGGGCCGCCCAAGACGACACCGCGGCTCTCACCGCGGCGCTGCTGGCTCAGGAGTCGGCCCGCCGCCACGCCCAGGACCGCGCCGGCGAGCAAGCGCTCTTCGCCGACGACCTGCTGCCCGGCGTCGGCGACGAGGAGATGCCGCTGCGCGAGGGCCTCGCCATGGGCGGCGCCTTCACCTTCGTCGTGCTGCTCATGCTCAACAGCCTCGACGAGCTCGAACAGGCCGCCATGGCCGTGCTGGCCCCCGACATCCGCGACACTTTCGGCGTCTCCGACGGCACGATCACCTTCATAGCGTCCGCCTCGGCGGCCTTTGTGGTGCTGGGCGCCTTCCCGATGGGATGGCTGGCCGACCGCATGAGGCGGGCACCGATAGTCGGGGTTGCCAGCGCGGTGTTCTCGGCGATGGTGCTGTTGTCGGGCTTCGCGGTGAGCGCCGCCATGCTGTTCTTCACCCGCTTCGGCGCCGGCATCGCCAAGTCGAACACGATTCCGGTGCACAGCTCGCTGCTGGCCGATGCCTATCCCATCGGGGTTCGGGGCCGCATCGGCGGGCTCACCCAGTCCACCGGCCGGGCCGTGGCCGCCATCAGCCCGGTAGCGGTGGGCGCGGTGGCGTGGATTGCCGGTGGCGACGAGGGCTGGCGGTGGGCGTTCGGTGTGCTGGGCCTGCCGGTGGCGGTGGTCGCGGTGGCCGCCTTCCGGATCCCCGAACCGATTCGGGGCCAGTGGGAGAAGGCCAGTGTCCTCAGCGAGGTGATCGTCGACCCCGACCCGGCACCCATTTCAGTGGAGGCTGCCTTTGCCCGCCTGCTGAGCATTCAGACCGTGAGAGCGGTGCTGTTCGCGTTCGTGGCGCTGGGTTTCGTGCTCTTCACCATTCCCGTGCAGGCGAACCTGTTCCTTGAGGACGAGTTCGGTCTCGGAGCGTTCGGGCGGGGGGCGGCCATTTCGGTGGCCGGGCTCGCCTCGGCCGCGGTGCTGCCGGCGGTGGGGCTGCGCTTCGACCGGCTGTATCGCAGCGACCCGTCGCTGACGCTGCGGCTGATCGGGGGCCTGCTCCTGCCGACCGCGGTCCTTGTGCCGCTGCAGTTCGCCATGCCCAACGAGTACCTGTTCGTGATGGTGGACGTGCCCCGGGCCGTGCTGTCGGCAGCCGCATTCGCCCTGGTCACTCCGGTGGTGTGGTCGATCGTGCCCTACCGGCTGCGAGGCCTGGGCATGGCGCTGATCACCCTGTTCATCTTCCTGTTCGGCGCGATGGGCGGATCTCTGGCGGCGGCATTTCTGGTCGACTCCTTCGGGGTGCGGACCGCGGTTACGGTGCTGGCCCTGCCGGCGGTGACCATCGGCTCGCTCTACCTGATCCGGGGCTCGCGGTCGATCAAGCACGACCTGTCGATGCTGGTGGCCGAGCTCAACGAGGAGCAGGCCGAGCACGACCGCAGGCGCGCCGACCCCGAGTCCACCCCGGCGCTGCAGGCCAGCAGCATCGACTTCAGCTACGGAGCGGTGCAAGTGCTCTTCGACGTGTCCTTCGAGGTGGCGCGGGGCAAGACCCTGGCCCTGCTCGGTCCCAACGGCGCGGGCAAATCGACCGCACTGGGCGTGGTCACCGGACTGTTCACGCCCGAGCGGGGCGAGATCCGCATGCACGGACGCTCGATCACCTACACCACCCCCGAGCAGCGCTCCGCCATGGGCGTGCAGATGCTGCCCGGCGGGCGGGGCGTGTTCCGCGAGCTGAGCATCGAGGACAACCTGCGCGTCGGCGCCTACAAGTTCCGGCGTGATCCCGCCGATGTGCAACGGCGCATCGACCGGGTGGTCGAGATGTTCGACCAGCTCGAGGGCCGCCTCGGCGAGCAGGCCGGCGATCTATCGGGCGGACAGCAGCAGATGCTGGCGCTGGCCCGGGTGATGATGCACGACCCCGAGATCCTCATCATCGACGAGTTGAGCCTCGGCCTGGCCCCCACCGTCGTGCAAGATCTGGTCGCCAACCTCCAGCGGCTGCGCGAGGCACAGCAGACGATGATCGTGGTGGAGCAGTCGCTTCACCTGGCGCTGTCGCTGGCCGACGAAACGGTGTTCCTCGAGAAGGGCGAGGTGCGCCACTGCGGGCCGGCCCGCGAGCTCATCGAGCGGCCCGAACTGATGCAAGCGGTGCTGTTGGGCACCGACCCGGCCCCCGGCTCTGAGAGCGACGCCCGCGCCGGTACCGGTCACACGGGCCCCGCCGGCAGCGCCGGGGCCAATCGCTCTGAGTTGCGGTCCGACTCGGGCAGCGAAAGCTGATACCCGGTGGTTCTGGCAGCCTGGATCACCCGCCAGCTCGTGTTCAACGGGGCGGTCACCGGTCTGGTCATCGGCCTGCTCGCCATGGGCATCGTGCTCATCTACCGCTCCACCCGGGTGATCAACTTCGCGGTGGGGAACCTGGGGCTGCCCGCGGCCGGCCTGTTCGCCTTGATGCAGATCGACTGGGGCTTCCCGTTCTGGATCGGCTTGGCCGCAGCGCTGCTGGTGGGCACGCTGGTCGGCGCGCTGGTGGAGCTGACCGTGGTGCGCCGCCTGTTCAGCCGTCCCCGGGTGATCCTGTTGGTGGCCACCGTGGGGGTGGCCCAGCTGATGCAGGCCGTGATCGCGGCGTTTCCCGACATCTCCGACACGTCGCAGCGCTATCCGGTGGCGGCCCGCACCATCTGGGAGAACGCCCCTTTCGGCCTGCGCATCGCCGCTCCCCAGGTGGCGATCATCGTGGTGGTGCCCGTCGTAGCGGTGGCGCTGGGCTGGATGCTGAACCGCACCATCTTCGGGCGGGCCGTCGCCGCTTCGGCCGCCAACCCCGATCTGGCCCGCTTGTCGGGCGTGAACCCGAAGGCGGTGTCCACCTTCGTGTGGACCGCGGCCGGCCTGCTGTCGTCACTGTCGATCATCCTGTTGAGCGGTCAGTCGGGGGCGGTGACGGGCCTGGAGAACCTGGGGCCGCTCACCCTGGCCCGAGCGCTGGCCGCGGCCGCCATAGCAGGAATGAGATCGTTCCCCCGGGCAGTCCTGGCCGGGCTCGCCATCGGGGTGACCGAATCGGTGGTGAGGTTCAACTACTTGTCCGAGGCGGGTCTGATCGACTTCCTGCTGTTCTGCGCGGTGCTGGTGGCGGTCTACGTGCAGAGCCGCAGCAGCCCCGAAGAGGTCTTCCTGGCCAACGTGGCGCGTATTCGACCGGTGCCGGCCCGCCTCGAGCGGCTGCTGTGGGTGCGGGCGCTGCCCCTGATCGCCCTTGCCGCCGGACTGGCCTTCGCCGTCGTGTTGCCGCTGATCGTGACGCTGCCGTCGCGGCACCTGCTCTACGCCACGGTGCTGGGCTTCGCCATCTGCGCCATGTCGGTCACGGTCATCACCGGCTGGTCGGGCCAGCTGTCGCTGTCGCAGATGGCCTTCGCGGGCATGGGAGCGCTGTCGGGAGCAGCCTTCAGCCGGGGCTTCGAACTCGATATCGGCTGGCGGAGCTATCGGCTGATCGATGTGGAGGCGGTCGGAGTGCCGTTCGTGGTGTCGATCCTGCTGGCGACATTGTTCACCGCCCTGGCTGCCGCGCTCATCGGCGCGGGAGCGCTGCGGGTGCGGGGCCTGATGCTGGCGGTGAGCACGTTCGCGTTCTCGATCGCCGCCACGCAGTACCTGTTCCGCCGACCGTTCTTCACCGGTGGGAGCAGTTCGAGCGTTCCCTACGACCGGGGCACCCTGTTCGGCATCGACCTGGCATCTCAGCGGTCGTACTACTACTTCACGCTGGGCGGTTTCGTGATCGCCTATGCCGTGGCATCGAGGCTGCGGCGCAGCGGCATAGGACGCTGCACGATCGCGGTGCGCGACAACCCGGCCAACGCCGCCGCCTACACGGTGAGCCCCGCCAGGGCGAAGCTCACCGCATTCGCCCTGGCCGGGGGGCTGGCCGGCTTCGGCGGCGCGCTGCTGGGCGGCCTGGTGCAGAACATCCGCTTCTCGCAGGTGCTGTTCCAGGTGGAGGACTCGCTGCGGGTGGTGGGCATGGCCGTGATCGGCGGGCTGGGCTCGCTCGCCGGAGCGGTGCTGGGCGCAGTGTGGGTCGAGGGAATGCCGGCCTTCTTCGGCGACAACGACCTGGTGCCGCTGTTCACGTCGAGCATCGGGCTGCTGGTCATCATCATGTACCTGCCCGGCGGCTTCATCGGCGTGATCTACACCGCCCGCGACGGCCTGCTGGGTTGGCTCGAGTCCCGGCTGCCGGTTGAGGACGCTCCCGATGTGGCCCGGCCCGCGCCCGCCGGCCTGAGCCGCCGCAACCCGGCTGCGGTCGGCGTCCCCGAGGTTGTGCTGCGCACCGAGGGCGTGTCGGTGCGATTCGGAGGCAATCAGGCCGTCTCCGCGGTCAGCATCGAGGTGCGCCGCGATGAGATCGTCGGCCTGATCGGCACCAACGGCGCCGGCAAGACCACGCTGATGAACGCGGTGGGCGGGATGGTCGGCTACGAGGGCCGGGTGGAGCTGATGGGACGGGACCTGGCCGGCGTCTCCGCGGCGCGCCGTGCCCGGGCCGGTCTGGGTCGGACGTTCCAGGGGGCCACCCTGTTCCCCGAGCTGACCGTGCGCGAGACGATGATGGTGGCGCTGGAGGCCAGGGGCCGCACGCCGTTGCTGGCCACTGCGCTGCACCTGCCCCATACGCTGGCCCACGAGCGGCGCCGCCGCGCCGAGGCCGACGAGCTGATCGACTGGTTCGGCCTGGGCGCCTACGCCGACCACTACGTGTCGGACCTGTCCACCGGCACCCGGCGCATTGTCGAACTGGCCGGCTTGCTGGCGCTCGACGCCCGCGTGTTGTGCCTCGACGAGCCCACCGCCGGCGTCGCCCAGCGCGAGACCGAGGCGTTCGCCCCCCTCGTTGGCAGGATGCGCCGCGACCTGGGTGCCGGCGTCCTGCTGATCGAGCACGACATGACGGTGATCATGGGCGTGAGCGATCGGGTCTACTGCCTGGAGTCGGGCTCGGTGATCTCCGAGGGCACGCCCGACGAGGTCCGCAACGACCCGCTGGTCGTGGCCAGCTACCTCGGCACCGCCGGCGAGGCCGGTTAGCGGCGGTTGGCCCGTCGCAGGTTTGTCGGCGCGTTCTGTTCGCTCTGTCTGTCGGCGGGTTTCGGGGCGGCGGCGCGGTGGCCGCAGGTTTGTCGGCGCGACTCATCAGAACTGATCTGTCACGGTGGGCTCCGGGGCTCCGCAGCTGCATTCGCGGCACCGGCGGCTGTCGCGGCCCGTCGCTATACTGCGGCGCTCGTCGGGGGCAGTCTGCGTTGGGAATCCCGCCAATGGACCGCAGACATCAGCGAAGGAGCACGGCACCATGATTCACATGCCGACACGGAGCGCGCTGTTCGAAAGGGCGGTGGCCTTCGTTGCGGTACTGGCCCTGGCGGCCGCGGCCTGCGGCAGCGATGGCACGGCAGACGACGAGGTGCCGGCGAGGGACGCCGGCGCCGGCGGCGACGTTGACAACTCCAGCAGCGACAGTTCCCCTGCTGACAGCTCTAGCCGCGATACCTCGGACTCCGAGACGGCCGAGCCGGCTGAGAGCGACCCCGAACCAGCCGAGCCCGATGCCGAGGTGGCCGCCGACAGCAGCGCAACCGAGCAGCCGACCGGAGAGGCCGCCGCGACCGCGGTCGATGAACCCGCCGAGGAAGTCCCGCCGCCGTTGTCGTGGAGCGGCCCGGTGGCGCACATGGCGCCGGCCGATCCCTCAGAGCTCACCGCCTCATGGCGGGGCGTGACTGCCGACACGATCACCATCGGCGTCTCGATGCTCGACTTTGACCTCTTGCAGGAGCTGGGGCTCGTGGCCGCAGGCTGGGGCGACCAGCAGGGCGTGTTCCAGGCGCTGGTCGACGACCTGAACGCCAACGGCGGAGTCTTGGGTCGCGAGGTCGAGGCCGTGTACGACTTCTACAACCCCATCGATGCCGTCGACGCAGAGCGGGCCTGCACGCTTCTCACTCAGGACAACGAGGTGTTCGCCGTTGTGCTTGGATTCGTCGGTCCGTTGGCCGGCACCGCCGACCCCTGCTTCGTCGGGACCAACAAGACTGTGCTCGTGGGCGGCGAGCATTCCCCCGACGAGCTGGCCCTGGCCGAGGCGCCGTGGTTCAACGTTGAGCCCAGCACCGAGGACCACACGTCCAACCTTCTTGACCTGCTGGTTCAGACCGGCAGAGCCGACGGGGTCAGGGTGTTCGTGGTGTCGCACCAGGCCTCCACCGGCGACGAGCCGGGGGTGCTCGAGGCGCTTGCCCAGCGCGGGATCGAGGTGATGGGCACCGCCGTCCTAGACGCCAACGACAGCGACACCGCCGCTCAGGACCAGTTGATGCAGGTCATCTCCGAGCGGATCAGGGCCGATGGGGCCGACACCGTGATGATCAACGGAAACCCGTCCGCCGTCATCCGAGGCCTGGGCCTGAACGGGCTGCTCGACTCGGTGACTATCTGGAACAACAACGCGGCCGGGCTCAACAATCTGGGCGAGACCTTCAACAAGGAGTGGGCTCGGGGGGTCATCGCCTCCGACGGTCCCTCCGAGCTCGACATCTGGAACGACGCAGTGTTCCAAGACTGTGTGCGGGCGGTCAACGATGCCGGCATCGGGGCCGACCTGCGGCCCACCGCCGATCTGGCCAACGATGACGAGGACTGGTTCAGCCCGACCCGCCGCTATTGCGGCCATCTGTCGCTGTTCGTGCAGATCGCGGCGGCCGCCGGTCCGAGTCTCACGCCGGAGACGTTCGAGCAGGCGGCCCACACAATGAACGATTTCGTTCTGCCCGGTCTGCCGGCCAACTCGCTGTCGCCCACCAAGCTCGGCGCCCGCGACCTCTACCGGCTCACAACCTTCGATCCCGACGTGGGCAACGGCGAGAACGTCCCGCTAACCGACCTGATCGACATAGTTCCATGACTGGGCCCGAGTCGTCCGCCCCGACATCGGTGAGAAGTTCGAGTTGCCCAGGCGCTAGCCGGTGAGGGCTCGGATCACGAGGGTGACGCCCGCAGCGGCCAGCATGACCAGCACGAACCGGTCGAACTGGGTGCCCGACAACCGGGCTCGCAGGTGCTCGCCGACGGGCAGCACGGCCACCACCGGCCCGAATCCCACCGCGGCTGCGGTCAGCCGGTCGGCGTCGTAGGCGCCGATCGACGCCAGCGACGCGATCTGGGCTGCGCCCGCGATCAGAAACAGCACCGACAGAGCGAAGATGTAGGCGTCGCGGGGCAGGCGGTAGGCGTGCAGCCAAGACCCGATGATCGGTCCGGACACTCCCACCGATCCCTGCATGATCCCCGCCGCTAGCCCGACCGCCGGCGAGGCCCGCCGCCCGAACTCTGCAGACACGGATACGTCGCCGAACCACAGCGACCTGACCACGAACAGCAGCACCGCCGCGGCGAGCACGATCAGCAGGGGCTGCTCGGGCGCGGAAACCAGGATGAACGTGCCCGCCACGGTCCCCAGAGCCGAAGTCGCCGACAGCATCAACACGTCTCGGGTGTCGGAGCGGGCGTGGCGGGTGCGCCAGCCGACCAGCACATTGGCCGCGGCGTTGGGCAGCGTCACCACCGCCACCGCGGTCTCGACACCGGTCAAGGGCGCTAGGATCGGGATGACCACGAGCGGGTAGCCGAGCCCGGTGACGCTCTTGGCCAGCATGGCCAACGCCGAAGCCACGCCAACAAGGATCAGTTCAGTGGTGCTCACCCGCTGATCACATCACCCAGCCCGCGCCGGACCGGTGCCAAGAGCGAGCGCAAATAGGTGAGAGTCGGTTGCGTCGCAAGGGTGTCTTTCCCGCTCTTGTTCGCTGCGCTCACGGGCCGCCCGGGCCACGGCCTCGCCCGTATGGGCCGGATTTGCTCACCTAGTCGCTCGGCCTCCAAGCCCACAGCTCGGCCATCCGGCCTGCGGCCACCACGGCGACTACCAGCCTGCCGAGGAAGAGCAGCCGCAATCGCGTGTTGTGAAGCGCCGCAGACCGCCCCGGAGAATTCAGCACCAAGCATTCGTCATCCTACCCGAGGCTTGGTGACGGCCAGGGAGTCACCACCGACCCAACCTCCACCTTGCCGACACGGGCCTTGCCGCCGCTCTGATCAACGTTGACCCTGAGGCCCCGCGACCCGCGAACGCGGTAGCGACCGGGACATTGCTCGAGACCTTTGCCGCCAACGAGGCTGACCTCGCGGCTCCGCTCATATGGTCTTGAGTGGTGGAGCTGGGGAGAATCGAACTCCCGTCCGTTGGGCGGATGCTGGGATCGCTACGACCATTCCCGAGTTTGCGGCTTGCGGCTGCCGCTGCGCCGGGTCGTTTGGATCGGATGATCCGGCCGCCGGATCTTTCTCCGGGGTCAGCGGTCTTTGCCTGCCGTCAGCGGGTCTCTCCCCGCCGTCCACCCCTGCTTCTGGTGCCAGGCTGCAGCGGTCCGGCCCCGCGTGCCATTGCTGGTCGCGATGATTCTCGCTGCTAGATCAGTTCAGATCAGGCGGCGAGAACGAGAGCGTCGTCATCGGCGTCTCTTGGGTTGCCCCGTTTAGGGAGTCTGAGCAACTCCGGTCGCACTCCGCGGCTTCCTGGTCCCGACGTCGAAACCGGTCAGCCCCTCGTGCAGTCTCTTGTCAAGCTGCGCCCGACACGATACCCGCCGCCACCGACACTCAGAGGCCGAGCGGGCAAACGAGCTAGTCCGGCCCCATTGGGGCGCGCTCTCAGGCTGTGGGGGCTGACAGTGCGGCTCGGATCCGGTGGCGGGCCACCCACAGTCGCAGCAGCACCAGCGCCGACAGGCCCGCCTCGGTGGCGCCGAACACGATGATCGGCCCCGCCGCCACCAGCACGCCGTAGCAGCCCCACATCAGGCCCTCCATCGTGGCCAGCGCCCATGTGAGCGGCGACACTCCCACCGGGGCGCGCGACCGCCACGCCGCCACCACCGACGGTCCCAGGTGCAGACCGTTGGACAGGGCCAGCACCGTTCCCAGCACCGTCCAGCCCGCCGCCAGCTGGATTGCCACGCTGCCCACCGCCACTGCCAGGCTCAGCAGCACGCCGGGGCGGACATCGGCGCCGTTGCGGTACATCAGGTACAGCGCCGTGCCGAAGCTGACGACCGCGGCCACTATCGACGGGATGGTGATCCAGAACTCTTGCGCGATCACATAGGCCATCCAGCCGAGGTTCAGGACCATGGCCACCGCCGCCCAGGCCACCGACACGCCCTCGACCCGCCCGGTGCGCAGCAGCCTCGCTATCTGGGGCACGACGTGCACGAAGGTCACCGCAGTGGCCACCACCCCGACCACCGTGGCGAGCTCGGCCCGGCTCACCTCCGGCCTCGGCGGGCCGCGGCCATTGAGCGGGCCGCCTCGGCGTCGGCGTCGCGCTGCTGGATGTCGCGGCGCCGGTCGGCCCGCGAGCGGCCCCGGGCCAAAGCCAGCGTCAGCTTGGCCCGCCCCCCGCTGAAGTAGAGGGCCAACGGGACCAGCGCCAGGCGCTGCTGGTCGACGCGCGACTTCAGGCGCTGGATCTCGCGGCGGTGAGCCAGCAGCTTGCGGACCCGGTCCGGATCGGATCGGAAGGCCTCCGCAGTGTGCGAGTGGGGCGAGATGTGCAGGTTGTGCAGCCACAGCTCGCCGCGGTCCACCCGGGCCCAGCTGCCCGCCATCTGCACGCTGCCGTCTCTCAGCGACTTGACCTCGCTGCCCTGTAGCACCAGCCCCACCTCGAGAGTCTCCAGCACCTCGAAGTCTCGCCGGGCGCGCCGATTGGAGGCGACCACCGACGCTCCGGCCGGAGCGTCCCGGGGCTTCTGCGACCGGGCCATCGCAGCCACGGTACCGGTGGGGTCCTGGAGGCCGAGCGAATGAGTGAGCGAATCTTGCCCATACGGGTGAGGCCGTGGGCTGTGTTGTCGGGGTTTGGGCGGCCCGTGAGCGCAGCGAACAAGAGCGGGAATCGCCCCGCTGCGCTGCGATGGGCCTCACCAATTCGCGCTCGGTCTAGGAAGCGGCCCACCGCTCGCCCACCGGGCAGGCTTGCGGGCGGCGGCCCGGCGGTAGGGTGCGGGCGATGCTGGAGATGTCGGCGGCGACGCGGCACGCCATGGTGGCCCACGCCGTCGCCGGGCTTCCCCACGAGGCCTGCGGGCTGTTCGCGGCACAGCCCGGCTCGAGTCGGGTCGAGCGGTTCTATCCGATGCACAACGCGGCGCAGTCGCGCGAGGTCTATGTGCTCGACGGCCTAGAAATGATGGACGTGGAGCGCGCCGCCGACGATGCCGGCCTGCTCGTGACGGGCGTGATGCACTCCCACACCCACACCACCAACTACCCGTCGCCCACCGACATCGCCGACGCGGCCCGCTTCGACCCCTTCGGGGCGTGGCACTTCGTGATCGTGTCGCTGCGCCACCCCGAGCCGTCGCTGCGATCGTATCGCATCCTCGACGGCCAAGTCACCGAGGAACCAGTGGCGGTCGAGGCCTAGAGCGAGCACAAGTTAGAGGCCCGGCCTCTTTGGCGGGCGCCGATAGAAATACCGGGTGCCCGAGCCGACGCTGTTCTTCGAGGACTTCACCGCCGGCGACGTGATCGAGCTCGGCGCCTACGAGATGACCGAGGCCGAGATCATCGACTTCGGCCGGCGCTTCGACCCCCAGTACTTCCACACCGACCCGCAGGCCGCGGCGGTATCGCCGTTCGGGGGGCTGATCGCCAGCGGCTGGCACACCTGCTCGGCGTGGGCGCGGCTGTGGATAGACGCGGTGATGTCGCGAGCCGACGGCAGGGGATCGGGCGGCATGGCGGAGATCCGCTGGCTCGAGCCGGTGCGTCCTGGCGACTCGCTCACCGCGACCGTCGAGATTCTCGACGCCCGGCCGTCGGCGAGGCATGCAGACCGTGGGACGCTGTTCATCGGCTGCACGATGACCAACCAGCACGGCCAAGTCGTGTTCACCGCCCGTGGGAGGGGCTTGATCGGCCGCCGCCATCCGGCCCAGAATGCCTCCGAAGTCACAGCCACGACCGAAGTCGAAACGGCCAACCCGGTGAGCGACGCCACCGAGGCTGAGTCCTCTGACGAAGTGAGGGACTCCTTCGAAGTCGAGTCCTCCGACGGAGTCCGGCTGAACCTGCGGCGGATGGGCGGATCGGGTCCCGACCTGCTGGTCTGCCACGCCACCGGGTTCCACGGGCTGGCCTACCGGCCGCTGGCGCAATGCCTCGCCGGGCGGTTCACGGTGTGGGCCCTCGACTTCCGGGGGCACGGCTCGTCGGATCCCGCCCCCGACGGGAACTACGCGTGGAGCGGCATGGGCGCCGATGTAGCCGCATGCGCGGCGGCCATCGGCACGCCGCTGCGCGGGTTCGGCCACTCGATGGGCGGGGCCGCGCTGCTGCTGGCCGAGCGGACACGGCCCGGATCCTTCGAGCGGCTGTTCCTGTACGAGCCGATCGTGCTGCCGAGGGGGTTCTTCGATGCTCCCGGCTCGAACCCGCTGGCTGCGGGGGCCCGCAACCGGCGGGAGGTCTTCAGCTCGCGGGCCGAGGCGCTGGCCCGCTATTCGAGCCGATCACCGCTGGCGGTGATGCGGGCCGATGCACTGTCGGCCTACGTTGAGGGCGGATTCGTGGACCTGCCCGACGGCCGGGTGCGCCTGGCCTGTGCGGCCGAGACGGAGGCCCGCACCTTCGAGGCCGGCGGCGGCATGGCGACCGAGGAGGTATCGGACATCGACGTGCCCGCCACGGTGGCGGCGGGCACCGAGGTCGGCGCGGGAGTCAATCCCGGCGCCTTCGCGCCCGCCATCGCCGAAACGCTGCCCCGCGGACGCTTCCGAAGCTTCGAGAGCCTGGGCCACTTCGGCCCGCTGGAGGCGCCCGGCGTGATGGCCGCCGCAGCGCTCGCCGATCTGCTCGCCGGCCAAGAGGCCGAGCGGGTAGACCCGTTCCCCTTGGGGATCCCGTAGAGCGCACAGCGAGGCCGTGGCCCGAGCGGCCCGTGAGCGCAGCGAACAAGAGCGGGAGTGACGACGCCGCACTGCGAGGCGTTTGGGAGCAATCCGAGCATGCCCAAAGAGGCAGAGCGGGGTAGACCCGTCCCCCTTGGGGATCCCGCAGAGCGCATAGCGAGGCCGCGGACTGTGTTGCTGGGGTGTGGGCGGCCCGCGAGCGCAGCGAACAAGAGCGGGCAGGAAAACGCCCCGCCGCGAGATGCTCGGGGCAATCGCGCGTGCTCCAAGCCCCAACCTCTCGTCCGCGGACGCTCTGACGGGGGCCGGTAGCGTCGAGTGGTGACGCGCTTCTCAGCCTCGGGCCTGCTGGGCTCCAAGTACCGGGCTGCGACGCTCTCGCTGATGGTCCTGATGGCCGTGGCGTCCTACAACAACCTGTCGGTCACCGCGGCGCTGCCGGCCATCGGCGACGACCTCGGGCAGGTGGCGCTGCTGCCCTGGGTGGTGACCGCCGAGTTGGTGGCGGCCGCCATCGCGGTGCTCGCCGTCGGCCCGTTCATCGACGGGGCCGGCGCCCGCCGAGCCTTCCGGATAACGGTGGTGGCCGCCCTGGCCACCTCGGCAATGTGTGCCGTGGCGCCCACCATGGAGTTGCTGGTAGCCGGGCGGCTGCTGCAGGGACTCGCCATGGGGGCGGTGATCGGCACCACCCTCACCGCCATCGGCCTGGTGTTCGACGAGGCGGCCCGGCCCTGGGCCTTCGCCCTGATGTCGTCGGTATGGGGAGTAATGGGCATCGGCAGCCCGGTGGTGGCCGCCGCTTTGGTGAGCACGCTCGGCTGGCGGGCCGTGTTCGCCCTGAACCTCCCCGTCGGGCTGATCGCGGCCGCGGTGGGCTGGAGCCGCATGCCGTCGCAGGCCCAGGCCGCCGCCGAGCAGCTCGATCGCCGGGGCCTGCTGATCCTGACCGCGTTCACCGCCGCTCTGCTGGTGGCGACGTCGTATGTCTCATGGTTCAGCGTCGCGCTGGTCGCCCTCGGCGTAGGCCTGGCCGTGCTCTACATGGCGCACGCCCGCAGCTGCCCGTCGCCCATCGTGCGGATGCCGCACGTCACCGGGACGCAGTTCTGGCCCATTCATGCGGTGGCTGCTCTGGCGGTGTCGGGCGGCACCGGGGCCAGCGTCTACCTGCCCCTGTACCTCAAGGCCGCCCGGGGCTCCTCGGTGGCGTTCGCCGCCTTCGCGGTGGTGTGGCCCACGCTGGGGTGGTCGACGGCCTCCTGGGTCTCGGGCAAGCTCCAACAGCACCTCCGGGCCCAGACCGTGATCCTCATGGGCTCGGGGTTCATGGCCGCCGGAGCGGCCGCGGTTGTGGTCGCCGTCGGGGTCGAGTCGTCGATTCCGCTGGTGCTTGGCGCAGCCGCCTGCGTCGGATGGGGAGTCGGCGCCACCACCACGGCGGGCCTCTCGCTGATGCAGAGCCGGGCCGCCGTAGCCGAGATGGGCCGGGTGAGCTCGGCCCATCAGTTCATCCGCTCGCTCGGCTTCACCTACGGCGCCGCGGTGGCCGGCCTGGTGCTGTTCTGGGTGGTGCAGAGGCGCACCGGCGACGCCGAGCTGGTGCGCAGCCTGCTGGGCGACATCGACACCGTGGTGGACGCCTCGGTGGCCGATGCGCTGGCCGCGGGCTACATGTGGTCGCTGGTGGCCATGGCAGTGCTGGCGGTGCTGACCGTGCCCGCCGCCTTGGCCCTGTACCGCAGCTATAATCCTGAGCTAATCACTCGGGATTAGAGCGGCGGCAGGACTGCGGACCATGGCCACCAAGCGAGACGCGCTGGATCTCATAGGCGACACGCCCGCCGTGGACGTGTCGCAGCTGAGCCCCAACCCCGACGTGCGGCTGGTGGCCAAGCTCGAGAGCGCCAACCCCACTGGCTCGGTGAAGGACCGCATCGCCAAGGCCATGGTGCTCGACGCCGAGGCCGATGGCACCCTCGGGCCCGGCAAGCGCATCCTGGAGCCGTCCTCGGGCAACACCGGCATCGCCCTAGCCATGATCGCCCGGATCCGGGGCTATCCGATAACGGTGGTGATGCCCGAGAACACCTCGCCGGAGCGCCGAGCGATGCTGGAGGTATTCGGCGCCGACATCGTGGCATCGCCCGGCGCCGAGGGGTCCAACGGGGCGGTTCGACTGGCCCGCCGCATGATCCTGGAGCAGCCCGACTGGGTGTTTCTGTACCAGTACGCCAACGAGGCCAACCCTCGGGTCCACTACGACACCACCGGCCCCGAGATCCTGCGCGACGTGCCCGACATCACCCACTTCGTG
The DNA here is from genome assembly GCA_022821685.1 of Acidimicrobiia bacterium. Taxonomy (GTDB): domain Bacteria; phylum Actinomycetota; class Acidimicrobiia; order Acidimicrobiales; family Aldehydirespiratoraceae; genus Aldehydirespirator. The sequence goes on from JAJEDD010000034.1 coordinate 227,861, forward strand.
GCCGGCCTCGGCACCAGCGGCACCCTCATGGGGGTGGGGACGTACCTCAAGGAGGCGCACCCCGACATCGAGGTCTACGCGGTTGAGCCGCCCGCGGGCGAGATGGTCGACGGACTCCGCAGCCTCGACGACGGCTTCATCCCGCCCGTCTACGAGAAGTGGGGAGGCGCCGACCTGCTCAGCGGCAAGCGCATCGTGCGGCCCCGCGAGTCGGTGGAGCACACCCGCAGGCTGGCCGACGCGGGCATCTTCGCGGGCCTGTCGTCGGGCGCGGCCCTCGCCGGGGCGGTGCGGGTGGCCGAGCGGATCGACGCCGGCACCGTGGTGTTCATCGTGTGCGACGGCGGCTGGAAGTACCTGTCGAGCCAGGCCTGGACCGGCGATCTCGACGAGGTGGCCGAGCGGGCCGCGCAGATCATCTACTTCTAGTCGTGGCCTGGCCGCCGCGGCTGCCCTGGCCCCCGGCTGTCCGCCCGCCTGCTTCTTGTGGAGGGCGGGCTGGGGTTCGCTAGGCTCTCTCGAATGTCCAAGATCTGCCAGGTGACCGGCAAGAAGCCGCAGTTCGGCAAGCAGCTCTCCCACTCGCATCGCCGCTCCAGCCGCCGCTGGGATCCCAACGTGCAGACCAAGCGCTACTGGCTGCCGAGCGAGAAGCGCTGGATCAAGCTGCGGCTCAGCACCAAGGCCATCAAGACCATCGACAAGCGGGGCATCGAGAGCGTGGTGGCCGAGATGCGCCGCAACGGCCGCAAGATCTAACCGCAAGGAGGCGGCCATGGCCAGCGACAAGCGTCCCATCATCAAGCTCCGGTCCACCGCCGGCACCGGCTACACCTACGTGACCACCAAGAACAAGACCAACACCCGCCACCGCATCGAGCTCAAGAAGTACGACCCGGTGATCCGCAAGCACGTCGTCTTCAAAGAGGAGCGCTAGAGGCCGCTCCTGCCAGCGAGTACAGGCGGTATCCGTGGCGCTGACGGTCACGGTTCTGGGGTGCAGCGGCTCCTACGCCGCTCCCGGCAATCCCTGCACCGGCTACCTGGTGCGCAGCGACTCTGCCGCGGTGCTGCTCGACTGCGGTCCGGGAACGCTGGGCCCGCTGCAGGAGGCGATCGACTTGGCCGAGCTGAGCGCCGTCGTGCTCACCCACTGCCATCCCGACCACTGGCTGGAGCTGCCGGTGATCCGCAACGTGTACATCTGGTTCGTGCCCCGCGACGGCGTGCCCGTCTACGGCACCGCCGAGACTCGGGCCATGGATCGGGCCATCACCGTGTTGCGCTCGGGCCGGACCGACCCGCTGGACTGGACCGTGATCGAGCCCGCCTCGGAGCTGACCATCGGCGACCAGCAGTGGAGCTTCGCCCTTACCGACCATCCCGTCGAGACGCTGGCCCCTCGAGTGGACGCCGGGGGCCGCTCGTTCGCCTTCAGCTCCGACACCGGTCCCGGCTGGGACTTCCGGTCTCTGGGTGACGGCATCAACCTGGCCATGTGCGACGCCAGCCACGGGCGCGAGCACGAGGATCAGGGCATCCCCCACATGAGCGCCCGGCAGGCGGCCCTGGCCGCGTCGGCAGCCGGCGCCGAGCGGCTGGTGCTCACCCATCTAGCCCCCGGCTGCGACCCCGACGCCCAGTTGGCCGAGGCCGAAGAAGTGTTCGCAGGCGACGTCGATGTGGCCCGCCCCGGCCTGGTCCTAACGGTGTGACCGGCCGCGACGATGCCGGCAGCCAAGAAGCCACGGAGGCGGGCCGCACGGTGAGTGTATTCGATTCCGATGGACAGAGCGCCGCCGGGCGAAGCTGCTATGGGAGGAGCGCTTGTGAGTGCATTCGATTCTGAGAGACGGCTTGCCGACGGGCGACACTGCGAGGGGAGGGTGCACTGTGAGCGCATTCGATTCTGAGGGACGACGCGACGACGGGCGACGCGCCGATGAGCTGCGCCCGCTCGAGTTCCGCCGCGACTACACCACCATGGCCGCGGGTTCGGCCCTGGTGACCTTCGGCAACACCAGGGTCCTGTGCACAGCGTCTGTCGACGACGACGTGCCGCGCTGGCTGCGCCAGCGGGGCGGCGGCTGGGTCACCGCCGAGTACTCGATGCTTCCGGGATCGTCGCCGGAGCGGGTGTCGCGCCGGGTGGGTGGGCGCACCAAGGAGATCCAGCGCCTCATCGGGCGGTCGCTGCGAACCGTCGTCGACACGGCTGCGCTGGGCCAACGCCAGGTGACCGTCGACTGTGACGTGCTGCAGGCCGACGGCGGCACCCGCACCGCCTCGATCTGCGGCGGCTACCTGGCCCTGCACGACGCGGTGACCCGGCTGGTGCTCGACGGCACTCTGCGGGCCTCTCCGATAGTGGGGGAGTGCGCCGCGGTGAGTGTCGGCCTGATAGACGGCGCCGCGCTGTTGGACCTGCCCTACTCCGAGGACGCCCGCGCCGACGTGGACTTCAACGTGGTCATGACCGGCACCGGTGAGCTGGTGGAGGTGCAGGGCACCGCCGAGGGCCGGCCCTTCACCCGATCCCAGCTAGACGAACTCCTCGATCTGGCCTCCAAGGGGATCGCGGAGATCGTCGCCGCCCAGCGGGCGGTGCTGGCATCGCCACCGCCGCCGAGATGATCCGAGGCGTGCAGGGACCAGACCGAAGCGTGCAGGGACCAGACCGATTCATTCGAGCACCGGCGATGCGTCGGTACGGGGCCCACCTGTATCCCAGCGATCCGAAGGTCCACCCCTCCGTCCCGGCGATGAGCGAGGTGGAACCAGTGCGGGCCCATCCGAGATGATCGAGCTGGTCTGTGCGAGCGCCAACCCCGACAAGGTGGCGGAGATGGCCGCGGTGCTGGCCGGGCGGGTCCGCTTGCTGGCACGGCCGTCCGGGGTGGGCGAGGTGCTTGAAGACGCCGACACCTTGGAGGGCAACGCCATTTTGAAAGCCGTCGCGGTCTGCGAGTTCGCCGGAGCGGCCTCGCTGGCCGACGACACCGGTTTGGAGGTCGACGCGCTCGGCGGCGCGCCGGGCGTGTACTCGGCCCGCTTCGCCGGGCCGCACGCCGGCTACGCCGACAATGTTGCCCGTCTGCTGGCCGAGCTGGCCGAGGTGTCCGAGTCGCGACGCACAGCCCGCTTTCGCACGGTGGCGACGGTGTGCCGTCCCGGCGGGGCCTGCATCTCGGCCGAGGGTGTGGTGGAGGGCTCCATCGCCGTCGAGCCGCGGGGCACGGGAGGCTTCGGCTACGACTGCGTGTTCGTGCCCGACGAGGGCGACGGTCGCACCTTTGCAGAGTTGGGCGCCGAAGCCAAGAATGCCCTGAGCCATCGCGCCCGGGCATTGCGGGCGCTGCTTGCGCTCCTCGAGGGGAGTTGACGATCTCGGGAACAGTCCCGGCCCGGTTGGCGAAGCCACGGGATGTGCCTTGATACTCTGGCCACATGCTGCACGGCGGATCCGGGCCTCTGAGCGCCGCGGCGAGAGAGTTGCAATGACCGGGGGTCGGGTTGCGGCGTTCGCAGCATGCCGAGGAGGCAGAGGAGGGCTCCGTCTCCCGTCGCTCGGCGGTGCAGTGACACCGTGTCGGGTTGCGGTGCTCGCAGCCGTTGTGGTGTTGGCCCCTGTGCTGTCTTGTTCGGGGTCGTCCGAATCGGCGGGGCCGTGCGAGGACCGCGAGCTGAACCTGGCCTTCTACGCCCACTTCCCGCCCGTCAGCCACAGCGCCGACCGCGACCCGTCGGCGGCGGGCTTCGACACGCATCTCGGTTATGAGGCCGACCTGCTCGAGGCGGTCGAGGCGCTGGGCGAGGGCCTGACCTTCAACCGCACCGGCATCGACGTCTGGGAGGGGGTGTGGCTCAAGCCGGCCGAGCCCGGCTTCGACATGGCCGGCGGCGGCATCACCGTCCTCGATGTGCGCACCCGCGATGCCGAGGGCAACACGGCTGTGGCGTTCACGTCGGGCCACATCACCTTCCGCCAGTCGCTGCTGGTGCGAGCCGAGGACGCCGCCAGTCTGGCCGAGTTCTCCGACCTGACGGAGTCCGTGACCGCAGGCGTGACCCGCTCAACCACCGGAGAGTTCCGGCTGCTGCAGCTGACCGGAATCGCGGACGCCGCCGGGGTGCTGGAGTCGGGCACCCGCGTCCACACGCCCGACGGCATGGTCACCGCCGACGGCTCGTCAGACTTCGCGATTACCCCCGGCTCGGCGTCGGCCGGCCTGGCCGGCCGCACCCGGCTGGAGCCCGCATCGCCGCAGCGGCCGGTGATCGTGTACCTCGGCGACGACGGCGGCGACGCCGAGATCAGCGAGGCCCTGCGTGCCGGTGGCATCGACGTCACCGCAGGCGACGCTGTCGGCAACCTGCACACGGCCTCGCAGTCAGCGGGCGCGCTGGTAGTGACGGCGCTCGACCCCTTGAACGAGACCGGAGGCTTCAGCGTCGCCGCCGCTGACTCGGATCTGCGCCTCTGCCTGAACGAGCGGATCAACTTCCTCACCGATGGCGGCAACATAGGCGTGCAGCAGTGGCTCGACGATCCCGAGGTGTTCAACCGCCGAGCCCAGACCTGGTGACAGCGGTGGTACCATATATGGCATGAACAAAACGACCGTCTATCTTCCTGACACGCTGAAGCGAGGCGTGGAGCGTCTGGCTCGACAGAGAGCGTGCTCGGAGGCCGAGGTCATTCGGCGAGCCATTCGTGACGCTGTGGAACGGCCCAAACCCCGATCGGGGATTATTCCCGGAGACAGCACATGGGTCGAACGGGTGGACGACTATCTGGCCGGCTTCGGCGAGAGATGATCATCGCTGATACCAGCGGACTCCTCGCCTTCTTCACTGAGTCGGGAGCACAGCACGACGCAGTAGAGGGCTGGTTGAAGGCCAACGATCCCGTCATGGTCGTGTCCCCCTATGTTGTCGCCGAGGTGGACTATCTGGTTGCCACCCGCATGGGCCTGACGGCTGAACTGGCAGTGCTGGAGGAACTGTCCGGAGGTGCGTACGAACTGGCGGCGTTGGACTCTGAGGCATTGGCCGCGGCCAGAAGCGTCGTGAGCCGCTACGGCGATCTTGGGATCGGGATAGCGGACGCTTCGCTGGTCGTGCTGGCCGAGCGCTACCGGACCCGCAAGATCCTGACTCTGGATCGCAGACACTTCAGTGTTGTGCGTCCGTTGGACGGAGGAACGTTCGAGATCGTGCCCTGAACGGTCCCTGGCGCGCGGGCGCGACAGCAACCTGGTCAGGGCGCTACTGGAAGAAGGCGCCGCCGTTGACGATGATGTTCTGTCCGGTCACGAAGTCTGAGGCGCGGCCGGCCAGATAGAGGATCGTGCCGATCATGTCGTCGGGCGTCTGGGTGCGCTTCAGGGCCCGCCCGGCCACCACGAACTTGTCGCTGGCCGCGTCTGAGGGGCGCAGCGACGGGTCGGGAATCAGGTCCGGGGTCACGGTGTTCGCTGTTATCCCGTCGGGGCCGAGTTCAAGCGCCAGACAGCGTGTCAATCCGATCAGCGCGCTCTTGGAGGCCACATAGTGGGGGAACCCGACCGTGCCCTTGAAGCAGGTGGTCGAGGAGATATTGATGATCTTCCCCGAGCCCTGGGCCCGCATGTGGGGGACCACGGCACAGCAGGCGAGCCAGGCGCCCCGCACGTTCACCTCGAAGGCGCGGTCCCATTCGGCCACTGAGACCTCGTCGAAGGCGCTTCTGTTGATCTGGGAGTAGTAGGCCGCGTTGTTGATCAGCACGTCGATGGTGTCGAAGGCCTCGGCCGCGGCCGCGGCCAGGGCCTCGTTGTCGCTGGCCGAGCTGATGTCGCCGCTGAAGCCGACGGCGCGGCCCCCCGCGGCACGGATCTCGTTCACCGTCTCGGACGGGTCGGCGAGGTCGGCGGCCACCACATCGAAGCCGGCATCCGACAGCGCCCGGCAGTAGCTGCGGCCGAGGCCTCTCGCCGCACCGGTAACGATTGCCGTTGCCATGGCCCTTCCTCCCAGCCCCAACAGGCGCCGAGACCCTAGAGGCCGAGCAAACCGGCGAGCGAGTCCGCCTTGCGCAGCCCCTTGGCGCCGGAGAGCGAGCCCATAGACCCTCGGCTCTAGCCGCGAGGGACGGACCTTCCCAGAATCTCCCCAGAATCTTGAGAGCGGCTCGACGCGTCTGCTTGCTGGGCTGGGGTGGGTGCGGACGGGGGGATTCGAACCCCCACACCCTGGTGGGTACTGGGACCTAAACCCAGCGCGTCTGCCTGATTCCGCCACGTCCGCCGGTGCGGGCAGGCTATCTGGCGGTCCGGGGCAGGACGGGGCGTGCCGCGGACCGCTTGCTGGGGCGGGCTTGCCGGGGTGGCCGGGGTTCGGTCCGACCTAGCACCGGTAGCCTCTCGGCCATGATGTCGCATTCCCTTGCCTCCCAGCTTCGCCCCGAGCCCGACGTGGTCGGCTTCGAGGCGCCGAACACCGCCGCCAACCGTCACAGCGAGGTGTACAACCGGCTGCTACAGGACCGCATCGTGGTGCTCGGCTCCGACGTCAACGACGAGATCGCCAACTTCATCATGGCCCAGCTGCTGTACCTGGAGGGCCAGGACGCGGCCAAGCCGATCTGGCTGTACATCAACAGCCCCGGCGGCTCGGTCACCTCCGGCATGGCCATCTACGACACCATGCAGTTCATCCAGCCCGAGGTGGGCACGATCTGCATCGGCCTGGGGGCGTCGATGGGGCAGTTCCTGCTGTGTGCGGGTGCACCCGGCAAGCGCTACGCCCTGCCCCACGCCCGGATCATGATGCACCAGCCCCTCGGTGGCGTGAGGGGCCAGGCCACCGACATCGCCATCCAGGCCGAGCAGATGGCCTACACCAAGAAGCTGCTGCAGGAGCGCATCGCCCACCACACCGGCCAGACCGTCGAGCAGATCGAGGCCGACTCCGACCGCGACCGGTGGTTCACCGCGTCGGAGGCCATGGATTACGGCATCATCGACCATGTGATAGTCAAGCGCGGCGAGATGCTCTAGAGCTCGGGCTACGGCCTCGCCCGTATGGGCCGGACTGGCTCGCCGATTTGCTCGGCCTCTGATCCGGCGACTCGGGCTGATCCGGGTCGCCCGCCCTCTCAAGTGCGGGCGAAAGCGGCGACCGTCTCTATGTGCGAGGTCAATGGGAAGAGGTCGACCACGGTCCAGCGGTCCAAGGCGTAGCCCGATTCGATCAGGCGGCGGGCGTCTTTGGCGAACGACGACGGGTCGCAGCTCACCAACACCACCAGCCGGGGCTTGCAAGACAGCAGCGGACGCACCGCGGCGTCGCCGAGCCCGGAGCGAGCGGGGTCGGCCACCACCACGCTGGCCGGCGAGGCCCGCCACTTCTCCACCGGAATCCGCAGCACCTTGGCCCCGTCGCCCAGGTTGACCCGAGCGTCGGCGGCGGCATCGGCACAACGCTCGATGGCGGTGACCTTGCGGCCCGCGCCGACCGTGCCCGCGAACAGCCCCACCCCGGCGTAGGCGTCCACCAGCGGCCCCCCGTCGGCCAACGCCTCGACCATCTCGGCCACCTCGTCTATGAGGGCCTCGGCTCCCGCGGGCCGGTTCTGGAAGAACGCCCGGGCCGAGATCCGCCACCGGCGCCCCGACAGCTCCTCGTGGATCCAGGCTCTCCGGTCGCCGTCGAGCTCATCGGTGCCCACCACCATCACGTCGTCGGGCACCGCCACCTCGCCGACGGTGGGGTTGACCACCACCATGCGCTCCCCGGTGCGGGCGCCCACCCGGATGAACACCCCGTCGGCCGATCCGTAGCGGCCCTCCACCAGCAGTTCCTCGGCCCCATCGTCCACCGCCCCGCAGTCATCGGGTATCACCACCTCGCGGCTGCAGCGGGCCATGAACCCGGCTCGCCCGTCCACCACCTTGGCCCGCACCGTGGTGCGACCCCGGTCGGCGTCGAGCATGCGCAGCGCCGGCGTCGGCGCGTCCACGCCGTGGCGGGTCAGCTGGTCCACCACGATCGAGGCCTTCATGCGCATCTGGGCCCGCGAGTCGACATGGAGCATGTCGCAGCCCCCGCAGCCCTCAAGATGATGCTCGCAGGCGACCGGCACGCGGTCGGGCGACGCTTCCAGCACATCGACCGCCCTGGCTCTGGCCCAGCGCCTGTCGACGGTGTGGATCTCGGCGGTGACCAGCTCGCCGGGTAGGGCGCCCTCGACGAACACGACCCGCCCGTCGCAGCCCCGTGCCACCCCGACGCCGTCGCGCGCCGTGGCCGTCACCCGCAACTCCACGCCGCGACGGTATCGGCACCATCAGCGATAGCGGCCCGCGCTGCGTCGAGGTTCGCCTCCCGGCCACCGTGCTGCGCGGCTCGGTTAGGGTGCGGAGGTGGTGGAGATCGCTCCCTCGATGCTCGCAGCCGACGCGTCGCGGCTGGGTGACGAGTGCCAGCGGGTCGCCGACGCCGGCGCTCACCGGGTCCACTGGGACGTGATGGACGGCGTGTTCGTGCCCAACCTCACCTTCGGCCCCGATGTGGTGGCCGCCTGCCGGTCGTTGGTGGACCTGCACTTCGAGGCCCACCTCATGGTGGTGAAGCCCGACGAGCTCGCGCCACGCTACATCGAGGCGGGCTGCGACACCGTGCTGATCCACTCCGAGACCTGCCCGCACCTGCACCGCTCCCTGGCCGCCATCGCCGAGGCGGGGGCCCGCTGCGGCGTGGTCCTCAATCCCCACACCCCGGCGTCGAGCATCTCCGAAGTGATGGCCATGGTCGACGAGGTTCTGGTGATGACCGTGAACCCCGGTTTCGGGGGACAGCGCTACATCGCCTCCATCGAGTCGAAGATCGCGGCCGTGCGCAAGATGATCGACGGCTCGGGCCGCAGCATCGACCTCGAGGTGGACGGTGGAATCACCGCAGCCACCGCCACCGCCGCCGTAGGGGCCGGCGCCAACGTCTTGGTGGCCGGCTCGGCGGTGTTCGGCCACCGCGACGGCCCCGCCGTCGCCATCAAGGAACTGGCGTCAAGCGTCTGACCGCGGGCGCGGACAGGCACCGGCGGTCGTTGGTAGCTTCTGCGCCATGACTGACACGGTGGGCATCGAGATCGGCGACGACTGGGTGGCCACTATCGAGCTGCGGCGTCCGCCCAACAACTTCTTCTCGCTGGAGATGATCGACGGGATCGCCGATGCGCTGGAGTCGCTCGACGACGATCCGAGCTGCCGGGCGGCGGTGCTGTGTGCGCAGGGCAAGCACTTCTGTGCCGGGGCCGACTTCTCGCCGGAGGGACTCAGCTACACCACCGAGGAGCTGTACGCGGCCGCGGTCCGCATCTTCAGCACCCACACTCCGGTGGTGGCCGCCGTGCACGGAGCGGCGGTGGGCGGCGGTCTGGGGCTGGCCCTTGCGGCCGACTTCCGGGTAGCGGCGCCGGAGGCTCGCTTCAGCGCCAACTTCGCCCGGCTCGGCTTTCATCAGGGTTTCGGTCTCAGCGTGACCCTGCCCCGACTGGTGGGCCCGCAGGTCGCGGCCGAGTTGCTGTTCACCGGTCGGCGGGTTCCGGGCACCGATGCGGTTCCGCTGGGCTTGGCCGACCGCCTGGCCGCCCGAAGCGAGATCCAGGACGCGGCCCGCGCCCTGGCCCGGGAGATCGCGCTGTCGGCACCGCTGGCGGTGCGGTCGATCCGGGCCACGCTGCGAGGCGACCTGGCTGATCAGGTGGAGGCGGCCACGGCCCACGAGCACCGCGAGCAGGAGCGCCTGCAGCGCACTGCCGACTTCACCGAGGGAACCCGGGCCATGGCCGAGCGCCGCACCCCCGAGTTCCGAGGCGAGTGACGCCTTGCTAGCCTGCGTGGCTCGGGGCCGTTAGCTCAGCCTGGTTAGAGCGCCTGCTCGACACGCAGGAGGTCAGAGGTTCAAATCCCCTACGGCCCACTACCAGCTCGCCAGCGCTCCGCTCGACGCTGATGACGGGGTCGTGCTCGATGCGTCAGCGAGCGATGTGAGCGATGCGAGCCGGTGACGTTCTCCGATGCGACTTCGGGACGCCGGCGCGAGGCAAGCCGGGATTCATTCGGCCGGCGATAGTTGTCACCTCTGACGATGTGCTCGAGTTCAGGCAGCACGCCATTGTGGTCGTGCCCTGCACAACTACGAGACGAGGATGGCTGAGCGAGGTCGACATCGCCGGATTCGGCGTCGCCCAGGCGCATCTGCCAACGACCATCAGCGTCGACCGAGTGGTCGAAGCGACGGATACTCACATCGGCCCCGTCGAGCTGCGACAGATTCGAGAGCTCATTGCCGACCTGCTCGAACTCTGACCAAGAGGCCGACAGTCAGTTTCTGACGCTTGAGAGCCAGCTGAGGATAGTGGTGACCAGTTCGTCGGAATGGTGGCGGTCGGTGAAGAGATGGTCGGCATCGGCGATGGTGTGCAGGGTTGCTGAGCCGGCGGTGGCCAGCGCCTCGGTCTGCTCGCGGCCCACCACGGTGTCGGCACCGGCCTGCACCACCAGCATGGGCCGGTCGAGACTCGCCGCAGCGACGGCCACATCGTGGCGGTGCAGGTCGTCGAGGAATTCCCGGCTCACCCTCACCGGCTTGGGCCCGATCCTCACCTCGCTCGAGCCCTCGGAGCGGATCTGCTGGAGAGCCTCGTCCGAGAACAGATGCTCCACATGGGCGACCGATGCCGGGGAGGCCACCGCCACCACCTGGGCCACGGTGTGCAGGCGCGACGCGGCCAGCACCGCGGCCGCTCCGCCCAGGCTGTGGCCGACCAGCAGGCAGGGTCCCGCCCCACCCTGGATCAGCGCCACCGCAGCCGCGGTGACGTCGCTGATGTTGGTGGCGACCGTGGTGTCGGCCAGTTCGCCTCCGCTGTCGCCCAGCCCGGTGAAGTCGAACGCCAGCGTCAGGTAGCCGCCGCCGGCCAGTCCCTTGGCGATGCGGGTGGTGGTGAACAGATCCTTCGAGCAGGTGAAGCAATGGCACAGCAGCGCCGCGCCGACCACTGCGGTGCCGCCACCGGGACGGTGCAGCAGGGCCGCCAACTTCGCTCCAGCCCCGCCGGTGAATTCGAAGCGTTCAGTCGTTGGCGCGGCATCCATCTAGACATCCGATCCCGGGCCCGAGCCCAGAGTGCCGTGCCTTGAGCACCCGGCCGTTCTGCAATGATTGCAGGCAGTAGAGTCCGCCCCCGTGACTTCCATCTCTCGGCCCGTGCTTCGCATCAGCCTCGCCCTTGCCCTGTCGTTGCTGGTCGCCTGCTCGGGCAGCCAGAGTACCGACAGTCCAGCCGCCGACGATGGCGCGCCACCAGCGGAGGAATCTGAGCCGCCAGAAGAGACTGCGGCTGCTCAGGAGCCTGAGCCAGCGGAAGAGGTTGTGCCGCTGGTGGAGCTTGAGCCAGCTGAGGAGGTTGAGCCAGCTGAGGAGGTTGAGCCGCTGGTGGAGCTTGAGCCTGCCGAGGAGGTAGAGCCCGCTGAAGACACCATGGCCTCGGGGGAGCGGGAGCCTGCCGACGGCGACGGAGCGGACACGGCTGCGGCCCCTCAAGACGTGTCGGTGGTGGAGCGACTGAAGCGCAACGCCGAGCAGTTCGAGTACCAGATCGGCAGCCACGGCGGCGCGCTCAACATCACCACCATCTCCGAGCCGCTCACGTTCAACCTGGCCGTCTCCAACGACGCGGGATCGTCCAACGTGCTCGGATACCTGTTCGAGGGCCTCACCGAGACCTCGTGGCTGACCGACGAGGTGGAGCCCTCGCTGGCCGAGTCGTGGGAGCGGTCCGACGACGGCCTCACCTGGACCTTCCACCTGCGCCCCGGCGTCGTCTGGCACGACGGCGAGCCGTTCACCGCCCACGACGTGGACTTCACGTTCAACCGGATCATCTACAACGACGACATCGCGGCCAGCAGCCGCTCGACGTTCCAATTCCGCTACCTCGACGACCGCGGCGACTGGCAGCAGAGCCAGATGGAGGTGGCCGTGATCGACGACCACACCGTCGAGTTCACCCTGCCTGCGCCCTTCGCCCCCTTCCTGCGCTCCATGGGCACGTCGATATACCCGCGCCACATCCTCGAGCCCCGCGTCGACGACGGCACCTTCGCCGACACCTGGGGCCTCGACACCGACCCGGCGGAGATCATCGGCACCGGCCCGTTCACCATCGCCGTCTACGAGCCCGGCGAGCGGATCGTCCTGGACCGCAACCCCGACTACTGGCTGACCGACGACGAGGGCAACCGCCTGCCGTACCTCGACCGAGTGGTCCGCAACATCGTCGATGATCTCGACGACGAGCTGGCCGACTTCATGACGGGCGACTCCGACACCCTCGCCGTGCTGGGCGATGAGTACGCCCAGCTAGAACCCCTCCAGCAGGAGGGCAACTTCACCATCCACCGGCGCGGTCCGGGATTCGGCACCACGTTCCTGACCTTCAATGTCAATCCCGGCACCAGCCCCGACACCGGCGAGCCGTATGTCGACGCGGCCAAGCGGAACTGGTTCGCCAACGTGGAGTTCCGCCGGGCGGTGGCTCACAGCGTCGACAAGGACGCCATCATCGAAGGCGTGCAGCACGGCCTCGGCTATCCGCAGTGGGCCGCCGTGAGCCCCGCGGCGGGAGAGTTCCACAACCCCGATGTGAGGACCTACCCCCACGACCTGGAGCGGGCCAACGCCATCCTCGACGGCCTGGGCTGGACCGACGCCGACGGCGACGGCATCCGCGAGGACTCCGACGGCAACGCCATCGAGTTCCGGCTGGTCACCAACACCGGCAACACCGTGCGCGAGGAGGCCACACAGATCGTCGAGCAGGGGATGGAGGCCATCGGGCTGGATGTGGACTACCAGACGATCGAGTTCGGCGAGATCGTCGACCAGCTGGTGACCACCTACGACTGGGAGGCCATGGTCGTCGGCTTCACCGGAGGCCCCGACCCCTACAGCGGGATCGGCTTCTGGCACAGCAGCGAGGATCTGCATCTGTGGCATCCCAACCAGCCCGAGCCGGCCACCGACTGGGAGGCCGAGATCGACGAGCTCTACGTCATGGGGAGCCGTGAGCTAGATCACCCCACGCGGGTGGAGCACTACCACCGGGCCCAAGAGATAGCGGCCGAGAACGTGCCTGTCATCTACACGTCGCAGGCCGAGAGGCTCACCGCCACCCGCAACGTCTTCGGCAACACGACCCCCACGCTCTACGCCGTCTGGGACATTCGCTACCTGTACCGAACCGACCAGTAGCAGGTCACTTCGCCGCCGCTCGATGGCGGCCGAGCAGCCTCCCGTCGCGGTCTATGGCACTCCGTGACGCGTTTTCAGCCAGAGTTTGCCCGGTGTTTCAGATTGTTCAGAAAAATCGGTGACAGGAATGTGACAAACCGGTGACGATGGTGTAACCTAGTCTCCAAGAGCCGGGTCTGAGCAACAGGATTCGCCAGAACCGGATCCACCATCCCCCCTCCAGGGACCGTGCGGAGCCCGCCAGCATAGCGCTGGCGGGCTCCGGCGCGTCTTGCTCACGGGCGGGCGCGGGCGGGGTCTGCTGCGTCCTCCGGTTCCGAGGGCGCGGTACGCTCCATGCCCTTCCACCCGGAGCGAGGTGCATGAGCGAGCCGATATACGACGCCCGGACCTTCTGGGATCTGCTCAGCCGGCGGGCCTCGGCCACCCCCGACACGAGGATGCTCCTCGACGATTCGGGCCGTTCGGTGACCTTCGCCGAGTTCAGGGACCGGGCCGAGCGGGTGGCGGCCGGACTCCAGGACCTGGGGGTGGGGGAGGCAACGCCGGTCGCCTGGGTGCTGCCCACCCGCATCGAGACCGTGCTGTTGAGCTTCGCTCTCAGCAGGCTTGGCGCCGTACAGAATCCGATCATCCACATCTACCGCCGCCGCGAGGTCGAGTTCTGCATCCGCCAGGCCCGGGCGGAGCTGGTGGTGCATCCCGGCGTCTGGAGCGGCTTCGATTACGGCGCCATGGTGGACGAGATCGTCGGGGGCCTCGATCACGAGGCTCGGGCGCTGCGGGCCTACGATGCCCTTCCCGACGGCGACCCGTCGAGCCTGCCGCCGCCGCCCGCCGACTCTGGTGCCGACGCGGTGCGCTGGCTGTACTACACCTCGGGCACCACGTCGGACCCCAAGGGCGTGAAGCACACCGACGCGTCGCTGATCTCGGGCGGTGTCGGGCTGGCCCGGGCGCTCGACGTGAGCGAGTCAGACGTCGGCTCCATCGCCTTCCCCTACGCCCACATCGGCGGACCCGACTACATGGTTGCCATGCTCGCGGCCGGGTTCGGGGCGGTGCTGGTGGAGCGCTTCGAGCCGGCCGCCGCGGTGCAGGCCTACGCCCGCCACGGCGTGACCATGGCCGGCGGCTCGACCGTCTTCTACCAGATGCTCCTCGAGGAGGACCGCAAGTCGCGCCAGTCCGCCGGCCGCCCGGCCATGCCCGCGCTGCGAGTGCTGGTGGGCGGGGGCGCCCCCAAGCCGCCCGAGATCTATTTCCGGGTGAAGCGGCAGATGGGCGTGCCCGTGGCCCACGGCTACGGCATGACGGAGTGCCCCATGATCTCGCAGGGTTCGCCCGGCGACAGCGACGAGCAGCTGGCCCACACCGACGGCCGCCCGGTCCACGGCTGCAAGGTGTCGATCGTGGCGGTGGCCGCCGACGGCGGCGAGGCGCCCGCGCCCGTCGGCATCCAGGGCGAGGTGAGGGTCAGCGGCCCGATGCTGTTCGCGGGCTACACCGATCCAAGCCTCGACGACGACGCCTTCGACGCCCGGGGCCGCTTCCGCACCGGCGATCTGGGCGTGCTCGGCCCCGACGGGCACCTGACGCTCACCGGTCGGGTGAAGGACATCATCATTCGCAAGGGCGAGAACATCTCTGCCTCCGAGATCGAGGATGTCCTTTATGCGCACCCCAAGGTGGGCGCGGCCGCGGTGATCGGCCTGTCGGATCCTGAGCGGGGCGAGCGGGTCTGCGCGGTGGTCGAGACCGCCCCCGGCGCCGACGACCTGACTCTCGATGAGATGGTCGAGGCCTGCACCGCGGCCGGGCTGTCGCGCCAGAAGGTGCCCGAGCAACTGGAGATCCATCCCGAGGCGCTGCCGCGCAACGCCACCGCGAAGATCCTCAAGCACAAACTGCGCGAGGTGTATGAGGCGAGGCGGTCGGTCACCCTGACCGCCCGCGAGGTCTACGAGGTCAGACAGGAAAGGGGCTGAGACCAGGCCATGACTAAAGTCACTATCTATCACAACAAGCATTGAAACTCTTCCAAGAATGCCGTGGCGGTCGCCGCGGATTCCGGCGTCGAGAGCGATGTGGTGCTCTACATGTCCGACCGTCCCGACCGCGACACGCTGCAAGGCATTGTCGAGCGGCTCGAGGATCCGGTCGAGAACCTGGTTCGCAAGGACTCGCAGTTCGCCAAGCTCGGGCTGGACGCCGACGACTACGTCGACAACCCCGAGGCGGTAGTGGACGTGCTGCTGGAGTATCCGAGGCTCTTGCAGCGTCCGGTGCTGGTGCGGGGCGACCGGGCCATCATCGGCCGGCCCCTCGGCGAGATGAAGGCCAAGGATCGCCTGGCCGAGTTCTTGAGTTGAGCCGGCGGTTGGCTACCGTGGGCCGGTCCACTGTGACAAGCAACCATTAGGAGAGACGATGCGCATCGTTGTTGACTTCGACCTGTGCGAGAGCAACGCCGTCTGCATGCAGATCGCCCCCGACCTCTTCGAGGTGCGAGACGACGACTTCCTCTACATCCTCAACGAGACGCCCGGCGAGGCTGACCGGTCCCGGGTTCAGGAGTGCGTGCAGCGCTGCCCCAAGCAGGCCATCTCGATAGCTGACGACTGAGCGGCCGGGAGCCGAGGGCCATGACCGCCGCGCCGAGCGCCGTCACCATCGTCGGGGCCTCCCTGGCCGGGCTGAACGCGGCCGAGGCCCTGCGCCGGGAGGGCTTCGACGGCCCGGTCACGCTGATCGGAGCGGAGGACCATCCGCCCTATGACCGGCCGCCGCTGTCGAAGCAGGTTCTGGCCGGCGACTGGGAGCCGGATCGGGCCGCGCTAACCGACGCCGAGGAACTCGCCGCCGACGGCATCGAGGCCCGTCTCGGCGTGCGGGCGGCCGCGTTGGACCTGGCCGCCCGAGAGCTGACCCTCGATGGCGGCGAGACGGTGGCCTTCGATAGTCTCGTCATTGCCACCGGGGCCCGCTGCCGCACTCTGGCCGGCACCGAGGAACTGGCCGGCGTGCATGTGCTGCGCTCGCTGGACGACTGCCTGGCGCTGCGGGCCGACCTGGAGGCGGCGCCGCAGCGGGTGGTGGTGGTGGGCGCCGGCTTCATCGGCGCCGAGGTGGCCGCCACCGCCCGGGGGCGAGGCCTGGAGGTCACGTTGGTGGAGGCGCTGCCGACGCCGCTGGGGCGGGTGCTCGGCGACGAGATGGGCCGGGTGTGCGCCGAGGTGCACCGCGACCACGGCGTGGATTTGCGCACCGGCGTCGGCGTGGACGCGGTCGAGGGCGGCGACCGGGTGCAGCGGGTGAGGCTGTCGGACGGCTCGTCGGTGGACGCCGATGTGGTGGTGGTCGGCATCGGCGTGATCTGCAACACCGAATGGCTCGAAGGCTCGGGCCTGAGCATCGACGACGGCGTGGTGTGTGACGCGACCTGCCTGGCCGCCGAAGGAGTGGTAGCGGCCGGCGATGTGGCCCGCTGGCCCAACGAACTCTTCGGCGAGACGATGCGGGTGGAGCATTGGGACAACGCCGCCCAGCAGGGCGCCCACGCGGCCCGGCGACTGCTCGACCCGGCGGTGGGACCGTTCACGCCGGTGCCGTGGTTCTGGAGCGACCAGTACGACCGCAAGATCCAACTGGCGGGCCGGGTGCGCCCCGACGACGAGGTGCGGGTGGTGGCCGGCTCCGTGGAGGAGCGCCGCTTCGCAGCGATCTACGGCCGGGCCGGCCGCATCACCGGCGTGCTCGGCTTCAACCGCCCCCGCCACGTAATGCGCTACCGGGCAATGATCGAACAGCGGGCCAGTTTCCAGGAAGCCCTAGCCGCCAACTTCTGAGCCGACGGTTCTAGCCGGGCGGCTGCTGCGCTTCGGGTTGCGGCCGAAAGAAAGCGCGCAGGCCGTACTTGAACCGGGGCCGAGCGTGTGGCTTGAGCCGTCCGGCGAATGGGTCAACTTCCATTTGGGCGTCCTCGAGCGCGATGAATCCCAGTAGCGGCTCCGTTTCGTCGTCGACGAAGACGACTGCGCCTGCGGTGATCCTGCCCATGAATTCAAGACGCGCCGGGCCCATGTCGAACATCTGGATGCTGCCGTCGGCCAGTTCGCCCTCGCGCCGTTCGTTGGGCTTCACTCCGATGGCATCAAGGTGCTTGCGGGGCACCAGGCTGTGTGAGGCGCCGGTGTCGACCAGGAATCGGCCCCTCCAGGCTCGCTCCGGCTCCGCCGGATTCCGCACAGTCACGTCCACATAGGTCGCTCCCATGCCTGCGCCCCTTTCACATGGTCTAGTCGGGTCGCAGCAACACTAAGCCAGATACATCACTTGTCAACATCATTCTTGAGGAGCGCCATAAGGACATGGTCGCTCGCCTCGGCCGGATTGGAACCCCCATGAGCTCGGGCATAGCCTGCGCGGTCGTGCATGGGGGCCGGCGGCTGTGACTGTGGATGTTCGCGACGCATGCACGCCGCGCGATGATGTGCTGGCGGGTGGCCTCGAGGACCGGCATTTCGCGGCTCAACTCGATCAGGTCGTGATCGGCGCGACCGGCTATGAGGCATACGCCGACGCCGAGCAGTTCTTCGCACTGACCTACCCGACCGAGGGACTCAAGGATCTGCTGTCGAGTACCTTCGCCCGGCTCAACCCGCCCACCGCTGCCGCGCCGGGGGGGGGTCAGGCGCTGAGATCCATCCGGGCGCTCAGCACGCCGTTTACCGCTATGAGACCTCCTTCGGGGGCGGCAAGACTCACGGCCTGATCGCCCTCTGGCATCTGGCGCGGGGTGCCCGGCCGTCCAACGTTGCAGACTTCGTCGAACCGGCTCTGCTGCCCGACGACCCGTGCGCGGTGGCCACCGTGGTCGGCGACAGCCTCGACCCGCTCAACGGCCTGACCGATCCGGCCACCGGGGTCACCACATTCACGTTCTGGGGTGAGATCGCCCGTCAGCTTGAACTCGATGCTGACCTGGCCCGGCGCTTCGAGCGCAGCGACCGTGAGCGCACCGCCCCCGGCAAGCAGATGTGGCTCGACGCCTTCGAGGAGCGCCCGACGCTGATCGTGATCGATGAGCTGGCTCTGCATCTCGCCCAGCTCGCAAGCTCGGCGAATGTAGATGTGCATCGCCAGGAAGAGTCGACCATCGCCGCCCTCAAGGTTCTCTTCGAGGCGGCGACCGCCGCGCCGCGGGTGCGACTGATCTTCACGCTGGCGACCGGCACATCGGCCTTCGACACCCAGACGCAAAGGCTCGAGCAGGCCATCTCGAGCGTGTCGGTGGAGGGCGCCAGCCAGGCCGCCCACGACGTGATGGCCCGCTCCAAGGGTGCGGTGGGGCGCCCCGCCGACGACCACGAGATCGGCCACATCCTGCGCCGCCGCCTGTTCGCCGCAGTCGACGAGGCAGCAGCCGAGGCGACCTTCTCTGCCTTCAAGGACGCCTATGCCCGCACCGCGCAACTCGATTCTCAGCTGCTCGGCGCGGCGGAGACCGACCCTGCCTCGTACTGCGAACGCATCAGGGCCTGCTATCCGTTCCATCCCGCCCTGATCGACTGCCTCGACAAGCGCATTGGGCCGCTGCCAGGGTTCCAGCGCGCCCGCGGGGCGCTCAAGCTGCTGGCCGAGTCGCTGGCCGTGCTGTGGGCCGAAGCACCTGCGCAGCGCACGCCGCTGCCGATCATCAACCTGGGCGACCTGCCGATGCACGCCGCGCCGGTGCGGTCGTGTATCACCGGCGGGATCGGCCGTGCCGAACTCGATCCACCCGCCGAAGCCGACTTCGCGGGCGAGACCGCTCACGCCCGAGCCGTCGATTCGAGACGCTGGCCGCGGCAGCGAATGGCAGGGCGCTGCTGCACCACGGTGTTCTGCCACAGCGTTGCCGGCGACTCCGCCGGGGCGACGGCCTCGGACGTATATCTCGGAACTGTGCGCCCCGACGAGGAGCCCGCGCTAGCCCCTGAAGCGCTCGCTGAGGTGCTCAAGGTTGGATGGCACCTTCATTCCGAGGGCGGACGCTGGCGCTTCCGGGTTGAGCCCAACGCCAACAAGATCGTCGCCACCGAGACGGCCAACGTGTCGAACTCTGAGGTCACCGACGAGCTCGAGTCCAAGATCCGCAAGCTGTTCGCCACCTCGGGCTCGTTGCGGGCGGTGCATTTCCCGGCCGCGCCCGCTGATGTGGCCGACGAGGCCCGGCTGCAGCTGGCGGTGATGAGCCACGCCGATGCCGCGGTTGCGCGGTCCGGCGGGGTGCCTCCACCTCTGGTGCGCCGGATAGCGGACCGCAGCGGCACTGCGGAGACGGTTCGCACGTTCCGCAACGGCGTGGCGTTCGTGGCCGCCGACAGCGGTGGCATCGACGCGGCCCGCGAGAAGATCCGCTTCGAGCTGGCTGCGAGACGAGTGCTGGCACCCGGTCGTGGCAACAACTTCAGCGCCGAGGTGTCCAAGAAGCTGCGGGCGCTGGCCGACGAGGCGGAACTGGCTTCGCGCACCGCGTTGGGCCGCGCCTACCAGAACGTCTGGTGGCCTGAGCGCAGCGCCGACGACGGCGGAGTGCAGCTGCGTGCCATGTCGCTGCCGCCTGCAGAGCAGGGCAAGGCGAGCGGCTCGCTGTCCGAGCGCGTGCTGGAGCTGATGCGCCAGTACCACAAGGTGAGCGACAAGCCGCCGGCCACCGACGCGTTGGCACGCTCGTCGGGATTCGCCAACCGCGGCGAGATCTCTACGGCTGGCTTGGCCGAGTCGCTGTGGCGCGACATGACACAGGCGGTGGTGCTCGACCCGGCTCGGATCATCCAGGCGATCGAGGCCGGTATCCGCAACGGAACCTGGGTCTGCCACGACAAGGAGTCGGGTGCAACGCTCACGAGCGATCAACCCGCTGGTGGCACCGTTCGGATCGCGTCGGAAGTGGTGCTCTACAGCGAGGCCCGCGCCGGCCAGCTCGGCCTGCTGCCTAAGCCTGAGCTAGCCGATCCCGCCGACGACGATGCAGGGCCTGGCTCGCCCGGCAGCGAGCCGGGCACCGACATACCGGAATTTGTCGGGTGTTTCGCGTTTTGTCAGGTCAGAGGGGGTGCGCCGGTGGGGTGTTTCCACTACATCGGCGGTCGCGGCGGGGGTTGGCCGGTTCAGGTGATGGTGGCTTTGTCCCAGTTGCGGGTGTCGGTTCCGATGGCGGTGAGGGCTCGGGCCTGGAGGGGGGTGCGTCGGGTGGTG
>JAJEDD010000002.1 GCA_022821685.1 Acidimicrobiia bacterium
ATGCAGCCGCACCGACATAACATCGCAAGCCATCGAGGCCCTCCTGGATCAGTGGATGTGACATCACCGATCCCAGCAGGGCCTCGACCCCTCAACGGGGACCCTCAACCACCCCCCTCCCCACGTTTCCGCGCAGGCTCACAAGGCGCGAGTTCTTGGCACCCACGGGGCTCGCGCTAGGTGGCGTACGGCCACTACCGTCAACAGCACTCAGCCCGTCAGGGGCAACACTCAACCTAGACAGCCTGTGTGAAGCCCGGTGAGGCTCATTCGTCGGGGCCCATGACGATGAGAGAGTTGCTCGGGGACCGCCAACGCGCCGCTGAAGATCTTCTCGGAGATGCTTGACGCAGAACTCGACGCGACCATCACACCAAATGGTTCAGGCTTCGCGAAGCAACTCGACATGGTCGTAAGTGCTCCGTCACCGCAACATCGTTCATGCGTGCGTTCCTGAGCGTTCCTCAGCGTTCCTCGGGCCGCAGACAGGGCCATAAGCGGCAGATAGGCCGTCAATCTGGCCGCGCTTGCGGGGACTGTCGACGGGGCGGGGCTCTTTAGTGCAAGCGTGTGGTGGCCACAGGCCCGCTACGGACTGCAAGGAACGAGAACCGGTCAAGGACGGCACCGTACCTACCGTCGACACCACCGCACCCGGTCTGACACGGGCCACGACCCCCGGTACTCGACGATCAAGTACGCGACAGGAACGCATCTCCGACACGACCAGGAACGCATCTTCTCAGCGACGCCAACCAGCACTCGTAGATCGCCCGGCCGATCCGCTCGGTCGTCGCCGGCTCCTTTGGCTACTTCGAGGACTCCTTGCAGCTGTTGACTGTCTTGTCTGCTGTCGGAATCCTCAGTGCTGGCGCCGGAGCGTTCGCGAGCGTTCGTGGGCGTTCGCGGGGCTTCGTAGCTTTGGGCCCATGACTACCAGATCAAGCCGTTCGGTCCCCGCGGCGGTGGTGTATGGCACTGCTGGAGACGCAGGCGCCGCCACTGCTGCTGTGCGGCTGGCCACCTTGGCTCGGGCCGGCCACGATGGCAGCGACGTCGGCGTGGTCGACTGCGGCTCCGGGGCGTTCGAGGTGTTTGGCCAGCCGCCGGACAAGCCGAGTTGGGCCGTCGGGCGTCGCGGCGCGATTGACGGCGACTGTGTAGGGAGCTGAGATGTCATCGCGAGTCTCTGCCGAGGCCATGTTGCGAGTGCCGGACGTGCTTGATCGCGTCGGCGTCAGTCGCCGGACGTTGTGTCGATGGCGCGCAGATGGCACGTTCCCCCAGGCGCTGAGGCTGGGCGCGAACTCCATCGGCTGGCCCCGTCACGTCGTCGATGAGTGGCTCGCCAACCGGCCCCCCGCTTGCCGGTGACGCCCCTGCATCACCTGCCTGAGGGCACCCTGGCCCACGCATCGACCAAGTCCCTGTGGGAGCGTCCCCGACGATTCGGAGGGTGTTGCATGATGGCGGATGCGAGCGCAACGTGTGGCTATCGACGGGTAGCGGTGGGGTGCGGTGGTGGCAGCGGGGGATCGAGCGACCGTGATGTATGTTTCTCATATCGGCTCTGGTATATTTCTCATATGGGCTCTGTTGAGGTATTGGGGAGTCTGGCGCCGGTGTTCTCGACGCGGGAGTTCGAGCGGGCGGCTGGGGTGCGGCCGTCTTCGGCGTCGCGGGCGCTGGGCGAGTTGGCGGCTGTGGGCCGGGTGGAGAAGATCCGCCGGGGGACATGGCGCAACTTCGTTGTCTCATGGCCGTCCGCGGCCGAGCTGTTGGTCGGCGCTGGCTCTGTTTCGCATCATTGGACTGCGCAGTGGGAAGCGGAGCTGGAGGCGGCCTATGGCGGCGCTGTTCGACGGATCTCGGGTCTGACCGCTTTGGGGATGGCGGGGGCGGCGTTGATCTGCCGGCCAGAGGTCAGCGTGGCCGACAGCGTCGCGTTCGACACCGGCGCGTTCGGGTTCGTGTCTTGGCGCGAGCGCCGGGAGTCGCTGCTGGTGGCAGCGGTGCAGCTGACCGAGCACACATGGGTGTCGACTCCCGGGCGGGCGGTGTTGGAATGCGCCCACTGGCCGCACCGCTCGCACCGCTGGGAGGAGTACCTGGGCCGCATGTTGGCTTACCGCTTCGAGGTGTGCCCGCCGGGCGAGGTCGCCGCCGCCGCCGACGCTTTGGGATGGCGCGCCGGCCTGCGGCGGATCTCGTCATTGGCACAAGGCCTGGCCGAGTCCCCTCCAGGGCGAAGTCTGGGGTTCGACATCGACCGCCGGTGGGCCGAACTGAGCTCCGCAGCGGTTCGCGGCGACGACTGGATACACCTCGCGCCGCTGCACCGCACTGGCAGACCGCCCCGCGTTGCGTACCGAGACACGGCCCGCAAGGTCAACTGGGCGGCTGCCCCCGACGCTGTCGCTGCTGCGGTCTCGACATGAGCGGTCCGACCAGTCGGCACAGCAGATGGGAGCCGGTCGACCTGGTCCAGCACCAGATAGTCTCCGCGGTCGCGGCGCGCCAACAA
>JAJEDD010000042.1 GCA_022821685.1 Acidimicrobiia bacterium
TGCTCGCCGTCGCGGCCGTTGCCCTGGCGGGTTGCGCCGCCCGTGACGCCGGGGGCCCGCAGCAGCCCATTGTGTCAGCCGCCGCGACCACGCAGGGCACAACCACAACCCCGCCTGAGACAGCAGCGACCACAACCCCCCCAGACGCGACCCCGCCACCCACGACCCCAGCACCCCCGCCCCCCCCCCCCACCACCGCCCCGCCACAGACCGCGACCACCCCGCCCCCAGAACCCCCGCCCTCCACCACCACCTCACCAGCGACCCCGACAACCACGACCACAGAACCCCCGCCCACAACCACGACCACCGCACCGCCAGAGACCGCGACCACCACGACCGCAGCATCCCAAACCACGACCACAACCACCGCACCGCCAGCAACCACGACCACCACACCATTGACGCCGTACCAGCGGGACTTGGCGGCCGCCGCCCGGCTGGCGCCGGACTTCGTGATGCCGAACGACTGTCGGCCCCCACCACTGGATTCGCCCTATTCGATGCCGAACGCGCCCCGCGCCTACCGCTCCGGGATCCACGCGGGGGTCGATTTCTTGTGCTCGGCGGCGGGGGATCCGGTGGTGTCGGTGCTTAGCGGCCAGGTGGTGGTGGCCGCACGCGGCTACACCGATCCCACCCTGAGCGAGTGGAACGAACTGCTCAACGCCGCTATAGCCCTGGGCGACACACCGGCCTACACCATCGCGATGCTCTCGGGCGCCTACGTGGTCGTCGACCACGGCATCATCGACGGGGTGGGCCATGTGGTGTCGCTCTACGCCCACCTCGACGCGGTCGATCCCGGCATCCGGCCGGGCCTGAGGGTCGAGGCCGGCCAGCGCCTCGGGGGCGTCGGCAATACCGGCACCCGCGCCGGCGCTTCCGGAAACCTCTACGACCAGCTGCACGTCCACTGGAACTTCTATGTCGACGACCGGTACCTGGGTGCCGGCCTGTCCACCGCAGAGACCCGGGCGGTGTACGCGGAACTGTTCAGCCACGCCGCCGGCACCGGCGCAGGCACGCCCCAACCAGGTGACGCGGCCCCCACACCGGGTCCGGGGCCGGCCGGGCCGGGAACGATCACCTTCGGCGGCCGCAAACCGCTGGCCGAACCGATCCCGTTCGAGGAGGCTCGCGCCGCGGCCGAACTGCTGTCCGCCGGCATCGTCGTGCCCAGCGACTGCGAGCCGGTGCCTCTGGATCGGGAGTGGGCGCTTCCCAATGCGCCTCGCGCCTACCGATCCGGCATCCAACAGGGCATCGACTTCGGGTGCCCGGCACCGGGACATCCGGCCGTGGCCGCCCTCGCCGGCCGGGTGGTGGTGGCGCTGGGCGGCTTCGAGGACCCCGCTTCCCTGGAGTGGAACCAACTGCTCGACACCGCCGCGGTGCTCGGAGCCACCCCTCCGTACACGCTCGTGATGCTCTACGGCAACCATGTGGTCGTCGATCACGGCATCATCGACGGGGTGGGCCATGTGGTGTCGCTCTACGGCCACCTCGACGGGCTGGAACCCGGCATCCGGCCGGGGCTGAGGGTCGACGCCGGCCAACCCCTCGGCACGATCGGCAACACCGGCACCGGCGCGGGCGCCTCGGGAGCGGTCCACGACCAGCTGCGCCTGCTCTGGGAGCTGCACATCGACGGCCAGTACCTGGGCATCGGCCTGTCCCACGACGATACCCGAGCCGTGTACGCAAACCTCTTCGGCAACGTGAACGGCTAGGAACACCGCATGTATGTAGTCGCCACCGCCGGCCATGTCGACCACGGCAAGAGCACCCTGGTGCGGGCGCTCACCGGCACCGACCCCGACCGGCTGGCCGAGGAGAAGCAGCGCGGCCTCACCATCGACCTGGGTTTCGCATCGCTGCCGCTGCCGTCGGGGCGCCGGATCGCCTTCATCGACGTGCCCGGCCATGTCCGGTTCCTCAAGAACATGCTGGCCGGGGTGAGCGGGGTGGATGCCTGCGTGTTCGTGGTGGACGTGACCGAGGGATGGAAGCCGCAGTCCGAGGAGCACCTGCGGATCCTGCAACTCCTCGGCCTGGGATGCGGCCTGATCGCCCTCACCAAGGCCGACGAGGCCGACGACGATCTAGTCGAGTTGGCCCGCCTCGACGTGGCCGAGCATGTCGCGGACACGTTCCTGGCCGACGCACCGATTGTGGCCACCGACGCGATGACCGGAACCGGCATCGACGATCTCGTGGCCGAACTCGACAGGCTGCTGGCCCTCACCCCCACCGCCGCCGACCGCGGCCGGCCCCGGCTGTGGGTGGATCGGGCCTTTCCCATCAGGGGCTCGGGCACGGTGGTGACGGGAACCCTGACCGGCGGGCGGCTCGCCGCCGACGATGCTCTGGCCCTGCAGCCGGGCGGGCGCTCGGTGCGGGTGCGAGCCCTGCAGAGCCTGCACGAGCAGTGCGCTCAGATCGGTCCGGGCAACCGGGTGGCGGTCAACATCGTGGGAGCGGGCCACCGCGACGTGGCTCGAGGAGACGCCCTGGTGCGGACCGGGCAATGGCACGCCACCGACACCATCGACGCCGAACTGTCGGTGCTGGCCTCGCTCGACCATCCGGTCACCCGCAGGGGCGCCTATGCGGCCTACATCGGCTCGGGCGAGCATCCGGTGCGGCTGAGGGTGCTGGGGCCTTCAGCCATCGAGCCGGGAGCGAGCGGGCTGGTGCGTCTGCACCTTCCAGTGCGGCTGCCGCTGTGCATGGGCGACCGCTTCATCCTGCGAGAGTCGGGACGCTCGGAAACGGTGGGCGGCGGCGAGGTTCTCGACGTCGAGCCGGTGCTGCCCGCAGCCCGGGCCCGGCCCAACCGCTCGGTGGAGCGGATCGTGGCGGAGCGGGGCCGCGTCGATGCCGACCATCTTGAGCGGCTGACCGGCGCCGCCCGTGCGCCCGATGTGGGCCGATGGGCGGTCGCCGGAGAGCACTTGGCTAGGGCCAGAGAGGCGCTGACCGAGGCGGTGAGCGCGGCCGGAGCGCTCGGCCTCGATCCGGCCGCCCTCGACGACTTCGAGCGGGCCGTGCTCGAGACCGTCGAGGGCATGGACTGGGTTGAGGGGCGGATCCGTCGAGCCGGCGACGAGGATCCTCTGGCTGATCACCCATTCGTCGCCGCGGCTGAGGCTGCCCCGTTCGCGCCGCCCGCGCCCGGCGGCGTGTCCGGCGACGAGTTGCGGCTGCTGGTGCGCCAGGGCCGGCTTGTGGAGAGCGGCGGAATCCATTTCGCGGCTGCCGCGGTCACCGAGGCGGCCGAAACGGTGGCCCGGCTGCTGGCCGACCGGCCCGACGGGGTGACGGTGGCCGAGGTCCGCGACGCCTGGGGCACAACCCGCAAGTACACGCTGGCTCTGCTGGCCCGGCTCGACAGCACGGGGGTCACCCGCCGACGAGGGGATCTGCGCATCGCCGGCCCCCGGCTACCCCAGGTGTAGGGGTCGCGGTTCGCAGCCGGTGGTCAGACCCGAAGCTGATTGTCGGGCACGAGCCAGCCGTCAGGCTCGGGTCATGCGCAGCAGGAGGTCGCGCCGCTCGATCTCGTTGAGGCCGCCCCAGATGCCGTGCTGTTCGCCGATGTCGAGCGCGTACTGGAGGCAGTCGGACTGGACCGAGCAGTCGGCGCAGATGTCCTTGGCTCGCAGCTCGCGCCGCCGCTTCTCGTCGCGCTTCTCCACGTAGGGGGGCGGAAAGAAGACCGAGGCGTGAGGCCCGCGGCAGGCGGCCCGCAGCTGCCACTCGGCCCGTTCTTGTGAAGCAACCCTCATGTTGGCGACTCCTCCCACGCGACGAACTATCACACGCCAATCGCCAGATACAAAGCCGCTCAGCAGCTTTTGGTGGGCGCGGATTGGCGTATCCGGAATGCGCCGGAACGCGTCAGGGAGTGTCCGTCACGTCGGAGATGTCGGATTCAGCGGCATCGGGCTCCACCGTGAGGATCAGGCCCTCCAGCGCGATCACCCGCACGGCGTCGCCCGCGGCGACGGGGGTGGCCCGCTGGGTTCGAGCTCGCCAGGGTGCGCCGTCGATCATCACCACACCCTCGGGGTCCACCGCGTCGCGGGCCACGCCGAGGGCGCCGATCATCCAGTCGCGCCCGATCCTCGGCGTGCCGAAGCGGGTCCGCACCATGGCGGGCATGCCGGCCACCATTCCGGCGAACACCCCCACCACGCCGGCCACCAGCGTGATCCACGACAGCAGTCCCCCGTGGAACAGAGTCAGCGATCCGGCGATCAGGCACACCGTGGCGATCACGGTCCAAGCTCTCGGCACCCCGATCTGTATGTCCACTGCGTAGCCGAACACGGCCACCAGCAGCAGCACCACCGCCCAGCCCCGAGCCGGCAGCGCGGCCAGTCCGTAGCAGCCGAGCAGGAAGGTGATGGCGCCGATGCCTCCCGCGATGCCGACGCCTGCGGTGTACAGCTCGAATACGAGCAGCCCGGCCCCCGCCAACAGCAGCAGGTAGGCCACCGCGGGGCTGGCTGCAACGTGCATGAACTGGTCGAGCAGGGCGAGCTTGGCGAAGCGGACCCGGCTCACCGGCACCCGCACGGGCTCGTCGCCGGAGTCGTCTATCTCGGTCTGGAAGCCGGGCAGGTCCAGCACAAAGAAGGGCAGGGTGGGGGCCTCCCGGGCCAGGCCCAGGTCGATCGCCTCGGCGAAGGACACCTTCTGGGCCTGCAGGCGCGGGTAGGCCTCGACAAACGGCTCGCTCAGCTGTGGGGCCGGCAGAATCAGCAGACCGAGATCGCCCAGTTCTGAGCCGGGGGCCAGGGCCAGGTCCGCCACCACGCCGGCCAGCTGCCCCACGCCTCCGGCGGCTACTGCGCCCGACGGACCCACCCACATCGTGACGGGCACGTCCGATTGGCGGATGCGGTCGGCCAGCTCTCTCAGCCGCGGGTCGTCGATGGTGGCCCGGGCGCTGTTGACCTGCAGCACCAGCCCCAAGGCGCCGTCGGCGGAGGCCTTGTCGATGGACCGCTCGATGAAGTCGGCCATGATCGGATCGAGGTAGCCCGACACCTCCACCACGTCGACCACCCCCGGTGCCGGCTGCGCGGCGACCTCGGCAGTGTCAGCGGCGGCGGCGCCAACCAGGCTCAGCGCCAACGCCAACCCCAGCACAAGCAGGGCACAACCCCCGACCCGCCGGACAAGCCTCATCGGGTGGCGCAGCAACAGAGCAATGCGGAGAGCGGCGCGGGGGCTAGATGCCCGGATCCCGGTCGAGCGCGCCAACGGCGGCCTCAAGGGTCTCCTCGACGGGCACAATGCGGTCGAAGCCGGTGGTGTGCAGCAAGCGGAGCAGGGTGGCGCCGTTGCAGTACACGACGACCCGGCCCTCGTTCTCGCGGATGCGGCGAATCCCGCCGATGAGCGCGCCGAGGCCGGCAGAGTCCATGAAGGGCACGCCGCAAAGGTCCACCACCAGTCGCCCTGCGGCGGCGTGCTCGGCCAGCGCCTCCCGGAACTGGGCCACGGTGTAGGCATCGAGCTCTCCGGTGGGACGCAGCAGGTGGTATGGCGCTGCGCTTCCGTCGCCGTCGCGGTGGAACGACTCGATGTCCAGCATGAGCACCGAGGCTAGCCCAACGTCAGCCAGGATAGGGAGCGCCGAGGGGCGGTCTGGCGCCGCCGTTACCGCCGGGACATGGCACCATCGCCGAAGCCGACGGATGGGCAGAGACAAGAACCGGCCTGGCGAGGCCGCCGCCACAGGGCCAGAAGGCGACGGCTGCGTCCACCGGGATCGGGAGCGCCAAGAGGCGGTACGATCTGCGGCCGTGGGTGAGGTGTTGCTGGTGACCGACGCCGACTGGATTGCGCAGCAGTGCGAGGCTGCGCTGAGCGGCGACCATCACCTGCACAGGGTGAGGCGGGGTGCGGACACGCTGGAAGCGGTCGAGCAGGTCGAGCCCGATCTGGTGCTGCTCGACATGCAGGTCGGCAACATGGGGGGCATGGCCGCGTGCCTGGCCGTCCGTCAGGAGGAGGGCATGGGCCGCCTGGTGCCCCGACCGGTGATCATGCTGCTCGACCGCGAGGCCGACGAGTTCCTGGCCCGCCGCAGCGAGGCCGACGCTTGGCTGGTCAAGCCCATCAACCCGATGCGCCTGGCCCGCCTAGTGGCGTCCACTTTGGCCGAGGCGTCGACACCCGCCTAGGAGGGCGCGCAAATGGGTGCGAGCCAGTCGCGTCGCAACGGGGTCATTCCCGCTCTCGTTCGCTGCGCTCACGGGCCGCTCGGGCCACGGCCTCGCAGGCTCGGCCTCTGAGGGCGGCGCCCGCATCCGCCTCGGCTAACCTCTAGCCCGCTGCACACGGGCAGTGGCGCAGCTTGGTAGCGCGCCTCGTTCGGGACGAGGAGGTCGTGGGTTCAAATCCCGCCTGCCCGACAATGTGATGTGTCAAGACATGGGAACATCGCGAACCCGGGCCAAGTGTTGCCCTTGAATGCGGCGGATCTGGTGACGCTTGACTTATGAAGTAGTGCAGATATTGTTTGAGACATGAAAGTTGTCGAACGTCCGTTCTCCGAGTTCTTGCGCCGCCCGAACGATGTGGTAGCCGAGTTGGCTAACCACGACGTTCTGCTGCGGCGCCGCAATGCCCCCGCGTTGAGATTGAGTCGCGCTGATCAACACATCGACCGTCGGGAAGCCCTTGAGGCCACCGCCCGGCTGCTGCGCACCCTTGCGTCCCACAGTCCTGAGGCCTTGGCCGCAGCCCTGGCGGAGGCCTACGCCTGGGTGGACTTTCTTCCGGAGAGCGCCCGCGACCGCTTCGCGAAGGAACTGACCCGGGCACTGCTTGCGGCCGCTTCGATAGACGTCTACAAGTCCGTCGCGCAGGTCGTGCACGAGTGGAAGGCCACAGCCGAGATCTACGCCGATCCCGAACTCACTCGCCAGCTCACCGGTCCCCTGGAGGCTGTTGGCGGCATCGTCGCCGTCCCGGCCGATTGAGGGCCGTGGCCAAGCGCAGGGACCGAGTCGCGCCACCACCCGCACCGGGGGGTTGGGACTTCCGATACGCCACATCCGACGCGGCCAAGGGTTGGGCACAAATCAGCGCAGCGGCACCTGGCAACGCGCGCGCCGCGTGGGAGTCTGTTACCGCGAATCCTCGGAACCGCAGCAAGCGACAGCATCCCTTGAAGGACTCCCTCGCGCGCCGATCCATCAACGGCACCGAGATGGAGCAATGGCAATTCGAAGCCACAGTGGCCGGGAGGATCTGGTACTGCATCGACGACTCCACCCGGACCGTGTGGATGACTGCCGCCCACCCAGGCCACCCGAAAGCAACCGAGTAAGAGACCGAGCGAGTACACATGTTTCCTCCACAATATGGGCACCCGGTCAGGGACCTAGGAGGGTGACGGGCACGACGGCGATGTCGTCGACGGTCTCGAAGGCTTGTCCCACTGAAGTCAACACGATCAAGCGAGAGGGCTCGCCCGCCTGCTCGGTGTCCACCTTGCTGCGGACACGGCGCAGGGACTCGACGGCTGAGGCGATGGCATCGGTGCCGCCGAGTTTGATCTCCACCGCCGCCCAGTCCCCGGCGCCGCGAGTGATGATGGCGTCGGCCTCGAGGTTCTTGGAGTCGCGGTAGTAGCGAACCTCCGCTCTGGCCGCTTGGGCGTAGACCCGCAGGTCGCGCACCGCCAGAGACTCGAACAGCAGTCCGAGGGTGGCGAGGTCGACCCGAAGACCCGTGGGAGTGGCCCGCAGTGCAGCCGCCGCCAGCGACGGATCGGTGAAGTAGCGCTTTGGCTTCGACCGAAGCGTCGCGCTGCTGCGCAGGTGGGTGGACCACGCGAGCAGCGGCTCGATCACGAACGCCTCCTCTAGGCGGTCCAGGTACCTCCTCACAGTGTCGCGGTCCGACGGCCCACCCGTCTCAGCCGTATCGGTCGTCAAAGTCCTCGCCGAGGCCGAAGTGCCCTCGTTACGGGCCAGAGACATGATCAGGGCCAACATCTTCAGCGGATCGTGGGAGACCTCGCCGCCCCGGAGGTCCACGAGCGCGACATCGCGCAGATAGTCGCCCAGACGGGCGGCCGCATCGACAGGATCCAGCGCGGTGAAGCGAGGGAACCCGCCCCGGCACACCAACTCGGCCACTCGCAGCAGATCAGACTCCGGCGGATCGGCGCGACACGGCCCGCCGTCCAGCAGACCGCTCAGTGAGATGCGACCGGTCGAGTCTCCCGACTCGAACAGCGACATCGGGCGCATCCGCAGCCGCGCCACCCGGCCCGCGCCGCTGTGGTCGGTGATGGCGTAGGTCGGGCGGATCGATCCGGCCAGGATGAACTGCCCGTTGAGGGCCCGGTCGTCGCAGGCATGGCGCATCGCGTTCCAGACCCCGTCGGCGAGGTGCCACTCGTCCAGCAGCCGGGGGGTGTCGCCCACCAGGAACGCGGCGGGGTCGGCCTCCAGCCTGATGCTCGTCGATGGGAGCGCATCGAACCGCACGACGCTGTTGGCGAATCGTCTGCCCGTCCACGTCTTGCCGCACGCCCTGGGACCCTCCACCGCCACCGCGGGAGACGACCTCAAAGACTCCGCCATCTGCTGGTCCACCACCCGTGGCCTGTACCCGGCCGGTGCCTCGCCCCCCATCTCCATACCGCAGATTATACCCGAGTGATACCGCAAAAAATACTCATCCCATACCGCAGAATAGACCGCTCAGCCGCGACCGTGATTGAGGGGTCAGTAAGGCCGCACAGATCGCAGCCGCACGCGGTGTGCTTAGCGTGCTGCCGGAGTACGACCGCCTCGCGAAGGAGCTTGACGACTGACGGCGTCACCCTCGGCGGGGCTGGCGCACTCCTAGATTTCCTGGCGCAGCCCCGTTGGGACCACCACTTGGCATGGTCTCGCGCCTACAGTCGAGCCGTGACCAGATCGGCGCAGCGACCACCGGTCCAGGGCACTGGGAACCTATCGGCACGCTCTCAGTTGTGCGTGATCGAGAAGCCCGCAGGCACCTTTTCCTGTCACACGTTCCATGTATTGTCGTTTCATCTAGTTGAGTGATGCCACAGCCATATGGAGGGGACGTGGGACCACCCAGGGACAACGAGCAGGTGACGATGCTCGAGGAGGCTCCGACCGTCGAGGCGTACGCCTCGCATTCGTCGGGCCTGGCGAATCGAACGATCACCAGTATCGACCTTTTCGCAGGGGCGGGTGGCCTCAGCCTCGGCTTCCACCTAGCCGACTTGGGCTACCTGCCCGTATTCGCGGTTGAGCACGAGAACGCGGCCGCAGCAACCTTCGCTCGCAACTTCGGGTGTGAGGTCTTCGACGGCGACATCGAATTCGGGCCGGACTATCCCGAAGCCGATCTGATCGTGGGCGGGCCGCCGTGTCAGGGATTCAGTCCACTCGGTCGAGATCGTGACGACGAGAGCCGGGCGCAACTCAACGGCCTGTGGAAGTACTTCCTCGATGCCGTGCGCACGATCCGCCCGAAAGCCTTCGTCATCGAGAACGTCCGCGAGTTCCAGCGCTCAGCAGAGTTCGCCGAACTGATCCGCCTGCTAGAGACAGACACCGAACTCAAGACATACACGCCAGCATTCGGCGTGCTGAACGCGGCCAACTACGGAGTCCCTCAGATTCGCCATCGCGGGATTTTGGTCGCGGTACGCGGCCATGACGGGAACCTGCCGTGGCCGCCTGAGCCGCTTTGGGGGCCCGACTCGGCCGAGTGCCGCCCTTACGTCACAGTGAGAGAGACGATTGGCGACCTGCCAACCCATACCACGGGGACCGAGCCCTACTTCACCGAAGCTGGCCAGCACCTCCACTTCGGACGCCGACCGCGACCGGAATCGCTGGAGCGGTACCGGGCCATCCCCCCCGGCGGCAACCGGTTCGACCTGATGCGGAATCGTCCGGACATCACGCCGCCATGCTGGGCCAACAAGCCGACCGGCACGACAGACGTGATGGGCCGTCTCTGGTGGGACCGCCCCTCTGCAACGATCCGTACCGAGTTCTTCAAGCCTGAGAAGGGCCGATACCTGCACCCCACCGAGGACCGAGTGATCTCGCACCGCGAGGGCGCTCGCCTGCAGTCCTTTCCGGACTGGTACCTGTTCGAGGGAACCAAGATCGAGATCGCCCGCCAGATCGGCAACGCGGTGCCACCGCTGCTCGGAGCGGCCATCGCGCGGTACGTCTACGAACACGCCTTCGCCCCTAGAGCCGGTTGATGCCGTTGGACCCGTCGCTCGCCCGTGCAGTCGGTTGGTTCCGTTCGCAGCCGCAGATGGTGGAGCGGTGCGGTGATGTCATCCGCCAGAGCTTCGACGAGGTGTTCGACGGGCAGAGGACCGGCCGGTACCGGCTCAACCAACTATCGCCAGTAGAGAAGACCCATATCGGCACAAGGGTCGAGATCCGGATCCAGGATGAGTTCAGCCTTCAGCGCGGTCGCCGGATGGACTACCTCGTAGACGGTCAAGAAGTGGACGCGAAGTGGTCAATACGATCGCGCGGGTGGATGATCCCGAGGGAAGCGGTGGGAGAACTCTGTCTGTGCATGACCGCCGATGACGATCACTCGGCATTCTCAGTAGGAATTGTCCGAGCCGACGATGCGAACCTTCGAACCAGCGCCAACCAGGACAAGAAGCGACAGTTCAACGACGAGGGGATGGCGGCGATGGCCTGGCTGGCAAACCCCGGCGTTCTGCCCGAGAATCTTCTCCTGCACCTGAGCAAGGATGCCCGCTCCGCAATCCTCAACCACGACTTGAGCGGGCAGCAGCGTGTGAACCAGTTGTTCCGCCGAGTTCACAACAGAGTCGTACGCCGCGAGGTCGTTCTGACCGTTGCGCGGCAACACGACGGACCGAAACGCGTCCGAGATGCCCGTAAGGCTCTCCAGCCGGAAGGAATCATC
The DNA here is from genome assembly GCA_022821685.1 of Acidimicrobiia bacterium. Classification (GTDB taxonomy): domain Bacteria; phylum Actinomycetota; class Acidimicrobiia; order Acidimicrobiales; family Aldehydirespiratoraceae; genus Aldehydirespirator. The sequence goes on from JAJEDD010000042.1 coordinate 10,963, forward strand.
GTGCTGGGCCACCAGGGGAGCCATCCCCGCATCGCCGAGGGCCTCAGGATCGCCGCTCCCCCCAAGGGATCCTGGATTGCCGCCAGAGTGGTGAGGGCAGAGCCAGACGACCCTGACTCCGTTGTGATTGCCAATGAACCATGGCGACTGGCCACTCCAGACGATCCAGCTTGCGCGGGTCCGCTCAACTACCGGTAGACCGTGACCTGACTGCGGACAGGGAGCAGGAGTCTCCTTACCGCGGCGCCGCCAGGCGGTCCACCCGTGTCGGCCGTCAGGGTCCTCGGCGAAGCTGAAGTGCCCTCGTTGCGGGCCTGGGGCTTCCACCGCCACGCCTGGAGACGACCCCAAGGGGGATGACCTCCACCGGTGGATGCGACAGGTCGGCCATGATGGCCGGTCGACCAGTCTTGACCGAACGGCTGTGACGATGCCCTCGCGTGCGCTCCCCGGACACTCAAGGTGAATTTCCGGAAATCTCGGGTGTTTCTGGCGTGGCGATCATGACACAGCAGCAATCGACCGCGATCTTGCAGGACCGCCGGTCGCATCAGCGTCGACTTGATGCTCGGCCGTGAGTCTGAATGCCACGGAGGAGCGGCGGGAAGCGGCACGACCGGCGCGGTGGCTTCCCAGCTTGACCGTCGATTCATCATGGTCGACAACAATCCCGAGGCCTACTAGGTCATGCGCAGCCGACTCGGCAACGGAGGGCTGCTGACGTCTATCGAGTACCTGGATCTGAGCGCCGACCAGCGCTCGGAGCGGACCGTTGCCTGACCGGGGGATCGAAGACCCGGAGGTCACGCTCCTAGCTGAAATCGCTACGTCGCTTGAAGACCACCCCACGGGACGCTCCCCACCGAACGGTGCGAAGATTCGACAATCTTGGGGAAGAACCTCGCCCAGCGCTACTTTGTGGTTCAAGATTGGACAATCTTTGGTGCTGGCGTCGAACCGCTAGGAAGCGGCCGTCATGAAGTTTTGGTATAGCTGGTTGGCGTTGGAGACGAAGCTCCTCATGTGGTGGTCGGCTTCGGCGGCTAGGGGGTCGATGGAGCCGGGGCCCAGGGTCGACTCCAACGCTTGGCGATAGGCGTCTATTTCGCCCCAGTTGCGTACGGTGTCGTCCTCTACCTCTACGTGGTACTGCATCGACCAGGCACACGGCCCTACTCGCATGGCCTGTACCCGGCACACCGGGGAGCTGGCCAGCACCACTGCATCGTCGGGCGGCTGGGCCACGGCTACCGAGTGCCACTGCAGGGCTTGCTGTCGGTCGGGCATCTGATCGAATATCGGGTCGGTCCTGCCCTCGGGGGTCAGCTGTACCGGCAGCACTCCGATCTCGGGCGGGCGCTGCGGGCCGCAGGTGCCGCCCAGGGCGTCGGCCAGCAGCTGATGACCGAGGCACACCCCCAGGAAGGGGCGCTGAAGCTCGCGCACCCAGCGCCGTATGGCCTGCTTCTCGGGCACCAGCCACGGATGCTCCTCCACATCCCACACGTCCATCGGTCCGCCCATGACCCACATGGCGTCGTAGTCCTCCAGCGGCGGGATGAGCTCGCCCTCGTCCAGCTCGACCGCGGTCCACTCGATGCCGTCTTCTCTCAGGAAGTCGCGCAGGCGGCCGGGATGCTCGCAGTCGATGTGTTGCAACACGAGCAATCGCATCCGACGACGCTACCGCAGCCGCCTGACCGCTTCAGGTGGAGCGAACTGCGACCCGACAGGACTCGCGTCGATTTGCGCTCGCCCTCAAGCAGACCGCCGGCACCGCCGGATTCGCTCTGGAGCATGGCCACCATATGGGCCGGCCACGCTTCAGGTGGACAGGTCTGGCACTGGGGCTACCTGGTAGGCCAACTCGAGCGATGGCAGGCCGGGACCGGACAGCTCGGCGCTGAAGGCGGCGCTCGGGCGGATTCCGCCGATGACCGGCACCGTGCCGGTGAAGGCCACGAAGCAGCCCGGCGGGCGGCCGGCCCATGGTATGGCCGCCACCAACTCCAGCGGATGCAGGTTGGTGGCCGCCGATCCGTGCTGGTACTGCTCGCCGCCGTCGATGCGGCTTTGCAGCACGAGATCGTCCCAGCGGTCGCCCACCTCGGCCGCCGACCAGCCCGACCGGGCCACCGGCTTGGGGCACACCCCCTTGGAGGCGGTGATGTCGACTGCTTCCAGGGTCCGGTCGGTGTGATCGGACCCGAGCGTCACGAACGTCTCGCCCCCGTCGACCACCACCGCTATCTCGGCCTCACCCGACGTGTTGCGTCCGGACACCTCGATCAACGGGTCCTGGGTAATCAACCACGGCGGGAACACCATGAACAGCGGGATGCTGGCCGGCCGGGGCACGCCCAAGGCAGCCAGTTCGTCGATGTGGTGCTCGACCGCGGCCCGGTCCCGACCCGCGTAGCCGATCACCACCAAGGCGTCGGGCTCGAAGGTGCGCTCGACCCCGCCGACGGTCAGCCGCACGACCTGACCGCCGACGGCCCAAGCGAGCGGGCCAGCTGGTGAGAGTCTGTCGAGTTGCAGTCGTGCTTCTCCCGTTCACTACTGCAGCGCTGGCAGGCTGTTCGGGCCGCGGCCTCGCCCGTATGGACCACCGTCACTCGCCTGCCGGCTACGGGTTGTAGCCGCCGGTGCGGAACTCCACCATCAGCACTCCCGACTCGCTGCGCCACGGGCCATGCGGCATGCCCGGCGGGCGGCAGGCGTACATGCCAGCGCTGAAGGTCTCGCCTAGGCGCAGGTCGGTGAATGAGCCCTCCACGATGTACACCTCCTCCCAGAAGTGGTGGGTGAGCACGCCGTTGGGCGACGAGTCCACCCCGGGCGCGAAGCGCATCAGCCGGGTGTAGGCCCCGTCGGGCTGACCGTCGGTGGACAGGATCATCTCGTCGATGCCCTCCACCGGGCCGCCCGCGGGCCGCCAGGTTCCGTCGGGAATGTGGAATTCAAGCTCGGGCTTCTGTGCTGGCTCGGGCACTGCGCTCATCCGATCTCGTAGACCTTCGGCTCCAGCCGATGGTTGATGTTGCGGGCGCCGTCGGTGGTGATCACGTAGGTGTCGCCCATGAACACGCCCTTGATGATGTCGGTGGTGCAGGGGTGGATCTCCACGCACAGCGCCATGTTGGGCTCGAGCACCACATCCTTGTCGGGGCGGTGCGACGTGCCCACGAACGGACCGGCGTCGATGGGGTTGAACACGCCGTGCACCAGCGGAGCCACGATGGTGTAGCCCCTCTCGTTGATGATGCTGCCCGCGGCCCGCAGCTCCTTGGCGGTGCAGCCCGGCTTCAGCTCGGCCACGATCCGGTGGTAGGCCTCCAGCATCACGTCGAGCAGGTCGGCGTAGTCGGGCGGCGGCTTGGAGAACACCATCGCCTTGCCGGTCTGGGCCTCATAGCCGTGCCCGTCGCGGGCGCCGACCTCCATGAGCAGCACATCGTCGCCGGTGATGGTGCGCCCGATGGGCCGGGGCCGCTGGAAGCCGCTGGTGGGGTTGCTCATCGACTCGCTGCCGGCCAGCACCATGCAGGGGATCTCGCCCCGCTCGACGGCGATGGTGGAGTAGATGATCCGGAACAGGTCGTGCTCGGTCATGCCCGGACGCAGCTGCTCCATCACCGCCACCTGGGTGGCGTCGCCGATGCGGGCCGCCTCCTCGAGGCAGGCGACCTCCTCGTCGGACAGCACCAGCCGCATCTTCCAGAACTCGTCGGAGTACTCCTCGAAGGCGACATCGGGGAACGTGTCGGTGAGCGCAGCCCAATGGTCGCGAGACACCGACAGGTACGGGGTGGGGTTGATGATGCCCACCCGGCCCCGCTGCAGGCCCAATTCCTTGAGCCGATCGACCAGGATGGTGCGGGTGTTGAGCGCGCCCCGCACGTCACCGAATATCGAGCGGGTCACCCGGTCGGGCAGGCGGGCGTTGAGCCCGAGGATGGCCAGCGTCGGCTCGCCCTCGGCGGGGAAGATCACGAAGCTGTCGAGCTCCATCGTGCCCATGTAGTTGCTGATCCAGCGCACGTTGGCCCAGCCCCGGTCCCACAGATGGGCGGCGCCGGCCACCAGCAGGCAGTCGAGGTCGCGCTCGGCCATGAACCCCCGCACCAAGGCGTGGCGCCGCTCGAACTCGGCATCGGAGAACGCCGGCCAGTCGTACCAGTCGTGATTGATGGGATGGGGGTAGGTGATAGCCCTCGGCCCAAACTTCGATGCGGACGTGTTATCGGTCATGAACTCGCAGACTGCCAGTGGGTGAACCTAACGCGTCCGGGCCAAGTTTGCTGTGCGGCGCTCGCGCTCTGCTCGGCGACGATACCTCTCGGCAGCTCTGTAGTCTCGCCGAGCGAGAGCTGCGTCCGCCTTGTTGAGGAGCGTGCGTTCACTCTTGTCGCATCGCTGAGCACACCGCTCAAGCACCCGACTACGCCAGCCCGAGACTTGAGCGTACAATCCGAAGCTCAATTCGGTCGAGGTGCTTCGCTCGCTGAGACCCGTTTGTTCGGCTCGCTGCATGACGATACGCAGCCGTACATTTGCTGCGACACTTGCCGCCACACCCAGCGGCACAAACACAAGAATCCACCAGAACGCAAAGAGATTCAGGAGTCCAAACACACTCGCTATCCCTAGAAGGTGCATGAAATGTGACAGCGACATCAGGCCCGAGGCCAAGCCATCGCAACGATACCTCACGACCGTGCCATCAGACCATCTAGCCCGACGAAATGCACGCTCAATGATGCGCCAAGCCTTGCCTGTGAAGCCACGCATGTGTGTGAAATACACCTCCAACTACCTGTTAATTTGCTTGACTGAACACGGCATTTGCTCGGCGTCATGATGCCACCAGGACGGCCTCGGCCAAGGGGCTCTCGATCGTGGGGCCGGAAGGCATCGAGACCTCGCCGCCTGACAGGCTGATCGCTATGCGGCCGAGGACGGTCACGCCTGCATGAGCCATGACTTCGCTGACGATCCGCTCGATCGAGCCTGCGGCCTCGGGCTGGGCGCCGCTAAGGCCCGTCATGGAGAAATCAAGCTTGATCGAGGCGTCTCCCGACGATGCCGTGACTAGGAACTCTGTCACCTCGCTGTGGCTGCCGAGGAACTCCGTCGCCCGCTCGATGATCGCCTCAAGGGCATCCGCATCCAAGGGCTCGTCACAGATAAGGGGCGCCGTCACAACGATGTCGCCCCGATAGCTATCCACGGTCGCCACCTCCGGTCCAACGAGCGCACTTCGAGAACTCGCGGCGCACCTGCGTGATCTGCCTTGGTTTGGTGATCCCGACAGCCACAATGATCATCTCATCATATGGGCATGGGCATCTGGCAAGGTAGGCGTGAGTAGCCCGACGAATCGTCCAGCCCCTGATCTCGGCCTGCCGCAGCAGCCTCTCCATCTTCGGATTCGGATGCCTCGGCCTGGCCACGGTTCGGCACGGTACAAGCGACTCCGGTCACGGCGCCAGGGTGGCGGTTCGACGGTGGTCGGCTGCTCCCACGGTCACGCCGGACTTGGTGTCGATGCCTGCGATGGTGCAGCTTCCGAACAGGTCGGGCTCGACCGGCGTGTCGTCTGGGGCGATCTTGTGGCCGCGGCGGGCCAGTCCGGCGCCGACGGCCGGGGCGAAGCTGGGCTCGAAGAACAGCAGGTCGTGGGCGTTGGGGAGTCGGGGCGCTCCCGACAGCCATCGGGGTCGCTCGACTGCGGACTGCGGGTTGGCGCCTTCGTCGATGATGGCGCTCAGCACCTGAAAGTTGGTCTGGACCTGGCCCCGGCCGCCGGGAGTGGCGCCGACCAAGCGGCAGTCGTTGAGCGCGGCGTGATATCCGACGAGGGTGTGCAGCGGACGCCGCGGCCGGCCTGATCCGTCGTCACGGCCCAAGTCGGTGCTCTGGTTGGCCAGCCGGTCGTTGAGCACGATCCCGGTGCCCGGCACTACCACCCGCGACCCGAACTCGTTGAACAGGCTATGGATGAACGTCACCATCAGGCCCTGGCCATCAACCACCGACAGGCAAGTGGTGTCGGAACCGGCCGTCGCGGCCTCAACTGCGGCGCTGCCCGATGCGCCGCGCCCCGTCACAGCACCGCCCGACCCTGCCGGCGGCGGGCCGACCGACTCACGGCGTCCCGTCACAGCACTGCTCGTGCTATCGGCTGGTGCTGCACGGCGGTGCGGAGCAACCGACGGAGGCGAGCCTGAGCGGCGCTGCTCGGCGATGAGCGCGCACCAGCGGTCGAGGGACTCGTCGCTCAGCGCTGGCGCAACATCGGCGGCTTTCTGCCAGCGCAACGTTCTTGCCAGATCAGTGAAGGCGGCGTGCTTGCAGCGCACCATCAGGTCGATGCGGTCGGCTTCGTCGTCGATGAGCCCGCCGTCGAGGTGCCGATAGAGCTGCAGCATCTGCAGCAATACCCAGCCCATCGACGGCGGCGGTGTGACCGACACTTCGGCGCTGCCGTAGCGAACCGTGATCGGTGGCTCGAAGTCGCAGGTGTGCTCGTCGAGATCGCCGGCCGACAGCAGTCCGCCGAGCCGCTGCACTGTCTCGACCAGGGCCGCCGCAAGCCTGCCCCGATAGAACACCGACGGACCGTCGGACCCCAGCTCGCGCAGCGTGCGGGCCAGACCGGGCAGCCGGAAGTGTTCGTCCGCGGCCGAGCCGTTGCCGTCGCAGAACTCCGTCACGAACGGATCGCTTGCGTCGAGCGTCTCCCGGACGCGGTGCAGCGCCCCGGCGAAGGCGTCGTCGAGGGCGAAGCCTTGCTCGGCAAGCGCCGCCGCCGGTTCCATGAGCGAGTCGAAGGGCCTAGTGCCGTGTCGCTGCCATAGCCGCCACCAGGCATCCACCAAGCCCGGAACCGAGATCGACAGGGGGCCGAAGCGAGGCAAAGTGCCGCCGGACACCTGCGCCGTGGCCAGGGCCCGCGGCACCGCGCCCGCGCCGTTGAGCGCCGCCAGGGTGCCGTCAGCGGACGATACGAGCGCGAAGCCGTCGCCGCCCAGGCCGCACCACGGCAGCTCTCGCACGCACTGCACCGCCGAGGCCGCGATGGCGGCATCGGCCGCGTTGCCACCCGATGCCAGCACGGCCGCGCCCACATCAGCGGCCTCCCGGCATCCGGCACTGATCAAGCCGCGGCTCTTACCCAACGGAGACCGCCCCGCTCACAGGACTCCCCCGCAGCCAGCGTTTCTGTCCACGCCAAAGAGGCCGAGCGGGTAGGCGAGCGAGTCCGGCCCACACGGGCGAGGCCGTGGCCCGAGCGGCCCGTGAGCGCAGCGAACAAGAGCGGGAATGATCCCGCTGCGACACGACAGGCTCTTGCCTACCCGCGCACGCCCTAGGGAACCAATACTCCGCTCCAATCGACACCAGCCGGTCACCACGCGGGCGTTACACAACCGCTACTGCCTCTACTTCGATGAGCATTTCGGGGTTCTTCAGGCGGGCCACGAACACCGACGACCTTGCGGGCAGGGGCTCACCGAAGTGCTTGACCCACTGCTCGTTGAGGGGGCCGGTCGGGGTGCCCTCCTTGAGGTAGACGGTGGTCTTGACCACGTCGGCCATCGAGGCGCCGGCTGCGGCCAGGATGTTGCCGATGTTGCGCAGCGCCCAGTCGGCCTGCTCGCCGATGTCGCCCATTTCGCCGGTGTCGCGGTTGCGGCCGGCCTGGCCCGCGGTGAACACCAGGTTGCCCACCCGGATGGCCTGGCTGAACGGGCCGGTGGGGGTGGGCGCACCGTCGGTGCTGATGGCGGTTCGCTCGCTCATTGCGTTTGCTCCTGACTGTTGGAGACGCTCGGCCGCTCAGAGGCCGAGCGGATAGGTTCGCGAATCCCGCTCATACGGGCGAGGCCGTGGGCTGTGGCGCTGGGGTTTGGGCGGCCCGTGAGCGCAGCGAACAAGAGCGGGAATGACACCGCTGCGATGCGACACGTTCTTGCCTATCCGCGCATGCTCTTGGAAGACGGCTGGTGCTCGCCTGCGGTTATGGCCCGATGATGGTGGCAGCGCACCGCGTGGTGCCCGTCGAGAAGGTCGGGCGGCGGCTCGACGTCGGCGCACCGGTCGGTGGCGTAGGGGCAGCGGGTGCGATAGCGGCATCCCGACGGCGGATCGAGAAGGCTCGGCAGCTCGCCCAGCACCAGTCGGCGGGCGGTCTGCAGCCGGGCCGCGCTCTCGGTGTCGGCCCGGGGCACCGACGTGATCAGCCCCTGCGTATAGGGATGGCGGGGCTCGGTGAACACCTCCGAGGCCGTGCCCGTCTCCACGAACTGGCCCAGATACATCACCGCCACCCGGTCGCTGAGATGGCGCACCACCGACAGGTCGTGGGCGATGAACAGCATGGCCAGGTTCAGGGTGTCGCGCAGCTCGTCGAGGACGTTGATGATCTGCGCCTGGATCGACACGTCCAGCGCCGAGACCGGCTCGTCGCACACCAGCACCGCCGGGTCGGTGACGATGGCTCTGGCGATGCCGACCCGCTGCTGCTGCCCGCCGCTCAGCTCGCTGGGCAGCCGGTCGGCCACTAGGGCGGGCAACCCCACCAACTCCATGGCCTCGGCCACCTCACGGGCCCGGCTGGCACGGTCGCCTATGCCGTGAACCCGCAGCGGCTCGCCGATGAGGGCGGTGACGCTCATGCGGGGGTCGAGCGAGCCCCGAGGATCCTGGAACACCATCTGGATGCGGTGGCGCATGCGGCGCAGCTCCCGCGGCGAGAGCGAGCCGAGGTCGGTGTCCTCGAGGCGCACCGAGCCTTGCTGCATCGGCACCAGCTGCAGGATGGCCCGAGCCAGGGTGGACTTGCCGCAGCCGCTCTCGCCCACCAGGCCGAGCGTCTCGCCGGTGGACAGCTGCAGCGAAACCCCGTCCACCGCGGTGATGCGGCCCCCGTCGGTGTCGAACTCCACCACCGCATCGCTCACCTCGAGAACGGCCCGCGCCGCGGCCGCGCTCATGGATCCCGCTTCCAGGGACGGCCGGCCTCGGTGGCGTCCTTGGCCCGCTCCGCGGCCAGCCAGCAGGCGCTGAGATGCTGGGGGCCCACCGCCACCTCGGGCGGCACCTCGGACCGGCAGCGGTCGAAGGCGTGGCTGCAGCGGGGCGCGAAGGCGCACGACGAGCCGCCTCCGCCGGTGATGGGCGGCTGGCCCGCGATGGGGTGCAGCCGTCCGGTGTGAGCATCCTCGAAGCGGGGGACCAGCCGCAGCAGCCCCTCGGTGTAGGGGTGGTTGGCCCGGTCGAAGAGATGGACCATCGAGGCCTTCTCCACCAGCCGACCCGCGTACATGACCTGCACGTCCTCGCAGGTGGCGGCCACCACCCCGAAGTCGTGGGTGATGAGCATCAGCGCCATCTGCTCGGAGCGGCGCAGCTCGTCGAGCAGCAGCAGGATCTCGGCCTGCACGGTCACGTCGAGGGCGGTGGTGGGCTCATCGGCGATGAGCAGGCGGGGCCGGCAGGCGATGGCCAGCGAGATCATCACCCGCTGGCGCATGCCGCCGCTGAAGCTGTTGGGCAGCTCGGTGGCCCGCCGCTCGGGATCGGCGATTCCGACCCTTCCCAGCAGCTCCACCGCCTCGGCCGCGGCCTCGGACCGGCCCATGCCCCGATGCAGCCGCAGCGACTCGGCGATCTGCTCGCCCACTGCCATCAGCGGGTTGAGCGAGGTGAGCGGATCCTGGAAGATCATGCCGATCTGCCCGCCCCGCACGTCTCGCAGCTTGCGCTCGTCGATGCGCAGCAGATCGACGCCGTCGAAGCGGACCGAGCCGGCGATGCGCACATCGTCGGTGATGGCGAACAGGCGCAGCAGAGCCCGGGCCGTGACGCTCTTGCCGCTGCCGCTCTCGCCCACCACCCCGAGCGAGTCGCCAGACTCCATGGTGAAGCTCACCCCGTCCACCGCGTGAACCGGACCCGAGGCGGTGTTGAACGTGACGTGGAGGTCGTCGACCTCCAACAAGGGCAGGCTCATGTGGTCGCCCCAAACCAGCGGGACAGCAGGTTCATCCGGCTGCTCCCGAGCGAGCCTCCCAATAGCGGCCCAACAGGTTGAGCACCAGCACCGAGATGCCCAGCAGCACTCCGGGCAGGATCGTGAGCCACCAGGCCACTGCCAGCAGGGGCCGGCCCTCGGAGATCAACAGCCCCCAGGTGGTGTCGGGGGGCTGCACGCCCACGCCCAGGAAGCTGAGCCCGGCCTCCGAGAGCATCACATGGCCGATCTCCACCACGCACAGCACCAGGATGCGGGGCGCCACGTTGGGCAGCAGGTGCCGGCCCAGGATGGTGGAGGTGGAGCAGCCGGTGGCGATGGAGGCCTCGATGAAGGTCTCCTCCCGCAGCCTCAGCGCCTCGGCCCGCACCACCCGAGCGAAGATCGGCCACACCAGACAGGGCAGCACCACCAGCAGGATGAACACGCTCGGCCCGAGCAGGCTGAGCAGCAGGATGGCCACCAGGAACATGGGCATGGCCGTCTGGGCCTCGCCCAGACGCATCAGCAGCCGGTCGGTGCGCCCGCCGAAGTAGCCGCCCAGCAGTCCGAACAGCACGCCCACACCGGCACCGATCAGGGTGGCGGTGACCGCGATGAACAGGGTGAGGCGGGTGCCGACCACCATGCGGGAGAACAGGTCGCGGCCCAGGCTGTCGGTTCCCAGCAGGTGCAGGCCATCGGGCGAGGACTCTCCCGGGCCGAGCAGGCGGGCCCGCAGATTCTGAGCCTCGTGGTCGTGGGGGGCGAACACGTCGGGGACGATGGAGGCGGCCACCAGCAGCACCAGGAAGAGCACCAGCAGGATCCAGCCCCGGCTGCCCAGCATGGCGATGAGGCGGCCCCAGACGCGGTGCTCGGCTGCGGGGGCCGACTGCCCGTCCGGGGTGCGCTTGGCGACCGCGACGCTCATCAGCTGGCCGCGATCCGGCGGTCTATGAACTGGTAGCCCAAGTCGATCAGCAGGTTGCTGAAGATGACGAAGGCGCCGGCGATGATCACCGCCGCCTGCAGAACGAAGAAGTCCTGGCGGTGGGCGGCGTCGATGGTGAGCAGGCCGATGCCCGGCCAGGCAAACACGTACTCGATGGCGAACACCGCGCCGCCCCACATGCGCACGTACTCCCAGCCGACGATGGTGGCGGTGGTTACCCCGGTGTTGCGCAGCACATGGCGACGCAGGATGCTCCACTCGGTGAGCCCCTTGCTGCGGGCCACGGTGACGTAGGGCTTGGACATCTCCTCGAAGGTGGCCGAGCGCACCAACTGGAAGATGCGTCCGCCGTGGACGATGCCAAGGGTGGCCGCGGGCAGCACGATGCTGGCGGTCTCGAACCGGCCCGAGGTGGGCAGCCAGCCGAGCTGCACCCCGAACAGCAGAATCAGCAGCAGCCCCAGCCAGAAGTTGGGCACCGACAGCGCGGTCACCGACGCCAGGTTGGAGGCCTTGTCGAAGGGCTTGCGGGCCCGCGCCCCGGCCACCACCCCCGGTATCACCCCGGCTGCGGCGGCCGCGGCCAGACCGACCACGGTGAGGATGATGGTGGAGGGCAGCGCCTCCACCACCGCGTCGATAGCGGGCCGCTGCTGCCAGGTCGACTCGCCGAAGTCGAGTTGGATCAGGCCGCCGAGATACTCGAAGTAGCGCACCAGGACGGGCCGGTCCAGGCCGAACTGGCGGTGGAGTTCGGCGATGTGCTCGTCGGTTGCGTCTACCGGGGCGAACACCAGCGCCGGGTTGCCCACGACGTGGGCCAAAAAGAAGATCACCGTCACCACCAGCAGCAGCACGACCACGCCGTCGCGCAGCCGCCGCAGCAGCATCCAGCGCAGCAACCGCGGCGACGACGCGGCTGTGGTTGTCGTCGTCATGTCTGCCTGCTGACTCCTAAGGGCGAGCGCAAATGGGTGAGAGTCTGTTGCGTCGCAAGGGTGTCTTTCCCGCTCTTGTTCGCTGCGCTCACGGGCCGCTCGGGCCACGGCCTCGCCCGTATGAACCGGATTCGCTCACCTATTCGCTCGGCCTCTAGGCCCGCTCAGCCCTGCCGGGGCCCGGCTCGGTCGCGCTTGGACCGAGCCGGGCCGGCAGAGCTAGCAGCTTGACCTGCTAGTTGAGGCTCATCTCCGACACGAAGTACTCGTCGTCGAGCCGGGGCTGCCAGTCGAGACGCTCCGTCGCGCCGTAGATCAGGTCCTGCTGCAGCAGGTAGATGGCATGGGGGTTCTCGTGGAGCCGTGCCCACGCCCTCTGGTACAGGATGTTGCGCAGCTCCTGGTCGGTGGTCGAGCCGGCCTGCTCGAACAGGTCGGTGACCAGCTCGTCGCACAGCTTGGAGGACGAGCCGCCGCACACCAGGAAGTTGCGGGTGCGGGCCCCGTCGAACCACTCGTTGGAGTTCCAGCCGTAGCGGGCGTCATAGGCGCCGGGCTCCTCGCCCCTGATGCGGCTGCCGGCGCGGAAGCGGGTCCACTCGGCCAGCCGCACCTCGGTGTCGAAGCCGACGTCGTTGAGCATCGTGGCCACCGCCTGGGCCGTCTCCACGCCCCGCAGATACCGGCCGATCGGCGCGTACAGCTCGAACTTCAACGGGTTGTCCTCGTTCCAGCCGTGCGATTCCATGATCTCGCGGGCCTGGTCCGGGTCGTACGGGAACGGGCCGATGTCGGGGTTGTAGCCGAGCATCCCCGGCGACAGGTGCTGGGCGTCGTTGGGCTTGGCGTAGCCCTCATACAGCGTCTCGGAGATCAATTCCTTGTCGACGGCCAGGTTCATGGCCACCCGGATCTCGGGCGGGGCCAGGTCGGGACGCAGGGCGTTGAGCGCGATGTAGCTGTACTCGGTGGCGGGCACGCTGAGCGCCTGGGGCACCAGCGGAACCTGCTCGGGCAGGATGTCGAGCACCAGGTCGACCTCGCCGGCCTGCAGGGCGGCCAGCGAAGTCTGCTTGTCGGGGATGAACCGCACCGTGAACGCGTCGATCGACGGCGCCTCGCCCCAGTAGCCGGCATTGCGCACCGCGGTGATCTGCTGGCCGCGCTCCCAGGCCTCGAACATGTAGGGGCCGGTCCCGACCGGGTTCTCGCCCACCGTGTCGGCCGTGCCCGGCGCGAAGATGGGGAGCTGGGCCACCTGCAGCGGCAGAGTGGCGTTGACCCCGTCGGTGTGGATATCGACGGTGTAGGCGTCCACGGCCTCCACGCTGGTGATGCCCCGCACGTAGGAATCGCGCTGAGTGGAGTAGTCCGGATCGAGCATGCGGTTCAGGGCGTCGGCCACGGCCTGGGCGTTGAGGTCCTGACCGTCGTGGAAGGTCACGCCCTCGCGCACCGAGAAGCGCCAGGTGTCGTCGTCCACCACGTCGGGCCAGGCGGTGGCCAGCACCGGAACCAGCGCGGTCGAGGCGTCGCGCCCCAGCAGCGACTCGAACAGGTTGGCGGTCACCACCCGCGAGCTGCGGTCGTTGACGGCCTGCGGATCGAGGGTGGAAGGCTCGGTGGTGACGGCGATGGTGACCCGGCCGGGGTCTCCCATTGGCACCATCTCCTCTTCCATCATCTCTTCTTCGGCGGCCATGGCGGCCTCCTCGGCGGCCATTTCAGCCTCGGCGGCTCTCGACTCGGCCTCGGCCGCGGCTTCCTGGGCCGCGGCTGCTTCAGCCTGGGCCGCCTCCAGCGCGGCCTGCGCCTCGGCCTGCTGCTCTGCGCTGGCCTCAGCCGCGGCTGCTTCAGCCTCGGCCAGGGCCGCTTCGGCCGCGGCCGCCGCGGCCGCCGCGTCCTCAGCCTCGGCCCGGGCCGCGTCGGCTTCGGCCTCGGCCGCGTCGACGGCGGCGGTGTCGACCATCGGCGCCGCAGGGGCGGCCGGCTCGTCGTCGTCACCGCAGCCCGCGGCTACCAGCGCGAGCACGAAGAGCGCCGCAAGCGGCACCCTCAGCTGCTTCAAGAGTTGTCTCATTTTGCTGTTCCTCCTTTGGGCTCTGTGAATCTCTTCATCAGATCTCAGGTCGCGGCGTCCTCCGACTGGTGGAAGTGCTCGGCTGCGGCAGTGGCGATCTCGTGGTCGATCTGAGGCGAGCCGCCGCCCACGCCGATGGCGCCCACGCACACGCCGTCGGCGAACAGGGGCACCCCGCCCGGGTTGACGGTGACTCCGCCAGGGATGATCTCCACCAGGCTGGTCGGGAACATCGGGCGCTCAGCCCACATGTCCACCAGATCCTTGGTGGGCTTGGCGAAGGCGGCGGCCAGACGGGCCTTGCCCATGGCCATGTAGGGGCCGTGCCAGCGCTTGCCCCGCACCACCACCAGCGGATGGCCGGCGTCGTCGTGCACGGCCACGGTGGCGTTGATGCCCCGCTCGACCCCGATGGCTCGGGCCTGGGCCACCAGCGCCATGGCCTGCTCAACGTCCATGGCTGCTTCCGTTGCCGGCGGTCCGGTCGTCGTCCCACGGGTCCGACAGCAGCCGCAGGTAGCGGGCCGCGTTGTCGGCCATCAGCTTGCGCAGAGCCTCCTCGCCGATCACCGGCCCCCACGAGATCACGTTGTCGGTGCTGTTGGGGTAGTAGCACTCGGGGTGGGGGAAGTCCGACTCGTACATCAGTACGCCGTCGCCGAGTAGGTCGATGACGGCCTTGGTCATCTCCGGTCCCTCGTGCTGCTCGATGGCGCAGAACACCCGGCCCATCTGCACGTACTCCAGCGGCGTGTGCTTCAAGTCGGCGGGCACCGCGCCCTTCACGTAGTCGACCTGGCTGGTGAGCCGAATGATCCAGTGGGGCAACCAGCCGTGGCCGGTCTCCACCGTGGCCACTCGCAGGTTGGGGTACCGGTCGAGCATCCCCGACACCAGCACGTAGGCCATCAGCCGCTGGGCGCCCCAGACATGGGCCGCAGTGCGGGCCACGGCCACGTTGCCCCAGATGTCGCGGTAGCCGGGGAAGTAGGGGGCCTCGTAGAAGAAGCTGTGGTGCATGATGGGCAGGTCGGCTTCGTCCATCGCCTGCCAGATCGGCTCCAGGTCGGGATCGTCCACCGGCAGTCCCTCGGGCAGCACCGGCCACACCGCAGACAGCCACTCCTCGTCGGCGTGGGCGCGGATGGCGTCGGCGGCCCATTGCGGGTCGGCGCCCGGCGCCAGCAGCAGCCCCTTCAGGCGGCGGGGGTCGGCCGAGCAGTAGTCGGCCATGTAGCGGTGGTAGGAGCGGTACATGGCCTTGGCCAGGCTGAGGTCGAGCGCGGTGCTGCCCGGCGCCCAGGTGCCGGGGATGATGAAGTTGACGTCCACCCCCTCCACGTCCATGTTGGCCAGGCGGCCCTCGGAGTTGGTGTGCTGGATACCGTCGGCGATGGGCTTGGCCGCCAGGTTCTTCACCCGCCCCTCGAGCGCCCCCTTGGCCCCCGCGCCGCGGGTCTCGACCGAGGCGTCGGCCTTGTGGCCCGCCACCCGGCTGTAAGGCTGGGGGTTGACCCGCACCACGCCGTAGGGATGGGGGGGATGGCCCCGGCCCGCGGTCGGCTTGGTCACCCGCACGTAGGGGGTGAGCTCGTCGGATCGGTCCTTCAGCTCGCGGTCGCCGTACTCGACTAGCACCTCGACCGATGGGGTGACGTGGGTGTCGGCGTCGATCACCCGGTATCCCTGTCTCATGGCATCCTCTCAGTGTGCGATATGGGGGGCGCGTCTTGGGGTCTACGGTTCATGCGGGAGCTACTCATGGCGGCCCAGCCAGCTCAGCACGGTGGCCCCGGAGTAGGCCGCATCGAGCTCGCCGCCGCCGGGGGGCGCCGCGAACGAGATGCGCTCGAAGTCGGCTCGGCGCTCGAAGGGCACCGACGCGTCCAAGATGATCTTGGTGCCCACCCCGGCCTGCGAGGTGCGCACATACTCGTGGCCCCGCATTCCACCCAGCACCACCAGGTCCGACGCGGCGTCGAAGCGGGTGGCCAGCGCGTAGGCCACATCGTCGGGGTCGTGGAGGTCGATGTCGTCGTCGACCAGCACGATCATGTTGAGATCCTTGAGCGCGCCGAAGGCGGCCAGCGCGGCGTTGCGGCCCATACCGTCGTCGCGCTCGGACCGCTTCGACAGCGCCATCACCAGCTGGAAGCGGTGCAGCCCGCCCGCGGGCATGCACACGTCGCTGACGATCGGGGTGACCGGCCGGACCGCCTCCTGGGCGGCCACCTCCAGCACATGCTTGCGCAGCGCGATCGTCTCGCGGCCGGCGCCGTTGATGGCGTGGTAGACGGGCTCGTGGCGGCTGGTGAGCGCGGTCACCTGCATGGTCGGGGCCGGCCCGGCCGGCGAGGCGTACCCCACGAACTCACCGAACGGGCCCTCCGTCACCGTCTCGCCGGCTTGGATCACTCCTTCGAGCACGATCTCGGTTTCGGCGGGAACCTCCACGTCCTGCGACACGGCCGGCGCCACCGGCAGCGGCGCCCCGCGGCAGCCGCCCGCGGCGCACAGCTCGTCGCGGCTCTCGGGCATGAGCGCCCCCATGGTGGAGGCGGCATAGATCAGGGCCGCGTCGGTGCCGATGCACACCGCAACCGGCAGGTCTCGGCCCATCTCAGCGGCGTGGTCGAGGGCCCGGCCCAGATGACGCCCGTGATCGATCTTCACCGCCACCCGATCGGCGCCGGTCAGCTGGAGCCGGTGGAACGACGCGTTGCGCACCCCGGTCAGCGGATCGCGCACGATGAGCACGCCGGCGGTGACGAAGCGTCCGCCGTCGCCGGGGGCGTGCCGCAGCACGGGAAGCTGTGCGGCGAGATCGATCTCGCCTGAGCGACGCACCTGCTGCTGGGCGGGCGGATCGCTCACCGTCTCGGGCTCGATGTCGGTGTGGATGCCCCTGGCCAGCGCGGCCCGCAGCCGCGGCCGGTCGAGGCCCATGGCCGCCTCCGACGACTCCGGGGTGGCGAACACGTTGCCGATCACCGGGATCTCGTGGTCCTTGACCGTCTCGAACAGCAGCGCCGCCCCGGCGTCGTGGTGCTTCATGAGCGCGGCGGCCTCGAGGTCATAATCGACCACCCGCGACACCCGGGCCAGCAGCCCGGCCCGGTCGAGGCGGCGCAGCGCGCTGCGGAAGCCGGTATCGAGCACCCCGACCGTCATGAACCGTCACCGATGCTGCCGTGGGAACCGGGTGTCTCGGCCAGGCAGCGCAGCACCATGGAGCGGGCCCGCTCCCAGTCGTAGTTGCGGTACAGGCGGCCCTGCACCACCGACGCCGATCCGGCGTAGAACATCTCGTACTGGAAGTGTCGGCTGGCGAACTCCGAGCCGATGGCGTCCCACACCAGCTTGAGCAGCGCCACCCGATGCTCGGCGTCCACCTCGGGCCAGCGTACGAAGCGCTCGAGGTCGGCCCTGGTGACCGGGTCGTCCCAGGCCCGCGCCGACGACGGCACCTGGATGGTGGTGCCGCCGGTCAACTCCCGCAGCGCGTAGGTGACGTCTCGATACAGCGACGGCTGCAGCGTCATCGCCGCGTACAGCATCTCGGGATCGGGCCGGGCCACGCCGGCGTCGTCGATGACTGCGTTGTACTCGCCGGCCAGCACCAGCCCGTGGGGGACCGACGCGTCGGCGGCCACCCGGGCCAGCGCCAGCTGGAAGTTCCGGTCGGCGGACTGGCCCGACCATTCGGCTACCTGCGAGGCCAGCCCGGCCAGGAACCTCATCTTCACCGCGTAGCGGATCTGGGCCTGGGTATTGCCCAGCACATGGGCGGGGGTGCGGTTGAACTGGGCGAAGGTGATGTCGCGGTCGCGGTCCACAAAGACGTGCTCGGCGGGCACGTCCACATCGTCGAACACCACCAGCGCGTCGGTCTCGTCGTAGACGGCCGACAGCGGATAGTCGCTTGCCGCGGTGACGTCGCGGCCGTAGGGCCGGCGGGGGTAGATGCGCAGCCGGGGATGGTTGACGGGGATCGCCACCGACAGTCCGTAGTCGTCGGCGCCGGGCGGCAGGGGCTGGATGGAGCTCACGAACAGGTAGTCCGACATGAGCGTGCCGGTGCCGAGCATCTGGGCGCCGCTCACCACCACGCCGTCGTCGCCGGAGCGGGTGATGGAGGCGTAGAGGTGGGGCTCGTACTGCTCGTGGGGACCCTTCGACCGGTCGATCTGGGGGTGGATGATGGTGTAGGTGACGTACAGGTCCTCATCGCGGGCCCACTCGTAGAAGCGCTGCACGTTGTCGGCGTAGCGGTCGCCCGCCTTGGCGAAGGTGTCGAGCGAGCCCGAGAAGCCGGCGAAGAAGGAGGCCACATGGTCAGGCGACCGGCCCAGATAGCCGAAGCTCAGCTCCGACCAGGCCTCGATGGCCAGCCGGCGGCGGCGCAGGTCGTCCACCGTGCGGGGCACCAGCCAGCTCAGGTTGACCGGTCGGCCGTCGCTGGGCGACTCGTAGGTCATCAGCTCGCGGTTGGCCGGATCGGCAGCGAAGTCGTAGAGCCGGGCCACGGTGGCCACACCGGCCGCGAAGGCGGGATGGGTGGAGACGTCGTCGACCGGCTCGCCGTCGAGGATCACGTTGCGCCCGTCCCTCAACGACTCGACGTAACTGTCTCCTGTCCGCATCGGTCCTCCAGGGGCGCGAAGGCCGCCCGGCGCGAGGCCTGCCCTCGGGGCAGATTGTCCGACACCTTGCCCGCGCTGTCAAACTGTCGGATGTGAGGACCGCGTGAGGCTTGCGCTGGGCCAACTGGCCGACACGCTCAGCGATGCCAACTTTCGCCGCTACGCCACCGCCCAGTTCCTGCACGGCGCCGGCATGTGGGCCCATCACCTGGCCGAGGTGTGGCTGGTGTATGAGATCACCGGCAGCGCCTTCGCGGTGGGACTCACCGTGGCGCTGCGCTCGGGGCTGGCCGTGGTGTTGGCGCCGGTGGCGGGAACGCTGGCCGACCGCAGGGACCGGCGCGTCCTGCTGGCCTCCACCCAGGCGTCGAAGGCGGTGGTGGCCAGCGGGCTGGCCGTATTGGCGCTGGCGATGGGCGAAGACCTGCCTCTGGCGGTGCTGTTCGCCGCGGTGGCGCTGCTGGGGGCGATCGGCGCCATCGACACCCCGCTGCGGCGAGCCTTCGTGCGCGACGTGGTGATCGCCGACGGCGTCAACCGGGCGGCCCGGCTGCACACGTCAGTGATGTCGGTGGGGCGGTTCCTGGGAAGCGGCGCCGCCTGGCTCTTCTTGAGCCTGTCACTGTCTTGGGCCTGCTTCGCCATCAACGGGGCCACCTCGCTGGTGGCGGCGCTGCTGGTGCTGCGGGTGGTGCCCACCACCGCCAAGGTGTCGGCCGAGGCCCGGGCCGCCGGGGGCCGGGTGCTCGGCTACCTGATGCGCACTCCGACGGTGACGATCCCGCTGGCGCTGCTGTGCTCGTTCACCCTGTTCGGCTGGAATCTGGCGGTCCTGCTGCCGGTGGTGGCCGACAAGCAGCTGGCCGGCGGAGCGGGCACGTTCGCGATCCTGGCCCAGGTCATGGCCGTCGGCAGCCTGATCGGCTCGGTGATGATGGCGACCTCCAAGCTGGAGGGGCTGCGCAGCCTCGGCGTGCTGCTGGCCGTGTTCGGCGCCGCCGTGTTCCCGCTAGCCGCGGTGAGCCACCTGATCGGAGGGATGGTGGCCATCTTCGTGGTCGGCGTCATCGGCGGCGGATACTTGAGCCTGTCCAACGCCTCGGTGCAGACCGCGGCCGATCCCCGCCTTCAGGGCCGAGTGTCGGCCGTGTACGGAGTGGTGTTCGTGGGAGCCCGCGCCGTGGGCGGCCCCATCCTGGGCTGGCTGGTGGACGCCTTCGGCAGCCGCGTCGCCCTGATCACAGTGGCCGCAGTAACCGCAGCCTGCGCCCTAGCCGGCCTGCTAGCCGCCCACCGATCCAAGAAAGGAACACTGCAATGCTGACTCAGGGACTTGACCATCCGGACCAAGCCTAGTCCCCATAGGTAACCCCTCCTACCTCTATGGGTAGCCGCCACCCCGCGCGCCAGCCACCGCCTCCTCAGGAAGTCATCGGCTGATACTCGGGATCCGCAAGAGGGTCGTAGCCGTCAGGCCACGGCGCCCGCAGCCGGCACAACAGACGTATATGGGGTGGTGACGTCTCGGGGTTGACGTGCTCCGCCGTGACCTCGACGGGACTATCCAGGTCGCGCAGTTCATGAACCATGTTGACCAGGCAATCGGGCATCCAGCCCAGTTGACGACCTGTGCGAGCGATGACCAGGATGGCCCGACGGTTCACCGGGTTGTCAGGCTGGTCCACAAGTTCCAGTACCTCACCCGGCTGCACGTCTTCGACGGCGGCTGCGGCACCGTCGAGATGTCGGATGCCCCGAACGAAGAACAGCGTCGTCAGGGCACCCTCAGCAGTGCGCTCGGGATGGGCGAACACCTCGACTCGATCAGTCGCCCTACGGCCCTCACTGCGAATCAAGACCTCGAAGGGGTCCGTATCCACATCGAGAGCCAGCTCCGAGACGTAATGGCCATAGTCGGGGCGACTCCGGGGCATCAGACGATTCCTGAATACCGGAAAGAGGCATTCACTCTCGTAGACGCGGTGCAACTCGGGCAGTCCCGGTAGGCAGACGAAGCCGTCGAACTGCTCGGCTGCCTTCAGGTAGACGAATCGGTACGAGTCTCCCTCGGCCGTTTGCAGGCGCGTCAAGACTCCGACAGGACGGATCAGACCCTCTGGGTTGCGCCAAGCGGCATAGAGGCGGTGTTCGCCGGGCTCGGTCATGTGCGTCACCGTAGTTGCGGGGTACGACATCGAACCTAGTGGAACTCGGCGAGCAGCCGACGGCAATTCCGCCGGATCACCCGTTCAGCGAACTGTTGCGCCAAGGGCGACATGCGGTTCTCCGGGATCATCCGGATGGGTTCGACGAGGTGGTCCACGTCTGTGCAGCGGCCCGCCCAACGCTGGCGGACAGACTCGTCGGTCAAGTCCAAGGCACGTATGGCGGCCAGGACTGGATGCGGCCGACCTTCAAACTTCGACTTCGCTCGGTCGGCCCACGCTTCGGGCATGTCATTTCGGTCGCGGGTGTGCAGGTGTCGCATGCGCCGCTCGTCGTCGAGTTGAAATCCCAGACACGAGGCGTGGTCGAAGGTGGGCGCGAGACGGCGGACACCGGCGCGGTCGATCACCGCCCAGTTTTCCTCGTGTCGGTCGGTGTTGCCGACCTCGGCGTCCAACAGCAGATAGCCAACGAACAGATCCCATGCCGTTGTGTGGTCGTCGATGCCGCTGGGCGCCTCGACGTCGTCAAGCGCCTTCCGGATGGCCTCGACGGTATGTCCAATCCGCTCGGGACCGACCAATTCCACGCCCACGAGTTGGTTGCCATGAATCAACTCTTCTGGACTCTGGGGCGGATCGCCGCTAGGCGGGGCAAGAACTGACTTGCTGATGATGCCGTAGCCCGGCGCCTCTGCAGCCCGATCCAAAGCGAGTTCCGTGCGGGCCGCGGGGACACCGAGCCGTCCAGCGACCCCCTTGGCGACGCGCTCGGACCAGTCGTCCCCCTTCCGATAACTGGTACCGTCACTTCGTCGATTATCGGTGGTGAACTTCATGAGCCAGCGATTGCCGTCCGGATCGAGGATCCACCGCTTGGGCTTCGTGCCGAGTTGCTCCCGCCGCACGACCGCCCAGTCAGTGACGTCGAACACGGGGTAGCGTTCAGCGTCGACCGCTGTGGACAAGACCTCGGGTCCAGCCATCACGACACATTCAAGCGCGGACTCTGGACAACTGGTTTGCGCCAAGCCTGGGCTGGGCGTGGCACCGAAGCCAGACGGCCCCGCAATTGGGAGTATCACGCGCGTCCAGTTCGTAGCATCTTGAAGAATTGGCGTATCGGCAAGGGGACGAGGATGCTGACTCAGGGACTTGACCATGTGGCGGTCATCACCAACGACTCCGACCGGCTCCAGGCCTTCTACATCGAAATGTTCGGGGCCACCGTGGAGTTCGACGGCGAGGAGTTCCCCGGCGGGCCTCGCATGACCGTCATCAACATCGGCCCGGCCACCGAGTTGAACGTTTTCGAGATCGACGGCAACGAGCAGGCCGACCACCAGACGCCGATGTTCGGGCGGGGCCGGCTCGACCACATCGGCCTGCACGCGGCCAGCCTCGAGGACTTCGGCGAGATCCGCGCCCGGCTCACCGCCGTCGGGGCCACCGACGGCACCGTCACCGACTTCGGCCGTAAGCTCAGCCTGTTCTTCCGGGACCCCGACCGCATGGAATGCGAGGTGCTGGTGTCCAACCCCGAACCAGGCCAGGTCCCCATAGGCAGCCCCTCCCACCTGTACTCCTGACAATGGGTCCGCTAGGCGAGGCGGTCAGGGGAGTTCTAGGCGCAGGCCTGATTGCTGGGCGGTGATCGGATCCAGTAGAGCGTTGGTGGCCTCGAGGCGGCCCTCGACTGCGGCACGGTCGGTCCACGGCATGGCGGCCGTCCACCGCCAGGCGTGGGCCATCACCCGCACGAGCACCGAGAGGTCGCCATCGCTCAGCGAAGCCCGACGCAGACCCGAGACGTACTCGTCGCGATACACGCTGGGGATCACGATCCGTGCCGCGCCGACGGCCGACAGCTCGGCGTTCATCATTACTCGGGCCACACGGCCGTTGCCGTCGCGAAACGGATGCACCTCCGACACCACGAACATCACGAAAAGGGCGCGACCGATCCCGGCACCGATGTCCGAAAGTCGAGCGAGACCCTTTCGCAGCGTGCCCTCAACCAACTCCGGAGCGACGAAATCGTAGGCCCCGACTCGGTTCGCCTCGGTCTTCCAGCATCCTGGCTGCTGATCGGGCCGGCCGCCCATGATCGCCAAGTGGCGCTCTATCAGGAAGCCCATCAAGTCCTCGGGATCGTCGGAGACGGTGCTTCGTCCCACCGGGTCTGAGACGCAGCGGTATGTGCCGAGGATGTCGTGTCCGTCAGCGGGTCGGGAAGCGGGCGGCTGCTGCGTCTCGACGATATGCCGGGCCTCGTCGATGGTGAACTCGGTGCCCTCGATGTAGTTGGAGAAGTAGCTCTCATAGAACGGCAACTCACTTGGAGTGTCGGGAGGAGGAAGCCAGTCCGGCACCAGGCGCGAGTCGAGTCGGGCCGCATCGCTGGCCGCACAGTCAAACATGGCCACGCGGCGCTCATCCCAGGCTCGGCCTTGAGTCAGGGCTACCAGAAGGGGTCCTGCCTGAGGGCGGGGCGGCATACGCCCGGACACTTGGTCGAAAAGGCGCTCCACCGCCGCCGAGTGGTGCGTGGTACCGATGGCTTCAACCAGCGCGAGGGTGTCCCGGCGCAACCTCTCGATTCGCTCGGCGCCCCAGGCGAGGGACTTGCGCGCCAGCCAGTCTTCCAACTCCGCCAGGCTCAGAGTACGAGACGCTCGACCGGCCCGACTACGCGACTCGGCAAGGTTGTCGAGAAGCGTCCGCGCCGGGCTCGACATCCTCAGCCCGTCAGCCCACGGCAGATCCGGCACAGGAGCTTCGAGAGGCCTGCCCGGCCGCACTCGAACCTCGAGCCCGGGCAGTCGAAGCGACTTGCGGGGTAGATCCGACGCCACGAAGAGCCGTCCAGAGATGACACGGCCATCCTCGGCCGCCGACCGGTCCGCAATGAGCGCGCCAGGAAGCGCCCTGGCCAGGATGGGCCAGCGGTTCGCTATGGCGATCTCTTCAGGCGGACTAGCAAGGTCGGCGGTATAGATCTTGGGCGCGAGGCGACGAATCCTGCCCTCGCGAACCGCGCGGGTGATGACCGGGCGCGTGGCGACATCGTCAAAGAACACGGTCCGCGGCCTTCTCGGCCATGGAACATTCAACAAGCGCCGCACCGAGGTTTACATTATCGGCTGTTAGTCAGAATTACTTTACATTTTAGGATGTTACAGACCTGTGGTTGTTCAAATTCGACGACCTAGGCGCTGAATCTTTACATTTTGGGCTGTTAGCCATATTCAGGAGTGGCCGCCTCGCTTTACGCCTCCGTACTTCATTCGGGTGTCGCTCATTGAGGCTGAGCGGGCCTCGTCTGTTTGGATATCGCCGTCTACCAGCTCGCCAATGAACAGGGTGTGGGTGCCCAGGTCGATGGATTGGCGTACCTCACAGTCCATCCAGGCGATCGCCTCGGCGAACACAGGCGCGCCGGTGGCCGCTTCCCGCACCGCCCGGCCGTTGAGGGTTCCGTCGGCGTAAGTGGCCGGCTTGGAGAACTTCACGAACACCCGGGTGTCTTCCGAATCCCAGAGGTTGACGGTAAACGAGCCCCCCTGCGAGATGAGCCGGTGCGTGACCGCCGTATTGTCCACTCCAACCCCTATGAGGACCGGCTCCATCGACAGCTGCGTGATCCAGCTCGCGGTCATGGCGTTGCGCTCGTCGCCCGAGCGCGAGCCGATCAGGGCCAGAGCGTTGGGGATCTTCCAGGTCAACCGGTTCACGAGTTGGTCGTCAAGAGCCATCGCGCCACCCTACTCGGAGGCCTGATGCGCAATCGCAGGCCCCTGTTCCGGTGATCTCGGTGCGCCGCACCGACCCGCCATCATATTCGGAGGCCTGATGCCCGACCGCCGCCCCCCTCCCGAGGTGCTGTTCATGGCCGGGGCGGTGTCGCAATACCTGGGCGCGGCTGTCGCCGCGACGCTGTTCGACGAACTGGCACCGGGCGGGGTGGCGCTGCTGCGGGTGCTGGCCGCAGGATCGGTGATCGTGGTGCTGCGGCGCTCCTGGCGGCGGCGCTGGCCGGTCCGCGACCTGGGCCGGGCTGCGGCCTTCGGGGTGTCGCTGGCCGCCATGAACCTGTGCTTCTACCTGGCCATGGACCGGCTGCCGCTGGGCAACGCGGTAGCCATCGAGTTCACCGGACCGGTAGTGGTGGCCGCGCTCGGCGCACGGACGCTGCGCTCGGCGGGGGCGCTGGCCCTGGCCGCGGCGGGCGTGCTGGTGCTGGCCGGGGTGGAGTCCGATGGCACCGCCGCGGGGGTGGGATTCGCGCTGTTGGCTGCGGCGTTCTGGGCCGGCTACATCCTGCTCGGCTACCGAGTGGCCCGCAGCCCGACCGCAGTGGACGGGCTGGGGCTGGGAATGCTGATCGGCGCGCTGGCCATCAGCGGGTTCGGGGCGGCCCCGGTGGCCGGCGCCCTGGACGCTCCGTTGCTGCTGGCGGTGGGCCTGGGCACCGGGATCCTGTCCAACGTGATCCCCTACCGGATCGATCAGACGGCGATGCGTCTCATCGACCCGCACCGCTTTGCCCTGCTCCAGGCCCTGCTTCCGGCCACCGCGACCCTGGTCGGGCTGGTTGCGCTTGCCCAGGTCCCCAGCGGCCGGGAGGGGCTGGGCATCGCCCTAGTGATCGCGGCCATCGCAGCCAGCCGTCTCAACGACCGAGCGATCAGGTGAGCGAATCAGCCCCGCAGCGCCGCATGGGCCTGAGAATCACTCAGCTGGTGGGGAGGAGGCCGCGCTCGACCATCACCTCTGCTATCTGGATGGCGTTCAGGGCCGCGCCCTTGCGGAGGTTGTCGCCCGCCACGAACAGCGACAGGCCGTTGGGGCGGGTGGGGTCGCGGCGGATGCGGCCCACGTAGGCCGGGTCGGCGCCCGCAGCCTTCAGCGGAGTGGGCACGTCGCTGAGCACCACGCCGGGCGCGGCGGACAGCGCCTCGACGGCCCGCTCGACCGAGATGGGGCGGTCGAAGGCGGCGCTGATCGACAGCGAGTGCCCGCAGTACACCGGCACCCGCACACAGGTGGCGGCCACCGCCAGGTCGGGCAACTCCAGGATCTTGCGACTCTCGTGGGTGAGCTTCTGCTCCTCGTCGGTCTCGCCGGTGCCGTCGCCCGCCAGCGCCCCGGCCAGCGGGATCGCGTTGAAGGCGATCGGCTCGCTGAACTTCGCGCCCGCCTGCAAGCCGGCCGCGCCGCCGTCGAAGGTGAGGGCCGGGGCGTCGTCGCCCGCCTTCTGCACCTGCTCGTGCAGTTCGTCCACCCCGGCCAGTCCGGCGCCGGAGACGGCCTGATAGGTAGAGACCACCATGGCGGTCAGGCTGGCCTCGGCGTCGAGACACTTGAGGGCGGGCATGGCCACCATCGTGGTGCAGTTCGGGTTGGACACGATGCCCTTGGGGATCGAGTCCAGCGCATGGGGGTTGACCTCGGACACCACCAGGGGCACATCGGGATCGCGCCGCCAGGCCGAAGAGTTGTCGATCACGACCGCGCCGACTGCGGCCGCCCGCTCGGCCAAGGCCCGGCTGGTGTTCGCCCCGGCCGAGAACAGGCACACGTCGAGCCCGCCGAAGTCGGCGGTAGCCGCGTCCTCAACCACCACGGCCCTATCCCGCCAGCGCAGGACGCGTCCGGCCGAGCGCGACGAGGCGAAGAAGCGCAGCCCGTCCACATCGAAGTCGCGCTCGTCGAGCAGGGCGCGCATCACCCCGCCCACCTGTCCGGTTGCGCCCACCACTCCGATGTCCATGGTGCCGCAGGCTACCTGCGCCCGCCAATCAGTCAGCCGCGTCTACCACCCCGCAGCGCACGCGCCAGCCGACTCCACCGCGGCACCTCAGTAGCCGGTGGCGCGCTCGGCGGGATCCTTGTGGAGCTCGAAGGACTGGTGCAGAGCGCCGACGGCCGGCTCCATGTCGCCGGCCCGGATCACGCACGAGATGCGGATGGCAGAGGTGGAGATCATCTCGATGTTGATCCCGGCCGAGGCCAGCGTCTCGAACATCCGGGCGGCCACCCCCGGGTTGGTCTGCATGCCCGCACCGATCAGGCTCACTCGGGCGATGTCGTCGTCGGCGGCCACATTGTCGGCCCCCAGCTCGTCGATCAGTCCCTGCGCCACCGACCGGGCCGCGTCGAGCTGTAAGCGGGGGACGGTGAAACTGATGTCGGTGACGCCCTGGCTCGACACGTTCTGCACGATCATGTCCACATTCACGTCGCTGTCGGCCAGCGCCCGGAACAGCCGTCCGGCCACGCCGGGCTTGTCGGCCACCCCCGAGACGGTCATCTTGGCCTCGCTGCCATCGTGGGTGACGGCAGAGATGATGGCGTGTTCCATGGCTTCCTCCCCGGTTACGGTCGTTCCCGGCATCCAGCTGAAAGCGGACCGGACATGCAGCTCCACGCCGTAAGTCCGGGCCAGCTCCACTGCCCGCATGGCCGGCTTGGGGCAGCCGCTGGCGGTCATCTCGAGCAGTTCGTCGAACGAGACCAGATCCATGCGCCGCGCCTCAGCCACGATGCGAGGGTCGGCGCTGAACACGCCGGGCACATCGGTGTAGATCTCGCAGTAGTCGGCATCGAGGACGTGGGCCAGCGCCACCGCGGTGGTGTCGGAGCCGCCCCGGCCGAAGAAGGTCACGTCGCCGTCGCCCGACACCCCCTGCGAGCCGCCCACCACCGGCACCAGGCCGCGCTCCACCGCCTCGACGACCCGTCGGGGGGTGATCTCCACGATCTTGGCCGCGGTGTGGGAGGCGTCGGTGCGGAAGCCGGCCTGGCTGCCGGTGAACGAGGCGGCGGGCACGCCCAAGTCGCTGAGGGCCATGGCCATGAGGGCGCAGGCCTTGCGCTCGCCGCCGGTGATGAGCATGTCGAGCTCGCGTCCCGGCGGATCGGCGGCCACATCGGAGGCCATGCGCAGCAGCTCGTCGGTCTCGCTGCCCATGGCCGACACCACCAGCACGACCTCGTCGCCGTGGTTGCGGCGGCGGGCCACATGGTCGGCCACGATCCGAATGCGATCGGGACCGGCCACCGAAGTGCCACCAAACTTCTCCACGACGCGGGCCACGACCGATCAGGCTACCGGAGCCTCCAGTGGAGCCCGGCCTAGAGCGCGTGCCGAAGGTGTTGCCCGAACCCCAGTATTTCGTGGCAATCTTTGGGGGTGAGCGAAGCGCTCGCCGATGAGATCGTTCTGAGGGTGCCCGCGTCGGTCGAGCACGCGCGGGTCGCGCGGGTGGGAGCCGCCGCGGTGGCGCTGCGCCAGGGAATGTCGTTCACCGAGATCGACGAGCTGCGAGCCGCGGTCGATCAGGCCATCGAACTGCTGCTGGAGCAGCCCGCCGCGGGCGACGCCTCCATCGAGTGCATCTTCAGGGCGCACCGAGGATGGCTGGAGATGGAGGCGCGGCGCACCGACGAGGCTGGCGTGGCGGACACGGCCGCGGCCCGGTTCAAGAAGGCGGTCGATGCCGCCAACGTGTCGGCCAGCGTGGAGCCCGACCGGGGGTGGCTGCTGATGCGCAAGCCGGTCGGCCGCCCCGGCAGCCGCCCCGCTGCCTGAGTCCGAGCGGCAAGCGAGCGAAACTGGTCCATACGGGCGAGGCCGCTGCCTGAGTCCGCTCAGCGGCCGGTTGAGCCGAAGCCTTGATCGCCCCGCGTCGACGGGTCGAGGCTGTCCACCTCAATCAGGCGCACCTGCTGCACCGCCATCACCACCAGCTGGGCGATGCGCTCGCCCCGCCGCAAGGTGAACGGCGCCGACGAGTCGGTGTTGACCAGAATCACCTTGAGCTCTCCCCGATAGCCCGAATCGATGAGGCCGGGTGTGTTGAGGCAGGTCACGCCATGGTTGAGGGCCAGCCCGCTGCGGGGAAGCACGAAGCCCGCGCAGCCCTCCGGCAGCGAAATGGCCACGCCGGTCGGCACCAGCGCCCGGCCTCCCCCCGGAGCCAGCACGGCCGCGGTGCGGGCTAGCAGGTCGATGCCGGCGTCGCCGGGGCGGGCGTAGCCGGGCAGGGGCAGGTCGCGGTCGAGCCGCAGGATGGCAACGTCGAGCACCGGCCGAGATTAGCCGCACCGCGGCACGGCCACCTGCCCCGCCGCAGCGAACGGTCGGCCCAGCACGGCCACCGACGAACAGGCCCGGCCGCCTCTATCGGCGCGCCGCTGCGGGGCCTCGTTATCCTGCCGCGGTGCTTGTGTGGATGGACTTGGAGATGACCGGGCTCGATCCCGAAATCCACTCCATCGTCGAGATCGCCGTCCTCGTCACCGACGACGACCTGGAGCTGGTGGCCCGCGGCCCCGACCTCATCGTCCATCAGCCCGACGAGGCGCTGAACCGGATGGACGACACCGTGCGGGCCATGCACACCGACAGCGGGCTGCTCGACGAGATCAAGGCCTCGACCGTGACTCTGGCCGAAGCCGGCTCGGCGGTGCTCGCCTTCCTGCAGGCCCACATCACCGAGCCCCGCACCGTGCCGCTGTGCGGCAACTCCATCGGCACCGACCGCCGGTTCCTGGCCCGGCACCTCCCCGAGATCGAGGATTTCCTCCACTACCGCTC
Organism: Acidimicrobiia bacterium; assembly: GCA_022821685.1. Lineage (GTDB taxonomy): Bacteria > Actinomycetota > Acidimicrobiia > Acidimicrobiales > Aldehydirespiratoraceae > Aldehydirespirator. Next base: position 40,367 of record JAJEDD010000042.1, read on the forward strand.
GATCGACGTGTCGACCGTGAAGGAGCTTGCCCGCCGCTGGCAGCCGGCGGTTTACGAGGGCGCGCCGGCCAAGGCTGAGGGCCACCGCGCCCTCGACGACATTCTGGAGAGCCTCGAGGAGCTGCGCTGGTACCGCCGGGCCGGATTCATCGGCACCGGGCCATGACCACCGCCACGTACACCCGCCAGGAGCAGGAGCCCGCCTCCTCAGAGGTGACCGAGGTGGCGCCGGGCGTGCTGCGGCTGCAGCTGCCCGTCGACATGCCGGGCCTCGGCCACGTCAACTGCTACGCCCTGATCGACTCCGCCGGCGCCGCGTTGGTGGATCCCGGACTGCCCGGCGAAGAGTCGTGGTCGGCGCTGAACGACCGGCTCAAGCAGGCCGGCATCCCGCTGCGGCGGGTTCACACCGTGATCGTCACCCACTCCCACCCCGACCACTTCGGGGGCAGCCACCAGCTGCGGTCCGAGACCGGCGCCGAGCTGCTGGCCCACACCGACTTCACCAACCACCACGCAGCCGAAGCCGCCAACGCCGACATCGACCTGGAGCTGCTGGAGCTGGATCCCGAGGCGCTGATCGAGCTTTGGAAGGCCAAGCTGCAGGACCGGGGCGTCACCCCCTGGGGGACCCGGCGCGAACCGCCGCCCGACGAGTTCATCCGGCGGTTCATCCAGACCGGCGCCGCGGGCAGCCTGCCCCGCTTCAGGGTGCCGGAGCCGACCATCCGCCTCACCGACGACGACCGAGTGCGGCTGGCCGGGCGGGACTGGTTCGCGATCTACACGCCCGGCCACACCGCCGACCACCTGTGCCTGTGGGATCCGGCCGAGGGCGTGCTGCTGGCCGGCGACCACGTGCTGCCGACCATCACGCCCCACATCGCGGGCTCGACCGATCTGGACGATCCGCTGGCCGCGTTCTTCGCTTCGCTGGAGCGGGTGGGCGCATTCGAGGGGGTGAAGGTGTGCCTGCCCGCCCACGGCCACCCCTTCTGCGACCTGCGGGGGCGCACCGACGGCATCCGTCGGCACCACCGCGATCGGCTGGACCGGCTCCGGGCGGCAACCGCCGAGTTGGGCCGTGCTCCGGTGGGGGCCTACATGAAGGAGCTGTTCTCCGAGCGGGCCTGGGGCGACATGGCCGCCAGCGAGACGTTCGCCCATCTGGAGCACCTGCGGGTGCTCGGCGAGATCGATAGCAGCCGCGACCACAACGGGCTACTGCACTACCAGCCCAGCCCGCAAAACTGATCGCAGAGCGCCGGTAGCAGGGCAATGACAGCTGAGAGCGAGCACCCGAGCCGCGGCAACCGGGCTCGCCTGGCGATTGGCCTGGCCGTGGCTGCAGCCGCAACCGCGGTCGCCTTCGTGGCCGAGGGCGTCCTCTCGTCGGAGGATCACGACGACACGGCTGTGACCGTCTCCGCTGACGGCCGGCTGGGCGCAGAGACCGCCGCTCCGTCTGGGGATCCCGGCGCAACGAGCCTGTCCGAGTTGACCTTCGACCGCTTCGACGGCAGCACCGGCAGCATCGCCGACTACGCGGGCGCGCCGCTGGTGGTGAACTTCTTCGCGTCGTGGTGCCCGCCCTGCGTGAGGGAGATGCCGGAGTTCCAGGAGGTCTTCGAGAGCCTCGAAGGCCGGGTGGCCTTCCTCGGGCTCTCGCAGGACTCAGCCGCGCAGGATGCTCTCAACCTGGTGGACACCACCGGCGTAACCTACGACGTGGGCTGGGATCTCGACCTCGAGGTCTACAAGGCCACCGGGAGCATCGCCATGCCCACCACCGCCTTCGTCTCGCCCTCCGGGGAACTGCTCGACACCTTCGCCGGGGTGCTCGACGCCGAATCGTTGGCTGAGCGCATCAACGACTCGCTCGGCGTGGCGGCCGGGGCACCGGCTTAGCAACGTGGACTGGGCCTCCCTCGCCTACCCCTTCTCGCTGGGGCTGGTGGCCGCCTTCAACCCGTGCGGCTTCGCCCTGCTGCCCGCCTACCTGGGCTACTTCATCGGGGTGGAGCAGTCCGGCGAGCAGCCAAGCTCGGGCGCCAAGGCGCTGGGCTCGATGGTGCGGGCCATGGTGGTGGCCCTCACGCTCACCGCCGGCTTCGTGTTGGTGTTCGGCGCTTTCGGCGCGCTGTTCGAGACCGTGCTCAGCCAGGGCACCGTGCTCGACCACATCGGCTACGTGACCATCGCCATCGGCGTGATCATGGCCGGGTTGGGCGTGTGGCTGCTGGCCGGGCGGGCCGTCAACCTGCGACTACCCAAGATGAACCGCGGGACTGGCAGTCGGGGCTTGGCGTCGGTGTTCATGTTCGGCGTCAGCTACGCGGTGGTGTCGCTGTCGTGCACCATCGGGCTGTTCATCGCCGCAGTGGCAACCAGCTTCTCGGCCGACGGCGTGGCCAACGGCACCGCCAACTTCATCGCCTACGGCGTCGGGATGGGCGCGGTGATCACGTTCCTGACCCTGGCGTTGGCTCTGGCCCGCACCAGCGTGGTGGGCGCGATGCGCAAGATGTTCCGCTGGATCAACCCGATCTCGGGCCTGGTGCTGATCGCGTCGGGGGTCTACGTGGCCAACTACGGCTGGTGGGAGCTGCAGGTCATCGACGATCCCACCGCCAGCAACGTGCTGGTCGAGAAGTTCACCGAGTTCCAGAGCGCGGTCACCAACTGGATCGACCACGCCACCGCCGAGCGTCTCGGCGTGCTGTGCGCGCTGGGAGTGCTCGGCGCCCTGGTGCTCGGCTGGCGACAGGGCGCCACCAGCGTGTTCTGGCGCCGCACCGTGACCACGATCTACGTGGCGCTGTACCTGGTGGTGGAGTTCTACTTCAACCGGGGCGAGTTCGTGGTGTTGCCGGTGCTGCGGTTCGTGGCGGGCTGGCCGCAGCGGGTCGGCCACTGGTTCACCGATCCGGCCCGGTTCGGGGTGCCGCTGGAGATCCTGTTCACCGCCCTGGTGGTGTGGACCGCCTGGAGCCTGCTGAGGAAGTTCTCGCGGCGAAGTTGAGCGGGTACCGTCACCGGCGTGCTGGACCTGCGACAGCTGCGAGCCGATCCCGACACTGTCAAGGCCGCCGTCGCCCGGCGGGGCGAGACTGCCGACCCACTCGACCAGGTCATCAACCACGACGAGCGCCGCCGCCGCGTGGTGAGCGAGGCCGACGAGTTGCGGGCGGAGGTCAAGCGGATCTCCGCCGAGGTCGGAGCCCTGTTCCGCGACGGCCGAGCCGAAGAGGCTGAGGAGCTGCGGGCCCGCAGCCGCGAACTCGGCGAGCGCATCGACGAACTGTCCGCAGAGGCCGACCAGCTCTCGGAGTGGATCCGCCGGATCTTGCTGTTTGTGCCCAACACCCCGGCCGAGGACTGCCCCGACGGGTCCGGCCCTGACGACAACGTGGTGGTGCGCACCGTCGGCTACCACCCGGACGCCTATGGCGGGCACCAGCGGACGCCGCACTGGGACATCGGCGAAGAGCTCGGCATCCTCGACGTGGACCGGGCCGTGCGCATGTCGGGGGCGATGTTCGCCATGTACCGGGGGCTGGGGGCCCGGCTGGTGCGGGCCCTCATCGACTACGGACTGGACCGCAACCGCGACCGGTACGAGGAGATCCGGCCGCCCACGCTGGTTCGCACCGAGACGATGACCAGCACCGGCCACCTGCCCAAGTTCTCCGACGACGCCTACCACCTCGAACGCGACGGCCTGTGGGCCATTCCCACCGCCGAGGTGCCGCTCACGTCGCTGCTGTCGGGTGAGATCGTCAACGAGGCCGACCTGCCGATCCGACTGATGGCCCACACGTCGTGCTTCCGCCGCGAGGCGGGATCGGCCGGCCGAGACACCCGCGGGCTGCTGCGGATGCACGAGTTCGACAAGGTGGAGCTGTACGGGTTCTGCACCCCCGAGGGGGCCCACGACCTGCACGCCGAGATCCTTGAGCGGGCCGAGGGCGCCATCGCCGATCTGGGACTGGCCCACCGGGTGCTGGATCTGTGCACCGCGGATCTGGGCGCGGCCTCGGCCCGAACCTTCGACATTGAGGTGTACGCCCCGGGCGCCGATCGTTGGCTGGAAGTGTCGAGCGTGTCGTGGTGCCGCGACTACCAGGCCCGCCGGGCCGACATCCGCTACCGCCCGGCGGCGGGGGGACGAACTCAGATGGTGCACAGCCTCAACGGCTCGGGGCTGGCCGTACCCCGGGTGTGGGCCGCGCTGGTGGAGACCCACCGGCAGCCCGACGGCTCGATCTCAGTCCCCGAGGCGCTGCACCCCTACATGGGCGGCATAACCTCAATCGCCCCGAACTGATGTTCGAGTTGCACCACTGCCGTTTGCAATACAGTGAATATCCTGGACTACATGGATCACCGGGTCGCAGCGGACCCGCGCCGTATGGGCCAGCCTTTGACCGGCCCGCTCGGCAAGCTGGGGCGCTTCCAAGTTGTGTGCGACCTCCAAGACGAGGCTGTTCGTGTCTGGGTGGTGAGAATCGGCAAGAGGGATGAGGTTTATCGGTAGCAGAGCAATCGGCGGGCTGATTCCCGGCTATGGGCTGGTTCGAACGTCGTAGAGTCCTGAGCATGGATCTGGCGCAAATGCGCGAGCACTACTCCGAGGTGGGGCTCAGCGAAGCTGACGTCGCCGACAATCCGATCGTGCAGTTCAAGCGCTGGTTCGAGGAATGGGTGGCGACGAAGCCCTACGACGTCAACTCCTTCATTGTGGCGACCACCGACGCCGCGGGCTGGCCCTCGGCCCGAGCCGTGCTCTTGAAGGGCTTGGACGAACGGGGATTCGTTTTCCACACCAACCGTCGCTCAGCCAAGGGACTGGACCTGGAGGCCTCCGGCCGGGCGGCGTTGTGCTTCCTGTGGCATCCCGTCGAGCGCCAGGTGCGGGTGGTGGGCACGGTCGAGCACCTGCCCGACGACGAGAGCGACGCCTACTTCGCCTCGAGGCCCCGTGGCGCCCAAGTCGCGGCCAGCGCCTCTCCGCAGTCGCAGGTAGTCGCCAGCCGGGCCGAACTGGAGCGCCTCATCGCCAAGACGGAGGCTCGCTTCGCCCGAGACTCGGCGCCGCCAAGGCCCTCGCACTGGGGCGGCTATCTGGTGCGTCCACTGGCCGTGGAGTTCTGGCAGGGCCGGCGCAGTCGCCTGCACGACCGGCTGCGCTACCGCCGGGAGGACTCCACAGACGAAGCGAACTGGGTGGTCGAGCGCCTCGCCCCCTGACAGGACCGGCTCAACGGTTTCGTGAGAACTTCACGCAGTGTTCACCCATGCGTTTTTTTCGCGTTTTGCACACCTGTGGATTACCTGCCATGATGGCCGCTCCCCATTCGACGCCGGAGACGGCACCGATACCTGTGGCCGTGCTGAGGAGCCGGCCGGGGCGGTGCATGGCCCCGGCGCCCGCTACCGGGATCAACGAACCGATATGACGCGCACAGACCAGACCAAGACCCGCCGACCGAAGTACCAGCCCACCGACCGGGAGCGATCAGTCCTCGATCAAGTCGAGAACCCGCGCTACGACCGGCAGATCGTCAACGGCCTTAGTCCGTTCCTCGACGAGGCCGCTCCCGACGACATGGCGGGCTTCTACACCCCCTCCGAACTGGCCGCACTCAGCGAGCTCAGAGGCACCGACCGAGACGTCGAGGCCCGGATGCCGGTGAAGATCACCCGCCACTATTTCGAGATGGCCCGCAACAGCGAGGCCCTCCAGCGGCTGGTGAAGGCCTCGGCCGACGAGACCGACGACCTCGACGGCGATGAGGATCCGGCCGGGCAGCTCGACTACAGCCCGGTCGAGGGGCTTCTCCACAAGTACGAGATGGCCCTGCTGTACGTGATCTCCACCTGCTCGGCCCACTGCCGGTTCTGCTACCGCGAGGATCTGATCGCCCGCAAGGACATCGCCCGCTCCGACGGCACCGTCAAGAAGAAGGGCTTGGCCCAGGTCTCCGAGGTGACCGACTACATCCGGGCCCACAACGCTGCGGTGGCCGCCAACGGGGGCAAGCACCCCGAGACCGGGCGGCCCAAGCTGCGCGAGGTGTTGCTGTCGGGCGGCGATCCGATGGTGCTGCCCAACTCGAAGCTGGCCGGCTGGTTCACCGCTCTGGCCGAGGCCGGAGCGGAGGCGATCAGGGTCGGCACCAAGGAGTTGGCGTTCCATCCCGACCGGTTCGACGAGGCGTTCATGGCCATGCTCGACCGCTTCCACGAGGTCTACCCGGATGTGGCCCTTCGCCTGATGGTGCACTTCAACCATCCCGACGAGCTGCTGCTCAATGCGAGCGACGGCAGCTATGTCGAAGGCAACAACGGCCAGTACCAGTGGCACCCCGCCGTCCGGCGGGCGGTCAAGGCGGTCACCTCGAGGGGCTGGATCAGCGTCGAGAACCAGTCGCCCATCATCCGCGGCGTCAACGACGACCCCGACGCCCTCAGGATTCTGCAGCGCACCCTCAAGGCGGCCCGCATCGAGAACCACTACTTCTTCGGCGGGCGCAACATCGTGGCCTACAAGGCGTTCAACGTGCCGGTCGAGACCGCCTGGCGCATCCTCAACGAGTCGCAGCAGGGACTGTCGGGCGTGGAGGCCCACGCCCGGCTCACCCTGGTGCACTTCAAGGGCAAGACCGAGGTGGCCACGGTCACCGACGAGCCGATACCGGGCCTGCCCGGCGCCGAGAACGGGGTGGTGGTGTTCAAGGTGCTCCGCAGTCCGGGCGGCGCCGGCGATCGGGGCAAGACGGCCATCGTCGGGCGCAACCCCGAGGCTCTGTGGTTCGACGACTACGACGACCGGGTCATCGTGGACGAGGCCGGACTGTTCAACTTCCGCAGGCCACGGCTGCGGATTCCTGTCGTGCGGGAGGGTGCCGCCCGTCGCACGCCGGCCCAGCGCCACCGCGACGAGGAGATCCACAAGCACCGCACCACCACCAAGCAGAGGCCGAGCAGTTAGGTACGCGCTTCAGCGCTGGGTTCAGGCCGGGACCAGTGAGTCGAGGTGGCCGGCCAGGTGTGAGACCAGGTCCCGGCTGTCGTCGGCGGCGCCGCAGATGAAGCTCGACTTGCGTCGGCGCAGGAAGTTCAACCCGATCACGTACAGGCCCGGCGACTCGGTGACGACTCCGCCGTCGTGGCGGATCTGGCCCTTGTGGTCGAGCACGGGCACATCGAGCCACGAGTAGTCGGGTTTGAAGCCAGTGGCCCAGATGATGGTGCTGATCTCCCCGCGGGCCAGGTCGAGCTTCAGTGGCGGGGACGGCGGGACCCGGATGGGGGCGAACCGCTCCGGTGGCCCGACCTCGTCGAGGCCGCTCGACTCGGCCCACTCGTCGAAGGTGTCGAGCAGCCGGCCCTGCTTGAGGTCGGCCAGCTCGCACTTGTTGGCCAACGATCCCGACAGCAGCGCCTCCGAGCCCCGCAGTGCTGCCAGCCGCCCCACTAGGCGCACCCCCTGATCGGTGAGGGCATTGAGGTCGAGCGTCACCCGCTGCGGGGTGCCGACCAGCTGCGGCGACGGGGTGCGGCGCACCCGCACAACGTCGTCCACCTCGTCGTAGCGCTCGTCGAAGAGGCCGGAGCGCTCCATCCACCACAGCACGTCGCGGCCCCGGTACAGGCGGGGCATGCGCACATGCTCGCCCACCGCCACCGTGACCGGGCGGCCGGAGCGGTGCACCTCGTCGGCGATCTGCACGCCGGTGGCCGAGGCACCCACCACCAGCACTCCGCCGGGGGCCAGCCTGTCGGGGTTGCGGTACTCGAAGGCGCTGAGCGAGGCGATTCCCTCCGGCGGCGCGCCCCCCAGCTCCGGGATCTTGGCCACGTTGAAGCCGCCCGAAGCCAGCACCACCGTGTCGCACTCCCAGCGGCCCCGGTCGGTGTCGACGATGTAGCCCGCGCCCCGCGAGCGCACCGAGGCAACCGTCGTGCCGGTGCAGATCGGGGCATCGATGAGCCGGGCGTAGTCCGACATAAACCCGACGACCTCGGGCATCGACATGTAGCCGTCAGGGTCGCCGCTGCCGTTGTCGCCGTAGGCATGGCCGGGCAGCCGGCTCTGCCAGTTGGGGGTGAGCAGCCGCAGCGAGTCCCAGCGCTGGGTCCGCCACGAGTTGGCCACCTCGCCGCGCTCGATCACGACGTGGTCGATGGAGCGCTCGGTGAGGCGCCGGCTCACGGCCAGGCCGGAGTGCCCGGCCCCCACCACCACAGTCGCAGTCTTCATGAGCCCGCCGGGCGCACCCCCACCGCACCGGGTTGGGGTCTAGTTGACCTCGACGGTCACGTTGGTGGGGTTGGTGATGATGTCGTAGACGGCCGATCGCTTCTGCGACTGGGCCACCAGCGCCCTGATCTCCTCCGCGGTGGCGTCGGCATCGATGTCGTAGGAGACCTTCACGTCGTTGAACCCGTTGCGGACGTCGGGATCGCCGCCGAGGATGCCGAGGATGTCCATGCTGCCCTCGAGGGTGGCCTTCACCGACCGCAGCTGGATCTCGCGGTTCTGGGCCACCGCGGCCACCCCCGCGGTGAGGCAGCTGGCCAGTCCGGCCAGCACCAGCTCGACCGGCGTGGCCGCATTGTCCTCCGCGCCGAACACCAGGGGATGGTCGGCCTCGAAGCTGAAGGTCGAGCGATGCTGGTGCTCGGCGCCGAGCCCGTGGTAGCTGTCGACCGAGGATCGGCTGTGGGTGCCGTTCAGCCACTCGTTGGTGGCCTTCCAGGTGAACTGGGCCGCGTCGCGGGCCTCGGTGAGAGCCTGGCGGGCCTCCAGCAAATGCTGGACGTTGACACCGTTGTCGGCGGTTTCGGTGGTCATCGGGTTGCTGCCTCCTGTGTGTGCGGGCGGTGGACTGCCAGCGCAACCAGTTCGGCTTGCGAACCGCAGCTGCGACGGCAACCGTGCAATGTAGAGGCTGCCAGCCCGAATCCCGACTATTCCGATCAGCTTTTATCCGATTAGACCGGGCGGGCGGCTTGCGCAGAGGCCGAGCGAATAGGCGTGCGAACCCGGCTCATATGGGCGAGGCCGTGGCCCGAGCGGCCCGTGAGCGCAGCGAACAAGAGCGGGAATGACCCCGCTCCTACAGGCGGGGTTCGGGGGGTGGGGGTCCCAGGCGCTCGAACTCGGCCTCGATGTCGGCGGTGGTGAGGGTGTTGGCTGCGACGCGTCGGCGGCGGTCGGTGGCATCGGCGCTGCGCTGCGCGGCCGAGTAGCGGAAGAACTTGATGGCGATGAGCGTCCACAGATAGAGGCCGCCCAGTACCTTCATCACCGCGCCGGCGGCCTGCTGGTCGGCCGTCACCGAGATGCCCCACAGCCGCTGGGCGTGGTCGTAGATCGGGTACACCGAGCCCTCGGCGAAGGTGAGCCAGGCGGCTGGCACGGTGGGCACGATCGACATGGCGAACAGGTACACCATCTTCATCGGCTCCGAGAGGTGCAGCTCCCTCAGCGGGCCCACCACCGGCATCCACATGGCCAGCGCGCTGGTGAACATCAGCAGGTGCATGGCGTAGTGGAATCCGCCGCTGCGCACCGACAGCTCCACCAGGGTGCTCCAGTGCATCAGCCCCTGCAGAGCGTTGAACACCACGCCGGCCACCAGCGGATGCACCAGCCGCCGGATCACCCGAGCGGCCCGGGAGCCTTCCACCAGGATGAGCCGGGCCAGCCACTCGGGCACGGCTATCAGCAGCAGCGGCGGCACCACGAAGCTGATGAGCAGGTGCTGCACCATGTGCACCGAGTAGAGGTATTGCTCGGCGATGTCGTGCATGGGCCAGTCCGCCGAGATCCACAGCAGCATCGCCCCGGCCGCGAAGCAGAGCCGCTGGCGGCGAGTAACCGACTCGCCGGCTGCGGGCGCCACCACCCGGACCACGTAGAAGCCGAGACCCGCCACCGCGGCCACCATCAGCCACGCCTCGGGATGGAATTGGAAGCGCCAGGCGTCGGCGGCAGCCAGCGCGCCCACGCTCGGCCCCAGGCTCAGAACGCCCGCGGGGGCGCGGTGCAGCCTTGCCCCGTGCCCTGGAAGTTCCCGCTCACCTTCGCTTCGCTCGCGGGCCGATCAGGCCCAGAACTCGAAGACGGTCAGCGTCACCACGTACACACCGACCGCGAGGACCAGCCCCGCGGTGAACATCCGGCCGAATAGCTTGCTGTCGAAGCGCAGGTGCATGAACCAGGTGGCCACCAAATAGAACTTGACCACCATCATGAAGATCAGCGAGGGCACCAGCGCCACGCCCCAGTCGAGCACCGTCTCGAAATAGGTGAACACCTCCAGGGCGGTGATCACGGCCAGAACTACCGCGATCTTGACGTAGGCCCAGTCCGAGGGATGGGAGTGGCCCTCGTCGTGCTCGGCAGTCTCGTCAGCCGCGGGCTCGGAGTGCTCGGTGACAGTCGTGTCGCTCATGGTCCTAGTCCGCGGGGATCAGGTAGATGACGGTGAAGATGAAGATCCACACTATGTCCACGAAGTGCCAATAGAGGCCGACGATCTCCACCGTCTCGGAATTGCGCTGGGTGAGCTTGCCCTTCACCGATGCCACGAACAGCGACATCAGCATCACGATGCCGAGGCTCACATGCACTCCGTGGAAGCCGGTCAGGGTGAAGAAGGCGCTGCTGGCCGGGTTGGTGGTGAACGCCACGCCCTCACGGACGAAGCTGGTGAACTCGTACACCTGCCCGCCGATGAACACGCCGCCCAGCAGGGCGGTGGCCAGCAGCCAAGTGCGGCCCGCCTCCTCCTCGCCCCGGGACACCGCGGAGAGGGCCAGCACCATGGTGAGCGAGCTCATCAACAGCACGAATGAGCTCACCGACGTGAACGGGATGTCGAACACGTCGGTGGGCAGCGTTCGGTTGTTGCCCCGGGTCTTGTACAGCAGGTAGGTGGAGATCAGCCCGCCGAAGAGCAGGCACTCCGAGCCCAGGAACACCCACATGGCCAGCTTGGTGTGCGACAGGCCGGTGGTGGTGGCGTGCTCGTCGTGACCGTGATCGGCGACCACAGCTTCGGCGCTCATGGCTGGGCTCCCCGGCCGGCGGGTCCTGTCACGGGCGCGGCCTGGCGGCGCGAGCGCCGCCATTCCTTGCCCCCGTGCCACCCCCCGGCCTCGCCGGTTGCGCCAGCGCTCATTGCTCATCTCCGTCGTTGTCGGCCTCTTGGGCTTCTTGGTGATCTTCTTCGTGGTGGTCGTGGGCGGCGTCGGGGTCGTCCACCGGTTCCAGCGCCCACGAATAGAGCGAGGCGATCGTCAACAGGGCGCCGATCAGGGCCAGCCAGAGGTTGAAGATCAGGCCGTAGCCGATCAGCGGCAGGCCCACCGCCACCGCCAGCGGCCAGAACGACGGCGAAGGCAGGTGCACGCCGGTCGCCTCGCCGGTCTGGGCGGCCTCCTCCACAGTGGCGACCCGCACCACCCTGCCGTCGTCGTCCTCCGCGTACTTGGTGTGCCACCAGTCGTCGCGGCTGTGCACCTGCGGGACGGTGTCGAAGTTGTGGGTCGGCACCGGCGACGGGATCGACCACTCGAGAGTGCGGCCGTCCCAGGGATCCGGCCCCGGCGGCGGCAGATGGGGGGCGTCGCGCTTGGACTTCACCACGTTCCAGATGAAGATCAACACCGCCACCGCGATCAGCAGCGATCCCACGGTGGCCGCCATGTTCCAGAACTCGAAGCCGTATCCCCGGGCGTAGGTGTCGATGCGGCGAGACATGCCCTGCAGGCCCAGGATGTGCATCGGGCCGAAGGTGAGGTTGAAGCCCACCAGCATCACCCAGAAATGCCAGTTGCCGAGCCGCTCGTTGAGGAAATGCCCCCAAATCTTGGGCCACCAGAAGTACATGCCGGCGAACAGGCCGAGCACGCCGCCGCCGAAGATCACATAGTGGAAGTGGGCCACGATGTAGTAGGTGTCGGTCTGCTGGGTGTCGGCCGGCGCCACCGAGTGGGTCACGCCCGACAGCCCGCCGATGGTGAACATGGCCACCGTGGCCACCGCGAACTTCATGGCCACCGTGAATTTGAGCTTCCCGCCCCACATCGTGGCCAGCCAATTGAGGACTTTCACCCCCGTCGGCACCGCGATGAACATGGTCGACAACGAGAAGGCGGCCACCGAGATGGGGCCTATGCCCGACACGAACATGTGGTGGGCCCACACCCCCCAGCCCATGAAGCCGATGGCGATGCCGGAGAACACCATGAACTCGTAGCCGAACAGGGGCTTGCGGCTGAAGGTGGGGATCACCTCCGACACCACCCCGAAGGCGGGCAGGATGATGATGTACACCTCGGGGTGGCCGAAGATCCAGAACAGGTGCTGCCACAGCAGCGGGTCGGCCCCGGCGTCGGGGTTGAAGAACTGGGCGTCGAAGAGCCGGTCGAACATCAGCAGGAACAGCGCCACCGTGATGACCGGCAGCGCGAACAGCAGCAGGAACTGGGTGATCAGCAGCATCCAGGTCATCACCGGCATCCGCATCAGCGTCATGCCCGGCGCCCGCATGTTGAGGCAGGTGACGATCAGGTTCACCGACGACACCAGCGAGGCGATGCCCAGGATCTGCAGGCCGATGGCGTAGAAGTCCACGCCGTGGCTGGGCGAGAAGGCCACCCCGCTGTTGGTGGAGTAGCAGAACCAGCCGCAGTCGGCCCCGCCGCCGCCCACGATCCACGAGGTGTTCAAGAAGATGGCGCCCGACAGCCAGATCCAGAACGACAGCGCGTTGAGGCGGGGGAAGGCCACGTCCCGGGCCCCTATCTGCAAGGGGATGAAGTAGTTCGCGAAGGCGGCGGCCAGCGGCATGATGAACAGGAACACCATGGTCACGCCGTGCATGGTGTACACCTGGTTGTAGACGTCGGCGCTGAGCACCGAGCCCTCCGGCGCGGCGAGCTGCAGGCGGATCAGCAGCGCTTCCACCCCGCCCACCAAAAAGAAGAACATGGCCGAGGCGCCGTAGAGGATGCCGATGCGCTTGTGGTCGACCGTGCTGAGCCAGTCGCGCCAGCCCCGGCCCTCCTGGGGGCGGGTGAACACGCCGAGGGGCCGCTGGGCATAGCGGGCGGTGTCGCCGGGGCCGATCTCGAGCGGCGTGTGCTCAGTTATGGCCATGTCAGTCCACCTGGGTCGCTTCGATTATCCAGCCCGCGGGCTTGGCGCCCAGACCTGAAAGGTAGGCCACCAGATCGTCGATCTGCTGCTCGCTCAAGTCGAGGTCGGGCATGCCCCGGTACTGCTCTCCGGGCACGGTGTAGTTGGCCTTGACGGCGCCGGGATCGCGCAGCCACGCTTCCAGGTCGGGGCGGTTGAGCGATCCGTCGGCGTTGTAGGTGTCGAGGATCCCGCCCGCAAACGTGCTGCGCTCCGCGAAATGGGTCAGGTTCGGCGCGGCCCCCGAGGCCTGGTCGGCGCTCTCGAACACGTCGTCGTTGAGTCCCTCCACGACGTGGCAGGAGGTGCAGATGCCCGCGAACACCTCCATGCCCGCCAGCGCGTCGGCCGCGGTCGGCTCGGCCGCGTCGGCGCTGGTGCGGTCCACCCAGGCCTGGAAGTCGGCCGGGGTGAGCGCCACCGTCTGCATTCTCATGCGGGAGTGCGACAGGCCGCAGAACTCGGTGCACTGCCCGAAGTAGACGCCGGGGTCCGATGCCTCGATCTTCCAGGGGGAGAAGCGGTTGGGGACGGCGTCGCGCTTGCCGTTGAGCGCCGGGATCCAAAACGAGTGGATCACGTCGCGCGACGTGAGGATCAGCTCGACCTCCTCGCCGGTGGGGATCACCATCTGCCCCGATGTGACGATGTCGGCGGGGGGCAGCGTCTTGGCGTCGCCGTGGGCCCGCAGGTCGGCCAGGTCGACCTGGTCGGAGAAGTAGTAGCGGAACTCCCACCACCACTGGTTGCCCACCACCACCACCGTCGGCGCCCAGGAGACACTGCGGTCGTCGACGCTGACCGTCATGGTGTTGTCCTCGGTGGCGTCCACGGTGGGCAGCGACCACAGCATGATGCCCGCCACCGCGGTCATGGTCACGAAGAACCCGACGGTCCAGCCGACCTCCAGCGGGACGTGGCCGTGGGTCTGCGCGGGCCAGTCGTCGTCGCCGTCGTAGGTCCTCACCCGGTTCTTCCAGATGAGCCAGACCATGGCGATGGTGATTCCCACGAACACCACCGCCGCGATCCAGAACACCGGCAGCACGCCCCGGCTGTGCAGCTCCCTGGCGATCGGGCCCTGTGGCGCGAACGTGTCGAGCTCCGCGTCGGACGCGCAGCCGGCCACCGTCGCCGCGCCCAACAGCAGCAGCGCCCAGATGACGGCGCGGCGCCAAGCGGTCACCGGTGTCTCAGCCACCGTGGTCACCGCCTGCGGGCTCGCCGGACTCTTCGTGGTGGGTCTCGTCATGGTGGTGGAAGTCGCGCTCGCCCGCCACCGCGGCCAGCACCCCGCCCGCCAACAGCAACAGCGCGGCGACCACCCCACCGACGCGCACCAGGCGGCGGCCGATTCCGGGGCGGGCCACGTACAGCCAGGCGCCGCCCAGGATGAGGGCCGACACCACGCCGGCCACGGTCACCGCCTCCAGCTGCGACACCGTCAGCAGGATCCGCGACGCGGCCAGCACCACCACGCCCACGGCCAGCGCGCCGATCACGGGAATCTCAATTGGGGCCATGATCCGGTTGCGCAGCTCGCGGTTGGCCGAGGTGTCACCGGTAGCCCGATCGGCCCAGGCGTCCATGGTCCACTCCACCAGCGACAGCACGATCAGGGCCAAGCCGAGCACGAACACCGCGGGATGCAGCACCAGCCCCAGCGCGGCCGCACCCACCCCGAAGGAGGCCACCACCGGCCAGAAGCTGGCCGCCACCGGCTGGTCGTTCATGACTTCGGACAGGCCCTGCAGACGGGCCTGGGCCGCCGCGTCGGCGTCCCGGAACGACACCAGCACCAGGCTGATGGTCAGCGAGGCCGCCGCCAGCGCCACCAGCAGCCCGTAGCCGATGTGGTCGCCGACGCCGCCCTTCCATCCCAGCGACAGGGGTCCGACGTGGTCGCCGCCGGTGGTGTAGCCGTAGACGAGCGCGGCGGCGCAGAAGGCGGCGGACAGTCCGAAGAAGAACTTGAATCCGGTGGTGAACATGCTCTGCGCCCTATTTGGTAATGAAAACGACGTACCAGACACCGAAGTAGCACACCACACACATGTGCCAGTAGAGGGCCGCGGCCTGCACGCCGTGGGCCAGCTCCCGGCCGAAAGGCCCCATCAGCGAGCGGATGGTGGTCACCGCCACCATAGCCATCCCGCCGATCAGCATGGCGATGAACGAGCCCGTCACCGCGTAGAACAGCAGCTCGGCCCGCCCGCCGTCGATAGCGAAGGCGGTGTCCTGGTACACGAACCAGAACTGGTTGATCACCGCCGCGCCGAACATCAGCGTGACCCCCAGTGCGATGAACCCGTGGGGCCGGTCCTCGGTGCGGGCGGCCTGCACCGCCCACTGCACGGTCACGATCGACAGCATCAGCGTCATCATCATCATCCCGGCCGGGCCGAGCTCTACGCTGCCGTCGGGGAACCACTCCGCGCCCGCGGCCCGAGCCGCCTGGCGCTGCTGAACATATATCGCCACCAGGGCGGCGAAGGCCACGAACACCGCGGCCGTCGCCATCAGAACCCCCACCACCACCGTGCGGGGCCGGGTCGCCTCTGCAGCGGGCAGGGCCGTGGTTCTCACGCTGCCTCGCTTCGGGCCGGGGCGGGTCGCAGCGCCGCCGCGGTCCCGGCCAGCCCGGCCGCCAGCAGCAGCGCTCCGACGAGGTTGACCACGTTGAGCACCACGTTGGCGTCCAGCGCCAGGGCCATAAGGTCGCGGGCGTCGGACATGAACCCCGAGATCAGATCGGACAGCACCAGCAGGCTGGCACCTGCGCCCATCAACAGCACCGTGCCCCGGCCCACCATGGCCGGCACGGGACGGATCGACAGCCGCTGCGGCCAGGTCATCAGCGCGACCACCCCGGCGACGAGGCCGGCGGCTACCACGCCGTGGAACACCGCCCAGGTGGCGGCGGTGTCGAGCAGATCGAAGGGCTCGATGACGCGCAGCGCCCCCACCAGCGCCGCCGCGCCGAGGAGCTTGAGGGCTGCGCCCGCGCCCACCATCCGGGGGTCGAGGAGCCGATCCAGCGACTTGGGGCCTCGCAGCACCAGTTCGGCTGCACCGCCGGCCAGCGCGGCCACCGGCACTGTCGCAGCCAGCCCGAAGGCCACATACACCAGGCCGTCGCGCAGATCCTGGGGGGCGGTGAAGTAGTCCTGGGACCAGCCGCCCACGGCCAGCAGCCCGAACAGGCCCACGATGACCGTGACGGCCTCGGGGCGGCTGGAGCGGGATCCGGTGGCGGCCGCCACCGCCTCGAAGGCGATGCCGAGCACCGGCACGGCCATGAGGTAGACGGCGGGCTGCTCCACCAGCCAGTCGAGCTGGAGCCAGATGTCGGGGCTCTCGGCCCGGCCGAAGGCGATGGCGGGCCGGCCCCGCAGGTCGGCGTAGATCACCACGATGTTGGCGATGGCCACGGGCAGCGTGAACAGCCAGGCCGCCGCGGCCACCAGCATCGACCAGGCGAATGGCGGCACCTCCAGCAGGCTCATGCCGCTGCGGCGCAGCGAGATCACGGTGGTGGCCACCGACACCGCGCCCACCAGCAGGGCCACGATCACCATGGCGGTGCCGAGCAGGGTGAGGGCCATGGCGTCGCTCTCGTTGCCGGTCACCCCGTCGACCGCGCCCCAGCCCCCGCCCGCCAGCACCGACACCACCACGATCAGCGCACCGATCAGCCACGACCAGAACGAGGCCAGCGCGGCCCGGGGGAAGGCGAGGTTGCCCGCCCCGACCTGCTGTGGCACCACCGCCATGGCTACGCCGAGCAGCAGGGGCAGCACCACCAGCAGCATGAACGACACCCGGTACAGGGTCCACATGCGGAAATAGGCGTTGAGGCCGCCGAACATGTCGGCCGGGTCGACGACCTCGGTCCGCCCCAGCGAGAGCAGCGCCCCGACCACCGAGGTGCCCAGCCCCAGCAGCAGCGACACCACCACGAAGAGCCGGCCGACGGTGGCCGAGTCGCTGGTGACGAAGGGCTGGGCCAGCGCAGGCACCTCCGACGGGGCCGCGGGGGCGGCCTCCGAGTCGGCGACAGCCGGTTCGGTCAGCGTCATCGGGAGGCGATGCTACACATCACAGGCCGTTGCTAATCAGCACGTCGGCCGCGACCGCGCCGAACAGGATCATCACGTAGGCGTTGGACCAGCCGAACAACCGGATCGACCGGGTCGGGTCGGGGCGGCGCAGCACATCGAGGGCCAAGCCCACAAAGCCCGCGCCCGCGATCAGCGCCGCCACCAGGTAGAAGGCGCCCATGTCGGCCACCGGCACCAGCACCAGTGTGAACGCCACCAGCACCACCGTGTAGGCGACGATGCGGCGGGCGGTGGTGCGCAGCCCGGCCACCGCGGGAAGCATGGGAACCTCCGCGGCCCGGTAGTCGCTGCGATAGCGGATGGCCAGGGCCCAGAAGTGGGGCGGCGTCCAGTAGAAGATCACCGCGAACAGCACCACCGGGGGCCAGTCGAGCGAGCCCGTGACCGCGGTCCAGCCCACCAGGGTGGGCACCGCGCCGGCCGCGCCCCCGATCACGATGTTGCGTATGGACGTGCGCTTGAGCCACAGCGAGTAGACGAACACGTAGAACGCAGCCGCCGACGCGGCCAGAGCCGCCGAAAGCAGGTTGACGAAGGCCCCCAGCCACACGAACGATCCGACGGTGAGGGCCGATGCGAACACCACCGCCTCGGTCGGCCGGACTGCGCCGGTGACCAGGGGACGGTTGCGGGTGCGATGCATGAGCCGGTCGATGTCGCGGTCGATGTACATGTTGAGGGCGTTGGCGCCGCCCGCGGCCATCGCTCCCCCCGCCACGGTGGCCGCCATCAGCCCCAGCGACGGCAGCCCCTGCTCGGCCAGGATCATCGACGGAACGGTGGTGACCAGCAGCAACTCCACGATCCGGGGCTTGGTCAGGGCCGCGAAGGCCGCGGCGCGGGCTCGGCGGGGCGCGCGCACCCCGCCGGTCACGGTTCCGGTCACCCCCGCAGGCTAGGACATCGAGCGGCCCATACGACAGATCGAGCGCCGTCTTTCCCGCTCATGTTGGCTGCGCTCACGGGCCGCTCACAACCCGATCCCACACCGGCCATTTCGCTCTACCATCGACGTGTGGCACCGCACGCCTACGCCCGGCTCACCCGGTTCGCTCTGTGGGCGCTGGCGGCCATCGTCGTGACCGGCGTGTCGGTGCGCCTCACCGGGTCGGGTCTGGGCTGCGAGGACTGGCCCGCCTGCTCCGAGGACCGCTTCGTGGCCGACCTCGAGTACCACGCCCTGGTGGAGTTCGTGAACCGGCTCTTCACCGGGGTGGTGGCCATCGCGGTGATGGCCGCGGTGCTGGGCTCCTGGCGGCGCCGGCCCCGGCGGACCGATCTGATTCTGCTGTCGCTGGGACTGGTGGCGGGGGTGCTGGCCCAGGTCGGGCTGGGGGCGCTGCTGGTGCTGTCGGAGCTCGACCCCCGCTTCACCATGGGTCACTTCCTGCTGTCGATGGTGCTGCTGTGGAACGCAGCCGTGCTCGACGTCCGAGCCCGCCGCGACGCCGAGGCCGCGGCTACGGGTCTCGGCGATCCCGTCGGTTCGACCGGCTCGGCCCCAGCCGCGCATCGAGTCGATGCCACCACCCGGCTGTTGTTGTGGGCCGTGCTGGCGGTCGGCGGAGCCCTGCTGGTGACCGGCACCCTGGTCACCGGTGCGGGACCCCACGCCGGCGACAGCCGGGCCGAGCGACTCCCGCTGCTGGTGCGCGAGGTGGCCCGGATCCACAGCATCGTCGCACTCTGCCTGCTGGCGTTGGTGGTGTGGGCGTGGTGGCGGCTCAGAGGCCGAGCTTGCGAGGCCGTGGCCCGAGCGGCCCGTGAGCGCAGCGAACAAGAGCGGGAGATACCCCCCTTCGACGCGAAGCCTCCCCACCTATCCGCGTGGCGGCTCAGAGGCCGAGCGGATAGTCGAGCGGGGCAGGTCCGCATGGGGCGGATCGCGGTGCTGCTGGTAGTGCAGGGCGCGGTCGGCTACCTGCAGTACTTCACCGGTGTGCCCGCGCTACTGGTGGGAGTGCACGTGACGCTGGCGTCGATCACCTGGATCGAGATCGTCAAGGCCGCCCACGACCCCGCCACCGGCGCGGCTGCACAGCTGGAGCCCCGTTCGCCCGACGGCGCGGCCATGATCGGGGCGCGGCCATGAACTCGGACACTGCACGGACTCCCGTGAGCGAGAATCGACCGGCCTCACTCCCGCTCATGCTCGCTTCGCTCACGGGCCGCTCGGGTCACGGCCTCGCAAGCTCGGCCTCCATGAGCGCGCCGGTCACCTCGCCGGTGAAGGACCCGGTGGACGAGACCGTCCGCCGGCCCGACCTGCCCTGGAAGGTGATCGTGCTCGACGACCCGGTCAACCTGATGTCGTACGTCACCTACGTGTTCCGCAAGTTGTTCGGATATTCGCAGCAGAAGGCCCACCGCCTGATGATGCAGGTCCACACCGAGGGCAGGGCCGTGGTGGCGTCGGGTCAGCGGGAGAAGGCCGAGTTCGACGTGTACCGGCTCCACGAGCACGGCCTGTGGGCCATCCTCGAGCAGGACTGATGGCCCGCGGCAGGTTCCGGCTCGGCCCCGACGGCATCACCGTGACCCTGAGCGGCGAGGAGCGATCCGGCCTGGCCACCGTGCTGGAGCAGTTCCGGCAACTGCTGCTGGAGGGCACCGACGTGTCGATGCTGCGCTTCCAGCCGCCGGTGCACCTCCACGACCGCGAGGCCTCCGACGAGTTCTGGGACATGGCGGCCGGGCCCCTGCTGCGCCACCGGCTGGAGGCCATCGACGTGGTGGAGGCGGGCCTGGCCGGCGCCGCCCTCGACGACGAAGCGGTCTCGGCCTGGATCCAGACCCTCAACAGCCTGCGCCTCTACCTGGGCAACACCCTCGAGGTGGGCGCGGCCACCTTCGATCCGCCTCAGCAGGGCGAGCGTCCCCAAGAAGCGGCCCGCTACATGCTCTACGAATGGCTGGGCGGCCTGCTCGACCAGCTGGTGGAAGCCGCGGCCGAAACCCTCCCCCCCACCACCAACAGCTAGCACCAAGCGCGACCGCGAGAGCCTGCCGCGTGAGGCGCTCGGTAGGGTGGGGTGGTTGGGCCCCCATCGTCCAGCGGCCTAGGACGCCGGCCTTTCACGCCGGTAACACGGGTTCGAATCCCGTTGGGGGTGCGAGCAGCGGGCTGGCTCGCTAGCGTTTCGGGTTCCGCACGTCCGTCGTGCACCCGGTCCTGTAGATCAGTCTGGAGTGATCGCCACCCTGTCAAGGTGGAGGCCGCGGGTTCAAATCCCGTCAGGACCGCGTTGTCGCCCTCCGGGGTGGCGACAACCCGGTCGGGTAGCTCAGTTGGCAGAGCGTCCGCCTGAAAAGCGGAAGGTCCGCGGATCGACGCCGCGCCCGACCACCACCACCAGAGGCCGAGCTTGCGAGGCCGTGGGCTGTGTCGCCTGGGGTTTGGGCGACCCGTGAGCGCAGCGAACAAGCGCGGGAGTGACAACGCCGCACTGCGAGGCGCTTGGGAGCAAACCGCGCGTGTTCGAAAGTGCGATCCCAGCAGTCTCGCTAGGGTCTACCCATGGGACAGCTTCGATCGCACACCACCACCCAGGGCCGCAACATGGCCGGAGCCCGCGCCCTGTGGCGGGCCACCGGCATGACCGACGACGACTTCGACAAGCCGATCGTGGCGATAGCCAACTCCTTCACCCAGTTCGTGCCCGGCCATGTGCATCTGCGCAACCTCGGCAAGCTGGTGGCCGACGAGATCGCGGCCGCGGGCGGGGTGGCCAAAGAGTTCAACACCATCGCAGTTGACGACGGCATCGCCATGGGCCACGGCGGGATGCTCTACAGCCTGCCCAGCCGGGATCTGATCGCCGACTCGGTCGAGTACATGGTCAACGCCCACTGCGCCGACGCGCTGGTGTGCATATCCAACTGCGACAAGATCACCCCCGGCATGTTGATCGCGGCCATGCGGCTCAACGTGCCCACCGTGTTCGTGTCGGGCGGGCCGATGGAGGCCGGCAAGACCAAGCTGGCCGGGGTGAGCGTGAAACTCGACCTGATCAACCCGATGATCTCCGCCGGCGACTCCTCGGTCAGCGACGAGGACCTCCTGGAGATGGAGCGCTCGGCCTGCCCCACCTGCGGGTCCTGCTCGGGCATGTTCACCGCCAACTCCATGAACTGCCTCACCGAGGCGCTGGGGCTGTCGCTGCCCGGCAACGGCACGGTGCTGGCCACCCACTCCGACCGCCGGGAGCTGTTCTGCGAGGCGGGCCGGCGGGTGGTGGATCTGGCCCGCCGCTGCTACGAGAAGGACGACGAGTCGGTGCTGCCCCGCTCGATCGCCACTAGGACCGCCTTCGAGAACGCCATGCGCCTCGACATCGCCATGGGCGGATCCACCAACACCGTGCTGCACATCCTGGCCGCGGCCCGAGAGGGCGAGGTGGACTTCACTATGGCCGACATCGACCGGCTCAGCCGCAGCACCCCCAATATCTGCAAGGTGGCCCCGTCCACCGCCGAGTTCCACGTCGAGGACGTGCACCGGGCCGGGGGCATCATGGGCATCCTCGGCGAGCTCGACCGGGGCGGGCTGCTCGACACGTCGGTTTCGACGGTGCACTCCGCCACCCTGGCCGACGCGCTGGAGGTGTGGGACGTGATGCGCGGCCCCTCCAGCGAGGTGGTCGAGTTCTTCCGGGCCGGACCGGCCGGCATCCCCACCCAGGAAGCCTTCAGCCAGTCCACCCGCTGGCCGACGCTGGACCTTGACCGCGACCACGGCTGCATCCGCACGGTGGCCAACCCCTACAACGCCGACGGCGGGCTGGCCGTGCTCTACGGCAACATCGCGGCCGACGGCTGCATCGTCAAGACCGCCGGCGTGGACGAGTCGATCCTGCGGTTCTCGGGACCGGCGAGAGTGTTCGAGAGCCAGGACGAGGCCTGCGACGGGATCCTTGACGAAGAGCACGGGATACAGCCCGGCGACGTGGTGGTGGTGCGCTACGAGGGTCCCCGCGGCGGCCCCGGCATGCAGGAGATGCTCTATCCCACGTCGTACATCAAGTCCCGCGGGCTGGGCAAACAGTGTGCGCTGCTCACCGACGGCCGATTCTCGGGGGGAACGTCGGGCCTGTCGATGGGCCACGCCTCGCCCGAGGCAGCCGAGGGCGGCGCCATCGCACTGGTCCGCGACGGCGACGTCATCGACATCGACATTCCCAACCGCACCGTGAACCTTCGGGTGGACGACGCCGAGCTCGACCGCCGCCGAGCCGCCGAGGACGCCCGCCCCGACGGCTGGAGGCCCCGCAACCGACAGCGCCAGGTGTCCGCCGCGCTGCGGGCCTACGCGGCCATGGCCACCTCCGCCGACAAGGGCGCAGTGCGCGACGTAGACCGTCTCAGTCCCTGAATCATCCTCACGAGTTAGGATTCGTTTCGCTGGTTATTCGGCGACGATTGTGGGTCCAATTCACACAATCTCTTCGTCTGAATTTGTGCCGAATAAGACTGATCTACTGGCGTGGTTGTGGCTTATTCGTGATGTAACTATCGTTCGCTTCTTCCCCGACCTAATGACCGTTGAAAGGAAAGCGGACTAGTGGTTAGACAAATGTCAGACGAACACAAGGCGGCCAACGCCAAGGCTCGTTCCGAGAATAGGGCGGTTAGCACCTATCTCGAAGGCCTGGAATCGAACCGGCCCCGACCGGGCCGCAGGCGCACCGCCGAGTCCATTCAGAAGCGAATGGAAGCAATCAGCGAAGCCCTCGAGTCGGCCACACCGATACGCCGGGTCCAGCTCATCCAAGAGCGCATCGATCTTGAGCGGGCCTTGACCGCGCCGGCGGAGATCGTCGATATCAGCGAACTCGAGGACGAATTCGTGTCGGTCGCCGTCTCATACAGCGGCCGAAAGGGAATCACCTACGCGGCATGGCGCGAGGTGGGAGTTCCTGCCGCAGTGCTCAAGCGAGCCGGCATCTCCCGCGGCGGCGCCTGACGCAGAAGCCTCGAATAGAGGGGACCCTCGAGGGTTGGCTCGCGTCAATCCTCTGACAAGGCCACAGAGTTCTGGTCGCTGAAGCGACGGCAGGGGCTCTTCACAATCGAACTTCGGCGGGCTGGATCGCGGCCTGCGGATGACGGGCCGCGATACCGCGGGCTGCCGCCACAACTCGCGCTGTCTGCTCCGGCGCCGTTCCCGCGAAGCGTTCAGGGTCGGCCACCAATCGCTCCAATTCGGCGCGGCCGAGCGGCACCCGCTCATCGGCCGCCAACCGGTCCAGCAGACCGTCGAGATCAACAGAATCATCTCCGGCTGCCTGCTGCGCGGCCCGTCGGGTGGGTTCGGCCAGCACGGCATGGGCCTGCTCGCGGCCCATCCCGGCCCGCACCAGCGCGGTGAGCAGCCCGGTGGTGGCCAGCAGCGGCAGATAGCGCTCGAACTCGGCGGCCACCGCGGCCTCGTTGATCTGAAGCTCCTCCAGCACTCCCAGCGCGGTGTGGAGCAGGCCGTCGGCGGCGCAGAAGGCGTCGGGAATCATCACCCGCCGTGCCGCCGAGCAGCTCACATCGCCCTCGTTCCACTGCCGGCCCGCCAGCGAGGCCGCCATGGCCAGATGGCCGTCGAGCACCGCCGCCAGCGCGCCGATGCGCTCCGAAGAGCGGGCGTTGGCCTTGTGGGGCATGGCCGACGAGCCGACCTGGCCGTCGCGGAACCCCTCCGACACCAGCCCGTGGCCGGCCATGAGCCGCACCGTGGTGGCCAGCGACGTCGGACCCGACACGGCCTGCACCAGCGCGGCCACCACGTCGAGGTCCAGCGAGCGGGGGTAGATCTGGCCTGAGGCATCGAGTACCGCGCCGAAGCCGAGATGCTCGGCCACCAGGCGCTCCAACTCGTCGACCGCCTCCGGCGAGCCGAGCAGGTCGAGCTGGTCGCCGCGGGTGCCGACCGCTCCCTTGATGCCCCGCAGCGGGTAGCGGTCCAGCAGTTCTGTGATCCGGACGTATCCGAGCATCGTCTCGGATGCCGCGTCGGCGAGCCGCTTGCCCACGGTGGTGGCCTGCGCAGCCACGTTGTGGGTGCGGGCCACCATCACCGTTGAGGCGTGGGCCTCGGCCCGCTCCGCCAGCCGGGCGATCAGCGCCACCAGGTCGTCGCGGACAATCTGCAGCGAATCGCGGAGCAGCAGCTGCTCGGTGTTCTCGGTGACGTCGCGCGACGTCATGCCCAGATGGATGGACTCGTGGCCTGCCAGGGCGCAGAACTCGTCGATCCGGGCCTTCACGTCGTGGCGGGTGACCGCCTCTCGTGCCGCTATCGACTCAAGGTCGACCACCTCCAGCACCGCGGCGTAGTCATCGACGACGGCCCGATCGACGTCGAGCCCCAGGTTGCGCTGAGCCTCCAGCACCGCCAGCCACAGCCGGCGCTCCAGCACCACCCGGCGCTCGGGCGACCACAGCGCCCGCATCCGCTCGCTGGCGTAGCGGCCCGCCAGAACGTTGGCCATGCCGGTGTCCACTGCTCGGCCCTCAGGCGGCCTGCTGCCAGTAGAGGTACTGGCTGCGGCCGGGGCCCACCCCGACCAGCCGGATGGGCACGCCGACGCCCTCCTCCAGGAAGGCGATGTAGTCGGCGGCCGCGGCCGGCAGCTCCGCCGACGATGTGACGCCGCTCAGGTCGGTGCTCCAGCCGTCGAGCTCCTCATAGACGGGCACCGCCTTGTGGATCACCGACTGGTGGTAGGGCATGTGCTCGTAGCGCTCGCCGTCGAGCTCATAGGCGACACACACCTTGAGGCGGTCGAGGCCGTCGAGCACATCGAGCTTGGTGAGGGCGACCTCGGTCAGCGAGTTGAGCCGCACCGCGTGGCGCAGCATCACCAGGTCGAACCATCCGGTGCGGCGGCGGCGGCCGGTGTTGGTGCCGTACTCGCCGCCCACGTCCACCAGATGGTCGCCGACCTCGTCGAACAGTTCGGTGACGAAGGGCCCCGACCCCACCCGGGTGACGTAGGCCTTGGCGATGCCGATAATCCGGTCGAGCTGGCGGGGACCGATGCCAGCGCCGATGCAGGCCCCGCCCGCCACCGGATTCGACGATGTGACGAAGGGATAGGTGCCCTGATCGAGGTCGAGGAAGGTGGCCTGGGCGCCCTCCAGCAGCACCTGCCGGCCCGACTCGAGCGCGGTGTGCAGCAGGGCGACGGTGTCGCCGATGTGGGGCGCTAGGCGTGGCGCGCACACGTCCAAGTACTCCCGCGCGATGTCGTCGGCCCGCACCGGCAGCCGGTTGAAGACCTTGGCCAGCACCTTGTTGGTGTGGCCCAGCGCGACTTCCAGCTTGGCCTCGAAGATGCTCGGATCGAGCAGGTCCTGCACCCGCAGCCCGATGCGCATCGCCTTGTCGGCGTAGGCCGGCCCAATGCCCCGCTTGGTGGTGCCCAGCTTGGCCTCGCCCAGATGGCGCTCGTGCAGGGCGTCGAGCTCGGTGTGGTAGGGCATGATCAGGTGGGCGTTGCCCGACAGCCGCAGCGAGCTGCAATCGACGCCGCGGGCCTGTAGCGCGTCCATCTCGGCGATCAAGACTCTGGGATCGACGACCACGCCGTTGCCGATCACCGGGGTTATGTGCTCGTACAGCACCCCGCTGGGAATCAGCTGAAGGGCGAAAGTCTCGCCGTTCACCACCAGGGTGTGTCCCGCGTTGTGGCCGCCCTGATAGCGGACGACCATGTCCATCTCGGCGGCGACGAGGTCGGTGAACTTGCCCTTGCCCTCGTCGCCCCACTGGGTACCGACGACAACGGTCGCAGGCACGGCGCTCTCCTTGTTGGGGCGGGCGTTGCCTGGCGAGTGTAGCGGGGTTACTTCAGGACTATCGCCGCTTCTGGCTCACCGGGGTCTTCTAGATCCACTACTACTGTGTCGTCGGGTTGGTAGCGGCCTTCTAGTACAGCTACTGCCAGCGGATCGCCTATGGCTCGCTGGATCAGGCGCTTGAGGGGCCGGGCTCCGAAGGCGGGCTCGTAGCCGGTGCGGGCCAGATGGGCCTTGGCCTCGTCGCTGACCTCCAGGCCCAGCCGCCGCTCCTGCAGGCGTCGGGCCAGCAGGCCGAGCTGGATGTCGACGATCGACACGAGGTCCTCGGGCGACAGGGGACGGAACCGGACGATGTCGTCGATGCGGTTCACGAACTCGGGCCTGAAGAAGTTGCCTGGCTCGCCCTGGAGGTTGGACGTCATGATCAGCACCACGTTGGCGAAGTCCACCGTGCGGCCCTGCCCGTCGGTGAGGCGGCCGTCGTCGAGGAGCTGCAACAGCACTCCGAACACTTCGGCGTGGGCCTTCTCCACCTCGTCGAGCAGCACCACCGCATAGGGGCGGCGCCGGACGGCCTCGGTGAGCTGGCCGCCGGAGTCGTGGCCGACATATCCGGGCGGCGCGCCGATGAGCCGCGACACCGAGTGCTTCTCCAGGTACTCCGACATGTCGATGCGCACCATGGCCGACTCGTCGTCGAACAAGAACGCGGCCACCGAGCGGGCCAGCTCCGTCTTGCCCACCCCGGTGGGGCCGAGGAACAGGAAGCTGCCGATGGGGCGGTGGGGGTCGCTGAGCCCGGCCCGGCTGCGGCGGATGGCGTTGGCCACCACGCTCACCGCCTCCTGCTGGCCCACCACCCGCTCGTGGAGGTGCTCCTCCAGCCGGATCAGCTTGGCCGCCTCTCCTTCCATCAGGCGCGACACCGGCACACCGGTCGAGCGGCTGACCGCCGCCGCGATGTGGTCGGCGTCGACCTCCTCGGTGAGCATCGAGGAGTCGCGCTGCAGCTCGGCCAGTCGGCCGGTGGCCTCGTCGATGCGGCGCTCGAGGTCGGGGATGATGCCGAAGCGGATCTCGGCGGCCCGCTCCAGGTCGGGCTCGCGCTCCAGGTCGGAGCGCTGGGTCTCGAGCTCCTCCTTGAGCGACCGGATCACTCCGATGGCCTCCTTCTCGGCCTGCCAGCGGGCGGTGAGCGACGACGACTCCTCGGTGAGGTCGGCGATCTCGCGCTCCAGATCGTCGAGGCGGGCACGAGACGTGGCGTCGGTCTCGGCGGCGAGGGCGACCCGCTCCATCTCGAGTTGCCGCAGCCGGCGCTCCACCACGTCTATCTCGGTGGGCACCGAGTCGATCTCGATGCGCAGCGAGCTGGCCGCCTCGTCAATCAGGTCGATGGCCTTGTCTGGCAGGAACCGGCCGCTGATGTAGCGATCCGACAGCTCGGCCGCGGCGATCAGGGCGGAGTCCTTGATGCGCACGCCGTGGTGGACCTCGTAGCGCTCCCGCAGGCCCCGCAGGATGGCCACCGCCGCCTCCACCGACGGCGGCTCCACCAGCACCGGCTGGAAGCGGCGCTCCAGGGCGGCGTCGCTCTCGAGGTGCTTGCGGTACTCATCGAGGGTGGTGGCGCCCACCATGCGCAGCGCCCCCCGGGCCAGCATCGGCTTGAGCATGTTGCCGGCGTCCATCGCCCCCTCCGCGCCGCCCGCGCCCACCACGGTGTGCAACTCGTCGATGAAGGTGACGACCTCGCCGCCGGCCTCCTCTATCTCGGCTAGTACCGCCTGGAGGCGCTCCTCGAACTCGCCCCGGTACTTGGCGCCGGCCACCATGGCGGCCAGGTCGAGCACCACCAGGCGCTTGCCGGCCAGGCTGTCGGGCACGTCGCCGTCGACGATGCGCTGGGCCAGGCCCTCCACGATGGCGGTCTTGCCCACGCCGGGCTCGCCGATCAGCACCGGGTTGTTCTTGCGGCGCCGGGCCAGCACTCGGATCACCCTGCGGATCTCGTCGTCGCGGCCGATCACGGGGTCGAGGCGGCCCGCCTGAGCCTCGGCGGTGAGGTCGCGGCCGTAGCGCTCCAGGGCCTGGTACTGGTTCTCGGGGGCCTTGGTCGTCACGCGATGGCTGCCCCGCACGTCGTGCAGCACCTTGAGGAGCAGCTCGCGGTCGAGGTCCATGCGACCGCCCAGCGCGATGACCAGATGCTCGGTGGACAGGTAGTCGTCGGCGAGGTCGGCCCGGGCCTTGTCGGCCTCGGCCAGCACGTCGTGCAGCTCGCGGGAGATCCCGACGTCGGACCCGTAGGCCCGGGGCAGCACGGCCAACGCCTGCTGGGCCCGCTGCTGCACCGCGGTGTGATCGACGCCCGCGGAGTGCAGCATCGGCAGCACCAGACCCTCGGTCTGGGCCAGCAGGGCGATCAGCAGATGGTCGGGGGTGACCTCAGCGTGGGAGGCCGAGCGGGCCGCCTCGGTGGCGGCTGCGAAGGCCTCGGTCGTCCTCAGCGTCCAGCGTTTGGGGTCGACGGTCATATCAGTCGCTCCTTAGTTTCCCGCTCTTGTTCGCTGTGCTCGCGGGCCCCTCGGGCCACGGCCTCACCAGCTCGGCCTCTGGCGATCCGACGGGTTCGACCACCGAGGCGGGGCCACGGGTGGCCCGGTAGATGGTGACCGCCCGGCTGGATGCGACCGCGGGCAGCCGCACGCCGGGGTTGAAGCCGCGGGCTGCCAACTCGGCCGACTGGCGCTCATGGGCCCGGCGGGCATCGTCGAGCTCGACCTGCAGCTCGGCCACGGCCGCCTCCAACTCCAGGACTCGCTGCACCCCGGCCAGGTTGAGGCCCTCGTCGGTGAGCTCGGCGATGCGCTCGAGCAGGGCGAGGTCGGCGTCGCTGTAGCGGCGGCTGCCGCCCGCAGTCCTCGCCGGCGCCAGCAGGCCCCTGCGCTCGTAGATGCGCAGCGTCTGGGGGTGGACCCCGGCCAGCTCGGCGGCCACCGATATCACGTATACGGCCTTGTGGAAGCGGTCGTCAGTCATGTCTGTTCTCCGTGTTGCGTGGGTTGCGTGCTGGTTGCGTTCAGGTCTGTTCGATTCATGGCTTGAGGTGGGCCCTCGGGTCTTCGCCGTCGGCGGCGGCGAAGGCCTCCACCGCCGCCCTCTGCTCGTCGGACAGGTTCTGGGGCACCGCCACCTCGACGTCGACGATGAGGTCGGCGCCGCCGTTGGCGCCGCTGGCCGGGATGCGCAGGCGTCGCCCGGTCTGGGTGCCAGGCGGGATGCGGATGGTCACCGTGGCACCGTCGAGGGTGGGCACCGGGATCTCGGCGCCCAGCGCAGCCTCCGAGAAGCTGACCGGCACAGTCAGCGTGAGGTTCTTGCCGTCGCGCCCGAACAGCCGGTGCGGCTTGACCTGGACCCGCACGTACAGGTCGCCGGGTCTGCCGCCCGCACCCTGACCCGGCGCGCCCCGGCCGCTGAGCTTGATGCGCTGCCCGTCGCTCACCCCGGCCGGCACCCGGGTCCTGACCTCGCGGCGGCGGTGTTCGATGCCCCGCCCGGCGCAGGCGCCGCAGGGGTCGTCGATGACGGTGCCCCGTCCGGCGCAGGCCGCACAGGGCCGGCTGAACGAGAACAGGCCCTGGTTCTCGTCGTTCACTCCGGTGCCCGAGCAGGTCAGGCACGGGCGCGGCTTCGACGGGGGGTTGGCTCCGAGACCCTCGCAGGTCCGGCAGCGGGCCTCGCCGGTCACCGGCACCGCTACGGTGGCGCCCGACACCGCGTCGGCGAAGTCGAGCTTCACCTCGGTCTCGACGTCCGCGCCCCGTTGGGCGGCACCGCGGCGGCGGCCGAAGAGATCGCCGAGAAGGTTGCCGAGCCCGCCCGGCTGCTCGAAGTCGACGTTGAAGCCGCCTGCGGGACCGGGACCGAACCCACTGCCCACAGGGCCGAGCCGGCGTACCTCGTCGTAGGACTTGCGCTTGGCGGCGTCGCCGAGCACGTCGTAGGCCGAGGCCACCTCCTTGAAGCGCTCCTCCACCGCCTCGTCGCCGGGGTTGGCGTCGGGATGCAGCTTCTTGGCCAGGCTGCGATAGGCCTTGGCGATGTCGGAGGCCGAGGCGTCCGCAGCCACACCGAGGATCTTGTAATAATCCTTCTCGAACCATTCCCGCTGGGGCTCCACGCTCACCTCCCTGTTGCTTCTTGGTCTTCGTTCGTGTTGTTCTCAGCCCCGAACCTTCACCATGGCCGGGCGCAGCACCCGGCCGTTCCAGGCGTAGCCGGTGCGCAGCACCTCGGCCACAGCCGGGCCGTCGGCACCGTCACCACCGGATTCCTCGCTCATCACCGCCTCGTGGAAGCCGGGATCGAAGGGCTCGTCCACCGTGCCCAGCACGGTGAGGCCCTCCGCCGACAGCACACCCAGCAGCTGCGACTGCAGCGCCTCGATGCCCTCCACACCCTGGCCGACCGCCGCCTCGCAGGCGTCGAGCACCACCAGCAGTTCCTTGGCCAGCCGCGAGGCGGCCTGCGCCACCAGGTCGGTGTTGCGCTTCATGGTCTGGCGCCGGAAGTTGGTGAACTCCGCGGTGACCCGCTGGAGGTCCTCCAGGTAGGCGTCCCGCTCCGCCATCACCGCGGCCAAGTCGGACTCGGCCCCGGAGTTTGACTCGTCTGCTGCATCCGTCGGCTCGGCGGCTGCGAACTCGGCCTGCTCTGCGTCCGGCACCAGCTGGGCGGTCACAGACTCGGCCCCATCGCCTGTGTCGGCGGCGGCTTCGACAGCCTCGTCGGGCGCAGACTCGCCGGGGTCGGGCGACGGTGCGCTCACGCCGTCTCGCGGTCGTCGTCGACGATCTCAGCCTCGACCACGTCGTCGTCAGCGGGCGCCTCGGCCTCGCGCTCGGCCGCGGCGGCCGCCTCGTACAGCCTCTGGCCGAACTCCTGGCTGGCCGCCATGAGCGCCTCGGTGGCCGACTTGACCGCCTCGATGTCATCGCCCTCCAGCGCGCTGCGCAGGTCGGCGAGCTTCGAGTTGATCGTCTCCTTCTCGTCGTCTGACACCGCCTCGGCCTGATCGGCGAGCAGCTTCTCGGTCTGGTACAGCAGGGTGTCGGCCGTGTTGCGCACCTCGGCCTCCTCGCGCCGCTGCTGATCCTCTGCGGCGTGGGCCTCGGCATCGGCCACCATCTGCTCGATGACGTCGGAGTCGAGCGACGACTGCCCCGTGATGGTCATCGACTGCTCCTTGCCGGTGGCCTTGTCTTGGGCGCTGACGTGGACGATGCCGTTGGCGTCGATATCGAAGGTCACCTCGATCTGGGGCATGCCCCGGGGGGCCGGCGGCAGATCGACCAGCTGGAACTTGCCCAGGGTCTTGTTGTAGGCGGCCATCTGCCTCTCGCCCTGCAGCACATGGATCTCCACCGAGGGCTGGCCGTCCTCGGCAGTGGTGAAGATCTCGCTCTTGCGGGTGGGGATGGTGGTGTTGCGCTCGATGAGGGTGGTCATCACGCCGCCCTTGGTCTCGATGCCCAGCGACAGCGGGGTCACGTCGAGCAGCAGCACATCCTTGACCTCGCCCTTGAGCACGCCGGCCTGGATGGCCGCGCCGACGGCGACCACCTCATCAGGGTTGACCGTCTTGTTGGGCTCGCGCCCGGTCATCTCCTGCACCAGCTCGGCCACCGCCGGCATGCGGGTCGATCCGCCCACCAGCACGACGTGGTCGATATCGCCCTTGGCCACTCCCGCGTCTTTGATGGCCCGCTCGAACGGGCCCCGGCAGCGCTGCAGCAGCGCGGCGGTCAGCTCCTGGAACTTGGCCCGGCTCAGCGTGTAGTCGAGGTGCAGCGGACCCTGGTCGGTGGCGGTCACGAAGGGCAGGTTGATCTGCGACGACGGGGTCTGCGACAGCTCGATCTTGGCCTTCTCGGCCGCCTCCTTGAGGCGCTGCATGGCCATGGCGTCGCCGGACAGGTCCACGCCGTGGTCGCCCTTGAACGACGCCACCAGCCAGCCGATCACGGCCTCGTCCCAGTCGTCGCCGCCGAGCTTGGTGTCGCCGGAGGTGGACTTCACCTCGAACACGCCGTCGCCGAGCTCCAGCACCGACACGTCGAAGGTGCCGCCGCCGAGGTCGAACACCAGGATGGTCTGGTCGGCGGACTCCTTGTCGAGCCCGTAGGCCAGTGCGGCCGCGGTGGGCTCGTTGATGATCCGCAAGACTTCGAGGCCGGCAATCTTGCCGGCCTCGTTGGTGGCGGTGCGCTGGGCGTCGTCGAAGTAGGCGGGCACGGTGATCACCGCCTGCGTCACCGTGTCGCCGAGGTACTCCTCTGCGTCACGCTTGAGCTTCATCAGCACCCGGGCCGAGATCTCCTGGGCGGTGTAGCTCTTGTCGTCGATGTCGGACTTCTTGGCCGTGCCCATTTCGCGCTTCACCGAGCGGATGGTGCGCTTGGGGTTGGTGATGGCTTGGCGCTTGGCCACCTCGCCCACCAGCACCTCGCCGTCGTTGCTGAAGGCCACGACGGAGGGGGTGGTGCGAGATCCCTCGGCGTTGGGGATGACGACGGGATCGCCGCCCTCGAGGACGCTCACTACAGAATTGGTGGTACCGAGGTCGATACCGACAGCCTTGGGCATGGTGGGGTTCCTTTCGTTTGGTACCTAACCTTTGAACGCTCAGGCTAGCTAAGTTGATTTGTATTTCAAACAAAATATGGGTCATTCTTTATCAACTTTTGGTGGGCCGGTTGGAGTACCTTGGCCCCATGGCCCACAATCTGATCCTGCTGCGCCACGGCCGCAGCACCTGGAACGACAAGAACCTGTTCACCGGCTGGTACGACTGCGAGCTGAGCGAAGCGGGACGGGCCGAGGCCCACCGGGCCGCCGAGCTACTGGCCGCTGCCGGCCTGCTGCCCGCCGCGGTGCACACATCGGTGCTGCGGCGGGCTGTCGAGACGACCCGGATCGTGCTCGACGATCTCGGCCTCGCCTCGCTGGCGGTGCGACATAGCTGGCGCCTCAACGAGCGCCACTACGGCGACCTGACCGGGCTCGACAAGGCCGCCACCCGCAAAGCCCACGGCGACGAGCAGTTGCAGCGCTGGCGACGCGGCTACGACACCCCGCCCCCTCCGATCCGGCCCGACAACGAGTTCAACCCCAACACCTCGCCGCGGTACGCCGACCTGGCGCCGGGAACGATCCCGCTCGCCGAGAGCCTCGCCGACGTGCTGGCGCGAATGCTGCCCTACTGGCGCGGCGAGATCGTGGCCGACCTGCGCCTTGGTGGCACCGTGCTGGTCTCAGCCCACGGCAACAGCCTGCGCGCCCTGGCCAAGCACCTCGACCGGATCCCCAACGACGACATCGGCGCCCTCAACATCCCCACCGGGATGCCCCTGCACTACGAACTGGGCCCCGACATGTTCCCCACCGAGGCCAAGCACCCCCTCGCGCGCGCCCTGGATCCAGCCGCCGCAGTCGCAGCAGCAGCAGAAGTAGCCGCCCAAGCCACCAGCCCCCACACGGCCTGAGGGGGCACGGCCCGGTAGGCCGGCGAGTGGCGGCGAAGCCTCGTCGATCGAACGGCCTCGGCGACAGGTCCCGCTGGCCGGGGATGCTCAGCTTCGAGCGCTGTTGGTTGCCGCGTCGCGAGCCTCGACCGCCTCCAGGACGTGCAATGCGATGTCGGCGACCTGAACCGAGTCCTCCTCGGCGCCGTTGGCCCGCACCCCGTCGTCCATCATGATGTAGCAGAACGGGCAGGCGGTGGCGATGCGCGACGCGCCGGTGTCGAGCAGTTCCTGGGAGCGCTCGTCGTTCACCTTGGTGCCGATGGTTTCCTCCATCCACATGCGGGCCCCGCCCGCGCCGCAGCACATGCCCTTGTTGCCGTTGCGGGGCGCCTCCACCAGGTCGATGCCGCCGAGCGAGCCCAGCACCCGCCGCGGCGCCATGTAGACGTCGTTGTGGCGGCCCAGGTAGCAGCTGTCGTGGTAGACAACCCGCTCGGCCAGAGTGGCGCCCTCCAGGTCCAGGCGACCCTCGGCCACCAGCGACTCCAGCAGCTGGCTGTGGTGGATCACCTCGTAGTGTCCGCCGAGCTGCGGGTATTCGTTGGCCAGCGTGTTGAAGCAGTGGGGGCACTGGGTGACGATCTTGCGCACCCCCATGGAGTTGAGGGTCTCGATGTTGGCCGAGGCCAGCATCTGGAACAGGTACTCGTTGCCGGAGCGCCTAGCCGAGTCGCCGGTGCAGTTCTCGGCCGGGCCGAGAATGGCGAAGTCCACACCGGCCCGCTCCATGAGCTGGGCCATGGCCCGGGCCACCTTCTTGTTCTTGTCGTCGAACGATCCCGCGCACCCGACCCAGAACAGGTACTCGGCCTCGAGCGGGTCGCCGCCGGCCACCACTCGCACGCCGTCGAGGTCTCGGGCCCAGTCGGCCCGCTCGGTCTGGCTCAGCGACCACGGGTTCGACGAGTTCTCCATGCCCCGGAAGGCCTGGCCCAGCTCCGAGGGGAAGTCGCTCTCCATCAGCGTGAGATAGCGGCGCATGTCGAGGATCTTGTCGAGGATCTCGATGTTGACCGGACAGATCTCGTCGCAAGCCCGACACGACGTGCAGGCCCACAGCTCCTCATTGCTGACGCGCTCGAACATCCAGTTGGCCGGCACCTTCACGATCTCGCCGCCGCCGGCCTCGGTCTCGCCCCGACCGAGGGGGGGCGATGTGGGCGGATTGCCGGTCAGGGCCATGACCTCGCCCGTCTTGAGCACGATCTCCCGAGGATCGAGGGGCTTGCCGGTGGCGTGGGCCGGACAGACCGAGGTGCAGCGTCCGCACATGGTGCATGCGTCGGTGTCGAGCAGCTGCTTCCACGAGAAGTCCTCCACCACCGACGCGCCGAACGTCTCCAGTTCGGTGTCGCCCTCCACCAGATTGGGCATGGGCGCCATGGCGCCCTTGGGCCGGTCGCGGTGGCGCAAGTACATGTTCAGCGGAGACGTGAACATGTGGCGCAGCATGGTGGTCGGCAGGATCACCAGGAAGGCCGCGAAGGCAACAACGTGGGCCACCCACCACGCCTGGTGCCAGCCGTGGACCGCGCCCGAGCCGTCGACCAGGGTGGCCAGCGGGTAGCCGATGAAGCTCCAGCGCTCGTGGTCGGGCAGGCCGTCGGCCGCGATTCGGAAGGCCTCGGCGCCGAATCCAGTGACGCCGATGGCCAGCAGGACCGCGCCGATGACCGCGTGCTCGGGCCGGGACTTGATGCGGATGCGGTACGGCCGCCAGCGCGGCGGTCCGAAGCGGCGCAGGATGGCCCACACCATTCCGACGATGAACACCGCCCCAGCCGCGTCGCCCACCGCGGCGTAGGCCCGGTATACGTCGCCGTGCAGGAACTTGGCGCCGTCGGGGAGTTGGTGGTCGACCTCCAGGGCGGTGGTCACGCCCAGCAGCACCAGGAAGCTGAAGTAGATGAGCGAGTGCATCACCCCGGCGCCGGGCTCCCGCAACAGCGTGCGCATGTAGACGCCGGCCCGGAAGTCGGCCATGCGGCGCTTGGCGTTGTGGCCGGTGGTGCGGCGGTTGTCGGGGCGGCCCCGCTCCCAGTTCTTCACCCGGTTGGCGAACAGGACCGATCCGTACACCAGCAGTATCGGGATGACGGTGTAGAACGCGACCTTCAGCGGGCCGGGAACGTTACCAAAGACCTCGCGGGTGATGAGGCTGTCGCTGTGGAAGCCAGCGAAGCTAGCCACGATCCCCGAGGCAGCGGTGAACAGCGCCACCCCAACGCCGAGCGTAACGACGACATGGTGAGGCCTGACCCGCATACCGGCCGCGACCCTACTAGCCGAGCCCCCTCAGGCCGCGCCTCGGCCGATGGCCTAACCGACGGCCTTGCGGTTGGCGGGCGGTAGCGTTTTGGGGGTGGGGCCTCGGATTGCGGTTGTCGACAACTATGACTCTTTCGTGTACATCCTGGTCCAGTATCTGGGGGAGTTGGGGGCCGAGCCGCTGGTCTACCGCCACGACGCGGTCACTGCCGACGAGGTGCGGGCGCTGGCGCCCGACGGGATCCTGATCAGTCCGGGGCCGGGCACGCCGGAGGACGCCGGCGTCAGCAACGACCTGCTGGAGACGCTGAGCGGCTCGGTGCCCATCTTCGGCGTGTGCCTGGGGATGCAGTGCATAGGCCAGGCCTTCGGTGCGGCGGTGATCCGGGCCCCGGAGGTGATGCACGGCAAGACCTCGGTGATCGAGCACGACTCGTCCGGGGTATTCGACGGCCTGGCCAACCCGCTCACCGCCACCCGCTACCACTCCCTGATCGTGGACCGCGCCTCGGTGCCGTCGGTGCTGGAGGTGACCGCCACCTGCGACGGCGGCCTAGTGATGGGGCTGCGGCACCGGAGCCACCCCACCGAGGGCGTCCAGTTCCATCCCGAGTCGGTGCTCACCCACTCGGGCCGAGACCTGCTCGGCAACTTCCTGGCCCGCTGCGGCCCGTGAGCGCCGCTCCTGCCTCGCTCGACTTCTAGCCCGAGTTGCCGGGGTCGGATTCGGTCTGGTCGGCGCCCGTCTCACCGGCACCGGTCTGGTCACCGCCTCCGGTCTCGGTGTCTTCGCCCTCGGGCGGATCGACTTGATCGCCCTCGGTCTCCGACACCTCGCCCACCACCACGTCCACCGGGGTCTCGGCCGACACTTCGAGATTGGGCGGCGGCGTCTGGGCCAGGATCCGGCCTACATCGGTTGATCCCGGCTCCACCGGCTCGAACGTCACTATTCCCACCACCAGGCCGGCCCGCTCGACGGCCAGCTTCCCGGTGTCGAACAGCAGGCCCTGCACGTCGGGGATGGCCACCAGCGGCGGACCGTCCGAGATGATGACGAACACCTCCAAGCCGCTCGACACCGGCCATCCGTGGGGCGGATCGGTGTCGATGATCTGCCCCTCCTCCACCGTGGTCGAGGGCTCGCGCCGCTCCCCCACCCGGAATCCCTGTTCGATCAGGGTCTGGAAGGCCTGGCTCAGGGTCTGGCCCCGCAGGTCGGGCACGAAGATCTGGCCCGGCCCGGTGGAGACGGTGATGGTCACCGCCTCGCCCGGCGCGAGCTCGGTGTTCGACGACGGTTCCTGGCCCACCACAATGCCCGCCTCGGCCTGGCTGGCGCCCTCGATCACGATCACCTCGTAGCCCGCACTCCGAAGAATGTCGGTGGCGTCGACCCGGTTGCGGCCCCGCACCGGCGGGACGGTTGGGGTCTCGCCCTGGCTCACGGTGAGCGCCACCGTGGTGCCCTCGTCGATCCGCTGTCCGGCCGGCGGACTCTGGGCGATCACGGTGTTCTCGGGCTGGCCGGTGTTGACCTGGTAGCTGGGCTCCGGCACCAGTCCGATCGAGCGCAGCTGGGCGTCGGCGTCGGCGTAGTTCAACCCCAGCACATCGGGCACATCGATCAGCGCGACGCTCTCGGAGGCGGCTGGTGCGTCGGTCCCGTTGTCGTCGTCGAGGCCCAGCGACTCATAGAAGGTCACTCCCAAGACGACGAGGACCACTACCAGGGCGCCGAGGCCCAGCATCATCAGCAGGGCCCGCTTCCAGCCGTCGGAGCGGTGGACCTCCTCGTAGTAGTAGGCCGGTGGAACGAACTGCTGGGGAGGGCCTTGCCCCGAGCCGGGCGCGGCTGGCACCTGGGCGGTGGAGCCGGTGGGCGGACCGCCGCCGGGCGGCGGGGCGGCAGCCACCGGACCAGTGCGGGGCCGCCCCGACATGGCCACCGGACCGGCCCGCGGCCGCCCTGGCGTGGCCACCGAACCGGTGCGGGGTCGGCCAGATGCAGCCACCGAACCCGTGCGGGGGTCTGGAGTCGCGGCCGGGCCGGAGCGCGGCCCCGACATCGCTACCGAGCCCGTGCGGGGGGTTGAGGTCGGGCCGGGAGCAGCCGACGGTCTGGCCGCGGCACGATCGGCCGTCCCGGCCCGGGCGGGCGGGGCACCGATGCTGTGCGCACCGGCCAGGTAGCGCTGGAGGTCGGCGCGCAGGTCGTCGGCCCTGGGATAGCGCTTGGCCGGATTCTTGGCCAGCAGCTTCAAGATGATGGCCTCGAGCGACTCCACGATGCCCACGCCGAGCAGCGACGGCGGCAGCGGGCGCTCCTGCACATGCTTGACGGCCACCGCGGTCGAGGTCTCCGCGCTGAAGGGGGGCTTGCCCACGATCAACTCGTAGAGCACCACCCCCAGCGAGTACAGGTCGCTGCGGCCGTCGAGAGCCTTGTCCTGGGCCTGCTCGGGCGAGAAATACGTGGCCGTGCCCATGACCGACCCGATATGGGTGAGGTTGTCTCCGGTCCTTCGGGCCAGCGCGGTGGCTATGCCGAAGTCAGCCACCTTCACCTGGCCGTCGTCGCTCACGATGATGTTGCCGAGCTTGATGTCGCGGTGTACCAGGCCCGCGTTGTGGGCGCTGCTGAGCGCCTCGGCCACGTCCGATGCGATCTCAGCGGCCCGGTCACCACTGAGCCGACCGGTGGAACGCAGCACGTCGGCCATGTTGCGGCCCACCACGTACTCCATCACTATGTAGTAGGTGCCCTGCTCTTGACCCCAGTCGTAGATGCCGACGATGTTGGGGTGATTCAGGTTGGCCGCGGCCTTTGCCTCCCGGCGGAAACGCTCGACGAAACTGGGATCATTGGCGAACTCGGGGAACAGAACCTTCACCGCCACCTGGCGGTCGAGCGACGCGTCGCGGGCCAGGTAGACATCGGCCATTCCGCCCCGCCCGATGCGCCGGAGCAGTTCGTAGCGACCGTTGAACACGGTCAGTCCCTCGTCTGACACCGTCAGTCATTGTAACGGCCACCCCCGAACCGGCAGATTGAGGCATCCTCGCTCGCCTAGGAGGGCGCGCTCCTGGAGATCAGGCCGCGACGGCGGGGTGGAACCCGAGCACCAATTGGCCGGGGCGGCTGGGGTCGAGTTCGGGATCGCCTGCGACCTCGACAACGACCGCGGTTGCGTTGTCACGGCCACGGCCGGGGCGCACCGCACGCTGCACCAGGCGGCTGGCGGCATCCGAGGGGTCATCGGCAAACCGCAGGATCTCGGCGATCTCGGGTTCGGGCACCTCGTTGCTCAGCCCGTCGCTGCACAACAGGAAGCGGGTTCCGCCGACCGCGGCCAACTCCCAGCCGTCGACATACACCCGAGGCTCGAGTCCGACCGCTCGGGTGAGGGTGTGCCGGTCGACGTGCTCGACTGCCTCGGCGGCCGAGATGATCCCGTCGCGCCGCAGATTCTCAGAGATGGTGTGGTCGACGCTCACCTGGCTCAGGCCGCCGCGGTAGAGCGCGTACAGCCGGGAGTCGCCCACGTTGCAGGCGGCCAGCCGCGACCGGCCGACATGGGCCAGCACGCACAGCGTGGTCGATGTCTCGAACAGGCGAGGATCGTCCTTGGCGGCCTCCAATATCGCCTCGTTGACCGTGCCCACCAGCGCGATCAGCTGATCCAGGGACTCGACGCGCTCAGCCTCGGCGAGAATCTCGGCGGCGATGCCCGCCGCGGTGCCCCCGCCCCGGTGGCTGCCGACCCCGTCGGCCACCGCAAAGAGGTCGCTGCGGGCGACATGGCGATCTTGATTCTCGCGGCGGCGCAGACCCACATGGGTGGCCGCCCCATAGTCCAGACGCACCCCGGCGATGCTAGTAGCCGCCCGATTCTCCCCTGACCGGAGGCCGAGCGATTCTGGCTGGCGGTCCGCTAGCCTCTCGGGGCCACGCGCGAGTGGCGGAATTTGGCAGACGCGCAGGATTCAGGTTCCTGTGTCCGCAAGGACGTGGGGGTTCAAGTCCCCCCTCGCGCACCCCTCTATATCTCAGCGGGCGAAGGCGGCAAGCCACTGCTCGCGGCTGGTGGGGCTGAACACGTAGTTGCGCTCTCGGGTGGTGCCCATGGTGGCCGACGACTCCAGCGAGTAGCGATGGCCCGGATACAGCACCGCCTCGTCGGGCACCCGGGCCAGCCGGGTGGTGAGGCTCTCATACATCTGGGCCGGGTCGGAGCCGGGCAGGTCCATGCGCCCGCAGCCCTCGAGGAAGAGGGTGTCGCCGGCTACCAGCCGGCCGTCCACCAGGAAACACTGGCTGCCGGGGGTGTGGCCCGGCGTGGCGATCAGTTCGATGTCGACCGCGCCCACTGTCACCACGTCGGCTGAGGCGTGGCTGACCAGACAGTCGGCGTCCACCCCGGTCACCTTGCGCACGTATTCGGCCTCAGCGCCCTGGACGTGGATCGGCGCCGACACCCGCTCCAGCAGCCGGCTGATGCCCTCGATGCTGAGGCCCATCATCTCGCCGCCCACATGGTCGGGGTGGTAGTGGGTGGCCAGCACGCCGACGCAGGCCATGTCATCGGCCTCCAGCCGGTCGAGCAGTTCCCAGGTGTCGTAGGCGGGATCGACGAGCACGGCCTGGCCCGTCCGGCGGTCGCCGATCGCGTAGACGAAGTTCACCATCTGGCAGGCCAGCGGGTCGCCCGCCGCGAAGTCGCGCCCCGACAGCCACTGGCGGAAGTACAGCCGATCCTCCACGCCGGTCACCGGCCACCGCCCAGGGCCCCGTGAAGCGCACCAAGGCCCCCGCGGAAGTGCAGCCGATCCTCCACGCCGGTCACCCTATGGGGTTCGGCCACCGAGCGGGTAGGCCCATCTCGCTGGCGCTGATCCCGGCGGCGGGGCCGTACCCTGCCGTGGATGGAGCCAACCGTCGGATACCTGGGCCCGCCGGGGACGTTCACCGAGCAGGCGATCTACTCCCAGCCCGATCTGGCCCGCATGAACCACCGGCCCATCAACTCGATCGTCGATGTGCTGCGGGCGGTCGGCAGCGGCGAGGTCGATCTGGGGCTGGTGGCCATCGAGAACATGATCGAGGGGTCGGTCACCGCCACCCTCGACGCGCTGGCCTTCGACACCGACCTGTTCATCCAGCGCGAGGTGATCATCGACGTCAACCTCAACCTGCTGGTCGTCCCCGGCACGGCGCTGGAGTCAGTACAGCGGATCCGCTCCTATCCGGTGGCCCACGCCCAGTGCCGCGAGTATCTGGCCGCGCAGCTCCCCGGCGCGGTGTTCGAGGCCACCAATTCCACCGCCGATGCGGCCCGCAGCCTGGCCGAATCGGGCGACCGCACCACCGCGGCCATCGCCCCGCTGCGCTCGGCGGAGGTGTACGGGCTGGACGTGCTGGCCGCCGACATCGCCGACCGTGCCGACAACCAGACCCGCTTCGTGCTGGTCGGCGCCGACGTGATCGCCGCGCCGACCGGCCACGACAAGACGAGCATGGTCGTCTACCAGCGCTCCGACGTGCCGGGCTCGCTCATCGGCATCCTGGGCGAGTTCGCGGCCCGGTCCATCAACCTCACCAGCCTCCAGAGCCGCCCCACCAAGTCCAGCCTGGGCCAGTACTGCTTTCTGCTCGACTGCGAGGGCCACATCGCCAACGAGGTGGTGGCCGACGCCCTGCGCAACCTGAGCATGAAGACGTCCCGGGTGAAGTTCCTCGGCTCCTACCCGTCGGCGACGGCCGACCATCACGACCAGGTGATGAACCAGGCCGAGATGCGCAAGGCGTCCGCCTGGATCGAAGACCTGAGAGCCCGGATCCCTAGATAGGGGCCGTTCAGTCTCTTATCCTTGGCGGCGGAGGGATGGCAGAGCGGACGATTGCGACGGTCTTGAAAACCGTTGGGCCTTCACCGGTCCCGGGGGTTCGAATCCCCCTCCCTCCGCCCGCTACCGGCAACTTCCCATCGTGAGGAGGTCGCCGTGATCCGTTTGCGCTCACGCTTGGCCGTTCTGGCTGTAGTCGCGGCAACGGCGGCCGCTTGCGGGTCCAACGGCGACGAAGCCGCGTCGACCCCCGCGACCACGGCGCCAACTACCACCGCGGCCCCCGCCCCAACCGTGTCGCCGCCTGCAACAGCCGCACCTACATCAGGCGCCGCTACGACAGGCGCCGACGAACCCACAGCCGCTGTCACGACAACCACCCCGGCAGCTCCTGCCACAACGACCGCGGCCACCACCGACACGACAACCACTGCGACCACTACAACGACCACCACCACGCTGCCACCCGTGGCCGACTCGCCGTGGGAGCGGGTTGTAGGCACCGAGGACTGCGCCTGCGCCGACGGCAGCGAGTACGTCTACTGGGTGCGACAGGGCGACCCGTCAAAGCTGGTCTTCTACCTGGAGGGCGGCGGGGCCTGCTTCAGCGACGGGACCTGCTCTTTCAGCACCGGCAACTACGACCCGACCGCCGATGATTCCGACCCCTACGACAACCCGTACTACTGGCCGGGCATATTCGACTTCGACAACCCTCTCAACCCGCTCAGGCACCACTCCTTCGTGGTGGCGCTGTACTGCACCGGCGACATCCACATCGGCAACAACACCCACGACTACGGCCGCGGCGTGGTGGTGCGCCACAACGGTTTCGTGAACGCCAACACCGCACTCGACACCGCGGTCGAGCGCTTCGGCGGAGCGACCGAGGTGGTGGTGGCCGGAACCAGCGCCGGGTCGGCCGCGGCGCCCCTGTACGGCGGTCTGGCCGCCGACCGGTTCCCGCAGGCCGACATCGCGGTGATGGCCGACTCCTCGGGCGCCTACCCCAGCGTCCCGGCGGTGAACGCCGGCATCGGCGAGCTGTGGGGCACGTTCAGCGCGGTGCCGGACTGGCCGGTCAACCAAGACGTGACACCCGAGCAGTGGGGCCTGCCCGAGCTGTTCATCCAGGCCGGGCGCCACGCTCCGAGGATCCGGTTCGGCCGGTTCGACAACGCCTTCGACCGCACTCAGGAGTTCTTCGCCCGGCTGGCCGGATTCGACGCCAGCCGGCTCGATGAGCTGATGCTGCTGAACGAGTCGCGGATCGAGGAGGCCGGCGTCAGCCAGGCCAGCTTCACCGCGCCGGGCCGCGACCACGGAATCCTGCCCCGCGACTCCTTCTACGACCTGGAGGTCGAGGGCATATCGTTCCTCGACTGGTTCACCCGGTTCCTGCAAGGCGACGACGTAGCCGACCTAACCTGCACGGACTGCGCCTAGAGGCCGAGCTTGCGAGGCCGTGGCCCGAGCGGCCCGTGAGCGCAGCGAACAAGAGCGGGAATGACCCCGCTGCGACGCAACAGCCTCGTAGCGGCCCGCGGACGCTCGAAGGGCCGACACGCGGTACGCTCGGGGCTTCCGGAGACGTGGCCGAGTCTGGTTGAAGGCGCTTCCCTGCTAAGGAAGTAACGATGCAAGTCGTTCGTGGGTTCGAATCCCACCGTCTCCGCGCTTTGTGTCGGGGCTAGTCCGGTCGGGGGCTTTGGGGTCGTGGGGGGCGCTACACTGCGGCTTCCCCTAGCGCTCGTAGCTCAATTTGGATAGAGCATCTGACTACGGATCAGAAGGTTGGGGGTTCGAGTCCCTCCGAGCGCGCTGAATCCAGTCCGGTTGCCTGGCCGGGCGGTGGTCAGTCGTCTTGGACTACGACCTTCGACAACAGGGCGTGGGGCAGGGGCTGGTAGTCGTGGTGCTCGGCGCTGAAGGTGCCGGTGCCGCCGGTCATCGACCGCAGGTCGATCACGTAGCTGAGGATCTCCGAGGTGGGCACGTGGGCCCGGATC
The DNA here is from genome assembly GCA_022821685.1 of Acidimicrobiia bacterium. Lineage (GTDB taxonomy): Bacteria > Actinomycetota > Acidimicrobiia > Acidimicrobiales > Aldehydirespiratoraceae > Aldehydirespirator. The sequence goes on from JAJEDD010000042.1 coordinate 84,210, forward strand.
ACGCTGGTGCCCGCCGCCGAACCGGGCTCGGTGCCGAACACCTGTCCCCGGCGCGAGTTCAGGTCGCCCAGCACGTCGCCCTGGTAGCTGTCGGGCACCTCCACGCTGATCTCGCTGATCGGCTCGAGCACCGCGCTGCCGGCCTGCTCCACCGCCTGCTTGAGGGCCAGCGACCCGGCGATCTTGAAGCTCATCTCCGACGAGTCCACCGAGTGGTGCTTGCCGTCGTAGCACACCGCCCGCAGGTCCACCATCGGAAAGCCGTGCCGGCCGCCGTTGGCCATGGCCTCGCCGATGCCGGCCCCCACTGCGGGGATCAGGTTGCGGGGTATGGCGCCGCCGCTCACCTCGGTGTCGAACTCGTAGCCGCCGCCCCTGGCCAGCGGCTCGAAGCGCACCATGGCCACCGCGAACTGCCCGTGGCCGCCGCTCTGCTTCTTGTGTTTGGCCTCCACGTCGGCGGGGCGGGCCAGCGTCTCGAGGTACGCCACCTTCATGTCCTCCACCTCGAAGTCGATCCCCATGCGCTCGAGGCGCGACCGCACCACCCGGATGTGGGCCTCGCCCGCCCCCGACAGCACCGTCTGGCGAGTGGTGGGATCCTGGCGGATCACCAGGCTGGGATCCTCGGTGGCGAAGCGGCGCAGCGCCGAGGCCAGCTTGTCCTCCTGGGCCGGGGCCGTGGCGTGCACCGCCACCCCGTACACCGGTGTCGGCGGCGGCGTGATCGGCACCGAGAGGGCAGAATCATTCGACAGCGTGTCGCCGGTGCGCACGTCGCCGAGCTTGGTGACGGCCACGATGTCGCCGGCTGCGACCTGACCTGTGCCCTGGTGGTCGGCGCCGGTGAACGACATGAGATTGTGGAGCCGCTCCTTGTCGCCGGTGCGGCTGTTGACCAGGTTGTCGTTGGAGCGGATCGTCCCCGACAGCACCCTCAGCAACGAGATCTGCCCGAGGAAGTCGTCGATGCGGGTCTTGAACACCAACGCTGCCGGCGATGCCGACTCGTCGCTGGCCAGCTCCACCGACTCGCCGCCCCGCACCGCGGCCACCGGTCCGTTGGCGCCGGGGGCGGGGCCGACCCGGCCGATGAAGTCGAGCAGATGGTCCACGCCGATGGGCTTGGCCGCCGAGCCGCACAGCACCGGGAACACACTGCACTGGGCCACCGCGTCGCGGATGAGCTGCTGCAGCTGCTCCTGGGTCGGCTCGACGCCCTCCAGATACTGCTCGAGCAGCTCGTCGTCGCCCTCCACCACATCCTCTACCAGCTGGGTGCGGCCGTCGGACGCGGCCGGGGCCACATCGTCGGGTACGGGCGCGTCGGCCGACTGCCCGCTGCTGTAGTCGAGGGCGCCGTCGCCCACCAGATCGGCGATGCCGTGGAACGAGGCCTCCGCCCCCAGCGGCAGCTCCACCGCCTCAACGCGCGAGCCGAAATGCGACTGCAGGTCGTCGAGGGTGCGCTCGAAGGAGGAGCGCTCCCGGTCCAGCCCGTTGACGAACACCAGCCGGGGCAGGCCCAACCGCTCGGCGTGGCGCCACATCACCTGGTCCTGGGCCTGGACCCCCGACACTGCGTCCACCACGAACACGGCCAGGTCGGCGGCATGCATGCCGTTGACGGCGTCGCCCACGAAGTCGGTGTATCCGGGGGTGTCGATCAGGTTGACCCGGTGGCCCCGCCAGTCGAACGATGCCAGCGACACGGTCAGGCTCTGGTGGCGGGCCCGCTCCTCGGGGTCGTAGTCGCAGTGGGCGGTGCCCTCGTCGACCCGGCCCATCCGGCTCACCACGCCGGCCCGGTACAGCATCGCCTCGGCCAGGGTGGTCTTGCCGTTGCCGTTGTGGCCGACGAGGACGACGTTTCTGATGGATGGCGACGACACGCTGACTATCCCTCCCGTTGGTAGGCCTGCGCACGCATGGGAACGCCGACCCTAACCCCCGCCGCCGCCGACGGCTAGTGGGCCCCCCGAGGCCGAGCCTGCGAGGCCGTGGCCCGAGCGGCCCGTGAGCGCAGCGAACAAGAGCGGGAAACCGAGGCCGAGCCTGCGAGGCCGTGGCCCGAGCGGCCCGTGAGCGCAGCTCCGCGGGATCAGTCCTCGATCAACTCGACTGCGTACTCGGGGCAGTTGTCGAAAGCCAGGCGGGCCTTCTCCTCCAGTTCGGGGGCCACCTCGCCGTCGCCGATCTCGAAGGCCGTGCCCTCGTCGTCCACGTCGAACAGTTCCGGCGCCAGCATGTAGCAGCGGTTGTGGCCCTGGCAGGCCTCCTGGTCGACACGAACTCTCATGGCAACTTCCCTTCCGGCAGGGGGGGGGGGATTATGGCAGGCGGATGGGGAAGGCGGACCGGATGCGGGCGTCGGCCTCGGCGCTGATGTGGGATGGACGGTGCTCGGCCAGCACCCGCTGGACGTGCTCATGGGCCCGGGTCCGGGCGTCCTTGCCGCCCGCGTCCATCCAGTTGTCGGGGGTATCGCGGTCGCCGATCTCGGGGTAGACGTACTCCCGCTGCATCAGCTCCAGCGTTTGGGGCGAACCCAGGAAATGGCCCGGACCGGCCACCACCTCGGCGATGAGCTCAGCCGACAGCGTCTCCTCGTTCACCTCGATTCCCCGCACGGTGCGGTTGATCGAGCCGAGCATGTCGTTGTCGATCACCAGCGCCTCCAGCGAGCAGCTCAGGATGCTGGCCACCATCCCCGCCGACTCGTACACCAGGTTGGCTCCGGCCTGGCCGGCCAGCGTCACGTTGACGCCCTTCTCGTAGCCGGCCTGGTTGTCGGGGATCTTGGAGTCGGCCATGCCCGCGGCCACCCCCGACGGCAGGCCGATCCAGTTGAGCAGCTGGGCCGCGGCCGCGTTGAGGATGCCCTCCTCGCCGGAGCCTCCGCTCATGGCGCCGGTGCGCAGATCCGAAACGAACGGCCACATGCCCATCACACACGGGTGGCCGGGGCTCAGCAGGTTGACCCCGGTGAGCGCGGCCAGGCACTCGGCCAGGGCCTGGGCCAGCGATCCGGCCAGCGCCGCGGGGGAGGTGGCCCCGGCCTGGCCGGCCGACAGCAGGTTGATGGGCATGCCCGTCTCGACCTGGGCCACCATGCACTTCGCCGACTCCTCCGCGAAGCGCAGCGGCGGCACCACGAAGGTGTTGTTGGCCGCCACGAAGGGCCGCTTGCGGAACTCGCCCCGCCCGCCGAGAGCCATGTCGAACATGTCCACCGTCTCATAGACGTGGTCGCGCTCGAACCACGACGTGCCGACGGGCTTGGTGGTGCCCGCCATGGCCGCGTAGGCGGTGTTGATGTCGAGCTCGCGGGCGTCCTCCATGTCTCGGGCCACCACGGTGCGCACGAAGAAGTGGATGTGGTCGAGGGTGTCGACTAGGCGGGCGCAGTCGTAGACGTCGACTGCGGTGGAGGGGCGGAACTCCCCGGCGAGGTGGTCGTACATCAACACGGCCGCGCCGGCGGTGCCGAAGTGGACCCGGTCGCCGCCCACGGTGATGGAGCGGTCGTCATCGAAGCCGTGCCACACCCACTCTTTGGCCGCGGTGGCGATGGCGCCCTCCACCAGTCCACGCGGGTAGCGCAGCCGGCCCGCATCATCGACGTGGCCGCCCGCGGCGGTGACCACCTCGGTGAACTCGTCGATAGGCGAGCCCATGCCGACGTTCTCGAGCAGCCCCAGCGCGGTGTCGTACACCTGCTGAAGGTCGGACTCGCTCAGCGGCGAGAACCGGCCTCCCGGCAGTCCCGGCCGCACCGGCCGGGCATCGACCTCCAGCGGAGCAGCGCGGGCCGCGATGCGCCCGGCCCTGCCGCCGCCCCGGCGCCGTCCCGCTGCCTCGGACACCTGCGTCACCTGCCTTCGGTTGAACTGCCGGGGTTCAGGGTGGCGAGTGGTCCACAGCATCCGGGAGTTCCATGAGGTTGAGTGCTCATCATGATCGGGGCGCGGTGTTGGCCGGGTCGTAGGCCGGCTCGGCCAGCACGGTGGCGGTGCGGCGCTCGCCCAGCAGGTCGAGCTCGAAGGTGGACCCGGGCGCCTCGAAGGCCGGGGCCACGTACACGAAGGCCAGACTGCGGCCCACGGTGTGGCCCCAGGCGCCGCTGGTGGCGATGCCCATGACGTTGCCGTCGGCGTCGAAGGCAGGCTCGTTGCCCCGCACATCGTTGTCGGTGGCGTCCACCTCGCAGTACACCAGCACCATCGACAGCGGCTCTAGCTGGTCGCGCCGGGCCACCGTGGCGTCGCGGCCGATGAACGGCCGGCTCAGGTCGATGAAGCGTTCCAGGCGGGCCTCGATGGGGGTGATCTCGGTGGTGAGCTCCGAGCCCCAGGCCTTGTAGCCCTTCTCGATGCGCATCACGTTCATGGCGTAGCTGCCGAAGTGAACCATCCCGTGGGGCTCGCCCGCGGCGACCACCGCTTCGTACAGGTCGGCCAGCCGGTCCATGTCGCAGTGCAGCTCCCAGCCCAGCTCCCCCACATACGACACCCGCAGCGCCACACACGGCACCCCGGCCACGGTGATCTCGGCCGCGGTCAGCCAAGCGAAGGCGTCGTTGGCGAGGTCGGCGTCGGTGAGAGGCGCCAGCACGTCGCGGGCCCGGGGGCCGGTCACCGCCAGCAGGCCGGTGGAGTCGGTCACGTCGGCCACCTTGACGTCCTCGCCCGCACCGACGTGCTGTTGCAGCCAGTCGAGGTCGTGGCTCTGGCCCATGATGGCCGAGGTCGCATAGAAGCGGTCGGGCGCCAGGCGGGCGATGGTCATCTCGCACTCGATGCCGCCGAGGTCGGTGAGCATGTGGGTCAGCCGGATGCCGCCGTCTCGGGCCGGCAGCCGGTTGGCCGACAGGCGGTCGAGGAAGGCGGCCGCATCGGCGCCGCTCACCTCGAAGGAGGCGAAGGCGGAGATGTCGGCGATCCCGACCCGCCGGCGCACTCCCTGCACCTCGGCCGCCACCGGGTCGAAGGCGTTGGAGCGGCGGAACGAGTGCCGCTCGCCGGCGCCGTCGGGCGCGTAGTACTGGGGCCGCTCCCAGCCGTACACCTCCTGCCACTGGGCGCCCAGCCGGTCGAGGCGGCCGTGGATGGGGGTCGTCTTCTGGGGCCGGCCCGCGGCCCGGTACTCGCCGGGCAGGCGCACCTGGTACATCTCGTGGTACTCGTCGCAGGCCTTGGCGACGGCGAAAGTCGAGCGGGGGCCGGTGTGGTCGCCGAAGCGGCGGGGGTCCATGCCCCGCACGTTGATCTCGGTCTGGCCGTGGACCATCCACTGGGCCAGGTACTTGCCCGCGCCGGGACCCTGGGTGATGCCGATGGAGGCGCCGTTGCAGTGCCAGTAGTTCCCCAGCCCCGGCGCGGGGCCCATCAGGTAGCCGGAGTCGGGGGTGTGGGTGATCGGCCCCGACACGATCTGCTTGATGCCGGCGGTGGCGAAGGCCGGTATGCGCATGGCGGTGTATTCGAGGCACTCCTCGAGCACGTCGACGTTCTCGCCGGTGAGGTGGAAGTCGTGGGCCCAGTCGATGCCCTCCACTCCGTAAACCCTGGAGTCCGACATCTCGTAGGGGCCGACCAGCAGTCCGTCGATCTCGCGGCGGTAGTAGCACGAGGACCGGGGATCGCGGGTCACGGGCGGCTCGAAGCCGAGGTCGATCATGGCCTGCAGCGGCTCGGTGACCAGGTACTGGTGAATCACCGAGACGATGGGCACATCGAGGCCGACCATGGCCCCGAGCTGGGGTGCGTAGTGGCCGGCCGCGTTGACGACATGGTCGCACACGATCCGGTAGCTGTCGTCGGTGCCGCCGCCCATGCCGCCAGGGACGGCGATGATCTCCCAGCGCCCGTCGGGTAGGCGGCTCATGTCGGTCACCAGGGTGTGGCGGCGAATCTCGCAGCCGAGATTGCGGGCGCCCCGGGCCATAGCGTTGGTGCAGCCCGACGGGTCGGTCCAGCCGTCGTTGGGGGTGTAGAACCCGACCTTGACGTCGCTGAGATCCTCCAGCAGCGGATGGCGCTCGCGGATCTCGGCGGGGCCGATCAGGTGCGACTCGACGCCGATCTGGGTGAGCATGGCGTGCACGTAGCGGTGCCAGTCGACCTCGTCGTCGCTGCGGGCCAGCCGGATGGCGCCGCAGCCGTGCCAGCCCGCCGACAGCCCGGTCTCCTCCTCGAGGCGGGGGTAGAGGGCCACCGCCTCCTCATGGACCTTGGCCATGTTGAGGTCGCCGATGAAGTTGGGGATCAGCCCGGCCGCATGCCAGGTAGACCCCGAGGTGAGCTCGCCCTTCTCCAGCAAGACGGTGTCGGTCCAGCCCTCATGGGCCAGGTAGTAGAGCAGGCCCACCCCCATGGCCCCGCCCCCAACAATCACACACCGCGCCTGTTGCGTTGTCATGGAGCGTCCTCCAGACGGACTCTTTGGTTTCGGGGATCGTAGAAGCTGCGGATCGATGGGGTGGCCGCCACTAGCTCGCCGCCGATGTTGATCTCGAAGGCGCCTGTGTCGAGCCAGTCCTGGACCACGCCCTCGTTGCCGGGGCGGCGCAGGTAGCCCATGGCCAGGCAGCGGTCCTCGGTGTAGCTCCACATCGACGAGGTGGTGCTGCCCACCGGCTCGCCGTTGCGCAGGATCGGGTCGTCGTGGTAGCAGAGCAGCTCGGGGTGCTCGAGGCGGAACTGGATGAGGCGCTTGTTGCGGGGCCGCTCGCGCTGGTGCTCCAACGCGGCCCGTCCGTTCCAGGGGTTGGGCTTGTCCCAGCCGACGGTGAACCCCAGCCCGGCCTCAATGGGGGTGTCCTCGTCGGTGATGTCGTGGCCCCAGTGCCGGTATCCCGACTCGAGCCGCAGCGTGTTCATGGCGTGGTAGCCGGCCAGGGCCAGGCCGTGGGGCTCGCCCGCCTTCATCAGCGCGTCGTAGAGCTCGATGGCGTGGGCGTTGGGCAGGTAGAGCTCCCAGCCGAGCTCGCCCACATAGCTCATGCGCAGGGCCAGCACATCGATGCCGGCCACCGCTATGCGCTGCGAGGTGCCGAACGGGAAGTCGGTGTTGGTGAGCGAGGCGTCGGTGAGCGGGCCGAGCACGAAGCGGGCCTTGGGACCCATCAGCCCGATCATGGCCCAGTGCTCGGTGATGTCGGCGATCTCCACGTCGCGGCCGCGGCCGGCCCGGCGCAGTCGGGCCCAGTCCCTGGTCTGGGCCGCGGCCGCGGTCACCACCAGGAACCGGTCCAGGCCGAGGCGGGTCACGGTGAGGTCGGCCTCGATGCCGCCCCGGCTATTGCACCACTGGGTGTACACCGCCTTGCCCACGGGCACGTCGATGCGGGCCGTGCTCAACTCGTCGAGCACCTTCAGCGAGTCGGGGCCGTCCACAGTGAACTTGGCGAACGAGGTCTGGTCGAACAGCGCCACCCGCTCCCGCACCGCCTGGCACTCCTCGGCGGTGTTGGGCCACCAGTTCTGCCTGCCGTAGCTGTAGGCGTAGATGCGGTCCTGGCCGTCGCGGGCGTACCAGTTGGGCCGCTCCCAGCCCGCGGTCTCGCCCCAGACCGCCCCGGCCGCATCGAGGCGGTCGTGCAGGGGCGACATCCGCCTGCCCCGGGCGCTCTCGTACTGGTAGAAGGGCCAGTGCATGGCGTACAGCAGGCCCAGGCTCTCGGGGATGCGCTCGGCCAGGTAGGCGGGATCGGACTGGAACTCGAACGCCCGGCGGATGTCCACCGACGACAAGTCCATGGGCGGGTGCCGGTCGGCGATCCAGTCGGCCAGGGCCCAGCCCACCCCGCCAGCGGACTGGATGCCCACCGAGTTGAACCCGGCCGCCACGAAGCAGCCGTCCACCTCGGGGGCCTCGCCCAGGTAGTACACCCCGTCGGGGGTGAAGGCCTCGGGGCCGTTGAGGAACAGCTGGATGCCGCAGTCGCCCAGCGCGGGCACCCGGTGCACCGACCGCTCGAAGATCGGGCCGATGTGGTCCCAGTCCTCGCCCAGCGTGCCGAAGGTGAAGTCGCGGGGCACGCCGTCGAGGTTCCACACCTTGCCCCGGGGCTCGAAGAAGCCGGCCATGATCTTGCCGGTCTCCTCCTTGAAGTAGGTGTAGTTGCCGGGGTCGCGCAGCACCGGGGTGTCGGCGTCGAGGCCGAGCGGCTCGGACACGACATAGAAGTGCTCGCAGGCCTGCAGCGGCACGTTCACCCCGATCTGGGCTGCGAGCTGGCGGGTCCAGATGCCGGTGGCCAGCACCACAGTCTCGGTCGCGATGCTGCCCTGCTCGGTGTCGACGGAGGCGATGGCGCCGCCGCGGGTGCGCAGGCCGGTGACCGCGATGTCCTCGATGATGCGCACTCCCCGGCTCCGGGCCCCCTTGGCCAGCGCCATGGTGGTGTCCACCGGGGAGGTGTGGCCGTCTCGGGGGACGTACAGCGCGCCCACGATGTCGTCGGTGCGGATCAGCGGCCAGCGCTCGCGCAGCTCGTCGACGTCGATCTGGCGGGTCTCGACCCCGGCGGTCACGGCCATGGCCGCGGCCCGCCTGATCTCCTCCCAGCGCTCGGCGTCGGCGGCCACCGAGATCGATCCGGGGGTGCGGCAGCCGGTCGCCTGGCCGGTCTCGTCCTCCAAGGCCTCGTAGAGCCGGGCCGAGTAGGTGGCCAGCTTGGTGAGGCTGAAGGTCGACTTGAGCTGGGACACCAGCCCGGCCGCATGCCAGGTGGTGCCGCCGGTGAGCTTGTTCTGCTCCAGCACGACCACGTCGCTGATGCCCCGCCGGGCCAGGTGGTAGGCCACGCTGCAACCGACGATGCCGCCGCCCACCACCACGATCTGCGCTCGGTCGGGCGGCGCCTGGACCATTGAGCTCCCATCCGTCGATTCGCAGGTCCGGCCAGCCCGGCCCCAAGCCGGAGCCAATCTACGCCAGCAGCCAACCCGCCGCCAGCAAACCCTGCCCGTCATTCCCAAAACGCGCTGCGTTTCATTCCCAAAGTGCACTGCGTTTTATTCCCAAAGTGCACTGCGTAGTATTCCCAGGACGCACTTTGACGGGTTCACGGAAACGCTCCGCGTCGAGCTGTCGCGGGACAAGGACGGGCTGCTATGGGTCGTGACCATGAAGCACTGAGACCGCTGGTGATGCCGGGCTACCGGCCCCGGAGTGTGGATGCCATTGTGGGCGGCTCACTGCAACGTCGAGGGGCTGTCTTGATCGAAGGCTGCCGGGGCTGCGGCAAGACTTGGACGGCGCGAAGCTTCGCTCGCAGCGAGGCGCGGCTCGACGACGAGGCCACCCTTCTGCTCGCCGAAGTCGACCCCGGAGCCCTGCTGAGCGGCGCCGCTCCACGGTTGTTGGACGAGTGGCAGAACGCTCCGCGACTTTGGAATCGGGTGCGGCGGGAATGCGACGACCGGGCTGTGCCGGGCCAATTCCTGCTGACGGGCTCCGCTGCACCGCAAGACGACATCACCCGCCATACCGGGGTGGGCCGCATCGCCCGGGTCCTAATGCGGCCCATGTCGCTGCGCGAAAGCGGCCTCTCCGACGGCTCGGTCTCGCTGAGGGGCCTCTTCAACGGCGAAGCCTTCTCAGCCATGCCACGGTCCGGGCAGGGGCTGACCGAGATCGCGGCATCGATCTGTGTCGGCGGCTGGCCTGCCAGCCTGGGCCTCGGCGAGGAACAGGCTCTTCTCGTCGCGGGCGACTACCTCAACGAGATCGTCCACCTCGAGCTTCCCGCCGCGAACGGTGTCACCCACAACCCCGCCGCGGTCCGCAGGCTGATGCGCTCGATCGCCCGCCACACCGCCACCGAGGCCAAGACGTCGACGCTGGCCGCGGACACGGGCGCCGAGGGGCCGGCGGGCCGCAACACCGTCGCCGCTTATCTCGATGCGCTGGAGCGGGTCTTCGTGATCGAGGACCAGCCGGCCTGGTCGGTGCAATTGCGCTCTAGGGCGACGCTGCGCAGAGCAGCCAAACGCCACTTCGTCGACCCGTCGCTGTCAGCGCACCTGCTGCGGGTGTCCCCCCGCCGGCTGCTGGCCGATCCCTCCACTCTCGGCCTGCTGTTCGAGTCACTGGCCGTGCGCGACCTGCGCGTCTACAGCCAGCCGGAGCGCGGCGAGGTGTACCACTACCGAGACGACACCGGTCTGGAGGTGGACGCCGTCGTCGAGCGCGACGACGGTGCCTGGATCGCCGCTGAAGTGAAGGTGAGTCCCGGCCCCGATACTGTCGATGCCGCGGCCAGAGCGCTGCTGCGACTCCGCAGCAAAGTGAGCCCCTCTCGGGCCGACGACCTGACCGCGATGGTGGTGGTCACCTCCACCGGCGCCGCCTACCGCCGCCCAGACGGAGTTCAGGTGGTGCCCATCACCACCCTGGGCCCATGACGAAGGGATCCAACTGAACGCCGAACTGCCGTGGTAGGCGCTCCTGGCGGGGGTTAGGGGGTGCCGGGGATCCAGTTGGTTCCTGCTAGGGGGACTTTGGCCATGGCTGCGGCTTCCACTGTGAGCGCGGCCAGGTCTTCAGGCTCCAGGTTCAAGACGTGGGACTTGCCGTTGGCTCGGGCCAGTATCTGGGTCTCAATGGTGAGCACCTGGAGGTAGTTGGCCAGGCGGCGGCCGGCCAGTACCGGATCGAGGCGGGCCGACAACTCGGGATCCTGGGTGGTGATCCCGGCCGGGTCGTTGCCGGCCTGGAAGTCGTCCCAGAATCCGGCCGAGGCGCCCAGCGCCCGATACTCGGACTCGTGGGCCGGGTCGTTGTCGCCGATGGCGATCAGCGCGGCGGTGCCGATCGAGGCCGCGTCGGCCCCCAGCGCCAGCGCCTTGGCCACGTCGGCGCCCGAGCGGATGCCGCCCGCCACGATGAGCTTCACCTCGCGGCGGTGCACCCCGAGCTCGCGCAGGGCCCGCACCGACTCGCCGATGGCGGCCACCGTGGGGATGCCGACATGCTCGATGAACACGTCCTGGGTGGCGGCCGTGCCGCCCTGCATGCCGTCCACCACCACCGCGTCGGCGCCGGCCTTCACCGCCAGCGCAGTGTCGTAGTAGGGGCGGGCCGCGCCCACCTTCACATAGACCGGAATCTGCCAATCGGTGATCTCGCGCAGTTCGCCGATCTTGATCTCCAGGTCGTCGGGACCGGTCCAGTCGGGATGGCGGCACGCCGAGCGCTGGTCGATCCCCTCCGGCAGGGTGCGCATCTCGGCCACCCGCTCGGTGATCTTCTGGCCCAGCAGCATCCCGCCGCCGCCGGGCTTGGCCCCTTGGCCCACCACCACCTCGATGGCGTCGGCGGCCCGCAGATGGTCGGGGTTCATGCCGTAGCGCGACGGCAGATACTGGTACACCAGCGTGGCGGAATGCTGGCGCTCCTCGTCGGTCATGCCTCCGTCGCCGGTGGTGGTGGACGTGCCCGCCGCCGACGCGCCCCGCCCCAGCGCCTCCTTGGCCTGAGCCGACAGCGAGCCGAAGCTCATTCCCGCGATGGTCACCGGGATCTTCAGATGCACCGGCCGCTCGGCCCGGTCCTCGCCGATCACCACGTCGGTGCCGCAGGCCTCCCGGTAGCCCTCCAGCGGATAGCGCGACATCGACGCCCCCAGGAACACCAGGTCGTCGAGGGTGGGCAGGCGGCGCTTGGCCCCCCAGCCCCGGATCCGGTAGATGCCGGTGTTGGCGGCCCGGCGGATCTCGGCGATCACGTTGCGGTCGAAGGTGTACGACTCCCGCAGATGCCAGAAGTCGGGATCCGAGGCTTCGATGGGCTCGGGGCCTTCAGGCGATGGCGTGGTCATCGACCGGCCGCTCGGGCTAGGGCATCAACGTCGTCGATATTGAAGTTGTAGAGGCGGCGGGCTGAGCCGTAGCGGCGGAACTCGGCGGGGTCGGCCCCTTCGACGGTCGAAGCGGCCGCGGCCAGCAGTCGGGCCAGCGTGTCGACGTGCTCGGGGCGCATCTCCTTCTCGACGCAGTCGGCGCCGAGCGACTCCACGTCGCCCCGCACGAAGATCCGGGCCTCGTAGATCGAGTCGCCCAGATCGGCGGCCGCGTCGCCGCACACCACCAGGTTCCCGGCCTGAGCCATGAAGGCGCTCATATGGCCCGCGTCGCCGCCCACCACGATGTCGACGCCCTTCATGGAGATGCCGCAGCGGGCGCCGGCGTTGCCGCCCACCACCACCAGACCGCCGCAGCCGGTGGCCGCGGCCGACATGGTGGCGTTGCCGGTGATGCGCACCGTTCCCGACATGATGTTCTCGGCCAGGCCGGTGCTGGCGTTGCCCTCGACCAGTACCCGGCCGCGCTGGTGCATCCCGGCGCAGTAGTAGCCCACCGAGCCCCGCACCACCACATCGATGTCGGCGGTGATGCCGCAGGCCACCGCATGGGCGCCCCGAGGGTTGAGCACCTCGAAGCGTCCACCAGCACCGGCGGCGTGCAGGGCGCCGTTGAGGTCGCGGCGAGTCGCCTCGGCCAGATCGAAGGTCCGCACGCCGCTCACGCGGCCTCGCCCACTGCAACGTGGGTGGGCGCGACGCTCATGCGGCCAGGCTCCAGGTGTAGATGCGGGCCGGCTCGGGCTCCCACACCTCGGCGTCGACGGCGCCCGGCAGGCGGGCGATGGCCCGGTACTCCGACGACATGGCCACCCAGTCGTCGGTCTCGGCCACCACCGCCGGCTTGCAGGCGATGGGGTCGCGCAGGATGGCGAACCCGTCGGCCACCCCGATGGCGAAGGTGTAGAACCCGTCGAGGTCGCTCAGCGCGCCCTGCAGCGCCTGCGAGATCGAGTCGCCGGAGCGGATCCGCCACGACAGGTAACCGGCGGCCACCTCAGAGTCGTTCTCGGTCTGGAACGACTCGCCGTGGCCCTCCAGGTGGCGCCGCAGCCGGTTGTGGTTGGACAGCGACCCGTTGTGCACCAGGCAGGTGTCGGCGCCGGTGGCGAAGGGATGCGATCCCCGGGTGGTGACCGCCGACTCGGTGGCCATGCGGGTGTGGGCCAGGGCGTGAGTGCCGCGGCGGGAGGCCAAGTCGTAGCGCTCGGCCACCAGGTCGGGGTCGCCCACCGCCTTGTACAACTCGATCTGGGCGCCGTAGCTCAACACCGTCACATCGGCCACGTTGTCGATGATCCACTGGCGGGCGACCCGGCCGTCGCCGTCGGTGGAGAGCACGGCGTGGTCGTGCACCGCCCGCACCGTCACCGCCGCGTCCAGCACGCCCTCCAGCGCACCCGCCACCGCGGCCCAGTCCACCTCGACGCCCTCGGCCAGCACGGTGATGCGGGTGCGGCCGGGCTCGCCGGGGTCATACGAGGCGAAGCCGGCGCTGTCGGGGCCGCGGTCGCGCATCTCCCGCAGCATCACCGCGGTCAGCCGGCCCAACTCGTGGCGGTGGGTCTCGGTCTTGCAGAACAGTCCAACGATGCCGCACATGCCCCTTGTCCCCCGAAACCCCCGCCCGGCGAAGTTCGGCCCGCACCGTAGCGCCCGGCGCACCATCGACCGCAGCCAAGCTCCGCCGCCGCCTGACTCCCGCTCATGTTCACTCCGCTCACGAGCCGCCCAAGATCCAGCACTACAGCCCACGGCCTCACAAGCTCGGCCTGCGCCGGATTCCCGCGGGTGGGGATGCTTGACTACTGTCGGCTGCCGCTACCAGCCGAGACACAGGGGGAACCATGAGCGCGCTCGATGAGATCCGGGGCCGGGTGGAGGCCGACGGCGTGGAGTTCATCTACGCCATGTTCGTGGAGATGCACGGCAAGCCGTGCGCCAAGCTGGTGCCCGTCGGCGCCCTAGAGGCGCTGATGAGCGACGGGGCCGGGTTCGCCGGGTTCGCGGCCGGACCGATGGGCCAGGACCCCTCCAGCCCCGACATCCTCGCCCTGCCCGACCCGGCGTCGTACACGCAGCTTCCGTGGCAGCCCAACGTGGCCGCCATGCAGTGCGACCCCACCGTGGAGGGCGAGCTCTGGCCGTACGCGCCGAGGGTGATCCTGCGCCGGGCCCTGGCCGCCGCCGCCGAGCGCAACCTGGTACTCAAGTGCGGCGTGGAGGCCGAGTATTCGCTGGTGGTGCGCAACGACGACGGCGCCATCGCGGTGGCCGACGACCGCGACACCATGGCGCTGCCCTGCTACGACGCCAAGGGCCTCACCCGGATGCTGCCCCACCTCACCGCGGTGTCCAAGAACCTCGACGCCATGGGCTGGGGCAACTACGCCAACGACCACGAGGACGCCAACGGCCAGTACGAGCAGAACTGGCAGTACTCCGACGCTCTCACCACCGCCGACCGGCTGATCCTGTTCCGGCTGATGGTCCACACCCTGGCCCAGCGCGACGGCCGCTACGCCACGTTCATGCCCAAGCCGTTCGCCGACAAGACCGGCAACGGGCTGCACGTCCACCTCAGCCTGTGGTCGGGCGACGCCGACGAGCCGCTGTTCATCGGCGGCGGTCCGGGCGGCGCCGACACCAAGGGGCTGGGCCTCAGCGACACCGCCTACAAGTTCGTGGGCGGCATCCTCGAGCACGCCTCGTCGCTGGTGGCGGTGGCCTGCCCCATCGTCAACTCCTACAAGCGCATGGGGGTGGGCGCGCCCACCTCGGGGGCCACTTGGGCGCCGGCCTATGCGGCCTACGGCGGCAACAACCGCACCCAGATGATCCGGGTGCCGGAGCCGGACCGCATCGAGATCCGGCTGGGCGACGGCGCGGCCAACCCGTACCTGATGTTCGCGGCCATGCTGGCCTGCGGCCTCGACGGACTCGACCGCGGCCTCGATCCGGGCGAGCCCAACACTGACAACCTGTTCACGCTGTCGGCCGAGCAGGTGGTGGCCAAGGGCATCGAGGCCCTGCCGCCCACGCTGCTGCACGCCGCCGACCGGCTCGCCTCCAACGACGTGATCGGCGCCGGGCTGGGCGACACGGCCGAGGGCCCCTACCGCGACTACTACGTGAAGGTGAAGCGAGACGAGTTCCTGGCCCACCACCACATGGTCACCGCGGCAGAGGTCGACCAGTACCTGACCCTGTTCTGAGCCGAGCTGAGCGGATAGGCGAGCGAATCCGGTTCACGCGGGCGAGGCCCTACCGCGGCCCGAGCGGCCCGTGAGCGAAGCGAACAAGAGCCCGAGCACCGGCCCGAGCGGGCGGGGTTGCCTCCGGTGACGGCTGGCGCTGCCACTGACCGGCATCTTCCGGGGCTGGCCGCGGTCATCGGCGCGGTGGCGTGCTGGGGAACCGGCAACATCCTGGTGCGCCAGGTGGACTTGGCCTCCGCCCAGTTGGCCTTCTGGCGGCTGGCGCTCAGCGCGCTCATCTACACCGCGGTCGTGGCGGCCCGGCGCCGCAGGGTGACTCCCGCCCAGTTCCGGGCCTGCCTGCCGTCGGCGTTGATGCTCGGGCTGTGGTACATCGCCTTCTACGAGGCCATCAAGTCCACCACCGTCACCAACGTGGCCATGATCGTGTCGCTGGTGCCGGTGGTGTTGATCTGGCCCGCTATGCGCCGCTTCGCGGAGCCGGTCTCGCTCAAGCTGCTGGCGCTGGTGACAGCCGCTCTGGGCGGCACCGCGCTGGTGCTGTTCGGCTCGGCCTCGGTGCCCACCTGGAGCCTGCGCGGCGACGGGCTGGCCGTGGTGGCCCTGCTGCTGTTCTCGGGGCAGCTGGCCTTCGCCAAGGAGGCCCGCCTGCAGATCGGCACCCTGGAGTTCCAGGCAGTCACCTGGATCGTCGCCCTGATCGTGGTCACGCCGCCCGCGGTACTCACCGGCGACGGCCTGACCCTGCCCGACACGACCGCCTGGCTGTGGGTGGCGTCGCTCATCGCCGTGCCGGGCACGGGTCACCTGCTGATGAACTGGGCCCACAACCATGTGCGGATCACCGTCTCATCGGTGGCCCTGCTCGGCGCTCCCCCGATCACCATGGTGCTGGCGGTCTTCTTCTTGGACGAGCCGATCAAACTGGCCCAGGTCGCAGGCGGGGTGATCGTGATCGCGGCACTGGCCGGAGTGATCCGCCGCGATGTCCAGATCACCACCGCCCACCGCTAGAACTCCGTTATGGGGCGCGCAAGATAGGTGCGAGCCGGTCGCGTCGCAGCGGGGTCATGCCCGCTCTTGTTCGCTGCTCTCACGGGCCGCCCAAACCCGAGTGTCACAGCCCACGGCCTCGCCCGTATGGGCCAGAAATCGCTCGCCTACCCGCTCGGCCTCCAAGAGCAAGCACGAGCGGGTGCGAGGCCCGTCAGCGGACGAACTGTCCGAGCGGCTTGAGCCTGTGCGACCAGAAGATCGTTAGCCCGGCTTTCTGTGCAGCCTCCAAGTTGTGGAGCTTGAAGACTCCGGCGAGCAGGGCGCTGGGCACGACGTGGTCCCTGCCGAAGGCGACGATCCACTGGTCTGCCTTTGCGGCAGCGTCGTTGTTGAGACGCGTGACGGAATTGAGGGCTGAGTTGGAGACCTTGCACTCAACCGGCATGATGCGACCGTCTGCGAGGCCGATCACGATGTCGGCCTTCCTTTGGCCCAGCTGGCACTCGCTGCAGAACTCGCCGGGATTGGGGGCTTCGCGAATCGTGGGGATCGGCCGCGGTTCCACCTGCGTGAGCCCAATCAGGCGCAGGTATCGCTGGATGCGCCCTTCTTGGTGCTCTTTGTCAGCGTGTCGGCGGGAGGTCTGCACGCGCTGAGCGGCCATGAGGCTCGCAGACGCCATCACCGCGGCGTGTATCTCCTTCTCGCCGGGCGAACTCCCATCTTTCATCCACGGGAAGCGCCTCGTGTCGAGACTCTCGTGGATCACTTCCATGATCCTCGTCACCGTCGCAGCGTCGCTGGCCAGCCGGCTCGGCGCGAGAGATGGGATGTCCGCCAGGGTCTTCAGGTCGTCCTCGGAGATTGGCGGGCCTGCAAGGTACCGCAGGGCAGCTCGCATCTCTGGGTTTGTCAAGAGTTCCAGTGCCTCAGGCGACTCACCAGTCGGCGCCTCGGCAAGGTTGCCGGTCCGGGCCATGAGTTCCTTGATGCGGCCTACTGCAAGGTCGAAGTCTTCGCGGTACTGCTCGATGGGCTCCGTCAGTCTGCGAGCACGGAAGATCTCGACCGCGCGGTCTAGGTCCCGCTTGAACTCGTTCTGACTCCAACGCGGTGGTTCCGGTCGGGTCACGCTGCCATCGCTTCAAGCGCCTCAGGGTCCGGCACGTAGATGCGTGCCATCTCCGAGGGCTCGAACTTGACGAGCCCGCCCGCGTAGGTGCGCCCAACCGCGGCGGGCGCCGCAACGCGCAAGGCAGACGCGAGCGCATCCAGCGCCGACGTGGACATGCCCTCGCGCGGGTAGATGCCGTGTGCCACGTTCACATGGCGCGCCGCGGCTGTGTTGCGCACGAAGGCCGGAGGGCGTCGAGCCATGTAGGTCGCGAGGATCGGCGCCGGCTCCTTGAGCCGCACCCTCCACCACGGGTTGCGGTGCCGGGCGACGTATCCGGTTTGGACGCCTCCGCGCCGCGCCGCCCGCAAGAAGCTCTCGATGCGGGCTCTGTCGGCCTTGTCGAGCAGGTCAAGGTCCGCGGGCAGGTCGATGACTGCCTGGAGATTGCGTGCGGTGCTCAACACTCCGTTGGGCGCATCGAACAGTTCGCGGGCACGGGTGATGGCGGGGAACAGCACGGCCGGGGGTAGCGCAGGATTGGAGGGGTCGGTGATCCAGGTCTTGTTTGCGCCGGTCACCGCGCCGCGATGCACTCGACATAACTCGCCGAGCTCGACGTAGCCGTCGGGAGGCTTCGGAGTGCCGTCGAGCAGGGGAGTCCAGCGGGGTTCCTTGCAGAGCCGTTTGCGGCTAAGACGCACTCCGTCGTCGAGGGCTCTCAATCCGGCCGTGTCTGGGACGCGCTTGAGGCGGATCGAGGACCTCGAGGTCCCGACTTCGAAGCAGGTCACAGCAGCGGTCGTCGCAGCGTCGCTGAAGGGGTTTGCCTCGGGCGCGACCAGGTGGATCGACACCCCGCCGAGTTGGTTCGCTATCAACTCTCGCAGCAGCTGCCCGTAGTTAACGTCGAGCCACTCCGCTGAGGTCACGAACGATCCCACATCGCCGCGGCGGACACGCAGAGCGGTGGCCACCAGAAAATGTGCGTGCAGGCCTGCGAGGCCGTTCGCCCTCAAGCCAAGGCGCGCCGCGCGCTCGGCGAGCCACTTCTTGCCCTCAGGCTCGATCTGATGGTGCCGGACATAGGGCGGATTGCCCACAAAGGCGGTCGAGCCAACGCCATCGCCGATGTCGGCAGTCCGGTAGTCGGCCACGACGATGCGCGACCGGTGGTCAAGACCGGCGGCGGTCAAATTCGCTCGCGCGATGAGAGCCGCTAGCGGATCGATCTCAACCCCCACCAACGCCGCGTCCGGAAAGGCACGGCCTGCCGCCAACAAGAACCGGGCTGAACCGGTCCCCGGGTCGACGACACGAGAGGGGCGATGGTGTGCGGCGATCCACGCCACCATTGCAGACACGATCTCAGGAGGCGTGTAGGTCGCTCCGAGCAGTCGTCGCTGCGGAGCCGGGCGCACGCGCGCGAAAGCCGCCCCCAAAGGGTCGTCTCCCCCGCGAACCAGCTCGACCAATCCGGCGACCCTGGACGGCGGCTCCACGAGCCCTGACACTGCAAGCAGGCTCGACTCGGGCTGGGAGAGCGTGGCCAGGGCGCCGTGCTTGGCCATCGCCCAAGCGGCTGCGGCGAGGGATCGCTCGTCGCCAAGATCCCCAGACTGTGGGGCCTGGAACGACGCCTCGACTTCGGTCAGTGTCATCTGGGTGGAGTATTGCATTCTCTGACTCCCGAGAGGGGACGCCGTGAACGGCTCCAACGCCGTTGACCTTCGGATCTCCGGACTTGCACACTCCCTCGACTCCGAAGGCGCTGCTATACGGATGTTTGTACAGCCCTATGACAGTGGCTCAGCAAGGACGGGCGTCTCGCCTACTCGCTCGGCCCTTTAGCATGGCGCTCATGGCCCGGTTGCAGGTGATCGGCGGCGGCAGGATGGGCGAGGCCCTGCTGGGGGGACTGGTGTCGAGCGGCTGGGCCGCGGCCGGCGAGCTTCATGTGGTGGAGCCCGACTCGGCCCGGCAGGAGGCAGTGGCTGACGCGGTGCCGGGCGTGTCGGTCTCGGCCCAACCGCGCTCTGGGATCGACGCGGTGATCGCGGTGAAGCCCGACGTGGTGGCTGCGGTGCTGCCCTCCCTGGCTGATGCGGCCGCGCCCCGGGTGCTGTCGATCGCGGCGGGGGTGCGCACTGGGGCCATCGAGGCCGGCCTGCCGGCGGGGACCCCGGTGGTGCGGGCCATGCCCAACACGCCCGCGCTAGTTGGGGTGGGTGCGGCCGCCATTGCGGGCGGGTCGGCGGCCGGGGCCAGCGACCTGGCATGGGCCCGAAGCATCCTTGAGGCGGTGGGGACGGTGGCGGTGGTGGACGAGGCTGACATCGACGCGGTGACCGGCCTGTCTGGCAGCGGGCCCGCCTATGTATTCCGGCTTGCTGAGGCGCTGCGGGCCGCCGGCATCGCCCAGGGTCTCGACACGGCGGTGGCCGACGGGCTGGTGCGCCAGACCCTGCTCGGGGCGGCCACCCTGCTGGCCGAGTCGGGAGAGGATCCCGGTCGTCTGCGCGAGAACGTCACCTCCCCCGGCGGCACCACCGCAGCCGGACTGGCCGTGCTCGACGAGGGCGACCTCATGGGCATCGTCGACCGGGCGGTCGCCGCAGCCACCCGCCGCTCCCGCGAGCTGGGCCAGTGATGTCGGTCCCGGCGACCTCCGCAGGCGATGAGGGGCCAACGACTTCGACCCCGGCGACCTCCGCAGCCGTTCAGCTACGCATTGCCGTGTCGCAGGCAACGAGGGACCAGTGACTTCGACTCCAGGTGGGTCTGCGGGGGGTGGTTACGAGACCATCTCGTTTCTGTCGGACTATGGGCACCATGACGAGTTCGTTGGGGTGGTCCATTCGGTGATCGCGGCCATCGCGCCCCGGGCGCGGGTGGTGGACGTGACCCATGGCATCGCTGCCTGCGATGTGCGAGCCGGGGGGCTGGCCCTGGCCCGAGCCGCCCAGTATCTGCTGCCCGGCGTGGTCCTGGCCGTGGTCGATCCCGGAGTGGGCACCGACCGGCGGCCGGTGGCAGTGGAGGTCGGCGGCGGCACTTCGGTGCTGGTCGGACCCGACAACGGGCTGCTGGCCCCGGCGGTGGCCCTCGTGGGCGGGGCCAGCCGGGCGGTGGAACTAGCCAGCGCCGAGTACCGGCTCGATGCCGGGGCAGAGGTGGGCTCAACGTTCGACGGCCGCGACGTGTTCGCCCCGGCCGCCGCCCACCTCTGCTGCGGGGTACCGCTGGAGGCTCTGGGACCGGCCATCGACCCGGCCGGCCTAACCCCCGGCATGCTGCCCGTCAGCCGGCGCGACGGCGACGACTTGGTGGCCGAGGTGCTGTGGGTGGACCGCTTCGGGAACTGCGAGCTCAACGTCGATCCGGCCGAAGTGGACGAACTGGTTGCCGCCAGCGGCTCGCCGCGGACCGCCGATAGCGGGTCGCTGCAGGTCGCGGTCGGCGAAGACCTTCGCACCGCTGAGCGGGCCCGGGCCTATGCCGACGTGCCGGCGGGCCGGGTCGGGCTCGTCACCGACTCCAGCGGGCTGGTGTCGCTAGCCCTGCCCCGCCGGTCCGCGGCCGACGAACTCGGGCTGCACGAGGGCGCCGAGGTGCGCGTCGGTATCGCAGCAGCAGACGACCGTCCCACGGGCGGGCCGGTGGTGACACCGGTCGGGCTCAGCCCCCGACCCGAGCCACAGGAGCACGGAGGCCGAGCCGACGAAGGAGGCCGGCCATGAGACCGGGAACCACCATCGCCATCGTGGCCCTGCTCGCCATCATCGTGGTGGCCGGGGTGCTGCAGCTCTTCTTCCTGGCCCGCTGACATCGCTTCAACTCGGCCCGGCTTCCGTTCGGGGCGATAGCATCGCTGCCGATGTCGCTTGTGGTGGTCGGTTGCAATCACCGCTCCACGCCGCTGGGCCTGCTCGAGCGGATGACGGTCGCGTCCGACGATCTGCCCAAGGCCCTCCACGATCTCGACGCGGCCGCCAATCTCAGCGAGTCGGTGCTGCTGTCCACCTGCAACCGCATCGAGGTGTACGCCTACGCCGAGCGCTTCCACGGCGGCTACGCCGATATCCGCGAGCTGCTGGCCCGGCACTCCGGCCTGCCGCCCGAGACGGTGGCCGACGAGCTGTACGCCCACCACGACGACCACGCCGTGCGGCATCTGTTCACCGTGGCCGCCGGACTCGACTCGGTGGTGCTGGGCGAGCACGAAGTGCTGGGCCAGATCCGCGACGCCTGGCAGGCCGCCCGAGCCGAGGGCACCGTCGGCGCCGCCCTCGAGCCGCTGTTCCGCCGGGCGGTGGAGACGGGCAAACGGGCTCGCACCGACACCGGCATCGCCCGAGGCATCGCCTCGCTCTCCCACGCCGCGGTAGCGCTGGCCGCCGAGCGGCTCGGGGGCTTGGCCGGCCGGCGGGTGCTGGTGCTGGGCTCGGGCGACGTGGCCGCGGGCACGCTCAAGTCGCTGGCCGAGGCCGGACCCGCCGACATAGCGGTGGCCGGCCGCACCCCGGAGCGGGTCGCGACTGCGGCCCAGCTTTGCGGCGGACGGGCGGTGGCCCTGGCCGACCTTGATGCCGCGCTCGCCGCCGCCGACGTGGCCATCACCACCACCGGCGCCACCGACATCGTGGTCGAGCACGGCAACATCGACGACGTGATGGCCCGGCGGGGCGGGGCGGAGCTGTTGATCGTGGATGTGGCCGTGCCCCGCGACGTCGACCCCGCCGCGGGGGAACTGCTCGGCGTGACCCTGCTCGACATGGACGACCTCGGCGAGTTCGTCGAGCGCCAGCGGGCCGGCCGCGGTGAGGAGGCCGACACGGTGCGAGCCATCGTCGACGACGAGGTGAACCGCTACATGGCCGAGGCGTCGGCCCGCGAGGTCGCGCCGCTGATCACCGCGTTACGGGCTCGGGCCGACCTAGTGAGCGTCGGTGAGCTGGAGCGCCACTCGTCGCGGCTCGCCGACCTGTCGCCCGCTCAGCGGGCCGCGGTGGAGTCGCTGCTGCGCGGCGTGGTGAACAAGCTGCTCCACGAGCCGACAGTGAGGCTCAAGGACGCAGCCGGCCACGCCCGTGGCGACCGTCTCGCCGAAGCGCTGCGCGACCTTTTCGACCTGTAGAGGACGCTCAGCATCCATGGCGGCTCGGCGGCTGGCAGCGGCCACCCGGGCCAGTGCTTTGGCCCGACGGCAGACCGACATCGTGGCCGAGCTGCTGGCCGAATCGGGCGGGACGGCCATCGAGCCGGTGGTGGTGTCCACTGTCGGCGACCGACGAGCCGACGAGCCGATCCATGCCATGGGCGGCAAGGGAGTGTTCGTGAAGGAGGTGCAGGCCGCGGTGCTCGACGGACGGGCCGACATCGCCGTTCACTCGGCCAAGGATCTGCCCTCAGCGACACCCGAGGGCCTGGTGTTGGCGGCGGTGCCCCGGCGGGGCGACCCGCGCGACGCCCTGGTGGGCTGCCGGCTGGCTGAGCTGCCGGTGGGCGCGACGGTGGCCACCGGCTCGGCGCGGCGCAAGGCGCAATTGGCCTGGACGCGCCCCGACCTCGCCTTCGCCGAGCTGCGGGGCAACATCGCCACCCGGCTGAAGCGAGCCGCCGCTCTCGACGCCATCGTCATGGCCGCCGCCGCCCTGCAGCGCCTCGAACTCGAACCGGATGTGCTCGACGTGCTGGAACCGGACGCCTTCGTGCCCCAGGTCGGGCAGGGAGCCATCGCGGTGGAATGCCGTGCCGACGACCGAGCCGTGCTGAAGACGCTGCGGGCCATCGAGCACGAGCCGACCCGGCGGGCCGTCGATGCCGAGCGGGCGTTCCTGGCCGAACTGGGAGGCGACTGCAGCCTGCCCGCCGGTGCTCACGCAATTGGCTCCACCGGAGCACTGGAGCTGACCGGCCTGCTGGCATCACCCGACGGCCGCACTCTCATTCGCGACACCCGTCGGGGCCACGATCCCGACACACTGGGCCGAGCCGTGGCCCGACACCTGCTCGACCACTGCGGCGGACGCGACCTACTGGATCTGACCCCATGAACCCTTGCACTCCTGAGCCGCTGACCCACCTCTCCCCGCGGTCCGCGGAGACGCCGTGAGCCCGCAACGGAAGCCTCACGACCCTGAACGGGAGGCTGGCCCAGGCCGCGCGAGTGCGAAGCGCGAGCCGCTAGCCGGCGGTCAGACGCACCGCAACCCTGAGCCGCCCGCCGGAACCGTCCGAGTGAGTGCGGAATCTGAGCTGCTCGCGGATACCGGCAGCTCAAATGCGGGGGTTGAGCCGCTTGGGGGGTTGCGGATTGTGGTTTGTCGGCCTGTTGAGCAGGCTCAGCCGCTGGTTGACAGGTTGGCTGCGGCTGGGGCGGAGGTGGTGGCCGCGCCGGTGATCACTATCTGCGATCCTGCCGACGGGGGGGCCGGGCTGCGAGCCGCGCTGGAGCGCCTCGGGCCCGGCGACTGGCTGGTGGTCACCAGTCCCAACGGCGCGCAGCGGGCCGCTGATGCGGCTGGCGGGCCGTTGCCGACCGGGGTCAACGTGGCCGCCATCGGTCCGGGCACCGCAGCCCGGGCCGCAGCCGCGGGACTGGCCGTGCGTCTGGTGCCGGACCGCTCGATCGCCGAAGGCCTGGTGCGGGCCTTCCCGTCGCCCGAGCCGGGCCGCGCCAGCCTGGTGGTGCTGGCCCGAGCGGCGGTGGCCCGTCCCGTGCTGCCCGACAGCCTGCGGGCCGCCGGATGGCAGGTGCTCGACGTGGCCGCCTACCGCAACGTGGCCGCTCCACTGAACGACGACCAGCGCCGGGCAGTGGCCGCCTCCGACGGGGTGGTGTTCACGTCGTCGTCCACGGTCGACCGGCTGGTGGCCGAAGTCGGCACCGAGGCGGTGCCGCCGCTGGTGGCCTCCATCGGCCCGGCCACCTCGGCCACCGCCGCCGGCCACGGCCTAGAGGTCACCGTCGAGGCCGGCGAGCACACCATCGACGGCGTGGTCGCCGCGCTGGTCAGCCACGCCCGCTCCTGGCTGATCCCCGACGACACCGGTTGACGGACTGCTTGCCGTCGCTCGGGCCACGGCCTCGCTATGCACTCTGCTGAGAGCGCACGGGGGACGGATCTATCCGCTCGGCCTCGTGTGCAGTGCGGCGTACCGGGTGGGGGAGGCCAGGTAATGTTCGCTGGCCATGATGACGACCGAGGTGGGCGGCTCCCGCCAATGACCGACGGCGATCAACTGCTGGCGGGCACAACCCGCGACCTGCAAGAGCGCGAGGCCCGAGCCTTCGACTTCGGCAGGGTCGTCCGACGGGTGCCCGACGCAGTGGCCACGCCCCAGACCGTGACCGAAGTGTCCAAACTCGTGCGCGACGCGGCCCAGGCCGGAATCCGGCTGGCGATCAGAGGCGGCGGGCACTCCCAGAGCGGGCGGAGCCTCACCGACCGCGGCGCGGTCCTCGACACGACCGGCTTGAACCGGGTCCAGCCCGCCGGACCGGAAGTGGTGCGGGCCCAGGGCGGGGCCCGCTGGGGCGATGTGGTGGACGCGCTGAAGGGCAGGCGGCGGCTGCCGCAGGTGCTCGTGGACATAGGCGAGGTCACCGTGGGCGGCACGCTGGCCGCGGGCGGCGTCGGCACCACCTCGCATCGCTACGGAGCGCAGGTCGAGAATGTGGAACAGCTCGAGGTGGTGACCGGCGCCGGTGAGCGAGTCCTGTGCTCTCCTACTGAGGACGCCGAGCTATTCGATGCGGTAAGGAGCGGACAGGGACAGTTCGGGATCATCACCGAGGCCTGGATCCGGCTGCGCGCGTCGGGGGCGCGGTTCCGGCAGTACGAGCTCCACTACCGCGACTTCGAGCGGCTCGCCGACGACCTCGACCTCCTGGTGGAGACAAGTCGCTTCGACCATCTGCGGGTGGAACTCCGCCACCACAAGAGGGTGAGCGTTCTGCTCGCCGGCCTCGAATACGACGAGACGCCCGACGAGAACCGCGACCTCGCCGGGCTCGGGCACGACGAACTCGTGTACACCCGCGACACTGCCAGCGTCGGCCGAGCCGGGATGTACCCCTCCTGGGCCTTCAGCTGGCTGCACTACCATCCGTGGCGCGATTGGATGCTGCCGTGGGAGACCCTGCCGACGCTGCTGGCCGAGCCTCCGTTACACCCAGAATCGATGCCGAACCCCGGCTGGAGCTGGACTGGGTTCTACCCGGGCGGCAGGGGCGACATCGAGGCGCCGCTGTTCATGCGCCCGCCCCAGAAGCGACTCGTCTTGTACTCCATCCTGGCGGTTCTAGGCGAGTTCCAGCACGACAAGACCGTCGAATTCGCCGACAAGCTCAAGGACATCGACCGAGAGCTCGTCGGACTCGGCGCCAAGAGCTACCTGTCGGGCCAGGTCGACTACAGCCCGCAGCAGTGGCAGCAGCACTACGGCGAGATGCTCGCGCCAGCCGTCCGGTGGAAGCAACAGTTCGATCCCGACGGCATCTTCCACGCGGCCGGAATGCCCTTCGGGCCCTGATGCGGCCCGACCGGCCATGCTGAAACGGACCACCCCCGCCGACCGAGGCCCCATCGAACTGCCGATTCTGGTGCCCTGCCTGCAGGCCCGACTGATCGGCGACGAGCAACTGCTGCTCGTCTCGGAAACCTTCAACACCCTCCTCAGAGGCCAGATCCACTGCGATCTCTTGCCAATGTGCGACGGTCTCCGCACGAGCGCAGAGATCGCCGCCGCGCTCTCGCCGACGCATTCGGCGTCCGAGGTCCGAGCCGCCATCACAGCGCTGGCGTCGCGCGGGTATCTGGTGTCGGGCGACTACCGCATGGCGCCGGGTCAGGCCGCGTACTGGTCGTCGCTGGGCGCCTCGCCAAGCTGGGCGGAGCAGCGGCTCGCTGAGGCAACGGCCGTCGCCGAGGAGCCCATCGCACGCCACCTCGAAGGGCTCGGCATCGACACGGCGACCGACCACCATCAGGCGACTCCAGCAGCCGGCGATACCCAACACCTCGACGGGCCCGGCATCGCCGCAACCGCCGACCATCCCTCGATATCGGTGGTCGTGTGCGCCGACTATCTCGACGAGCGCCACACCGTCGTCAACCGCCGCCATCTCGAGTCGGGCACGCCCTGGCTGCTGGTGCGGCCGGGCGGGATGCAGCCGCTGTTCGGGCCGGTGTTCCGGCCGGCCGACGGTGGCCCGTGCTGGAAATGCATCGCCTACCGCCTCGGCGCCCATCAGGAGGTCCACAACTTCCTGCGCAACCTCGACGAGGGGAGGGGGCCAAGCGGGGCAGCCCCCGGAGGGCTGGGACCAGCCGAGTCCGAGGCGGTGCGGCCCCGCGCCCTGGAGCCGACCGTGATGGAGGCGGTGTGCGGTCTGGCCGCAGCCGAGATCGCCAAATGGCTGGTGCTCGACGAACTGGCCCCCATCCACAACAACGCCGTCTCGCTGGATGTGGGCAGCCTCGAGAGCCGGCAGCATTCCGCCATGCGCCGCCCGCAGTGCCGGGCCTGCGGCGACGAGGCCCTGTACCGCCCCGACCGTCCGGCCCAGCCGGTGCGATTGCAGTCAAGCCCCACACCCGTACACAACAGCGGAGGCCGCCGAGCCGTGGCGCCCGAGGCGACCCTGGCCAAGTACCGCCATCTGGTCAGCCCGATCACCGGCGTAGTGACCTGGATCACCCGCACCACCGACGCAGCCGACCCGTGGCTGCACGTCTATTGGGCCGGCAACAACTACGCGCTCGGAAGCCGCAACCTCAGCTCGCTGCGGCGCAGCCTGCGAAGCAAGAGCGCCGGCAAGGGCAGCACCCCGCAGCAGTCGGAGGCGAGCGCCCTCTGCGAGGCGATCGAGCGCTACAGCGGTGCCTTCCACGGCGATGAGATCCGCAGCCGGCGCAGCCTGGTCCACTTCGAGCGAGCCGCAGAGTCCGAAGCGATCCACCCCAACGACGTCCAGCTCTTCAGCGACCGCCAATTCGACGACGCCGAACTGATCAACGCCGCCGGCCATCCCTACAACTTCGTTCCGCCCCGGCTCGATCCCGAGACCGAGATCGACTGGTCGCCGGTGTGGTCGCTCACCCAGCAGAGGCACCGCTATCTGCCCACTGCGATCCTCTACGGCATGGCGGGCGAGGCCGACGGCTCCGGGCTCAGAGCCGACTCCAACGGCTGCGCCGCGGGCAACACACTCGAGGAGGCGATCCTTCAGGGGTTCCTCGAGCTCACTGAACGCGACGCCTTCGCCATCTGGTGGTACAACCGGCTGCGGCTGCCCGAAGTGGACCTGTCGAGCTTCGACGACGAGTACCTGGCCACCGCCGCCGCCTACTACGGGCGCCTGGAGCGCGAGATGTGGGTGCTCGACGCCACCGGCGACTTCGGCATCCCGGTCTTCGTTTCCGTCTCACGCCGCACCGGCGCCGACACCGAGGACATCCTCTACGGGGCAGGAGCGCACCCCGATCCCCACATTGCGGCACTGCGAGCGGTGTGCGAACTGAACCAGTGCCTGCAATGGGTGACCGGCGCCCTCAACGACCCCCCGACCCGTCAGTGGTGGCAGACCGGCAAGCTGGCGGACCACCGGTGGCTGGCGCCGGCCGGCGACCGTGCGCCGCGAGGCCGAGCGGACTATCCGGTTCCCGACACCACCGACACCCGCGATGACCTCCAGCACTGCCGAGCGCTCGTCGAGGCTCGCGGCATGGAGTTCCTCGTGCTCGACCAGACCCGGCCCGACATCGGCATGCCGGTGGCCCGGGTCATAGTGCCGGGCATGCGCCACTTCTGGGCCCGCTTCGCGCCCGGGCGGCTGTTCGATGTGCCCGTGAAGATGGGTTGGCGCCACCGCCCGCTAGCTGAGGACCAACTGAATCCTGTCCCGGTGTTAGCCTGAACCGCGCTCTGAACAAGAAGCGGGAAGCGATGACAGCGACGGAAGCGACGGAGGTGGAGCGGGCTCGAGCCGCGATAGAAGAGCACATGCTGGCCCAGGCCGACTCCGTCGGCGAACTGCTGGAGCAGTTCAAGGGCCGGATTCCCGCCGCACTCATCGACGGCGCCGGATGGAACAGGCTGGTCGAGCGGGCCAACTCGCTGCCCATCAGCCTCGCCACCTCCGGTTTCGGGTTCGAGTTTCGGCTGCATGAAGCCGAGCCGAGCGCCGATCTGGGCGTAGCGCTGTTCCAAGGCAGCCCGTCGGCGATGCACTTCAAGCAATGGGCGCAGTCTCAGCCCGAAGACTCGTACGCCGCCGCGGTCGTCGACCTACTGCGCGAGATGGAGCGTGACAGGATCTCGCTGCATGGCATCGCCCACGCCAAGCTGCTGCTCGAATACGACATCGATCCGGAGCCCTTCCCCGATCCGGGAATCTTTCTTTATCCCAGCGCCGATTTGCCCGGCGAGGTCCAGACAACCGAGGACCTCAGCGACATCACCGACGCGGTGGTCGGCGCTTGCGGATGGGCGCCCGACACCGACGAGCGGCGACACGCCGAACGACTGTTCGAGGCGAAGCCGCCAAGCGCTCATGTCGGCACCGTAGGCGGCTTTCCTGGCCGAGCGAGAGCCTTGCGAGTCGGTATAACCCACCTCAAGAACACCGCTGAACTCACATCGTTCTTGAAGCGGGCGGGCTGGCCGGGGCGCTGCGAGGACGTCGCCCCGTTCGTCGGAGACCTCGAGTCGCAGAACGCCTTCGACTACTTGGCGGCGCACCTCGATGTCGACGCCGACGGCGTGCGGCCGGAACTGGGTGTGAGCTATTACCCCCCGAGCGCCCAATGGTTGAAGGACATCCAGCCGTGGGCAAACCTCATCGACGGCCTGGGCGCCTCGGGACTGGCAGTGCCCGAGAAAATGGCCGCCATTGCGGAGTCATGGGTGGGCACAGAAGCGGTGTTCGGGCGCCGCGGAATGATGCTCGCAGTGAGGGGGATACACCATTTCAAGACAACGCTGATCGGTGACCGCGTCGAAGCTGTCAAGGCCTACGTGTTCTGTTGGTTGTCGGGGGGATTCACCCCCTGACAAAAGCGCGACTGTCGCTCAGCCGGAGCAGGAAAGTCCCGCGGCGATCGCTTCCAGTCGCTCCTCGTCAAGTTCAATCGCATCGGTGTCGGGGGGCAGGACAAGATGCAGGTCGTTCAGACTGCTCTCATGCACCTGAATGCTGACGATCTCAGGCACGTCGATGCCGAACTCCTGCTTGATGGTCACCTTCGGATCGGCAACGAGCTGGGCACGGAAGTCGGCATCCTCGCCGGCTCGAGCGATCAACTGGCGCTGAATCTCTTCGGTTGTCTGAATGGCTGACTGCACCATGGTGTTCATATTGCTTCCCCCGTGGGTGATTGGGCACACTTGAGGGGGCAACGTTACGCCATTGCGTCCCCGTCGGCAACAAGGCTAGAGAAACCGGCTGACTTTATGTTCAACAACCCGTTCCGAGAGCAGGCCATCGCGGGAAGATCCAACCGCCAACAACTCGACCATCTGCTTCGCGTCACCGCGGCCCATGAACGCGCCGTGGGGGCCGCGGTTGGATTGATTCTTCTCGGCGTCGCCGTGTGGGTTTACTTCG
The DNA here is from genome assembly GCA_022821685.1 of Acidimicrobiia bacterium. Taxonomy (GTDB): domain Bacteria; phylum Actinomycetota; class Acidimicrobiia; order Acidimicrobiales; family Aldehydirespiratoraceae; genus Aldehydirespirator. The sequence continues at coordinate 114,020 of JAJEDD010000042.1, forward strand.
GCGGGCAATACTCTCCCACCGCCCTGTTCGGCTTCGGATAGACCCGATGGCCGACGACAGGCAGGGTGGCCGGGTCGTCACTCCCCTCTTCCTGCAAACCCACGCAACCGAGTGCGGCGCGGCCTGCCTCGGCAGCGTGCTGGCCCATTTCGGGCGCTGGGAGCCGCTTACGGACTTGCGCGAGACGTGTGAGGTCGGACGGGACGGATCGACGGCCGCCGGGCTGATGCGGGCGGGACGGCACTACGGTCTCGAAGGTTCGGGCTGGAGCGCGCCGGTGGACCGCCTCAAGCAGATGCCGATGCCGATGATCCTCTTCTGGGAGTTCAACCACTTCGTGGTGCTGGAGGGATTCGACGGCAAGTGGGTCTATCTGAACGACCCGGCCTCGGGACACCGCAGGCTCACCCCCCAAGAGTTCGACGAGGGGTTCACCGGGGTGGCCCTGACCTTGAAGCCGAGCCCGGAGTTCGAGCCCGGAGGGGCGCCCGCCGGGCTGCTGCGGCGCCTGCCCGCCTGGTTGAGCGGCTCCTGGAGTCCGCTGGTGTGGGCCATCGTCTGCGGGCTGGCCCTGGCGGTGATCGCCCTGGCCGCGCCGCTGACCGCCGGCCTGTTCATCGACCGCGTGCTCGCCGAGGGCGAATCGTGGGGCTACGGCCTGGCCGGGGCGCTGGCCGCGGCGGGACTGGCCGTGTACGGCGTCTCCTGGCTGAAGCAGCGCTTGCTGGGGCGGCTGGCGACCCGCGTCTCGATCGCCCTCGGCAACCGCACCGTGTCGCATCTGTTGCGTCTGCCCATCGACTATTTCAGCCACCGGCTGGTCGGTGACCTGACCGCCCGCATCCTGTCGGTCGACAAAGTTGCCCAGGGCCTGTCGGAACGCTTCGGCGGCATGCTGGTCGACGTCGCCATGAGCGCGGTGTTCCTGGTGGCCATGGCCGCCTACGACCCCCTGCTGGCCGCGGCGGTGCTGCTGCTGGCGGTATTGGGGGTGCTGCTGCTGCGCCCGGTGGCCCGCAGCCGCGCCGACGCGGCCTCGGCCCTGCGCCGCGAGCAGGGCCTGCTGGCCGGCATCAGCACCATCATGGTGAGCCAGGCCGACAACCTGCGCATGGCGGCCGCCGAGGACCACATGTTCGCCCGCTGGAGCGGCCATCAGGCCCGCGAGCTGCAGACCCGCCAGCGCTTCTTCGAGCTGAGCAACCTCATGGCCGTCGCCCCGGACCTGTTCATGTTCCTGGGGAGCGCGGCGGTGCTGGCGCTGGGCGCCACCAGGGTCACCGACAGCGACTTGACGCTGGGCGGGCTGGTGGCCGTCTACCTCGTGGCGCTCATGTTCCTGGAGCCGGTGGGGCGCTTCGCCGAGTTCGCCCACGAGCGCCAGACCCTGGTGACCGACATGCAGCGCCTCGACGACATCACCGAGACGCCGGTTGATCCGGGCGCGGCCCGCCGCACCGAGCCGTCGCAGTCGATCGCCACCGTCGGCGGTCGGCTGCGCCTGGCCGGCCATGTCGACCTGCGCGGCGTGACCTTCGGCTACAACCGCAACCGACCACCGCTGATCAAGGATTTCAGCCTCGCCTTCGAGCCGGGCCAGCGGGTGGCGGTGGTGGGTCCGAGCGGATCGGGAAAGTCGACGCTGTCGCGCCTGGTGGCGGGCCTGCTGCACCCCTGGTCGGGTGAGATCCGCTTCGACGGTCGGTCCCGCGACGAGATTCCCCACGAGGTGCTGACCCGCTCCGTGTCGATGGTGGACCAGCGCACCGTCCTGTTCTCGGCCACCGTGCGAGACAACCTGGCGTTGTGGAACCCGGCCGTTCTCGACGACGACCTGGTCGCCGCGGCCCGCGACGCCGCCATCCACGACGACATCCTCAAACGGCCCGGCGGCTACGGGGCAGAGGTGGAGGAGGACGGGGTCAACTTCAGCGGCGGGCAGCGCCAGCGCCTGGAGATTGCCCGGGCCCTGGTTCCCAATCCGACGGTGCTGATCCTCGACGAGGCCACCAGCGCGCTCGACGCCACCACCGAGGTCTCCGTCGACGACGCGCTGCGCCGCCGGGGCGTGAGCTGCCTGATCATCGCCCACCGGCTGAGCACGGTGCGCGACTGCGACCAGATCATCGTGCTCGATGCGGGCACGGCGGTGCAGCGAGGCACCCACGACGAGTTGATGGCCGACACCGACGGCGTCTACCACCGCCTGGTCCACACGGAGCTGGCCGAATGACCGGGCTGCTCAGCCGGGTCGCGGCCGAGCGGGGCGACGCGGTGGCGAGCGCGGCCAACCGGCCCGTCGATTTGGACGACCCCGCCTTCGCCTGGTTTGTCGAATCCGGTGCGGTCGATCTGTTCCTGGTCGAGAAGCAGCAGGGAGTCCAGCAGGCCGCTCCGCAGCATGTGCTGAGGGCCGGCGCCGGTCGCCTGCTGATCGGAGTCCAGCCCCACCACGACGAGACCACCGCTCTGGAGCTGATCGCCAAGGGGCTGCCGGGCACCGATCTGCGGCGCCTGCGGCTCTCTGAGCTCGACGCAGTCGACAATGCGGAGCTGGCTCAGCAGATGGACGCCTGGATCGCGGACATCTCGGCCATGCTGGCCCGAGGCACCGCCCATCCGCCCATGGATGCACTCCTGGAATCCGGCGAGACGGCGGCACGCAGCGGCCGGCTCGCCGCCCGCCGCGGCACGGTGTGGGTCACCGAACTACCGGCCTCCACGGGGCTGTTCATGGACCTGATCGACCCGCCCGAACCCGACCCGGCCCAGCCCGATCCGGGCGGCGGCAGCGCATTGCCGCTGACGCCCGACAGTTGGCTCACGCTCATGCAGCCGGCGCATATCACCACGAAGTCCTCGGCCGATCTGGCCGAGCGGGGGCTGCTGCTGGGGGCGGTCGACGCCTTCAATCGGGTGGCGTTTTCGCTCGAGCGGCTCAACCGGCGACTGGCCGTCGTCGATCAGGCGAATCTGGCCCGGGCGCTGGTCAGCAGCCGCCGCACCGTCGAGTCCGAGGCCCGACACCGCCTGCTCGACGTTCACGACCGCGGCCGCGACGACGAGACCGAGCCTTCGAGGCTGCACAGTGTCTTGGAGTTGATCGGCCGGCGCGAGCGCATCGAGTTCCAGCGCCCGCCGGAGCGGCCCTACGACGAAGCCGCCACCGACGACGCGACCGTCACCAGAGTGCTCGCCGCGTCCGGACTGCGCGGCCGCAAGGTGCGGCTGGCCCCCGAAGACCGCTGGTGGGTCGGCGACAGCGGCGCCATGCTGGCGTTCCGGGCCACCGACGACCGGCCCGTGGCGCTGCTGCCCAGCGCACTGGGCAACTACCGGGAGATCGATCCCGCCCGCGGACACAAACGGCGGATCACTGCGGCCAACGCCGGGTCGCTGCAACCGGAGGCCTGGACCTTCTACCCGTCGCTGCCCGGGGCCGGCGCCGGCCTGCGCGACCTGTGGCGTGTGGCCCGAGCCGGCCTGGGCCCCGAGCTGGCCCGCTTCGCCACGACCGGGCTGGCGGGCGGGCTGATCATGCTGTTGCCCGCGGTGGCGCTCGGCGTCGCCGCCAACGAGGCAATCCCGACCGGCGACACCGGGCTGCTGTACGGGCTCAGCCTGGCGCTGGTGGCCTTCGGGGTGGTCCGCGCCCTGCTGCACCTGCTGCACCGCATGTCGCTGATGCGCATCGAGAGTCGGGCCGCCTCCCGCATGGAGGCCGCCTTCTGGGACCGGCTGCTGCGGCTGCCTACCGGGGTGCTGCGGCGCTACCCGGCCAACGACCTGGCTCTGCGGGGCATGGCGTTCCAGAATGCACGCGACGCCGCCCACGGCGTGATCGGCAACGGGGTGCTCTCGATCCTGTTCCTAGCGCCGGTGTTCGTGCTGATCGCGGGGCGCGACGCCCGGCTCGCCGCGCTGCTGGCCGGCTTCAGCCTGGCGTCGCTGCTGGTGACGGTGGTGCTCGGACTGCGGCTGATAGGCCCCCATGACCGCCGACTGAAGGCGGTCCGGCGCCTGTCGGGCCGGCTGTTCCAGCTCATCAACGGCATTCCGCGGCTGCGGGTGGCCGGCGCCGAGGGCTCGGGGTTTGCGCTCTGGGCCCGGGGCTACCGCACCCAGAAGCGGGCCGAGCTGGATCTGGGCGGCCACGAGGCGCACCTGCGGGCCCTCGGCACGGCACTGCCGTCGCTGGCCGGGGCGGCCGTGGTTCTGGCGGCCACGCTGTTCGGCCCAGACTCCCTGGCGGCGGGCGACTTCATCGTGGTGTTCGTGCTGTTCCTGCTCTACCAGCGGACCGTCGTGCGGCTGGGCGAATCGTTCGGCGCCCTGGCCGAAATACTGCCCGCAGCCGGCCAGCTCCGACCGCTGCTGGCCGCCGACACCGAGACCAGGGCCGAGGGGGAGTTCGTGGAGGAGCTGCGGGGCGAAGTCGTGTTCGATCAAGTCTCCTTCCGCCACGATCCCAACGGCCCGCTGATCCTCGACGAAGTGTCGATCCGGGCCGGCAAGGGCGAGTTCATAGCCATCGCGGGCGAGTCCGGCGCGGGCAAGAGCACCCTGCTGCGGCTCGCCCTCGGACTGGAGCAGCCTTCGGGCGGATCGATCTACTTCGACGGCCGCGACCTGCAGCAGCTCGACCTCAAACAGGTGCGCCGACAGATCGGCGTGGTGCCGCAGATGGTGCGGCTGCATCCCCAGGATCTGTGGGACAACATCGTGGGCGACCACGAGGCCGCCGCGGCTGCCGATGCGTGGCGGGCGGCCGAGTTGGCCGCGGTCGACCGCGAGATCGCGGCGATGCCGATGGGGCTGCTGACGCCGGTGGGCGCGGGCGCCACCCTCACCTCCGGCGGCGAGAGCCAGCGAATCCAGATCGCCCACGCCCTGATCCGCCGACCCCGCGTCCTGATGCTGGACGAGGCCACCAGCTGGCTCGACGCCGAGACCCAGTCCAGAGTCCTCGACAATCTGTCGGGCTTGACCTCCACTCGGATCGTGGTGGCCCACCGCCTGTCCACCCTGCGCCAAGCCGACCGGATCTACGTGATGAAGGAGGGCAGGGTCGTCCAGGAGGGCTCGTTCGCAGCGCTGTCCGCCGAGCCGGGCGCCTTCCAAGATCTAATGACCCGCCAGTTGGCCTGAGTGCGCGCAATGGGTGGCGGGCAAGTGAATCCGCTACGGGCCGAGGGCGGTGAGTGGCACGACGCCCACTCCGTCGTCACGCTCTACATAACCATTTGGCGCAGTTTGATCTAACATTTTGGCACTCTGTGACATAACAAATCGGCACTCAAGAGCCTGGCCACACAGCATCGTGTGACCCGCCAGAGTCCGCTCGCTCAAGACTGCACCGGTAACTTGAGTCAGACTTCGACCCTCACCAGCGCTGCCATCTCGCGTTCTGAGTCGGAGGACTGGAGCTGTGCCGCCAACTCGGCGAGAGTCTGACCGTCGGCCAGGCCGACGCGCAGGGCCGGGGCCAGCAGCAGGTTGTCGCTCGACAGGCCAGCCAGTGCCTTGCCGACGCGGCGGCCTAGCGCCGAGCCGCCCTCGCACGCGAACCGCACCTCGAGCGGCTCGTGGAGCACCTCTGCGTCGCTGGCCCGCAGTCCCAGCACAGCCACCTCTCCCCGGTCCCGGCCCTGGTCGCCGCCGGAACGAGGCGCCAGCACGGCCACCGCCACCTGTCCTTGGCCGCGGCCCCGGCCCCGGTCGGTAAGGTCGTCGCCCACCGCGGCCAGCACAAAGTCGATAGAGGCCTCGGCCACCCGCGACCGCGCCGTGGACGCCTCATCGGCCGACAAGTTCCCGCGCATCAAGTGCACTGCGATCTGGAAGACCTTGCCGTTGGACCATTCCAGGGCCGCGGCCACCGCCTCACGGCTGTCCTGCACGGCGATGTCGTCGAGTTGTGCCCTCATCTCGGCCAGGCTCAGCTCGCGGGTCCAGTACAGGCGGGCCAGCCCGCGGCGGGCGATGGCGTCGGACTCCGGTTCGGGCCCGATGCCGTCGGGCAGTTCCAGGTCGGTGAACTCCCGGTCGCGCAGCCGGTCGAGCAGCTCCGGTGAGGCGTTGATCCACTCGGCCAGGCGCGGCGACGCGGCGTGGATCTCGGCGATGGCGTCGAAGGCGTCGGGACGGGCCGCGAAGGCCCGGCTGTCGTAGGCGCTCCAGTCGTCGATCTCGGGATAGAACTGGGCCCGCTGGCGGTCGAGCAGGGGATCGATGGTGGCGAACCACTGCTTGGGGAAGTACGCCAGCGTGTTCATCTGCACGTAGCTGCCGGGAAGCTGCGGCGACTCCGACTCGCCGCAATGCTGCAGCAGCGGGTAGCGCAGGCTCGAGGTGTGGTGGTCGGCGTGGCGCTGCATGTTGTAATACATCCAGTTGGTGTACTTGTAGTCGGCGCTCCAGGCGTGCTGTGGCTTCACCGACTCGAACCGGCCGCTGGGCATGCGCACCCGTCGCAGTCCGTAGTGCTGCACGTAGTTGCTGGTCTTCATCGAGAAGATCACCGTGCCGCACAGCGCCATGTAGATCAGCAGCGCCCACGGGCCGCCCAGCCACAGCACCAGCCCGTACCAGAAGATGATCGCCGCGCCGTAGCGCCAGAAGGCGTTGGTGTAGTGCCACGGCGGATGCTTGCGGCGGGCCAGGCGGCGCTGCTCGAACTCCCAGGCGCCCAGCAGGTTGTGCTTCAGTTCGGGGGGCAGGTACCGCCACAGCGACACGCCCTTGGGGGCCGAGCCGGGGTCCATGGGGGTGCACACATGGGGATGGTGGATGTAGACGTGCTCGGTGGCGTAGTGCGGGTAGGAGGAGGAGGCCAGCAGGAACTCGCCGAGACGGCGCTCCCAGCGGACCCGCCGATGGACCAGTTCGTGGCCCACGATGAACACCGACTGGCCCACCAGAGCGAGGATCACGGCCATCAGCGCGACCTCCCACAACGCCAGATGCTCGGCGATCAGCATCTGCCACAGCGAGAATATGAGGGCCACCGGCCATGCGAAGCCCCACAGCCACATCGAGAGCTTGTAGAGGAAGAGCCGGCTCTCCTCGGTGGTGGCCGGATCCATGTTGCGCTCGTCGGCGCCGGAGAGCTTGTCGAACTGGCCGGTGAGCCCGAACAGCGCCAAGGGCCCCGCCAGCCACCATCCGCCGTAGACAACGGCGCACACCACCAGCGGAAAGATCAACAGCGGCACAAAGTGCGGCAAAGCATTGGCAACCGAAGGCTCCACCACCCGGCCGTCAACAGCAACAGTGGAGCCTGAAGCCTCTACCCGCATAACCGAGAGCCCTCCGTCGAGTGATCCGCGGTCCGCACCCGACCCGCCCAAACTACACCCGACACAACGCAGCCCGGCCCCTCGGCAGCTGCCAGCCTCGCGAATCATGCATTGGGATCATTGCAACTACGACATCGAAGCATTGCTACTTCAACATTGATATTGGGTGTCCTCGAGCACCCCCAGCACACGCATCTGCGGCAAATGCAGCCGCACCGACATAACATCGCGAGCCATCGAGGCCCTCCTGGATCAGTGGATGTGACATCACCGATCCCAGCAGGCCTCGACCCCTCAACGGGGACCCTCAACCACCCCCCTCCCCACGCTTCCGCGCAGGCTCTGAAAGTCGGCTGCTTCGTGGCGACGTGTGGCTCGGACGCCTGGGCCTGCTCGACCGCCACGCGATCGACGAGACGCTGCGAACTGTGCTCTGCCTCTAGCGGAGAGGGGGCGTCTCAGTCTTGGAGGCACTGAAGGGCTTCGCGGATGGGCTTCCAGCCTGCCCAGGTTGCCTCGCTCTGTAGAGCTTCGTAGGCGGTGTAGGCGGTGAGTTCGGGGGCTTGCACGGCACCGAAGGCGATCAGGACCCGCTGCCAGTTCTTCCCGTTGTTGGGTGGCTTGTCGCGGTTGGCTTCGTAGTAGCCGCTCACGGTTTCCAGCAGCTCGTCGGTGACGCAGGCCGCGATCTGTTCGGCTGTCGGGCCGACCGGTGGATCGGGGTCGGTGCTGTCGGTGTCGGGCTCGGGATCCTGGCCGCTGTCGGAATCGGTGCTCGAGTCGGTGTCGGGGGCGGGGTCGGGGTCGGTGCCGTCCGAGTCGGTGGCGGTGTCGGTGCCGTCGGTGCCGTCGGTGCCGTCGGTGGCGGGGTTGGTGCCGTCGGTGGCGGGGTTGGTGCCGTCGGTGGCGGTGTTGGGGGGTGGGGTGTCGGTGATGGTGCCGGTGGCGGTGTGTTGGGTGGGGTGGGGTTGGGCGCGGCCTGCGGTGATTCGCCGGATACGGATTTGGAAGGTCTCGGGGCCTTCGTCGAGGCGGTCCTGGAGTATGTAGACGGGGATGGTTTGAGTGGTTTCGCCGGCGGCGATGTGGGCATACCAGGCCGAGGAGGCGTAGTCGCGATCGGCTTCCGCTGATACCGGGCTGGTTTCTGCGGTGGTGAAGGAGACGGTGACGTTGTGGAGCAGGACCCGGTCGAGGGTGATGGTGAAGTTGATCACGCCGTCGGGTTCTGCTGCGGCGGCGTCGCTGATCGACACGTACGCGATGGGCTCGTCGTTGTCCGCCACCGCCACCGTCGCGGTGCCGGCAATGGCGGATGTGTCGTAGTGGTAGGCGGGATCGACGGCGACGGTGACCGTGCCGTCGGGTTCGTCGTTGTCGTCGTTGTGGGTGCCGAGGCGCATCGTGTATGTGCCCGATGTGGGGATGGTGACGGCGCGCGGCTCGGTGTCTACGCCGTAGCCGTCGCTGGCGGTGACCGTCACGTCGACCTTCAGCGGCAGGGCGGGGGCGGGATCGGCGGTGAGGGTGAACACCGCTTCGTCTCCTTCGACGATGCCGCCGCCGGCGGTGATGCTGACGGTGGGGGCAGCGCCGTCGGGGTCGTTGTCGGCGATCGTCACCGACGCGGCGCGGCTGGAGCCGAGGCGGTAGCCGTCGCCTGCGGCCACCCTTGCGGTGACTGCGGCGTCGGTCTCGCGGGCGGTGTCGTCCACGGTGGGGATCTGCAACACAGCGATGCCGGTGTGATCGACGGTGACGGTTCGCCGGCCGGCCTGCCCGGCGGTGAGGTACCCGGCCGCGCCAGTCACGTCGACGGTCACCGCTGTTGTTTCGCCCTGGACGGGCGGCGGGTTGACTACCACCGCGAACTCCGCTGCGCCGCCCTCGACGATGCTGTGGGTCTGCGCTATCACCGACGCGGCCGCTGCGGGCAGTGCCACCGCGTCGTGGTTGGTGATCGTGTAGGTGAACGTGTGGAGCCCGCCCCGATACCGGCTCGTCATCTGCGGGTCCTTGACGATCACGATGATCGTCTCGCCGGAGTCCTCATGGGTGTCGTCGATGATCTCGATGTAGAAGTGGGTGCGGTCCTGTCCCGCGGTCAGGCCCGTCCCCGCGGCGGCATCGTTGCCCAGCGAGCAGTTCGACTGGTTCGGGTCCATCGCCAGCAACTTGTTGAACCGGTTGCGCACCACATAGTCGGTCCCCAAGGCCGCGGTTCCCTCAAAGCACAACTGGAACCCCCACGCGTCGGGGATCTGCACATCGGGATCGAACCCCGTCGCACCAGACGTGCGCACCCGCGTCACCGCGAAATGCGCCCCAGACCCGCCCTCAGGCAGCACCGGGTCACCCTGATAATGCGCCAGAGACAAGAAATCGCTCCAGCTTTCGGGCCATTCGGTGCCGTCAACGTTCACCCTGACCTCACCGACCGCCGAGCCGTAACCACCGCCCGCAGCAGTGTGCTTGAGCGTCACCTCGTCATCATCTCCGCCGCCTCCGGCCCAGTCGTCCTCCAAGACCCGCACCGTCACCCGCTGTGGGTCGTCCCAGTCCGTCGGCAAGAAGATGACACTCGCCGGCGTCACCGACACAACCCCCGACACCGGATCGCCCATCGCATCCACCACCGCGATGTCCACCCGCACCACATTCGACGGCTGCGACTCCAACCGCACCGAATACGTCGCCTCCCGGCCATGCTCGGGCTTCTCCAGACCCGAATCCTGGTCATGGCGGCTCTCAGACAACAACACCGACAGCGGCGCGGTCGACGACGACGACAGCACCAGCAGCATCGGCGCGTCGTTGTCGACGATGCTCACCGTCGCCTGGGTCGGCGACCCCAGCGTGTAGCTCGAATCAGACGCCGCGCCCAGCGTCAGTGTGAAGTCCTCATCGTCCTCCATGATGCTGTCATCGTTGAGCGTCACCTCGATCGTGTGCGACACCCGCCCCGCCGGGAACGTGAACGTCGCCGCCGGCGCCGTGTAATCGGCTCCCGCCTCCGCTGAGCCCTGCGTGTGTGACAGCTTCACCGTCAACGCCGACGACGGCGCCGAGCTGGCCTTCACCACCACATCCGCTGTCCCGGTGCCCTCGCCCACCCGGTAAGTCACCGCACCGAAACTCAACCGCGGCACCGTCGGCGGCGGAGGCGGAGGCGGCGACACCGGGTCGGCGTCGATGTTGACGTTGAACGAATTGGTGGTCCCGTGGGGGTCCGCGCCGCCGCCGACATCCGTCGCCCTGTTCGTGTGGTCGAACCCGTTCGCGCTGGTGTCGTCGGGGCCCAACCGCACGGTTGCGGTCTCCGCCGACTCGGTCGTCGAGTCCGGCACCGCGGTCAACAGCAGCGTCGCGGTCTGCACCATGTTGGTGTCGTCCCCGGCAAAGGTCACCGTTGTCAGCGTGCCGACCGACGCGACGCTCACCCCACGGTTGATCGAGGCGCCCGACTTCTTGGCGATGTTCACATCGGCCGCGTTGACGCCCGACAGCACCAGCGGCACCTCCACCGTCTCGCCCGCATACAGCCGCCGGCCCAACGACACCGTGAACTCCGCGTCGGCTTTCGCGCCCGAACCGCCCTCGGCGATCGAGCCAGAGTCCGTGCGCGACAAGCTCACCACCGTCGCGTCGTCGTCGGTGATCGTGACCGTCGCCGTCGACGGCGAACCCAGCGTCACCCGCGTCTGGGAACTCGACAGCGTCACATCGAACGTCTCATCAGGCTCATCAACGCTGTCGCTGGTAATCGGCACACCCAGCGTGACTG
>JAJEDD010000023.1 GCA_022821685.1 Acidimicrobiia bacterium
CAAGGTCAACTGGGCGGCTGCCCCCGACGCTGTCGCTGCTGCGGTCTCGACATGAGCGGTCCGACCAGTCGGCACAGCAGATGGGAGCCGGTCGACCTGGTCCAGCACCAGATAGTCTCCGCGGTCGCGGCGCGCCAACAAAGCGTCCCGCGGGTGATGTTCAAAGGCGGGACCCTGCTTCGGGTCTGCTACCGGCGCGACTGGCGGTTCTCAGAAGATCTGGACTTCGACTGGATCCACGCCGACGACGCGAAACACAGGACACACCAGACCCTCCGGGAAAGCCAGGGCGGTTCAGACCGATTCGGGGATCGGCTCGGGCGGCGGCAACTCGAACAGGCGCAAGGCGCCAGCGGCGTCACGGGGGCGGTGCTGCAGGTCGGTGAGTTGCGCGATGACGTCCCATTGGTGATCGCTGGCGCCGTGCTCGACCGCTAAGTTCTCCAAGTGCTCCAGGACATTGGCGGGACCATGTTCGGCCACCAGCCACTTGATGTCTAGCCACTTGGCGTTCACGTCCATCATCCATGCTGTTGGGGGTCACTCGACCACGGTATCGGGCAGGTGAGTAGCCGGGCCCTCCGCTGAGACCCTGCCGTCGATCGGGTTTGACCTCCAACCTCGTCCCTTCTTGGTGGCCTCGAAAGATGTGTTTCAGAATTCTCTAGCCACCCCACGCCCACAACAGCGCCAGAGCCGCCCCCACCGCCGCTGCCAGGACCGCTCAGCGATCGGGTCCGGCTCCAGCCCGACGCTCCAAACGATCCCGATCATGGCGAGGGCACCAGGCCTGCCGAAAGGAGGCACTGGACAATCAGGCACGCCACAGCGATCCAGTGTCGGCCGGCAGCAGCGACGTTGCGGGCGGCACGTCGCTACCTACCGCTGCGTATGCGCGCCCAGGTTGTGTCCGTCGGATCGGGAGCTGTCACCTGAGTCGCCTGGCGCAGCGGGCGGAGAATCTCGCCCACTTCGGCGCGATCGATATCGAGGCCGTCCTGGAACTCGCCAGCAATCGCATGCACCAAGTTCCTGGCCCTGGCATGCCCAGAGTGCTTGTCGGCGCTTGCTGTCACAGAGTCAAAGGCCGCGCTGTCGAGCATCGATGAGGCGAGGCTGGTCACCGACGACTTCCCGCTCCCGAAGCCGCCCAGCAAGCCGATCATGCAAGGCGGCTCAGCAGAAGTGATCGCCTCGACGAGCGTCTTCGCCAATGAGATGCTCTCAAGCCGGTCGTCCTGCGCGCTGTTGATCGGGCGGTCGCTGAGGAACCACTCCCGCTCCGCTCGCCGCTTCTGCCTTGCCATCCGTCCTTTCCCCTCTCAACTCCAACTGCCCATTCTACGAGCCGATCCCACTACCAAAGGGGTAGCAGCGACCGTTGCCGTGGGCGGCGGAGGCCCCCCGAGAGGCGCGGTGCAGCGCCGCCGCCATCCAGCACGTAGCAGCGACCGTTGCCGTGGGCGGCGGAGGCCCCCCTGTGCCACCGTTCGTCCGAGAGGGCGTCTGTAGGGTTTGGAGCCATGGTGATTCCTGCGTCGCGCTTCCCGGCACTGAAGGCTCGTGAGGTGCTGAGGCTTCTCGCCAGGGTCGGATACAAGCAGGATCGCCAGCGCGGTTCCCACCGCAAGCTAGTTGCTGATAGTCGTCTACCTATCGGCTTTGCGTTCCATGACAAGGACGAAGTGCCGCCTAGGGCGTTGCGCCGGATGTTGGTCGAGCGGGCTGGATTGACCGATGAGGAGATAGAAGACCTACTATGAACAGCGGTTCATCCGATCGGGAGGCGTCCGATGCATGAAGTTCGCGTGTACCAGAACCACGACGAGGGCACGCTCTGGTGGGCGGAAGACGACCTCGGCTTCACCGGTGGCGCAGACCGTTTGGCCGACCTCGTGGCTTCCATTCACGAGTGGGCCGACGCTGAGGGTGTTCTTGGCGTCCTGCAAATCAGGCTCGTTGCAGCGGTGGCGGAGACCCCTGCCTGGGAACCTGACAGGTTCCCCGCTCCCGTCGAGCCCCCGACCCACGGCACGGAGGCGATTCGAGTCGGGTTCGCGCTCTCAGGGGTGTAGCAAGACCCCATGAAGGTATGCGTAGCTGCGATATGTGACTTCGCGCAGGTTCGGGAGGGGCTGCTGTCGGTTATCTCAGCAGGAATCAATCGTGTCTGGCGACCGCAGTATCCCGCCCCAATGGGCGCGATGCTCGCCCTCATCATCGAAGTCTGCCCAGGGGAGGCCAAGATTCCGCGGGAGATTCGGTTCAGGGTTGAGACTGCCGACGGGGCTCGGCTGGCGGAGGCCTCCGCCGGGTTTCAGATTGGCACCCCTCCCCCTCAGAATGACCCCGGTGAAGTCATGATGGTGCCGTTCGCCGTTGACTTCCGCACCGTGCAGCTTCCGGCGGCGGGCCGCTATCAGATTGTGGTGGACCTAATGACCGAAGGCGTGGAGGAGACGGTGCTCGCATTCCGTGCCGCCTTCCCCAGCGAGGCCAGCAACTAGGCGTCTGAACGTTAGCGCAGTTCAGTAGGCATTTTTGTGCTGAGAATGGTGGAGGTGGACGCCCCGGAGACTGCGACCAGCTTGCATGTGCGCCTATGTGATGCAGTCGCCCCATTGTTGCATGAGTGTGCGGTGGCGCTGCAGCATGTCGGAGCGGGCGTAGGTACCCTCGACGCCGCGAACGGCATGACCCAGCGCCATCTCCGCGAGATCTCTCGGCACGCCGGTGTCTGAGCACCACGAACGGAACGTGGCTCTCAGTTCGCCAACTCCAGCAGGGTTTCCCAGAGAGCGTCGTTGTAGCCGGGATAGCTGGGCAACTCCACAGGTGGGCGCTGCAGCTTTGGTCGCTTGTTCATAAGCGTTGCAGCAGTTCAGCGCCGGCGCGTCTGGAACGCTCGTCCTCAGACTCCAACAGATCCACAGCAACCACCGCAGGTGGTGCCGCGACGGCACCGTCTGGAAAGGGCCACAGATGGTCGTCTACAACCCGAAACACGATATTGGCCCTCTCTGAGCGTTCCTCCAATACATGGGCATCGCGGATTGCTTGAAGGTGGCTGCTCTTGAGGTAGGCATCGAGAGGTCCAGAATCCACGATGCCGAGTCCGTGCTCCGGTGAGGTGCTCGCGGCGGTGCGGACAACGCCGGGCTCAACGGCTAGGCGGTCCCGGGTTCCGGGGTGGGCGTAGAAGGTGAGCCGGTGGGCCCGGGAGCCAAGCCGATCCAGGAGGTTTGGCAAGCCGGCGGATAGCCGGCGCTCAGCACGGCTGCGTTCGTAGGAGGCGCAGCTCGGCTCCATGCCGTCTGCCAGAGCAAGTACAGACCACGCTGAGCGCGCCGTCCACGGCCGATGCGCTGGACGGCGGCGGGCGGCGGCCGTCGTGATGGAGCGCTCCTCGATAGCCCATCCACGGCCGACACGATGGCCCTCCAACACGCCATCAGACAGCATCTGACGGACACGCCTCGAACTCACGCCAAGGCGTTCGGCTGCTTCGGGCGCACTGAGCAACCTCATGGGCATAACTATACCGATATCGGAAGTGTTCTGCACGAGTGGGCGAGAAGTCTGAGGCCGTCGCCAGGGTTGCTGTGTCTTGACTCTTCAGGTTCCTATGGCCTGAACTAAAACACCGCTCAGGGGACGAAGAACCACTCCAAGAATGGCCCTCGAAGCAATTGCGCGCGCCCTTGGGCTCTTTCGAGGCACTCCAGTGCTAGGCGCGCGGGTAGCCAGCCGGTCCAGACCGCCTCCTCCAAGCGCGCCTCGGCCGCGGTGAACGGCGTCAGATTGGCGTCGTGCACGTCGCCGAACGCGATCAATACGCGTTTCCAGTTCTCGCCGTAGTTGGGTGCCTGGTCTCTGTTCGCGTCGTAGTAGCGGCGGACCGTGTCGAGCAGGATCTGCGAGACGCATGCTGACAGTGATTCGGCGTCCTGCGACTGGCCGATCGAGTCCGATTCCGGCTGCGGCGCGCCGGGGACCCGATCGATGATCGTCACCGTGATCGTGTCGTTGCCTCCCGCGAAGGCCGCCACGGGGTTGTTCAGGCAGAGCTCACCTGGATGCTCCTCGCAGGCGACGACGTCGTAGTGCCTGTCCCCGCTCCTGCCGCCCTGCTTGGCGCTCAGCGAGAGAGTGCCCGGAGACTGCAGCGTCGGAGCGGTCACGATCTCTGGATGATCGTATTCGCTCGGAAGAGCCTGCTTCTGGATTGCGTATTGGTGTTGGAGGATGTCCAGGGCCAGTTCCCCGGCGATTTCGGCGCGCAGGTACAGCGGCAGTGTGAGGCGTTCGCCTTCCTGCATCAGCGCCCCGTCCAGGATGCTCACCGCGTGAAGCGAGGTATCGCCGGTGAAGCTCACGTCCGATATTTCGCGGATGTCGCCGGGAGCCGATTCATCGCACACCTTGACCGTGAAATCGATCGTTCCGGGGGCCCACCGGTAGTCGCCTCGGTGGGTGGACTCGGACGTTCCGTGAACCTTGCCCGTGAAGTCGACGACGACCCGCCTGGCACCGGTCTCGTTGAACTCGATCAGTGGCCTCAGAGTGCTCGCACCCGACAGCGTCACGCCCGCGGGATTCCCCGCCAGCGCCACGTTGTAGTGCGTGCCGGGCTGAGCGCGACCGCCGAGACACAGCGGGATCACCGGGGTGACGCCCTCGTCCGCGGTGAAGTATCGCCCCAGGTCGATCGTCAGCCGCGTCACGCCGTTGTACTCGCTGATCCGCGTGCCGTCGCCGTCCTCTGTGGGGATGCCGGTCACGGTGACGGTGCCCGCCGTGGCGTCGTCATCGGTCACGACGACCCCTACCTCGGACGTGACGCCGTCGAAGCCTCCACCCCGCGCCGCGAGACGAATCACGGTCTCACGCCTGTCGTTCAGATCGTCAAGGCCATCGTCGTCCACGGCAGTGACCGTGATCGTCTGGTCGGTCATCCAAGTGCTGGGCGTGAAGGTCAGCGTGGCCGGGTCCAGCGTGACCATCGGCTCCTGCCCAGCCGGAGCCTGCACGGTCATCGCGACCGTCACCGCGGACTCGGGCCGCCGGGCCAGCCGCACCGTGTACTCGTCCTTGTGCTCCTCCTCGTTCGTGTCCATGACGTCGGTCTCGCGGACCTCGACCGACTGCTTGTCCAACACCAACAACTCCGCGACCCTGTCGTCGTCGGTAACGGTCACGTCGGGGCCTGCGAGGGTGACCGCGGGCAGGCCGCCGCCGCTGAGGCGATGAGAGATCTGCGTCACGCGCTCACCGCCGGCGTTGACGAAACCGTCATCCACCCCGGTCACCGTCACCGTCTGGGCTGTCGCATAGTTGGCGGGGGTGAATACCAGACGCGCCGGAGACACCATCGCCACTCCGGAGTCCCCGCTGGACACGTCGACGAGCACCTCGCTCGCAGGCGCGGAACTCAACGCGATCGTGTACGTGTCCTGGCCGCGGTTCTCCGGCATTTCCAGCGATGGCTTGCTGACTTCGAGCACCAGGTCCCTGGCCGTCACAGTGACCGGCTCAGCAGCCACCCCGGCGTAACCTCCGCCGGTGACGGTGTGGGTGACGTCCACGCTACCGCTGGAGGTCGGACCACCGGTCCACGTCACGGTCACTGTCTGCGGGATGTTCCAGTTCGCCTCAGTGAACACCAGAAAGCCGCGGTCCACGGTGACCTTGCCCGGATCCGCACTGGAGACGGCGACCGTGACCGCCCCCTCGGTCGGGGCGTCGAGCACGACCGTGTAGCCGGCGCTCGCCGCCGCGCCCCGCTTCGCCACCGTGAGCTCGGTCGGCGACACCGTGATCGTCTTCTGCGGGTCGCTGGCCAACCGCGGGTCGGACCACCAGCTCGCGACGCCCCAGGTGTTCACGGAGCGGACCTGGTAGTCGACGCGGTCCATGTCGCCGGCCGGGGTGTGCTCGTCGAGGTAGAGGGTGCCCATCACCTGCACAGGGAGCATCGCGCCGTCGCGCCGCACCTGGTAGTAGTGGACGGGCCAGTGATTGAGGAGCTCGACCGCATCCCACTGCAGCAGCGTGCCCGCCGAGGTGGCGATCGTGCGCACGCCCGTCGGCGTGCCCGGGTCGCCCTCGCCGGTGCCGTGCTGCGGCTCGACGACGACGCGGTCGTTGTCCGCCCAGTAGTCGTAGTACTCGGTGCTGTGCCAGCTGTGCCCGCCGCCTTCACAGGTGCCCTGGTTGAACGGCGCAACCGTCACGTCATCGCCGCTGCTTGCGATGCAGACCGAATAGGGCGCCGTGTTGGAGATGGTCGCAGTGATGGCTCCAGCGGGGACCTCACCGGGCGCGATCAGCGTCAGCGTGGGGAACTCCGACCGGCCGTAGTGGCGACTGTCCTCCGGCGTGAGCGCCATCCGCCCCAGATCCCAGACCGCATCGCAGACACGAGTCTGTTGACCTGACTGCGCCTTGCAGGAGCCCTCGACGATTCGGAATGTGCCGTCATGTTCCGCCACCAGCGCCCGCGCCCCCTCGGGGACGCCACTCAGCGCGACCTCGACCGCAGGCGGAACGTCGGCGCCGTGATTAGCCACCATGAAGGTGTACGACCACTCGCTCTGACTGGCCAGCGGATTCGGCCCGCCGCTCCACACCTCCAACTCCGAGATCGGCCCGACGTGAAAGGTGTAGTCGCCTGACGCGGTGTACTCCGTGCCGTCGGTGCGCGTCGCCAAATTGTGGAAGGTGACAACATAGGTTCCCAGCGTCTCGAACTCGAAGAAATAGTCATTTTCTCTCGTGGTTGTGTTCGTCAGATTGAAGGGAGCGCGTGTGTGCGTGAAGCTGCGCATGGGGCTGGGATCATAGAATGTGGACGCTGTCCCGCTGTCGTGACGGACTTTGACTCGTCCCGGCGCCGTTGCTCCGTTCTGGCCGCGCACGCTGACGGTGCGTACGATATTGCTCCAATCGGCGATGTTCTCGTTTAAGCCCCGCCGCGAGTACCAGGTCCTGACCCCATGAACAAATGGTGGAGCGTCTCGTCGTGCAGTCGACCAGGAAACAGTGTCACCGGCGGTGATACTATGGGAGTTCGAGTCATACATCCGGCCCACAAGGTCATCCACCTGAATAAGAGTTGATGCAGGCTTAAGGTATGTGCCTGAGCGTACAGTTACGAATAAGCTTTTTTTCGACGTATGTGCCGAAGGTGTCGCCCCGCCGCTGGAGAATGGATCTTGAGCGTGTCTCTTCGGGAACCCGGACCAGTAATTTCAAGTCATTTGTCGCGTCGCAAGGTGGATCGCTACTGCCGACACAGTCCTCAATGTGGGTTGCTCACCTCGATCGCGACACCGGTCGGAACGTCAGTCAAGGTGATCCGGACGGCCAGAGTGTCGTCGACTGTGTCATCGAAGTTGCTTTCGTGGTCCTTGTCGTCGCTCACGCCGAGGATCAGGTCGTACGTCGACTTGGTCTCGAAGTCGAGCTTCGGCCTCGCGCCGGTGGCCACCGTGATCTGTGCCTGGTGCGGTTCGGTGGAGTTCGGCACGGTGAAGAGTTCGGAGCCCTCGCCACTCAGCGTGTAGTACAGCGTGTCGGCCTCGGCATGGTAGACCGGGATCGGCTCGCCGACGGCCGTGCCAGCACGCGAGTTCTCGGCCACGCTGAGGTTGACGCCGAATAGCGGCGGCTCGTTCTCGGGGAGCGTGTCGCCCACAGGGAACACGTACTTCTGGGTCTTGCTGGTCTCGGTCGTCTTCGCACTGATTGGATCGGCGTTGCTGCGGTTGACGGCGTTGCTGCGGTTGACATAGCCCACCAGATGGGCCGATGTCTCATAGGTGCCGGGCCTGGTGAAGATCCACTGCAGGTCCTCGAGCTCGCCGGGAGCCATTTCCATGTCCTTGGTGCCGACGTGGTAACTGTCCCAAACGAGTTCCGCGGCATGGGCTCCTTCCGCACGTGCGCGATAGGCGAAGAAGTGCGGGAGGCCGTCTGGATCGATGCCGGGTTCGCGCTCATGCACGAACCGGTAGCGGAACGCTTCGCCAGCATCATCCGGGGGAGCCCATTGATCGGCGTCGAAGCGCAAGGTCGAGAAGCCCACGGTCAGGTCGGACTGCTCGTCGTCGTCGGTGTTCGGGTCGTCGAGCCGCAGCCACCAGACCTGGCCACCGGCATCGACAGCGTCGCCAACTCTCGCGTACTGAGCCAAGCTCAGGCCCGAGGCAGGAACACTCTCGGCGTCGGCAGCGACCACGGTGGCCTCGTGCGTGTCCAGCACATGCACGATCAGCGTCTCGGCGCTGCTGGTGGAGGCCGTCAGCGAGGTGGTCGTCGTCGTGTTGCCGCCCCGGTCGATGTCTGTCGTTGTGGTCAGCAGCGCCGGGCAGTAGTTGATGGCTATCTCTCCGGCGTCGTCGATTGAGCCCAAGGGAGCCTCTTCCCAGTAGGCGTCGAAGAGGACGAAGTGGCCCGTCGTCTTCTCGTGCGGTTCGACATCGGGCGCATCTGCGGCCTTGCAGGTCGGCGGCGGGTTGTCAGCGTTGTCCGGGGTCTCGGTGCCGCTAGCCGGGCTGACCGCCAGCATGGACAGCAACAGGGCCATCAGCGCCAGGGGCGCGGCCCAGCGCTTCAGTCGCGTGGTCGTCTCGGATCGGGCATGGGGGGGGAGCAGATGTCACGGAGCCCTCCATCTGGGTGGTTGTGTAGTCGTGGACAGCGCAGCAGTATAGAGGGATCAAGAATCATTCCCAAATCGGCGCGCCATGCCGTGCCGCATTCGGATAGAGGGCAGCGACCGACTGGCGAAACACGCGCAAGGGCTGTGTTGAGGACCATCTTCGTCGCCCCAAGTGCAGCTGCTCGCGGCTCTTGCTGCTCGGGGCGAGTCAGGTGAGGGCGTTCTCGAGGATCAGCTGGCCGACGGCGGTGTTGCTGGCGGGTACGTGGTAGAGCCGGTGCACCTCGGTGGGCGCGCCGCCGCCGGCGAGGTCGGCCATGGCGCCTCGGGCCACCAGCCACATCACCAGCTCGATGCCCTCGGAGCCGGCCTCGCGCAGGTACTCCACATGCTCGACGGCAGACAGGACCTCGGGGTCGGCCACGATCCGATCGAGGAAGGCGTTGTCCCACGGCTGGTTGATGAGGCCGGCCCGCGGCCCCTGGAGCTGGTGGCTCATGCCGCCGGTGCCCCACACCTGCACCGCCAAGTCCTCGTCGAAGCTCTCGACGGCTCGGCGGATGGCCCGGCCGAGCTCCAGGCAGCGCCGCCCCGACGGGACCGGGTACTGCACCACATTGACCACCAGCGGGACGACCGCGCACGGCCACGCCTCGGGCTGCCCGAACATGATCGACAGCGGCACGGTGCAGCCGTGGTCTACGGGCATGTCGTGGACCAGCGTCAGGTCGAAGTCGTCTCGGATGATGCAGTGCGCCATGTGGGCCGACAGCGCCGGATGTCCCGCCACGGGCGGCACCGGCCTGGCTCCCCAGCCCTCGTCGGCGGGCTCGTAGTGCGCCGACATGCCCAGCGCGAAGGTGGGCACCATCTGGAGGCTGAACGCATTGGCGTGGTCGTTGAACACCAGCACGATCACGTCGGGTGTGTTGGCCGCCATCCACCGGCGGGCCGGCTCGCAGCCGGCGAACAGCGGCGCGTAGTAGGAGTCGGCGGTCTTGCCCCTGTCGATGGCCGCCCCGATGGCGGGCACGTGGCTGGTGTAGACGCTGGCGGTGATCCGGGCCACGGTCAGTCCCCGTGCTGCCACTCGTGGCGGTAGCGGTTGCCGTCGGGCGAGCGTCCGCCCCGGAGCATCATCTCGGCGTGGGCGTCGGCGTCGTTGCTGGTCATCGAGCTCACGATCTGCACGTAGCTGAGGCCGTCGGTGGCGCCGATCTTGGCCAGGAAGTAGATGTTGCCGCCTAGCTCGATCATTCGGTTGTAGTCCCGGTCCCGCACGGCTCGCCGCTGCTCGCCGGTCATGGGCCACTCGTCGAGATAGGCGTCCTCGCCGGCCTTGAACCTCTCCCGGTTCTCGGCCTTCATCAGCGACATGGCGAACTGGTTGAGGTGGTATCCCTTGGCGGCCTGGTCGGTGTCGAAGACGGTGGTGCCCGGGATGTCGAGGTAGGGCTTGTCGAGGGCCATGGGTGCTCCGCCGGTTGCTCGCAGGCCCCAGAATGGCAGCCGAGGGCGACCGCACGCTAGGCGGTCTGTCGCGGCAGTGTGGTAGAAGCGTCGGCTGCGTCGGCGATGAGGGAGTGATGCCAGATGGTGACAGTGGCGATGGCCGGAGCGGGCGCCTTCGGGAACAAGCACTTGGATGCGCTGGCGGCGATACCCGACGCCGAAGTGGCGGCGGTGGTCGATCCGGTGGAGGCTGCGGCCCGCAAGGCCGCGGAGGCCCATGGCATCGAGCGGATCGCGACCCGCCTCGACGCGGTGCTGGCCGACGACGGCATCGACGCGGTGATCCTGGCCACCCCCACGCCGGTGCACGCCGAGCAGGCCGTGGCCTGTCTGGAGGCGGGCAAGCACGTGGAGGTCGAGATCCCGCTGTGCGACCGCCTGGCCGACGGGCGGGCCGTGGTCGAGGCCCAGCAGCGCTCGGGCAGAGTGGCCGCCTGCGGGCACACCCGCCGGTTCAACCCCAGCCATCAGTGGGTGCGCCGCCGGATCCGGGGCGGTGAGTTCTCGATCCAGCACCTCGACGTGCAGACGTTCTTCTTCCGCCGCACCAACACCAACGCGCTGGGAGAGCCCCGATCCTGGACCGACCACCTGCTGTGGCACCACGCGGCCCACACCGTCGACCTGTTCCAGTACCAGACCGGCAGTCCCGTGGTAGCGGCCCAGGCCATGCAGGGCCCGATCCATCCTGGGCTCGGGATCGCCATGGACATGTCGATCCAGCTGCTCACCGAGGCCGGCCAGCTCTGCACGCTGGCGCTGTCGTTCAACAATAAGGGGCCCTTCGGGACGTTCTTCCGCTACATCGGCGACACCGGCACCTACATCGCCCGCTACGACGACCTAATGACCGGCGACGACGAGCCCATAGACGTGTCCGCAGTGGACGTCTCGATGAACGGCATAGAGCTCCAAGACCGAGACTTCATAGCCGCCATAGTCGAAGGCCGAGCCCCGGCGGCCGGCGCGGCCTCAGTGCTGCCCTGCTACGAGGTGCTACACCACCTAGAACAGCAACTTGAACCCACCCACCCGTAACGGCCCTCGCGAATTATGGAGCTCACAAGGGGTGCCCTCGGGTCCAGGGAGCGAGCGACCCCCGCTCAGGAGCCGCCGGTGTTGCCATAAACATATATCAATGTAATGTGATCCTCGAGATCCAATCTCCAACTAGCAGGTTATTCCTTGCCTCGAGCCTTGTCGGTCCGGCTGGCTCCTCTCGCAGCGCTGCGGAAGGAGCGGGCTCATGGCAAGGGACACCCATCCGAAGAAGGAGGTTCGCAGGGCGATCAAGGAGCTGCGGGCGGCGGGCTGGGCCATCGACGTTGCCGGCGGCGGCCACACCCATCGGTGGGGGACCGCGATATGCCCGCACCAGCACCCAGACGGCTCGGGTGAGGCGACTCGTTGCGTACGGGTCATCTACGGCACACCGCGCAATCAGTACGACGAGGCGGACCGGCTTCGTCGAGCGCTTCGCAAATGCCAGCAAATGCGGACACGATTTGAGAAGGAGTAGACCGATGACTAGGACCACTAGGAGCAAGTACGGCTTCACACTTGAGACCAGCGGCAAGAGCGTGCTAGACGACGACGTCGTCGACGCCCTCTATGAGGCGGGGTGCGATGATGCCGGGATAGGCCGCTTCCTGGGTGTCGAGTGCCTCGACTTCGCTCGGGAGGCCGCTTCCTACTGCGAGGCAGTTCGGAGCGCTATCGAGGATGTCCAAGCGGTGCCGGGAGTCGGCGTGACACGGGTGGTGAACGAGAACACCCCGGCCGACGATGCGTTCACGGCGGCGGTGAACGCGGCCCTGTCCTCCCCGGCGCAGTGCCCCGACGTGTCCGGCGCGCGAGAGCAGATTGAATTGCGGCGCATCTGGAGGATCGCCTCGAAGATGCCGTCCGGCAGCGTCTCCGGATAGGCCGCCGGGACGAACTGGCGTCGCACGCGTCACAGCTGCGTTGCGGAGTGCCTCCGCCTGCTCTGAGCATGGGTCCGGCGTCTGCATTCAGCGAGAACGGCGGCGGCTTCTAGACTGGCTGTTGTGTCTCGGGAGCGGATTGAGCGTCGGCTGCGGGGGGTTGGACGGCAGTTGAGTGCCCTGCGCGGCGATCTGCGGGTGTGCGACGAGCAGCTTGTTCAGGTGAGCGAGGAGGCCGACGAGTGCCGGCTGCGGGCACTGGTGTCGGAGACGCCGCTGTCGGAGCGCGAGTACCGGCAGGCCCAGCGGCACGCCGACCGGCTGCAACAGCACCGCGACGAGATCGCGGCCCGGATCGCTCGCCTCGAGGCCGACCAGGACGCCCTGCTGGATCGGTTCAGCGCATTGTGACTGCCCCCGACGCGGTGCGGGTGGTGGTGGCCGAGGATGAGGCCATCATCCGCCTCGACCTGGTCGAGACCCTGCGCGAGCAGGGGTTCGACGTGGTGGCCGACACGGGCCGGGGCGACGAGGCGGTCGCTCTGGTGGCCGAGCACCGTCCCGACGTGGCCATCCTCGACATCAAGATGCCCGGACTCGACGGCATCGAGGCCGCCCGGCAGATCGCGCCGCAGCGGGGCACCGCGGTGGTGATCCTCACCGCCTTCAGCCAGCGCGACCTGATCGAGCAGGCCCGCGAGGCCGGGGCCATGACCTACCTCGTCAAGCCCTACCGGCGCGACGCGCTGGTGCCCGCGGTGGAGCTGGCATTGGCCCGCTACCGGGAGATGGAGGCATTGGAGGGCCAGGTCGGCGACCTGGAGGACCGGCTGGAGGTCCGCAAGATCGTGGACCGGGCCAAGGGGCGCCTGATCGACGACCACGCCCTGAGCGAGCAGGAAGCCCACGCCTTCCTGCAGCGCACTGCCATGTCGCAGCGCCGCACGTTGCGAGAAGTGGCCAACGAAGTGCTGGAAGGCCGCCTCGCTCCCTGATTCTCCGGCCACGGCCTCCCTTGCCCTAGCGGGGTAATTCCCGCTCTTGTTCGCTGCGCTCACGGGCCGCTCGGGCCACGGCCTCGCCCGTATGGGCTGAACTGGCTCGCCTATTCGCTCGGCCTCTTGGATTCTGCGTAGATTCTGGCGGTGGGCTCGGTGATGCTGATTGACGGCAACTCCTTGACCTATCGCGCCTTCTTTGCGCTGCCCACCGACATGGCCACCGCCTCGGGGCAGGTCACCAACGCGGTGTTCGGCTTCACGTCGATGCTCATCAACCTGTGGCGCGACCACGAGCCCGACCAGATCGTGGTGACCTTCGACCGGCCCGAGCCGACCTTCCGCCATGTCCGGGTGCCCACCTACAAGGGCACCCGCGACGCGGCACCCGACATCCTGCGCCAGCAGATGGGCCTGGTGCGCGAGGTGCTCGACGCCCTGGCCGTGCCCATGATCGACGCGGCCGGCTACGAGGCCGACGATGTGATCGCCACCCTGGCCACCGAGGGCCGCGACCGCGGCGACGACGTGATCATCGTGACCGGCGACCGCGACACCTACCAACTCGTGGAGGACCCGCACCTGAAGGTGCTCTACAACATGCGGGGAGTGTCGGACTACAAGCTGTACGACGAGGCCGGCATTGTTGAGCGCACCGGGGTGCGCCCCGCCGACTACGTACACTACGCGGCGCTGAGGGGCGACGCCAGCGACAACCTGCCCGGCGTTGTTGGAGTGGGGGAGAAGACCGCCGCCAAGCTGGTGAACGAGAGGGGCGGGCTCGACGGGATCTTCGCCTCGCTGGGCGAGCTCACCCCCAAGCTGCGGCAGAACCTGGCCGCGGCCGAGGAGCAGGTCCGCACCAACGCCGAGGTGATGCTGCTGGTGCGCGACGTGCCGCTGGAGGCCGGGCTCGACGACCTCGGGTTGGGTGAGATCGACGCCGGTGCGGTGCGCAAGCTGTTCGACTTCCTGGAGTTTCGGTCGCTGCACCGCCGCCTGTCCGAAGTGCTGGGCGAGGCGCTCGGCCTCGACGAGTCCGCCGACGCGGAGGCCCCGGCGCGAATCCTGGAACCGCAAGTAGCGGTGCTAAACACCACCGAGTTGGCGGTTGAGGCGCTTCGGGCTGCGGCGGCCACTGAGGCTGCGGGCGCGCGGTTGTCGCTGGCCGCTCCGGCGGCCGGGATCGACGGTGGCCTGGCCTGGGCAGTAGACGCCGAAGCCGGACGGGTCGCCTTCGTGCCGGGCGACCTGCTTCAGGATCCCGAAGTCTGCGCCGCGCTGGCCGGACTCGTGGGCGCGAGCCCGGCGGTCGGGCATGTCAGCGACCGCGCTGGCATTCCTGGTTCCGGCGGGAGCACGCTGCCGGATGGGCGCGGCGGTGACCGTGATGGCGCTTCGGGCGCGGGCGAGCTGCAGCCGCTGGCGGTGCATGACGGCAAGGCCCTGATGCGGCCGCTGCTCGATCGGGGCGTGGAGATGCGCGACCCGCTGATCGACACCATGCTGGCCGCCTACCTCCTCGACCCGGCCGACGTCCGCTACGAGCTCAGCGACGTGGCGCAGCGCTACGCCGACGTCGACCCGCCCGCCCACGCCCCCGCCGAGGGGCGCCTCGACCTCGAGGGCCACGCGGTCGAGCCCGCCGAGCAGGCCGGATGGGCGGTGCTGGCCATCGACCGCCTAGTGGCGCCGCTGCGCGAGGCGCTGGCCGCGCAGGGCCTCGACCACCTCAACGACGAGGTGGAGGTTCCGCTGGTGCGGGTGCTGGCCCGCATGGAGCGCATCGGGATCGGGGTGGACCGGTCGGTGCTAGAGCGCATCCGCGACGAGCTCGACGCCGAGGCCGAGGCCCTGAAGCGCCGGGTGCTCGAAGACGCCGGGCGCGACGTCAACGTCAACTCGCCCAAGCAGCTGGCCGAGGTGCTGTTCGACGACTTGGGGCTCACCCCCACCAAGCGGACCAAGACCGGCTTCTCCACCGATGCCCAGTCGCTGGAGAAGCTGCGGGGCGAGCATCCCATCGTCGATCACCTGCTCGGCTACCGCGAGGTCGAGAAGCTGCGCTCCACCTACGGGGTCGGGCTGCTGGCCGAGGTCGATGACGACGAGCGCATCCGGGCCACCTTCAACCAGACAGTGGCTCGCACCGGCCGGCTCAGCTCCGACGCGCCCAACCTCCACAACATCCCGGTGCGCTCCGAGCGGGGCCGGGTGTTCCGCACCGCCTTCACCGCGCCGGCGGGCCACAGGCTGCTGGTGGCCGACTACGACCAGATCGAGCTGCGCTGCATCGCCCATCTGGCCGAGGACCCCGGCCTGATCGCCGCCTTCGAGGCCGGCGACGACATCCACACCGCCACCGCGGCCCGAGTGTTCGGCATCGACGTGTCGGAGGTGGGGGTGGAGGAGCGGTCCACCGCCAAGATGGTGTCGTACGGGCTGGCCTACGGGATGGAGGCCTACGGCCTGGCCCAGCGCCTCAACATCGCCACCGGCGAGGCGGCCGAGATCCTCGACGCCTACTTCGAGGCCTTCGGCGCGGTGCGCCAGTACATGGACCGCACCGTGGCCGAGGCCCGCAGCCGGGGCTACACCGAGACCCTCTTCGGCCGGCGCCGCCAGATCCCGGAGCTGGCCAGCCCCAACGTGCGGCTGCGCCAGGCCGGGGAGCGCCAGGCCATGAACGCCGGCATCCAGGGCCTGGCCGCCGACATCTTCAAAGTGGCGCTGGTGCGCCTCGACCGGGCCCTGCACAGCCGGGGCCTGGCGTCGCGCATCGTGCTCCAGGTCCACGACGAGATCATCCTGGAAGCACCCGAAGCCGAGATCGAGCCGGCATCGGAGCTGACCCGCGAGGTGATGCGAGGCGCCTTCAAGCTGCGAGTCCCCCTAGAAGTAGACCTGAAGACGGCCAACACCTGGGCCGGAGCCAAAGGCTAGATCCAGAAAGTCCGGTGGTTGTCGTCAACCTCGGTAAACTACAGGCCATAGCTATGCGGTTACGAACCACGGTTCCCGCTCCGCTCGACATGGCCCAAGGGGTCTTGCCGGGGGGGGGGGGCGAACCTCAAGGCAAGGCCAACTGGGCTAGTGCGGCGTCGGGTGGTGCGGCGTCTGGTTGTTGCGTTGGCGGCGTTGTTGGTGGGGTCGGTGCTGTCGGTGGCGCCGGTGCCGTTGTTGTCGGATCCAGGGGGGTTGCTGGGGCCTTCTGAGGCGGGGGCGCAGCAGGTCGCCTCGCAGGCGGTCCTGCATCGCGACACGATTGTTGAGGGCCAGACGCGCGCCTTCGAGGTCAGCAACGTCGCGACGCGGCCCGAGTACTACCTGCACGCCAGCGTCGCGGGCTCCTTAAGCGCCGAGGCGAGCGACGTCACGATCACCACCAACAATCTGCTGGGCCAGGCGCTGACGGTCACGCCCGACAGCGACGGCCCGCGGGCGTATCCGGACGCGGTGTACAGGAAGATCCGCTTCGAGGTGACAGCGAACTCCGACAGCGACGGCGCGGGCGACGAGACCTTCGGCATCCGGCTCTGCACCACCGCGGACTGCACCGGCGG
This sequence comes from Acidimicrobiia bacterium, assembly GCA_022821685.1. Classification (GTDB taxonomy): domain Bacteria; phylum Actinomycetota; class Acidimicrobiia; order Acidimicrobiales; family Aldehydirespiratoraceae; genus Aldehydirespirator. The sequence continues at coordinate 16,661 of JAJEDD010000023.1, forward strand.
CACTGTGCTGGGCGAGTGGACGGTCACCATCACCGAGCCGCAGGCGGACACCAACATCAGCGGCGCGACGGGTGCGACGGTCACTGTCCTCGGCGGCAGCCGCCTGACGATGATGGAGACCAGCGAGAACGACGACCCCCGCGACAAGCAGGCCAGGCTGCGCGTCACGCTGGCGTCGTCGCCGACGGCGGACCTCGTCCTCCTCGCGCGGACGAACGATTCCGTCAGAACAGGACTGGACTCCCAGGGCGATCCCACCACGCGCCCGACCGCCCGCGGCGTGGGCACCGACTCGCCCGACGCCCCGGGGGTGGACATCGAGGTGGCCCGCTGGAGTTCGGGGGCGACGGGCGCGGATCTCACGAAGGAGGCGGTGTTCTTCGCCAACGACAACGTCGCGGACGCCCAAGGCGGCGCGCACACCGGCACCTTCTTGTTCCGCCTGGTGGTTTTGGATGCCCGCTACACCGACAGCAGGACGGGCAACGCCACCGGGTACTCGGGCGTCACGATCCCGAACGTGCCGTTCTCGGTTATCGACGACGAGCCGACGCGCGTCCGCCTGCTGGCCGCGAGTCCCCCGGACAACACCGCCACCGAGGGCAACACGGACAAGGCCACCGTTCTGGTGAAGCTGGACCGCGCGCTGGCCGCGGGCGAGGAGGTCACGGCGCTGCTGACCTTCGGCGGCGCGACCCTGGGCACGCACTTCACGCTGGCGGCGGCCGGCGGGCAGACCGGCATCACCTACGCCGACTCCGACGACGGCACCCAGGGCCTCGTCACGCTCGCCGGCGCCGGCGTGCAGGAGGCCGTGATCGAGGTCACCGCGCTCACGGACACCGACGCTGTCTCGCAGACGCTGCAGATCGGGATGCCGCCCTTCGACCAGCCCCCGCACGCCAACTACCACCGCTCGAACCTGGCCGGCGGCGTCTGCGCCGCCCATGGCTGCCCCGACCGTCCCCAGGGCGACCCCGGCCAGCGCTTCCAGTCCGTCACCCTCGCCGAGGCCGCGGCCGGCCTGACCGTCGTCGACAACGGCGACGGACGCGTCGCCGAGAACGGCGACCAGTATTCCTACACGGTGCGCCTTAACACCGCGCCCACCGCCAACGTCACCGTCGCCGTCTCAAGCGGCGACACGAGCAAGGCGACGGTGAGGGTGGGCGCCTCGCTCACCTTCACGCCGAGCGGCGCCGGCATCTGGAGCACGCCGCAGACCGTCACCATCCAGGGCGCGAACGACAACACCGACGCGGCGGACGCGGCCGTCACCATCACGCACACCATGAGCAGCTCTGACAGCGACTACGGCGGCCTCAGCGTCACGCACGAGCTGACCGTCGTGGACGACGACCCGACGGACGTCACGATGAGCGGCGCGGGCGTGCGGGCGTCGCCGTCGGACAGCAACATCTCAGAGGTGATGCTCGAGGGCGACGCCACCCGCGTCGACCGCTCGCTGACGATCTCGCTGAGCCGCCCGCTGGTAGCCAGCGAGTACGCCCGTATCCCGCTGATCCTGCAGGCGGAGGGTCACTCCACCGTCGACGGCGATTGCGACACCAGCGGGGATGAGGTTCCGGATGACGCCCTGGAGCACTGCGTGGTCGTCGACAGCACGCGCGGGCCGCGGATCAGCGCCAACGTGGCCTGGCCGCTGCGCCACAACGACTTCGTGATGACCGCCGCCGGCACCGGCGTCTCGCTGGCGGGCGTCGAGCGCTACACGCCCAACTACCGCGGCTACCGCGTCCTGGAGTTCCGCGGCGCCGGCGCGCAGACCGCCACCTTCGCGCTGCACGCCCGCGACGGCTTCGACGACGGTGAGGGCTTCGACGAGCAGATCTCGATCGGCTTCCTCACGCCTACGGACATTGAGCGGCTCTGGACCGGGAACTTCGACGCGGGCACCGACCTGTCTACCGACGGCAAGACGGCCTGGTTCGGCATCGAGGACGACGAAGCGTTGCTCACGGATGCCGCCGCCGTGGCGCCCGACTGGTCGCTGCTGCCGAGCGGACTCAGTCCCGGCGACCGCTTCCGCCTGATCTACGTCACCAGCCAGACAACGACGGCGTCCAGCAGTTCGCTCTCCACATACGACACGTTCGTCCGAGCCGAGATCACAGGCAACCACCTGAGCAACGGCGGCGTCACCGACATGATTCCCTATGCGTCACTCTTCAAGGCTGTCGGCACGACCTCCTCGACGGACGCCAGGGACCATGCGGAGTTCAAACCCGGCAACGACAGTGACCACCCCAATGTCTCCATCTACTGGGTGGGCGGCAGCAAGGTCGCCGACAACAATGGGGACTTCACGGACGGCAACTGGGATGACGAGGCCAACCCGCGCACCGCCGACGGCGTCATGGTCAACCCGAACACCAGCGGCTACTGGACCGGCAGCGTTCACCATGGCTTCAATGACAGTATCGGCGCGTGTATTCCTTGGCCGCAGCGCTACAGGCACTTCATTGGTGGTGGCCGCGTATGGCTTGGATTCTTGAACAGCAACACGAATCAGCAGAATCCGTTGGGGCCGACTAGCCAAGGTAGTGGGCAGGGCAGTTTCGGCGTGTGCAGGGATGCTGCCAACGCGGGCGAGCAGCGCCCGATGTACGCGCTCTCCGGCGTGTTCATCGTGGAAGCGGTGCAGGGTGTCACGATCGCCGACGCCTCCGCCGCTGAGGGCGCCGCTATCACCTTCACCGTCACCCTGCCCGGCGGCTACAGCAACTCGGCCGGCGTGAGCGTCCCCTACACCCTCGCCGACGGTCGCGGCGTCTCCAGTGATCCCGCCCATCGCGTCGCCACCAGCGCCGACTACACCAACACCGCCGGCAGCGTCACCATCCCCGCCAACAGCACCAGCGCCACCTTCAGCGTCGCGACCGCGCAGGACTCCACCTACGAGAGCGACCACTACTTCACCGTCACCCTCGGCACCCCCACGAGCACCGGCACCGCGCCGCCGCTCGACTCCTCCAACGCCACCGCCGTCGGCACGATCACCGACGACGCCGACGCGCCCACAATCCAGTTCAGTTCGGCCGCGGTCACCGGCTCGGAGTCGGGCGGCGCGGCGGAGCTGACCATCACCAAGAACGGCGCGACGCTGGTGCCGTCGTCGGTGACGTGGACGACGGCCGACGGCACGGGCGCGAGCGCCGCGACGCACCCCGGTGACTACACGTCGGCGACGGGGACGTTGCAGTTCGGCGCGACCGAGTCGTCGAAGACGTTCAGCGTCGACATCACCGCGGACAGCGTCTCGGAGAGCGCGGAGACGTTCACGGTGCGGCTCAGCGACCCCGTCGAGGCCACGCTCGGCAGCGCGGCTGTGGCCACCGTCACCGTGACCGACGTCGACAGCACGGGCCCGATTGATGTCACCATGTCCGCCTCCGACGGCGACGCCCAGGGCAACATCAATGAGTGGCTGGTTCAGGGATCGCCGTCGATCCATTTCCGCACCATCACCGTCGCGCTGAGCCGGCCGCTGGTCGGGAGCGAGACGGTCACGGTGCCGCTGACTTTGCAGGGCTCCGAGATCGGCGCTGACAAGGACGTGTTCCGCTTCGATTTGGAGCCGTCGTCGCAGACGGGCGTGACGTGGGTCACCTCGGGTGGCGGCCACTCGACGCAGAACCCCGCGCTCAGGTTCAGCGCGGGAGGGCAGACCGCGACGATCCGGCTGCGGTCGAGAGCGAACGGCGTACGCCATCAGCGCTATGTGATCGTGGGCTACGGAACCGGCTCGCGCGCGCCCAGCGCGTCTGGTGGCGCCAGCCTCGGCGCTGTCAGCGGCGGGCCGATCGGCGCCGCGCTGATCGACGCGGACACCGGTGAGATCTGGGTGCCGCAGGATTGGGGGCTGACACCCGGCGACCTCGGCGGGGGCGACCGGTTCCGGCTGCTGTTCCGCACCACGACGACGCGCGACGCCGCGTCCGCCGACATCCACGAGTACGACCACTTCGTGCGCGCTGCCGCGGTGACGGGCGGCAATGCCCACCTCGAGCCCTATGCGGGCTATTTCAGGGTGCTCGGCTCCACCCGCAGCGCCTCGGGCTCGACGGGGACCTCGGCGCGCGTCCACAACGAGATGGCCGCTGATGGCGACCACAACGGCGCCACGCCGTCGAGCGGCTGGTCCGACGGCTCCGACGCGTCGACGGTCGGCGACAGCACCGTGGGTGTGCCGATCTACTGGCTCAACGGGGCGCGGCTGGCCAACAACTACGCCGATCTCTGCGACATTGCTTGGTCGTCGGGCAGCGGAGTCACCACAGGCTGGGACACAGACGATCCGCGCAGCGAGGACGGGACGCGCAACATCCCCACCGGATCGATCAGCGACTATCAGCCCTATGAGCCGTGGACGGGCACCGGCAACACCTGCGAGGCCTACAACTTCCCGCTGGGCAGCGCCCAGGTGTCAAGAGGGTCAGCGGACAGCGGCGGCGGCCAGACCCTCTTCCACGCGATCAACCTCGGCGCCAACACTCAAGAGCGCCCCCTCTACGGCCTGTCGCCGGTGTTCACTGTGCGACTCGACGACGTCGATGTGACGCTGTCGGCGTCCGGCGGCGACACCGACGGCGACGTGGTCGAGGGAGCGTCGGACTCGACCGGCTACCGCACCGTCACCGTCGCGCTGAGCCGGACGATGACGCCAATCGATGCGCTGGTCGTGGAGTTGAAGGTGCAGGGATCCACGGGGGGCGAGCATCACACCCTCGAGCTCTCGCCCGCGGCGCAGGACGGCGTGAGCCTGGCGGCGGGCCTCGCGGGCCCGCGGTTGACATTCAGAGACGGCGCCAGTTCGGCGACGCTGCGGTTCACGCCTATCGACAATGGCGTCCGCTCGCATGTCTGGGTCAAGGCCTCGATCGACCTCGCGCGTTCGAGGGGTTCGCGTAACACGATTCTCGGCGAGGTCAGCGGTACCTTCGCCTTCGAGATCCTGGACGACGAGACCGGCGACGTGGTCCAGGTGGACGAGGATTGGGGGCTGATACCCGACGGCCTCGGCGCGGGCGACCAGTTCCGGCTGCTGTTCCGCACCACGACGACGCGCGACGCCGCGTCCGGCGACATCGCCGGCTACGACGACTTCGTGCGCGCCGTCCTCCGCGACGGCGGCCACGCCGCCGTCAGGTCCCAGGTGGGATTGTTCAAGGCGTTCGGCTCGACGCGCAGCTCCACCGGCTCGACGGGCACCACGGCGCGGGTGCACAACGGCATGGCGGCCGAGCACACCGGAGCCACGCCGTCGGGCGGCTGGACCGACGGCTCGGACACGTCCACGATCGGCGACGCCAGCGTCGGCATCCCGATCTACTGGCTCAGCGGCGACAGGCTGGCCAACAACTACGCCGACATGTGCGACGCCATGTGGTCCACCGGCAGCGGCGTGACCGACGGCTTCGAGCGAGGGGATCCCAAAGACGAGAGCGGCAATCGGCACAATCCGATCTCCAACACCGATTTCAGCCCCCACAACACCTGGACGGGAACCGGCAACCACTGCGAGGCCGGCCCCAACCCGCTGGGCGCCTCTAGCGTGGCGAGGGGGTCAGCCGACGAGGGCTCTGGGCAGCATTTGCTGACTCGTAACACGGAGCCCAACTCGAACCTGCACCCGCTCTATGGCATGTCGCCGATCATCCGGGTGGGGGCGGAGGTGACGGAGCCCGAGGCCACGCTGTCCGTCTCGGCGAGCGGGGCGGTGACCGAGGGCGGGACTTTGACGGTCACGGTGACGCTGAGCAGGAACGCCGACGCGAACCTGTCTGTCCCCGTGCGGATGCGCACGAGCGGCGCGCCGACGGCGTCGGCGGCGGACTTCACGCTCTCCAACAGCGGCGCCGTCGCCATCGCGGGCGGGTCCAACAGCGGCACGCTCACCTTCACCGCCACGAACGACCGGATCGACGAGGACTCTGAGTCGCTGGTGCTGGAGTTCGGGGCGCTGCCCGCGGGTGTGGTCGCGGGCACGCCGGACCATGTCGCGGTCACGATCAACGACAACGACACGGCCGCCGTCTCGGTCTCGCAGTTGGGTGGTACCCCAAGAGCCAACGAGAACGGTGGAACGGCTACGTACAACATCAGCTTGGCAACGGAGCCGCTGTCGAACGTGATCGTCTCGGCCACAAGCGGCGCCCCGGCAACGGCGCTGCTGAGCGCGGGCACACAAACAAATCAGACCACCGTGACGCTGACCTTCACGCCGTCGAACTGGAACCTGGCCCAGACGGTGACGGTGCGGGGCGTGAACGACGACATCGACAACCAGCACGACAAACGCGATGTGCGAATCAGCCATGCAGTGACGCAGGGTGACACGAACGGCAAATACACGACCACCATGACAGTTGGCAGCATGGACGTGGAGGTCATCGACGACGATACGGCCGGGGTGACGGTCACGGAGCCGAACGGGCCCATAGTCGTCGCCGAGGCCAGCGGGTCGGACTTCTATCAGGTGAAGCTGAACTCGCAGCCGCTGAGCAGCGTGACGATCACCGCCACGGCGCCCGCGGGGACACAGGTCGCCGGCACTGGCAACTCGTCGTGGGGCTCGTCGGTGGATCTTGTGTTCACGTCGGGTAACTGGGGCACGGCGCAGACGGTGACGGTGCGCGGCGTGAACGACGATATCGACAAT
>JAJEDD010000001.1 GCA_022821685.1 Acidimicrobiia bacterium
TGGTGGCAGCAGAAGACCCCGCAACCGTGTCTGCTTCGGCAAGCGGCCGGGGTTGCGCCCTTCTTGGATCCAGGTTCGACGCAAGCGCAACCACAGCCCGGGCTGTGGACGGGCTCACCGCCTGAGCACGCGTCACCGCCTACACAGCTCGACAGGCACGGCTCTCAACAACGCTGCCCAACCCGCGCACGCGATCTTGTGGCTTCCAACTGTTGGGTGGGGGCGAGCCTGGGAGTCCACGAGCCCAGGCCCCCGGGCTGCGCCGCATCCCGCGAGCCGCGGCTCGACAGTCTCATTCACCGGTCCTCTGGAGCGTCCGCAGCCCGTGGATCGCGGCCGAGACCCTGCGGTTGTCCAGATGTCATAAGCCCGCGGCTTCAGACAACGGGCCGGACTGATCTGGGCGGCTAGCTGTGCTCGATGGCGGGGCCGAGACGACGCGGGTGGAGTCTGGCCAGCGGAGCCGCGATGAATGCGCCGAGTTGAGGCTCGTCGAGGTGTTCGAGGCGGCCCGGTCGCCGGCGCGGAGTGGGAGTGGCGAGCTTGTCGGGGTGGCGCAGGTCGTGAACGGCCCACACCCGATCCGGGCACAACAACTCGGCGTCGCCGGTCCAAAGCTCCACGCCGTGGCGGATCGCGGTGGCTGCCGCGAACGTGTCGCCCAGCGACATTTCGTAGGTGTGTTTGATCCAGCTGGCAACCAGCGCGGTACGGGATCCTGGGGGTTCTATCCGCAGCACCGCCTGTAGGGTCTGGCTCTCTCGCTCGGCCGCGTTGGTGCCGTACCGGTTTGCGAGGCTGTAGCAAATCTCGGCGAAGTTCACTGCATTGATGACCGGCCTGGGCCCGTACGGTCGCCGCAGCAGGTGCCTCACTTCACTAGCTGCGGGGTCGTTGCCGTCGTAGTGCTCGATTACCGGCCAGGCGTCGAGCACCACAACAGGACCCGGGTCTTCGGGCACCTACAGTTCGATGCTGGCGGAATGCTTGGGATCTGTCCGCCTCACCGAGACCGAAGCCCCGTCGAGAGCATCCGCCTCGATCTCGGCAAGCCGAGAGCGTCGAAGCTCTTCGGACACGCCGGGATAGCGGCCGCGAGCAGCCAGAAAGCGCTCCACCGCCTCAACGCGCTCAGACTCGGTGGGCTCGTCGTGGTGGCCAGCGCCGACCGGTGCAGGGCCTTGCTCTAGCGCGACCGCGGAGAGGCTGTGCTCTTCGCGGGGAGCGAGGCCGGGCATGTCTGACATTGTAGACAGCGGCTGAACCTGTCGGCGCTGGCTAGCTGTGCATTTGCCAGGACGTTGTCCCCGTTTGGGCGGGTGAGGCGGCCGCTGGGGTGTCCCAGTGCTGTGCTGAGAGGTCGCACGCGTGAGACGTCAGGCAAGGCTGGTGCGGTGCGGGTCGTCGCGGAGACTCGCAGACCGGTTGTTGAGGTGGCACGCGAGTTGGGGATCGGTGCGGGGACCTTGAGCAACTGGGTGCGAAAGGACCGCGCCGAGCGCTCCGGTGAGGTTCACTCTGGTCAGGGAGGGAGCCCGTTGGACAGGTTGAGCACATACAGAACACTGCGTCGCGTTGCCGTCCGGCTCGGCCGACGCAGGGCGTAGATGCGACCGAATGGCGGTGACCTGCGAGTCACTGATGCGCGTCGACGCGCATCTGCGGTAGCGTGGGGCACCTCCGACAGGACAGCTGTTGGGAACCATCAGTGAAGGGGCGAGGGTGTCTGCTGCCTACCTCCCAGCCGAGGCGGAGATGTGTGCATCGGGTCGCGTCTCGGGCCTCTTGTCGTGGGTCGAGGCCCCTACCGCGCTCGACGGTGCGTGCTCGGTGTTCGATGTCTGGGGCGCCGATGACATCTTGATGGTGGCTGATGTCAGGAGCCTTGAATCCTATGAGGCAGCCGCCGCGCAGGCGTGGCAGCGTGTGGGCGACTCGCTGCGCGTGGTGCTCGACGCTCGTTCAGCGGCTAGCCGAGCCCAATGAACGATCTGCCAGAGCAGCCTCCCCAGGAAGTTCAACAGCAAGAAGTTCAGCAAGTCGCGTACAGCGAGAACTATGCGGGGCCGTTGCCGCCGCCGGGTCTGCTGAACCAGTTCGATGGCGACGCCAGAGCCGCCATCGTCAACGATTTCATGGCTCACTCACAGCATCGGCGCGACATGGAGCGACAGGCCCTGGCCCAGTCTGTTGAGCTAGCGCGACGCGGCCAAGACCGGGCCACGGCGATCGCTATCGGCGGACTCGTGGTGGCCGCGGTAGTCGCGATCGCTGGTCAGCCGCTGTGGGCGGTGGCGCTGGCCATCGTCGACATCGGAGGAGGGGTTGCGGCGTCGCTGTTCCTCAGACTGCGGTCCCGAAGCGGGTCCCGACGGTGAGGTCACCGGTTCATCCGACCGGCACCAACCCGCGGCCACCTGCCTGAGTCCGGCTTCGCCCGCCCAGGCCGGCGACGTAGCCGTCATCGTCTTGAAGTTCGACACCCACACCAGCCGCTGCGTCGCGAGCTACACAGCCTTGGGCTTCCTACCGAATCGTGGAGACATCGTCTGTGGGGAGGCGTTGTGTCACGTCCACGATGCCCACACTCCGCCAACAACATGACCAGCCCCAACGACCACGAGAACGCCCAAGCCGCATAAACCAACACTCCAAGATTCGGGGGGAAGCCCACCCAGGCGCACCCGCCCCTACCGGCCCCAAACCAACGGCAAAGCCGAGCGCTACCACCGCATCCTCAACGCGGAACGGGCCCACGCCGCCGACTGGCAATCAGACACCCAACGCACCTGAGCCCACCAAATGTTCATGCACCACCACAACCACCACCGGCCCCACGGATCCTCAACCGGAACACCCCCACCCGCCTAACCGGCAAGGACAACGTCCTGGCAATGCACACCTAGGAACCCCATGCGGTGCTGGGTCATCGGGGTCGGTAGACATCGCGGCGGTGGCCGATGCGGATCACCTGGATGACTAGACGGGCGTCGATGACCTCATAGAGGATCCGGTAGTCGCCGACGCGCACCCGGTAGGCGGATTCCTCGCCTGAGAGGGCGACACAGCCCGGGGGTCTGGGCTCGTGGGCCAGCAAGTCGATGGCGGCTCGGATCCGGCGCTGGTCTTGGGGCGGCAGCCCGGCGATCGACTTGATCGCCCGGCGGGCGATCTCGACGCGGTAGCGGTTCACCCGAGCCCGAGCGCGGCCTTGACCTCCTCCCACAGCACATAGTCGTCCTCCGCGCGGGCCGCTTCGAGCTCGCGGAGGTCCTCGGCGTCGTTGGCGCTGTCTAGGAGCCGGTCGAAGTCCTCTGAGCCGACGATCACCGCGACCCGGCGGCCGCGTCTTGTCACCGACACTGGCTCACCGGAGCGGCGAGACTCTTCGATCACCTCGGCCAGCCGGTTCCTCGCGTCGCTCACCGCCACCACGTTCATGTGCGAACCGTACAATCCCGGCGGGCAGCGTGGCAACCCGACCGGTTCACCGCGGGATCCGACAACAATGAGTCAGCTACCAGCTGCGCCGCCGCAGGTGCCGTGTCCGGTGTCCCCATTCCGCGCCTCTATGTTGTGGCCGGAACGAGGTCGAGATGTTGGCTAGTCGCCGCTAGCAGCTTCACTGATGCGTCCTCGGCCACCGGCGGTCGGGGGTTGTTCGCCCACAGCAGCCCGACCGCGTCGGTCAGCCTCGCGATGATGTTGTTGATCGTGCCGTCGAGCACCGGCAGCCCCGCAGAGTCCCGCAGATAGAAGCGAACCTTCATGTCGCCCGTCGACGCCTGCCCCCACACCGACGGATCCGTGATGCCCGCTTCGTCATCAAGGTGGTCGGCCATCGACCAGATCACATCGCTGAACTCCGCGTCGGTCATGGGGCGCACACCGCTACTGTCAACGCAGCTGAGCGTGCCCGCAACGCTCACCGCAACGTGATGGGTCTCCCCCGTCATGAATCCTCCTTGCTCTTGCAGCGATTGAAGTCCGCCCGTGCGCTTCTGAGCGCCCCCTGGTTGGACGGGGTAGCCGACACGGTCACCCGACACTTGCACTCGAACGGTCACAACGCCTGATAATGAGCCTTGCGCTTCGTGACGATCCACCCTTTCGTTCTGCAGCGATGAGAAGCTTCTCGTAGTCAGATGTGCAGTTGCGTGGCCGTTTGCTCATGGGCTGCTCCGTGCCGCGCGAGGCGGCGCCGAGGCCATTGTCTATCCGAGGAGCTGAGCCCGATGCAACCGCGGCAAGCACGCGCAGCGTCCCCGGGGGCGCCCAATGACCCATCTGCGCCAACCGGATCATGCTTGCCATCCGGCGGTGCTACCGGCCGGATCAAGTTCAGAGACACGCGCTCGGGTTGGCAGCGTTGTTGAGAGCCGTGCCTGTCGAGCTGTGTAGGCGGTGACGCGTGCTCAGGCGGTGACGCGTGCTCAGGCGGTGAGCCCGTCCACAGCCCGGGCTGTGGTTGCGCTTGCGTCGAACCTGGATCCAAGAAGGGCGCAACCCCGGCCGCTTGCCGAAGCAGACACGGTTGCGGGGTCTTCTGCTGCCACCA